>NZ_JBIWJG010000009.1:31005-283990 GCF_044765045.1 Streptomyces sp. NPDC093546 | reverse complement strand
CGGCCCGACCGCGTCGTCGCGGACAAGGGCTACTCGGCCCGCAAGATCCGCGCCTATCTCCGCAGGCGTGGGATCGCCTGCACGATCCCGGAACGGAGCGACCAGATCAACGGCCGCATCCGGCGAGGCGAGACCCTCTGCCAGCTCGACCGGGCCGCCTACCGCCGGCGCAACGTCATCGAGCGCTGCTTCAGTCGGCTCAAACAGAACCGGGCCCTGGCCACCCGCTACGACAAACGAGCCGTCCACTACCAAGCCATGGTCACCCTCGCCTGCCTCCGACTCTGGCTCCCATGACTTTCCGGACACCCCCTAGAGGGTGTCTTGTCGACGGGACGCCAAAGTGCCTTCTGAGCCGGGGTGATGAGGCTGGGTCGTTGGCCGGCACGACGAGCCTGTGTCGCTTGCGGCATCCAGACCTCCTTTCCCTTCCGGTACCCGATCATCGAGCCCGTCCGCATGAGCAAGGTGACCCGACTTTGAATTCGTTCTGGCCGGATAGCGTCCCGTTCGCGTACGGGACGGTTGCGAGGGCGGTGACCGGGCCGCTTTCCCCTGCCCAGGAGAATGTGGGACTGCTAGCCTGCGGGGTGCTCAGCCACTGGTCCCGAACCATCAACTGCGCAGAGGAGTTCGGTGTCTTGAAGATGAACAAGTTCACGATCAAAGGCGTCGCCGTGATGACCGGCATCGCATGCGCGTTGACCATGGTTCTCTCGGGCTCCGCCTCGGCGGCCACGCAGTTTCCGTCCGGAGACGGGCACCAAATCTCGGTGGACTGGAGCGGTCAATGGGTGAACGTCAACCGCCTCGAGGACATCACCTTGCAACTGTGCGACGCGACGCCGGCGGACAAGAACCAGGCGACGGCTGTGCTCCAGGGGTACGTCAACGGGCAGATCCGGACCGCCCCGTCGGTGTTCCGGGTGCCGATCGGCGACAAGGCCTGCTACGAATGGCGGAACGTCTTCCTCACCTACTTCCAGAACGGCGAAACCCTGGCATATGCACGAGTGAAGTTCTACAACTCCGGGGCTCCGACGGAGAGCTGGTTCACCAGGTGGGTCATCAACCCGTTCTGGGGCGCGTGATCGGCATTCCGCAGCGGGCAACCACGGGAGCTAGGAATGCGTATGCGAAAACCGGCACTGATGATGTGCGGCATCCTCGGCGTCGTCCTCATGACCACGACCACATCCCAGGCGGCGGCGCACACCCCGGCTTCTCCAGAATCGCCAGGAGCCTGCCAGATCACGGCATGGGGACATGTGGTCCCCGTCGTCTGCCGAACTGGCGCATATCTGAACGCGGACTGGACGGGTGACGGCGTCAGGGACGAAGTCTTCTTCATCAGCCCGCCGAACAACTACGTCTACCGTATTTCGGGCAGCAGCAACGGACCCGTCCGGGTGAGCAACGGAGTCGCCTGGACCATGGTCGGCACGCAGATCCGGGCGTCCGGATACCACCGGGTCTATGCCGCCACCGCCGGAGGCACGCAGATCTACGCGCAGCAGGAGGGCTCCACCTGGACCCCCTGGTACCGTTACGTGCCCTAAAGCGTGACGCAGAAGGCTGTGTCCGGGCAGGTCAGGCCCTGGGTCGTGTCGGGTTGGCTCATGCGGCAAGGGCGCGTAATGAGGTTGGTCGGGATTCGGCCACGGAGGCTTCCACGAGCTGCACTCGGCTTCGGCTGTCCTCTGGCCAAGGCTGGTTCACCGCAGTTCGACTCGTAACCCCAGGTGCTCATGATGTGTGCACCTTGATGATGTCCATGACGAGGTGCCGGGTGTGGTCCGGGCTGAGGGCCTGGGCCTGCAAGTGGGCGTACATCACGTTGTATTGCTGAACATCGGACGGCTTCTCCAGATAGAGGTCGCTGGTGAATCTCTCCAGGTACACGACTTCTTGGCGGCTGTCGGGGAACCGCAGGAGGGAGAACTGTCCTGTCAGGCCCGGGTGGGCGCCCGCGGTGTGGGGGAGGACCTGGACGGTGATGTGCGGCTCGGTGCTCAGTGCGTGCAGGTGCTCCAGTTGCTCGCGCATGATCTCCCGGCTGCCGACGACGCGCCGCAGGGCCGACTCGTCCAGGACGACCCACAGACGCAGGCGGCGGGCGGGGTCGTAGATCCGGTGCTGTCGGCGAAGCCGCACCTTCAGGCGCGCGGCGGCCTGCTCGACAGTGAGGTGGGGGATCGCTTCCTCGATGACCGCGGCCGCGTAGGCGGGGGTCTGCAGCAGGCCGGGGATCACCATGGACTCGTAGGCATGGATGGAGGCGGCTTCCGTCTCCAGGCCGACGTACACGCTGTGGGGGATGTCGCCGTAGGCGTACCACCAGCCCTGCCGGCTCGACTCCCTGGCCAGCTCCATCAGGGAGTCCACGACATGCTGGTCCATGACGCCGTAGAGACGGCACAGGTCACGCACGTCACGGGGGCTGACGGCACGGCGGCCGGTCTCCATGTGACTGACCTTGGCCTGGGAAACCAGCAGCCGCTCCGCCGCCTGCGTACCGGTCAGACCGCTGGCCTTGCGGAGCCGGCGCAGCTCCGCTCCCAGCCGTCGTCTCCTGACGGTGGGGTTGTCGTTCGCCGCCACGGGCGATGTACCTCCGACTCCAAACCACTACGTGCGCCAGCAGATTGGCATGGAGCCCTCGGTGTTGATCACACGCCGTGCCGCCGGATCTGACGGCGAAAGCGGATTGTGACCCTGTAATTTGCCGCTCGGTAATGCCCCGGGCAGAGCGATTCTCCACGCCACAAGGGAGGGGGCGGCAGCCCCCTACCGAGCTGGACGGGCCCACACCGGGGGTCGCCGGTGATCATTTACGGGACAACTCTTAGGGGGTGTCTTGTCGATCAGGCCGTATCAGCGAGCGGCGTCTGGGGGTCCCCCCCAGGCGAAGCCGAGGGGGAGCGTGCGATCGCAAGGCGGAGGAGGGAGTCCGTGCGGCGGGGGCACCTCCCGTGCCCGAAGGGCTACGGGGGCCATTGGCGACCGACGACAACGCGGCTGGGGGCACCCCCAGGCGAAGCTCTGGGGGAGTGCGTGCCAGGCGACGCGAGCCCGGCAAGATCGGCAAGACCCCCCTAGAGGGTGTCCGCCCAAGCGAGCAGGGGCTCGTGTCCCTTGGAGGTGCGCAGCTGCGCCAGGGCGTGGCGTTCGAGCTGGCGCACCCGCTCGGTGCTGAGGCCGACGCGCTCGGCGACCTGCTTGCGGGTGTGCGGTTCACCGTCGTGGAGGCCGTAGCGCAGGGTGAGGATCATCGCCTCGCGGGGCGGCAGGGTGCCGATCGCCGCGCGCAGCTGTTCGGCCAGCGCGCGGTATTCGGCGACGTGAGGCGCCTGGAGGACCTCGGTGTCCTCGATGAGGTCGCCGACGACCGTCTCGCCCTCCTCGCCGACCGGGGTGTCGAGGCTGATCGCGTCACGGCCGACGCGGCGCAGCCGGGTGACCTTGGCGGCCGGGAAGCCGGTCTCGGCGGCCGCCTCGGCGACGGTCGGTTCGCGGCCGAGGTGCGCTTGGAGGGCGCGTTCGGTGCGGCGGAGCTTGGAGAGGTCCTCCACGACGTGGACGGGCAGGCGTACGGTGCGGGCGTGCTGGGCCAGGCCGCGCTCGATGGCCTGGCGGATCCACCAGGTGGCGTAGGTGGAGAACTTGTAGCCCTTGGTGTAGTCGAACTTCTCCACCGCCCGGATGAGCCCGAGGTTGCCCTCCTGGACCACGTCGAGGAAGGACAGGCCGCGCCGGCTGTGCCGTTTGGCCACCGCGACGACGAGCCGCAGGTTGGCGCGGACCATGTGGTCCTTGGCGTGCTGCCCGTCCCGGGCCACGGCCTCCAGGTCGCGCCTGCGCCGCGGCGACAGCGGGCGCCGGCCGGGCGCGGCGGCCGCGTCCGCCTCGTGCAGCAGCTCGTCGGCGTACACACCGGCCTCGATGCGCTTGGCCAGCTCCACCTCCTCCTCGGCGGTGAGGAGCGGCGTCGCGGCGATCTGCGAGAGGTACTGGCGTACGAGGTCGGGTTCGTCGTCCGGTCTGCCGGGCTCGCGGCGGTGGACGAGCGGGACGAGCCTCATCTGCGCGGTCATGATGTCGGCCTCCGCCGTCATCCCTACCCGGCGCGGCCGCCGTCACGCGCGTACGAGGCTTGTGCGCGGGGTGCGCAATGGCCCAGTCGCGGGGGCGTGGAATGGACCAGGGAGTGGGCCGCTCGGGAGCCTAATTTGAGGGGCGTCCCCCCTGATGCCTCCTGCCGAGGAGCCCCGTGCCCGTGCCCATTGCCCTGCCCCGCTCCCTGCCGTGTCCGCACCGCCGGCTCGCGCTCGCGCAGCTGGTCAACTCCGTCGGCGACGGCGCCTTCTACGTCACCTCCGCGCTGTACTTCTCCCGGGTCGTGGGGCTGACGCCCGGCCGGATCGGACTCGGGCTGACCCTCGCCTGGGCGGTCGGCGCGGTCGCGGGTGTGCCGCTCGGGCACCTCGCGGACCGGCGGGGGCCGCGCGGGGCGGCCGTGGCCCTGGCGGCTGCGACCTCGCTGTCGGTCGCGGGGCTGCTGCTCGTACGGTCGTACGCGGCGTTCCTGTTTGTCGTCCTGGCCTACGCCATCGCGCAGTGCGGGCTGGCGGCGGCGCGGCAGTCACTGCTGGCGGGGCTCGTCGAGCCCGGCGCGCGGACCGGCGTGCTGGCGCGCCTCCAGGCGGCGGGCAACGCCGGGATCGCGGTGGGCGCGGGGATCGGCGCGGTCGCGCTGCACCTGGACACGTCCGCCGCGTACCTCTGCGTCCTCGGCGTCGACGCGCTGGCCTTCGCGGGGTGCGCGGTGCTGCTGGGGCGGTTGCCCGCGGTGGCCGCCCACCAAGGGTCCGGCGGTGGTGGGCGGCGGTCGGCGACGGTGCTGCGCGACCGCCCGTTCGCGCTGGTCACTCTCCTGAACACCGTCATGCTGCTGCGGATGCCGCTGATCAGTCTGGCCCTTCCGCTGTGGATCGCGGAGCACACGGCGGCGCCCGGCTGGTCGGTGTCGGCGCTGCTGGTGCTCAACACCGGCGCGGTGGTGCTCTTCCAGGTGCGGACGGCCGCCGGGGTGACCGGGCTGCCGGGCGCGGTGCGCGCGGTGCGCTCCGGCGGTGTGCTGATGCTCGCCTCGTGCGCGGTGTTCGCCGTCTCCGGGGACCTGGCGGCGTGGGCGGCGCTGGTGGTGCTGGTGGCGGGGGCGGTGCTGCTGGTGTGGGGTGAGATGCGGCAGTCCGCGGGGGCGTGGCAGATCGCGTTCGATCTCGCCCCGGCCGGGCGGCAGGGCCAGTACCAGGGGTTCTTCGGCGTGGGCGTGCCGGTGGCGCGGATGGTGGGGCCGGTGCTGCTGACGACGCTGGTCGTCGGCGGGGGCGTGACCGGGTGGCTGCTGCTCGGCGGGCTGTTCCTGGCGGCGGGAGCGACCATGGGGCCCGCGGTGCGGCTGGCCGAGCGGCGGGCGGCGGGGATTGCTCCGCGATCAACGGGGAACCCGGGGAAAACCGTTCTTGAGGAGTGAACCGTGACAGACGAGATGGATGCGATGGACGGGATACCGGATACGGAGGCTCGGCCCGGAGGTGTCGTATGTGCGGGCTGAGCGGTGAGATCCGGTTCGACGACGGGCGGCCCGACCTGGCCGCCGTCGAGCGCATGACCGACCGGCTGGCCGCGCGGGGGCCCGACGGCCGCGGGATGTGGTCGCAGGGCCCCGTGGCGCTGGGCCACCGGAGGCTGAAGATCATCGACCTGTCGGAGCACGGCGCCCAGCCGATGTCCGACAGCGAGGCACGGCTGACCGGCGTGTTCAACGGGTGCATCTACAACTACCGGGAGCTCCGGGAGGAGCTGCGGGCGCTGGGGCACCGGTTCTTCTCCACGTCGGACACCGAGGTGGTGCTGAAGGCGTACCACCAGTGGGGCACGCGCTGCGTGGACCACTTCGTCGGGATGTTCGTCATCGTCATCGTGGAGAACGACACGGGTCGCGTGGTGCTGGCTCGCGACCGGCTCGGCATCAAGCCGCTGTACCTGTCGTACGGGCCGGGCCGGCTGCGGTTCGCCTCCACGCTGCCCGCCCTCCTCGCGGGCGGCGGCGTCGACACCTCGCTCGACCCGGTCGCCCTGCACCAGTACCTCAGCTGGTCGGCGACGGTGGCGGCCCCGCACACCGTGCTCAACGGGGTGCGCAAGCTGCCCGCGGCCACGGTGCGGGTGGTGGAGCCGGACGGCACCTACCGCGACCACTGCTACTGGCAGCCGTCGTACACCCGCCGCCCCGAGTTCGCGGGCATGGACGCCGCCGACTGGCGGGACGCGGTGCTGGACGCGCTGCGCACGGCGGTGCGGCGGCGGATGGTCGCCGACGTGCCGGTCGGGGTGCTGCTCTCGGGCGGCCTGGACTCGTCGCTGATCGTGGCGCTGCTGGCCGAGGAGGGCCAGCGGGACCTGGCGACGTTCAGCGTCGGGTTCGAGTCGGAGGGCGGCGAGGACGGCGACGAGTTCGCGTACTCGGACCTGGTCGCACGGCGCTTCGCCACCGAACACCACCAGCTGATGGTGCCGTCCGACCGGGTGTCGACGGCGCTGGACAACGCGGTCGCCGCGATGAGCGAGCCGCAGCTCAGCCATGACGTGGTCGCCTTCCACCTGCTGTCGGAGCAGGTGTCGAAGGAGGTCAGCGTCGTCCAGTGCGGGCAGGGCGCGGACGAGGTGTTCGCCGGCTACCGCTGGTACCCGGCGATGGCCGGGGTCCCGCGCGAGCGGGAGCCGGAGACGTACGCCGAGGTGTACTTCGACCGGCCGCACGGCGACCTCGCCCGGATGCTGAACCCCGATCTGCTGCCCGCCCACGACGTGTCGCGGAGCTTCGTGCACGCGCACATGGCGGAGCCGGGGGCCGAGACGGCGCTGGACGCGGCGCTGCGGCTGGACACGCACGTGATGATGGTCGACGACCCGGTCAAGCGGCTCGACAACATGACGATGGACTGGGGCCTGGAGGCCCGGGTGCCGTTCCTCGACCACGAGCTGGTCGAGCTCGCCGCCGCCTGCCCGCCGGAGCTGAAGCTCGCCCACGGCGGCAAGGGCGTCCTGAAGGAGGCGGGCCGCGCGCTGCTGCCCCATGAGGTGATCGACCGGCCGAAGGGCTACTTCCCGGTGCCGGCCATCATGCACATGGCGGGACCGGTGTACGAGCGGGTCCGTCAGGCGCTCACGGCCCCGGAGGCGCGGGCGCGCGGGATCTTCCGGGAGGAGTACGTGGCGGAGCTGCTCGCCGACCCCGACGGCCACCGTACGAAGCGGGGGGCGAACACCCTGTGGCAGGTGGCCCTGCTGGAGCTATGGCTGCAGACGCACGGCATCGGCTGAGCCGCCGGCCGGCCATCGACGCGGCGGCCCCGGGACCGGTGCCGGTCGCACTCGCCGGGGCCGCGGGGCCGGCGGACGCCCCGCGGCCCGTGGTCTCCCACGGGTGCTGGTACCCGTCGACGGACCCGACCGGCGAGCGGGTGGCGTTCCTCTGCGACCGGGGCGGCGTGCCGCAGCTGTGGACCGGGCCGGTGGCGGGGGGCGAGGACGTGCACCTGCTGGACGCGGACCCGGAGCCCGTGACGGAGGTGGCGTGGTCGCCGGACGGCCGCTGGATCGCCTACACCGTCAACCCGGGCGGCGGCGAGCACAGCCGGGTGCTGTGCGTACGCCCCGACGGAAGCGACCGGCGGGTCGTCGCGGGCGCCGACGCGGGCAGTTCGGCCTACCTCGGCTGCTGGGCGCGGGACGGTTCGGCCGTCGCGGTCACGGTCGCCGAGCCGCCGTCGGCGTACCGCGATCCGGAGCCGGGCCTCGCGGGCCTGCCGGCCGGTTGGGCGGAGCGCGACGGGCACGCCACGCTGCTGGGCGGAGCCGGGCGCGGCGTCGTGGGCCACCGGCGCGGCACCCGCGACCGGCTGTCGGCGTACCTGGTGGACCCGGACGAGCCCGGCGCGGCGACGCTGCTGGCCACCGAGACCGGGGCGGCCACGCTGCGGGTGTGCGACCTGAGCCAGGACGGGCGGCTCGCGCTGCTGCGCCGGGGCCCGCGCGTACGGCGCGAGGCGGTGGTGCTGCGCACGGAGGACCTGGGCACGGGCTGTGTGCTGCGGGTCGCGGACGCGGACCCGTGGATCGGCCGCTTCTCGGCGGACGGGCGCACGGTGTGGCTGCGCAGCGACCACGAGCGGGAGTTCGCGGCGCTGCTCGCCGTCGGGCTGGACGAGCGCGGGGAGTTGAAGGACGTCTCGGTCGTCGCGGAGCGCGAGCGGAGCGATCTGGAGCTGCTGGCGTTCCTCGGGGACGGCCGCACGGCCGCGCTGGCGTGGAACGTGCGGGGCGCGACCGAACTGGAGCTGCTGGACGTGGAGTCGGGGCTCCCGGCCCGGCGTGTGGAGCTGCCGCACGAGGTGGTCACCCGTGTCGCGCGCGGGGGGCCGGCGGGGATGGTGCTCGCCGTGTCGGGGTCGCAGCGGCGGCCCGGCGTGTGGTGGGCGGCCGACGGCGGGGTGCCCGCGCGTACACCGTGGTCGTCGCGGGACGAGGACGCGGTACCGGCGGGGCGTCCGCCCGTGCGGCCGGTGCCGGTGCGGCTGACCTCGCGCGACGGGCTGGAGCTGGGCGGCTGGTACTACCGGGCGCCCGGGCGGGCCGACACCGACCCGGCGCCGTGCGTGCTGCATCTGCACGGCGGGCCGGAGGAACAGGAGCGGCCGGTGTTCGAGCCGCTGTACCACGAGCTGCTGGGGCGGGGCCTGGACGTCTTCGCGCCGGATGTGCGCGGCTCCTCCGGGTACGGGCGGTCCTTCGTGGACGCCGACCTCGGGACGGGGCGGTTCGCCGCGATCGAGGACGTCGCCGACTGCGCGGCGCACGCGGTGCTCAGCGGGCGGGCCGATCCGCGGCGGCTGGCCGTGATGGGCCACTCGTACGGGGGCTACCTGACGTTCGCCTCGCTGGTGTGGCATCCGGAGCTTTTCCGTACGGGGATCGCGGTGTGCGGGATGTCCGATCTCACCACGTTCTTCGCCGGGACCGAGCCGTGGCTCGCGGAGTCGGCGGCGTACAAGTACGGCCATCCCGAGCGGGACCGCGAGCTGCTGCGGGCGCTGTCCCCGATGAGCCGGATCGACGCGCTGCGCGTGCCGGTGCTGGCGGTGCACGGGGAGCACGACACGAACGTGCCGCCGGGCGAGTCGGAGCAGTTCGTCCGGGCGGCGCGGGATCGGGGGCTGACGGCGGAGGTGCTGACGCTGCGCGACGAGGGCCACGAGTTCCGGCGGGCGGACAGCCGGCGGCTGTTCCGGCGGGCGGCGGGCGACTGGCTGGAGCGGTACCTGGGCGAGTGAGCCCGTACGCGGGGTGGCCGAGCCGCTGCGATGCGCCATATATGTGCCTAAAGTGATCGAAGGTGGGCATTCCGTACGTCGCTACGGAACCGATCACCCCGGAACTGGAGGCGCAGACGCATGATTCCCCCCCTCGCCTCGTACGGCGTGGTCGTCCCCACCATCGGGCGGCCCTGCCTCGCCGACTGCCTCGCCGCGCTCGCCGTGAGCGAGGGGCCCGAGCCGAGCCGGATCGTGCTCGTCGACGACCGCCCCGACGCGGGCGGCGACGAGCTGCCGCTCGGGGCGCTCGGCCCCCTCGCCCACCGCACGGTGGTGCTGCGCAGCGGCGGCCGCGGCCCGGCGGCCGCCCGCAACACCGGGATCCGCGTGGTGGACGAGCCGTGGACGGTCCTCCTCGACGACGACGTACGGGTGGGCGCGTACTGGCGCGAGCAGCTGGCCCGCGACCTGGCGGAGGCCTCCCCCGACACCGGCGGCGTGCAGGGCGTGCTGGAGGTGCCGCTGCCCACAGGCCGCCGCCCCACCGACTGGGAGCGCAACACGGCGGGCCTGCGCGACGCGCTGTGGGCCACCGCCGACATGGCGTACCGCACGGAGGCGCTCAAGGCCGTCGGCGGTTTCGACGAGCGCTTCCCGCGCGCCTTCCGCGAGGACGCGGACCTGGCGCTGCGGGTCATCGACGCGGGCTGGCGGATCCGGCGCGGCGAGCGCCGCACCGAGCACCCGGTGCGGCCCGCCGACCGGTGGGTGTCGGTACGGGTCCAGCGGGGCAACGCCGACGACGCGCTGATGACGCGGCTGCACGGGCCCGGCTGGTGGGAGCGGGCGTCCGCGCCGCGCGGGCGGATCCGGCGCCACGCGGCGGTCACGGCGGCCGGGCTCGGCGCACTCGTGCTGGCGGCGGCCGGGCGGCGGCGCGCGGCCGCGCTGACGGCGGCGGGCTGGCTGCTGGGCACGGCGGAGTTCGCGCGGGCGCGGATCGCCCCGGGGCCGCGCACGGCGGACGAGATCCTGACGATGACCGTGACGAGCGCGGTGATCCCGGCGGTCGCGACCTGGCACCGGCTGAGCGGCGCGGTGCGCCACCGGGGGGCCGGGTGCTGGGACGGCACCCTGTGAGCCGCCGGGGGCCGTTCCCGGCGGCCGTGCTGTTCGACCGCGACGACACGCTGGTGGTGGACGTGCCGTACAACGGCGACCCGGAGCGGGTACGGCCGATGCCGGGCGCGCGGGAGGCGCTGCGGCTGCTGCGCGAGCGGGGCGTGCCCGTCGGGGTGGTGTCCAACCAGTCGGGTATCGGGCGCGGCCTGCTGACCGAGGCGGCCGTACGGGACGTCAACGCCCGGATCGACGCGCTGCTCGGCCCGCTGGACGCCTGGGTGCACTGCCCGCACGCGCCCGAGGACGGCTGCGGCTGCCGCAAGCCGGCGCCGGGTCTGGTGGTCGAGGCGGCGCGGCGGCTGGGCGTCCGGGCCGCCGACTGCGTCGTGATCGGCGACATCGGCGCGGACATGGGCGCGGCGCGCGCGGCCGGCGCGGCAGGGGTGCTGGTGCCGACGGCGCGGACCCTGCCGCAGGAGGTGGCGGCCGCGCCGTGCGTCTGCCCGGACCTGCTGAGCGCGGTGCGGCATGTGCTGGGGCAACACCTGAGGAGGCCGTCATGAGGGCTCTCGTCGTCCGGCTGGACAGCTTCGGGGACGTCCTCCTCGCCGGGCCCGCCGTGCGCGCGGTCGCGCACCGGGCCGACCGGGTGGCGGTGCTGTGCGGGCCGCGCGGCGCCCCGGCCGCGCGGATGCTGCCGGGCGTGGACGAGGTGCTGGTCTGGGACGCGCCCTGGGTGGGCTTCACGCCGCCGCCCGTGGACCGCGCGGACGTCGACCGGGTGGTGAACCGGATCGCCGCGGCCCGCGCGGACACGGCGCTGGTCCTCACCTCGTACCACCAGAGCCCGCTGCCGGCCGCGCTGCTGCTGCGCATGGCGGGCGTACGGCACATCGCGGCCGACAGCGTGGACTTCCCCGGCGCCCTGCTGGACGTACGCCACCGGCGGGCGCCGCACGCCCATGAGGCCGAGGCGGCCCTGGACCTGGCCGAGGCGGCCGGTTTCCCCCGCCCCCCGGGCGACGACGGGCGGCTGCGGGTCCACCACGCGGCGGGCGGCGCGCCCGAGCTGACCGGGCCGGGGCCGTACGTGGTGGTCCACCCGGGCGCGAGCGTCGCGGCCCGCCGGTGGAGCCCGGCCCGCTGCGCCCAGGCGGTGCGGCTGCTGGCGGCCGCCGGCCACCGGGTCGTCGTCACCGGCGGCCCCGACGAGCGGGAGCTGACCGCGCTGGTCGCGGGGCGGCACGGGTTGGACCTGGGCGGCCGGACGCGGCCGCCTGAGCTCGCGGCGGTGCTGGCGGGCGCGGGGGCGGTGGTGACGGGCAACACCGGTCCGTCGCATCTGGCCGCGGCGGTCGGTACGCCGGTGGTCTCGCTCTTCTCGCCGGTGGTGCCCGCCGAGCGGTGGGGTCCGTACGGGGTGCCGCAGGTGCTGCTGGGCGACCAGCGGGCGCCGTGCGCGGACAGCAGGGCCCGCGAGTGCCCGGTGCCCGGCCATCCGTGTCTGAACGAGGTCACGGCCGAGGACGTGGTCGCCGCCGTGGAGAAGCTGCTGGAGGCGGACGAGTGAGCGGCGGCGGCCGGGCGCCGCGGATGCCGTGGGCGCCCCGGGTGCTCGTGCTGCGGGCGCTCGGGCTCGGCGACCTGCTGACGGGGGTGCCCGCGCTGCGGGCGCTGCGGCGGGCGTTCCCCGGGCACGAGACGGTGCTGGCCGCCCCGGCGCAGCTCGCGGAAGTGGCCGCCGCGACCGGTGCGGTGGACACGCTGCTGCCCGCCTCGGCGCCGGGGCGCGCTGTGCCGGTCCGCCTGGACTGGCCGGGCCCGCCGCCGGAGGTGGCCGTGGACCTGCACGGCAAGGGCCCCTCCAGCCATCTGCTGCTGCGCAGGCTGCGGCCGGGACGGCTGCTGGCGTTCGCCCATCCGGGCACGCCGGAGGTCGCGGGCCCGGAATGGACCGCCGACGAGCACGAACGCGCCCGCTGGTGCCGCCTGCTGGAGTGGTACGGCATCCCGGCCGACCCCGGCGACCTCCGCCTCCCGGCGCCGCCGGACCCCTCCCCCGCGCCGGGCGCGATCGTCGTCCACCCGGGCGCCGACTCCCCCGCCCGCCGCTGGCCCGCCGAGCGGTACGCCACGGTGGTGCGGGAACTGCTGCGCCGCGGCCACCGGGTGGCCCTGACGGGCGGCCCGGGCGAGGACGAGCTGCTGGACCGGATCGCCGCCCCCGTGCCGGAGCTGGAGGTGTTCCGGGGCGGGCTGCCGTACGGGCGGCTCGCGGCGCTGGTCGCCGGGGCCGCCGGTGTGGTGAGCGGGGACACCGGCATCGCGCATCTGGCGGTGGCGTACGGGACACCCTCCGTCACCCTTTTCGGACCGGTATCGCCCAGATTGTGGGGACCGCCCGAGGGTACGCGGCACGTGGCGCTGTGGCACCCGGGCCCGCCCGGCGATCCCCATGGGCGCGAGCCCGACCCGCAGCTGCTGCGCCTCCGTCCGGCCGACGTCCTCAAGGCCCTCTCCGACCATCCGGAGGTGTCCCGCCCGTGACCCGCATCAGCGTCGTCGTGATCACCCGCGACCGCCGGGAGCAGCTGCTGCGCACCCTGGAGCGGCTGGCGGGGCTGCCCGAGCGGCCGCCGGTGATCGTGGTGGACCACGCCTCCACGGACGGCACCGCCGAGGCGGTGCGGCGGCTGCACCCGGACGTCACGCTGCTGACCCCCGGCCGCAACCTGGGCGCGGTCGGCCGCACCCTGGGCGTACGGCACGCGCGGACGCCGTACGTGGCGTTCAGCGACGACGACTCCTGGTGGGAGCCGGGCGCCCTGGCCCGCGCCGCCGACCTGCTCGACGAGCACCCCCGGCTCGGGCTGATCGCGGCCCGGATCAAGGTGGGGCCGGACGGCGCACCGGACCCGCTCAACGGCATGCTGGCCACCTCCCCGCTCGGCCGGGCGCCCGACCTGCCGGGCCCGCAGGTGCTGGGCTTCCTGGCCTGCGCGGCGGTCGCCCGGCGCACGGCGTACCTGGAGGCGGGCGGCTACCACCCGGTGCTGTTCTTCGGCGGCGAGGAGACCTGCCTCGCCTACGACCTGGCGGCGCGCGGCTGGGGCGTGTGCCACTGCCCCGACGTGGTGGCCGTGCACATGCCGACCGGCGGCGTACGGTCCGGGCGCCCGGCGCGGCAGTTGCGCAACGCCGTGCTGACCGCCTGGCTGCGCCGCCCGCTGCCCGTGGCGCTGCGGCACACCCGCGAGCTGGCCGCCGACGCCCGGCGCGACCCGCAGGCGCGTGCGGCACTGAAGGAGCTGCTCGCCCGGCTCCCGGCGGCGCTGCGGGCCCGCAGCCCGCTCCCGTCGGCCGTGGAGGCGGCGGCCCACCGCCTGGAACTGGAAGGAGCCGTGGCGTGAGCGATCCCCGCACCACCGTCGTCGTCATCACCCACAACCGGCGCGACGAGCTGCTGCGCACCCTCGCCGAGCTGGCACGGCTGCCGGAGCGCCCGCCGGTCATCGTCACCGACAACGCCTCCACGGACGGCACCGCCGAGGCGGTGGCGCGCCTGCACCCGGACGTCACGCTGCTCACCCCCGGCCGCAACCTCGGCGCCGTGGGCCGCAACCTCGCGGTACGCCGGTCCCGTACGCCGTACGTCGCCTTCTGCGACGACGACTCGTGGTGGGAACCGGGGTCGCTGGGGCGCGCCGCGGACCTGCTGGACCGGCACGAGCGGCTGGTGGCGGTCACCGCGCGGATCCTGGTGGAGCCCGGCGGCCGGGAGGACCCGATCGTGGCCGAGCTGCGGGACTCGCCGGTGCAGGGGCCGGACTGGCTGCCCGGGCCGGCGCTGGGCTCGTTCCTGGCGGCGGCGACCGTGCTGCGCCGCGACCCGTTCCTGGAGGCGGGCGGCTTCCACGAGCGGCTCTGGCTCGGCGGCGAGGAGGAGCTGCTCGCCACGGACCTCGCCACGCGCGGCTGGTGGCTGGCGTACGTACCGGAGCTGACGGTCCATCACGCTCCGTCGCGCGCCCGTGACGCGACGCTGCGGCGCGTGCACGGGCTGCGCAACACGCTGTGGTTCTGCTGGCTGCGGCGCCCGGTGCGGCCCGCGCTGCGCAGGACGCTGGACCTGGCCCGTACCGTGCCGCGCGATCTGGCGTCGCTGCGGGCGTTCGGCCTCGCGCTGGCGGGGCTGCCGTGGGTGCTGCGGGAGCGGCGGGTGGTGCCGCCGCCGGTGGAGGCGCGGCTGGGGGCGCTGACCGAGGCCCAACGCGAGTCGACGGCGCGGCGTTATGTCGGCTGACCAAGGGGGTACCCGGCGCTCCGTGATCACCATTGGGGTCGAGGAGGAGTACCTCCTGGTCGATCCGGTCACCTGTCTGCCGGTGCCCCGTGCGGAGCAGGTGCGGGCGGCGGCCGGCCTGGAGCCGATCCTGGACGACCAGGAGGTGCAGTCCGAACTGCTCCAGGCGCAGGTGGAGGTCGCCACGCCGGTCTGTACGGACCTCGACGAGGTGGGCGGCCACCTGCTGCGGCTGCGGCACGCGCTGGGCTCGGCGGCGGAGAAGAACGGCTGCCGGATCGCGGCCTGCGGCACCGCGCCGTTCCGCGAGACCGCGCCGGTCCCGGTGACCGAGAAGGCCCGCTACATCGCGATGCGTTCCCAGGCTCCGCAGCTCGTCGCCGAGCAGCTGGTCAACGGCATGCACGTGCACGCGGCGGTGCCCGACCGGGAGATGGGTGTGGCCGTCCTCAACCGGATCCGGGTGTGGCTGCCGGTGCTGGTGGCCATGTCGGCCAACTCGCCCCTGTGGGACGGGCACGACACCGGCTTCGCCAGCTGGCGCACCGTGATCTTCGGCCGCTGGCAGGTGGGCGGACCGCCGCCCCGCTTCGCGGACCTCGCCGACCACGAGCGGCGGGTGCGCGCGCTGCTGGACACCGGGGTCATCACCGACACCGGCCAGCTGTACTGGCAGGCGCGGCTGTCCGACAAGTACCCGACGGTCGAGGTGCGCTGCGCGGACGTCCAGCTGCGGGTGGACTCGGCCGTGATGTTCGCCGGTCTGGTCCGCGCCCTGATCGCCACGGCCATCCGGGACGAGAAGGCGGGCGAGCCGGTCCCCGAGTGCGCGCCCGAGCTGCTCCAGGCGGCGAACTGGCACGCGGCGCGGCACGGTCTGAGCGGGCTGCTGGTCGACCCCGAGGGCACGGCCCGAAGGGCCGGTGACGTCCTCGCCCGGATGCTCGACACGCTGGCGCCCGCCCTGGCGGAGGCCGGTGACACCCGTGAGGTGGCCGCGCTCGTGCACCGGCTGCTCCAGCAGGGCACGCCGGCGGACCAGCAGCGGCGGGTGCTGGCCGAGGGCGGTCTGCCCGCCCTGGCGGAGCTGCTGATCAACGAGACCGTCGCGCCCTAGGACGCCCTGAACGCCCTGGTCAGCGCCGTGTTCAGCGGCGTACGGGCGTCGTTTTCACCCTCCGTAACCACTCGTACGGCCTATACCACCGCGCCCCGCGCCCCCGTTCGGCCGAGCCTGGTCGCAGACGCAGGGGGGACCGGTACGTCGTCGTCCGCGGTTCGCACGTACGGAGGAGATCGAATGAACACCGCTTTCTCACGCAGCTGGGAGCACGCCGTCGTCACCGGCGGCGCGGGCTTCGTCGGCTCGCACCTGTGCACCGCCCTGCTCGACGCGGGCGCGGCCGTCACCTGCGTCGACGACTTCAGTACCGGGCGACCGGAGAACATAGCCGAGCTGCGCGGCCGCCCCGGCTTCACCGTGGTCGAGGCGAACGTCGCCGAGCCGTTCACGGTCCCGCGCGACCCCGACCTGGTGCTCCACTTCGCGTCCCCGGCGTCCCCGGCCGACTACCTGCGGCTCCCGCTGCACACGCTGGAGGCCGGCAGCCTCGGCACCCGCCACGCGCTGGCCCTCGCCCACCGCGCCGGGGCCCGGTTCCTCCTCGCCTCCACGTCGGAGGTGTACGGAGACCCGCAGCAGCACCCGCAGAACGAGCGGTACTGGGGCAATGTGAACCCCGTCGGGCCGCGCAGCGTGTACGACGAGGCCAAGCGGTTCTCCGAGGCGCTGACCACCGCGCAGGCGGAGGCGCAGGGCACGGACACCGGCATCGTGCGGCTGTTCAACACCTACGGCCCGAGGATGCGCGGCCACGACGGGCGGGCCGTGCCCACCTTCGTACGGCAGGCGCTGGCCGGGGAGCCGCTCACCGTCACCGGCGACGGCCGCCAGACCCGGTCCCTGTGCTACATCGACGACACCGTGCGCGGCATCCTCGCCGCGGCGGCCCACGGGCTGCGCGGCCCGGTGAACATCGGCAACCCGGCCGAGATCACCATGCTCGAACTGGCCCGGCTCGTCATCGAGTTGACCGGCTCGGATTCGGAGATCCGGTTCATCGAGCGGCCGACGGACGACCCGGCGGTGCGCTGCCCGGACATCACGCTCGCCCGCGACAAGCTGCAGTGGGAGCCGCGCGTCGGCGCCGAGGAGGGGCTGCGGCGGACCATCGACTGGTTCCGCGCCCAGGAGGTCGCCCACGCCTGAGCGGCACACCCCCGCCCCCATCCCCGATTCGCCCCCGACTCGCCGAAAGGCCAGGGACGCCATGCGCATTCTCGGAATCAACGCCCTCTTCCACGATCCCGCCGCCGCGCTGGTCATCGACGGACGGACCGTCGCCGCCGCCGAGGAGGAGCGGTTCTCCCGGCGCAAGCACGGCAAGCGGCCGGTGCCGTTCTCCGCGTGGGAACTGCCCGAGAAGGCCGCCGCCTGGTGTCTGGAGCGGGCCGGGCTGCGCCCGAAGGACCTCGACGCCGTCGCGTACTCCTTCGATCCCGAACTCGCCCGCCCCGCCGCCGAGATGGGCCTGGACGACCCGTGGGACCACCTGCGGGTCACCTACGCCCGCGAGGCGCCCGGCTTCCTGAAGACCGCGCTGCCGGGCCTGGACCCGGCCGCCGTGCGGTTCGTGCCGCACCACATGGCGCACGCCGCCTCCGGCGCGTTCGCCGCCGAGGGCGCCGACATGGCGTCGGTGCTGGTCCTCGACGGCCGCGGCGAAAGGGCCTCCCACCTCGCGGCGCGCCGCGTCCACGACCGGCTGGAGGCGCTGTACGCGCAGGAGCTGCCGCACTCGCTGGGCCTGGTGTACGAGGAGCTCACCGACCACCTCGGATTCCTGCGCTCCTCCGACGAGTTCAAGGTGATGGCGCTCGCCTCGCACGGCAGGCCCCGGATGCTGCCCGAGCTGCGCCGGTACGTGTACCCCACCGGCGACGGCGGGTTCCACGCGGCCGGGGTGCCGTGGGCGGAGCTGTGCCCGCGGCGCAGGCCCGACGAGGCGTGGACGCAGGACCACGCGGACATCGCCGCCAGCGCGCAGGCCGTGCTGGAGGAGACGCTGCTGGACCTGGTGCGCTGGCTGCACGGCCAGACCCACGACCGGGTGCTGACGCTCGCCGGAGGCGTGGCCCTCAACTGCGTGGCCAACTCCCGCATAGCCCGCGAGGGCCCCTTCGACCGGGTGTGGGTGCAGCCGGCGGCCGGTGACGCGGGCACCGCGCTGGGCGGCGCGCTGCTGCTGGCCGCGGGCGGCGGGGACGACCCCGCGCCGATGCCGGGCGCGGACCTGGGCCGCGACTGGTCCGACGCGGAGCTGGGCGCCTGGCTGAAGACGGCCGCGGTGCCGTTCGACCGGCCGGCGGACATCGCGCAGGCCGTGGCGCAGGCGCTGGCGGACAACCAGATCGTCGCCTGGTTCCAGGGGCGTTCGGAGTACGGGCCGAGGGCGCTGGGCCACCGCTCGCTGCTGGCGCACCCGGGGCACGCGGGCAACCTGGAGCGCCTCAACGACGTCAAGGGGCGCGAGCAGTTCCGGCCGGTGGCGCCGATGGTGCTCGCCGAGCGGGCCGCCGACATCTTCGACGGCGTGCTGCCGAGCCCGTACATGCTCTTCGTGCACGACGTGGCGCCCGAGTGGCGCGACCGCATCCCGGCGGTGGTGCACGTGGACGGCACGGCGCGGATCCAGACCGTGGACCGGCAGGCCGAGCCGCTGGTGGCGCGGATGCTGAGCGAGTTCGAACGGCTCACCGGGCTGCCCGTGGTGGTCAACACCAGCCTCAACACGGCCGGCCGGCCGATGGTCGACGATCCGCGCGACGCGCTGGAGTGCTTCGGCTCCTCCCCCGTCGACCTGCTCGCCATCGGGCCGTACGCCGTCCGGCGCGGCGCCTTCTTCTCCGACGACGCCTCCCGGCGCCCGTCCCGGTGACGGGAGGAGGACCGCATGAACATCCTGCTGTGGCACGTGCACGGTTCCTGGACGACGGCGTTCGTCCAGGGGCCCCACACCTACCTGGTCCCCGTGACACCCGGCCGTGACGCGGACGGGCTCGGCCGGGCGCGCACCTTCTCCTGGCCCGACTCCGTACGCGAGATCACGCCCGAGGAGCTGCGCGAGACGCCCGTGGACCTGGTGGTCCTCCAGCGGCCCCACGAGCTCGCGCTCGCCGAGCGGTGGCTCGGCGGGCGGCGGCCGGGCCGCGACGTGCCGGCCGTCTACCTGGAGCACAACGCTCCGGACGGGAACGTGCCGGAGACCCTGCACCCCTTCGCGGACCGCGACGACCTGACGCTGGTCCACGTCACCCACTTCAACCGGCTGTTCTGGGACAACGGCGCGACCCGCACCGAGGTGATCGAGCACGGGATCGTCGACCCCGGGCACCTGTACACCGGCCGGGTGGCGCGGGCCGCCGTCGTCGTCAACGAACCGGTGAGGCGCGGCCGTTACACCGGTACGGACCTGCTGCCGGAGCTGTCCGAGGCGGCGCCGCTGGACGTCTTCGGCATGCGCACCGAGGGGCTGGCCGCGCACCTGGGCCTGCCCGAGGAGCGGTGCCGCACCGCCGACCTGCCGCAGCGCGAGCTGCACGCGGCGCTGGCCGAGCGCCGGCTGTACCTGCACCCGGTGCGCTGGACGTCGCTGGGTCTCTCCCTGCTGGAGGCCATGCACCTGGGCATGCCGGTGGTGGCCCTCGCCACCACCGAGGCCTTCGAGGCCGTGCCGCCCGGCGCCGGGACGCTCTCCACCCGGCCCGAGGTACTGGCGCGGGCCGCCCGCCGCTATCTGCACGAGCCGGAGGCGGCGGCCGAGGACGGGGCGCGGGCGCGGCAGGCGGCGCTCGAACGGTACGGGCTCAAGCGCTTCCTGGACGACTGGGAGCGCGTGATGACGGAGGTGCGCTCATGACATCGGCATCGACATCGGCACCGCTGGGGGACGACGGCACCCTGGACGGAACCGGGCCGGGAGCCCTCGCCATCGCGCTCGTCTCCGAGCACGCCAGTCCGCTCGCCGCGCTCGGCGGCGTCGACGCGGGCGGCCAGAACGTCCATGTCGCGCGCCTGGCGGGCGCCCTCGCGGACCGCGGCCACCGTGTCACCGTCTTCACGCGGCGCGACGCCACCGATCTGCCCGACCGGGTGCCGCTGCGCCCCGGTGTGGAGGTGCGCCATGTTCCCGCCGGCCCCCCGGAGCCGATCCCCAAGGACGAACTCCCGCCCTACATGCCCGCGTTCGGCCACTACATGGCCCGCGAGTGGCGAGGCCGGCCGCCCGATGTGGTGCACTCGCACTTCTGGATGTCGGGCGTGGCCTCCCTCCAGGCCGTACGCGGGCTGCGGCTGCCGCTGCTGCACACGTACCACGCGCTCGGCACCGTGAAGCGGCGCCACCAGAAGGACGCCGACACCAGCCCGCCGCAGCGCGTCGCGTGCGAGCGGGAGGTCGGCATGGGCTCCGACCGGGTGATCGCCACCTGCCACGACGAGGTCCTCGAACTGGCGCGGATGCGCATCCCCCCGGACAAGGTCGCGGTCGTGCCGTGCGGCGTCGACACCGACCAGTTCCGCCCCGACGGGCCGGTCGCCGAACGGGACCCCGCCGTGCGGTACCGGCTGCTCCAGCTGGGCCGGCTGGTGCCCCGCAAGGGCGCCGCCGTCTCGGTCGAGGCGCTCGGCCGGCTGCCCGACGCGGAGCTCGTCATCGTCGGCGGCCCGCCGCCGCACCTGATCGACCAGGACCCCGAGGTACGGCGGCTGCGCGAGCTGGCCCGGGCCGTCGGGGTCGCCGACCGCGTCCGCTTCACCGGCGGCGTGGCCGGCGAGGACGTACCGCCGCTGCTGCGCAGCGCCGACGTGGTGCTGTGCCCGGCGGACTACGAGCCGTTCGGCATCGTGCCGCTGGAGGCCATGGCCTGCGGCCGGCCGGTCGTCGCCAGCGCCGTGGGCGGCCAACTCGACACCGTGGCCGACCCGGTGACCGGGCGGCTGGTCCCGCCCCGCGACCCCGAGGCGCTGGCCGCCGCGGTCGCCGACCTGCTCGCCGACCCCGAGCGGCGCGCCGCGTGCGGCGAGGCCGGCCGGCGGCGGGTGCTGAGCCGGTACGGCTGGGCGCGCGTCGCGACGGCCACCGAGGCGGTGTACGGCGCGGTGCTCGCCGCGCGCAACGCCGTGACGGAGGTGGCCTGAGACCTGTCCCTTCCGCCCTCGTGACCCCTTGAAGGAGGTGCGGGACCGGCCGCCGTCCGCCAGGACGCGGTACGCCCGAACGCCCATGACAGATCCCCTCGCTTCTCTCGCACTCGAGGCCGCGCAGCGCCACTGCCAGTCGCTGCAGGACGCGCTCGGCCGCTTCCGCCGGCAGAACCTGGACCGGATCGCTCAGTGGGGCGGTGAACTGGCCGCCGTGCTGCCCGTGGGCGGCCGGCTGCTCGCCGCGGGCAACGGCGGCAGCGCCGCGCAGGCCCAGCACCTCACCGCCGAACTGGTGGGCCGCTACCAGCAGGAGCGCCCCGCCTACTCGGCCATCTCGCTGCACGCCGAGACCTCCAGCGTCACCGCGATCGGCAACGACTACGGCTTCGACCAGGTGTACGCCCGCCAGGTCGCGGCCCACGGCCGGCCCGGCGACGTCCTGGTCCTGCTCTCCACCTCCGGCCGCAGCGCCAACCTGATCGCGGCGGCCGTCACCGGCCGGGCGGCGGGGCTGCGGGTGTGGGCCCTGACCGGGCCGGGGCCCAACCCGCTCGCCGAGGCGGCCGACGAGGCGCTGTGCGTCGACGCCGACTCCACGGCCACTGTGCAGGAGGCCCATCTGCTCGCCGTGCACCTGCTGTGCGAGTGCTTCGACGCGGCGGTGTCCTCCGGGGCACCCGCGCGGGCGGCGGGCGCCGCGACGCCCGTCGCGGCCCATCGGAGGATGTCATGACCGTCATGAGCGGACGCAAGCCCCTCGTCGTCGTCGGCGACGTACTCCTCGACGAGGACATCGAAGGCGTCGCCAGCCGGCTCGCGCCGGACGCCCCGGCGCCGGTCGTGGACGTCACCGGCGACCAGCGCCGCCCCGGCGGCGCGGGCCTCGCGGCGGCGCTCGCCACGCGCGACGGCCGCGACGTGGTCCTGGTGACCGCGCTCGGCGACGACCCCGCCAGCGAAGCCGTACGCCGCTCCCTGCGCGGCCGTGTCCGCGTGGTGGAGCTGCCGCTGAACGGCACCCTGCCCGTCAAGACGCGGGTGCTCGCCGGCGGCCGGCCCCTCGTGCGCATCGACCGCGGCGGCGGCGACCCCGGCGAACCCGACGGCGCCGTGCGCCAGACCCTCGCCGACGCGCACGCCGTGCTCGTCGCGGACTACGGACGCCACACCGCGAGCGCGGTACGCGAGCACCTCGCCGCCGTCGCCCCCAAGGTGCCGGTCGTCTGGGACCCGCACCTCAAGGGCGACGTACCGGTGCCCGGCGCGCGGATCGTCACGCCGAACGCCGCGGAGACCCGCGCCCTGTGCCGCGGCGACGACGACTCCCTGCGCGCCTACGCCGAGCGCGGCACCGAGCTCGCCGAGCGGTGGCGCGTGGCCACGGTCGCCGTGACCCTCGGCGAGCGCGGCGTCCTGCTGACCCGGCCGGGCACCGGTACGCCGATGCTGGTCCCGGCGCCGTACCGCGCGGAGGGCGACGCGTGCGGCGCGGGCGACTGCTTCGCCGCCGCGACGGCCGCGGCGCTCGCCGACGGCGCCCTGCCCGAGGAGGCCATCCAGCAGGCGGTCGCCGAGGCGGCGGCGTTCGTGGCGGCGGGCGGCGCGGGCAACCCGGCGCTGTGGCGGACACCGCCGCCCGCGCGCAGCCGCGAGGTGCCCGAGACCGACGCCTTCGCCCTGGCCGAGCGGGTCCGCGCGCAGGGCGGCACGGTCGTCGCCACGGGCGGCTGCTTCGACCTGCTGCACGCGGGGCACGTCGGCCTCCTGGAGAGCGCGCGCGGCATCGGCGACTGCCTGATCGTCTGCGTGAACTCCGACGAGTCCGTCGGCCGCCTGAAGGGCCCCGGCCGCCCCCTGAACCCCCTCGCGGACCGGGTCCGCGTCCTCGCGGGGCTCGGCAGCGTCGACGCGGTCGCGGTCTTCGACGGCGACACGCCCGTCGAGCTGCTGGGCCGGCTCCGCCCGGACGTCTGGGTCAAGGGCGGCGACTACTCGGCGGAGGACCTCCCCGAGGCGGACACCCTCCGCACCTGGGGCGGCCAGGCGGTGGTCCTGCCGTACCTCGACGGCCGTTCGACGACGCTGCTGGCCCGCCGCGCGGCCGAGGCGGCGGCTCCCATCCGGCCCCCGGGCCGGTAGGTCGGTCGGCTCAGTCGGCGTCGCGAGGGGCTGCCGGTACGGCCTGTGTCCGTGCGAGCAGCCCCTCGACGAGGGCGCGGAGCCCTTCGGGGTAGGTGTCCCGTGCGGCGAGCGCGGGCCACCGGTCGCCGATGGCGGCCAGGTGCGGCACCCGGGCCGGGTCGAAGGTCTCACCGAAGGGAGGGCGCTCGCCGTCCTCCCTTCGGCGTGGGGAGCGGGCGCGGACGAGGACCTCGCCGACGGTGTAGTACCAGATGCTGCGGAAGACGTGCACGGCTTCCTCGGGCGTGCGTCCGCAGTCCTCGGCCCCGGCCACGATGGCTTCGACCATCCAGAGCGCCGAGGGGTCGAGGAGGCCCACGAAACCGTCGGAGGTGAGGACCTCCGCGGCCCAGGGCCAGGCGGCCAGGGCGTCGTGCATCGCGGTGGCGGCGGCGACGATGCGGTCCCTGGGCGCGCTGGGCAGTTGCGGGCGTTCGGCCTGGGCGACGTGCTGGCTGAGCAGGAGGAGCAGCAGGTCCTCCTTGTCCCGGATGTGGTGGTAGAGGGTCGTCGCCCCGATGCCCAGCTCGGCGGCCAGCCGACGGACGGTGAGCTTCTCCCAGCCGTCCCGGTCGATGAGCTCACGGGCCGCGGCCAGGATCTGCGCACGGGAGGTCACGGGCGGGCGGCCGGTGCGGCCGCGCCGGGCGGGGGGTCGGGGCATCGCCCCATCATGCCGTCCCGCCCTGCCGCGCCGCGAAACGGGGTGAGGCGCACTGTGTGGAACGGATTCGACCTTTCGCGTTCCCGGACGGCCGCCGCACTGCTATTTTCGGAACGCGTTCCGAAAGTCAGGGCGCCCTGGATCGTGAGAGGACGTACGCCGTGAGAATCCCCTTGCTGTTGTGCGCGGGCATGGCCGCGCTCGGTATGTGCGCGAGCACGGTGGCGGCGGCTCCCGCGCCCGCCGCCACGACCGTCGCGCCGCCCGGCGGGACGAGCCCGGCGACCGGCTTCGACCCCGCGGAGCTCCAGGCCGCCGCGGACGACGTCCACCGCGCGGGGATACCGGGGGTGTTCGCGGAGGTGCGCGACGCCGGCCACACGTGGCGGGGCGCTTCCGGGGTCGCCGATACCGGGACCGGCCGCCCCGTCAGGCCCGACATGCGCCAGCGCGTCGGCAGCATCACCAAGACCTTCACCGCCGCGGCGGTCATGCAGCAGGTGGAGCGGGGCCGCATCGAGCTCGACGCGCCGATCGGCGGCTATCTGCCGCGGCTGGTGCCGGGAGAGCGCGGCCGCAGGATCACGGTCCGGATGCTGCTCAACCACACCAGCGGCATCCCGGACTACATCCTCTCCGCGTTCCCGTCCCTCCAGGGGTACCCCCAGGGGCAGGACGTCTCGCCCAAGAGCCTGGACGACAACCGGTACCGGCAGTTCCGCCCGGACGAGCTGATCGAGCTGGGCCTCGCGGCACCTCCCGCCGGCGAACCCGGCGCTTCCCCGGGGGTGTACTCCAACACCAACTACCTCCTCCTGGGACAGCTCCTGGAGAAGGTGACCGGCACCCCGGCCGAGGAGTACATCACCCGGAACGTCATCGAGCGTGCCGGGCTGCGGCACACCGGCTTCCCCACCGGGCCGCGCATCAAGGGACCTCACCCGCGGATGTACGAGGCGCTGTGGGGAGCACTGGACCCGCCGCGCGACTACAGCGTCTACAACATGTCCTGGGTGGGCACCGGCGCCGCCCTGGTGTCGACCATGGAGGACCTCAACCGCTTCTACGGCAGGCTGCTCGACGGCGGGATCGTCAGCCGTGCGTCCCTGGCCCAGATGCAGCGCACGGTCCCGGTCATCGCCCTCGACGGATCCACGATCGAGTACGGCCTCGGCCTGCACCGGGTCGACATCCCGGGCTGCGGCACCTTCTGGGGCCACGACGGCAGCGCCTGGGGCGCCGGCACGATCTCCCTGACCCGCGCCGACGGCCGTCGCCAGATGTCCGTCGCGGTCAACCTCGCGAGGTGGAGCGATCCCGCCTCCCCCGGGAAGCCGCAGCCCCACCCCATCGACACCGCACTGGAGAGGCTGTACGAGCGGGCGACATGCGATGACTGACAGGCCCCGGCCGGGGCGTTACGCCGCCGTGCCGAGGGCCGGGCGCTCCCTGAGGGTTTCCGTGCGGACCAGCACCGGTGTCGGCGTGCGGCGGCGGTGCAGGACGTAGCCCGCCCCGATCGCGCCCGCGATCAGGAGGCCGCCCGTCACCAGGGCGCCGCGGGCGCCGGCGAGCTCCATGAGGAGGCCCAGCGCCGGCGGGGCGAGGAGGGACCACACGGTGCGGATGCTGTTCCAGACGCCGAGCACGCGGCCCCGCATGTGGGCGGGCGGGTCGGTCTGGAGGACCGTCGTGCCGGCGGTGTCGGAGATCGACTCGACGACGGCCATCGGCAGGACCAGCACCAGGAGGACGGCGAGGGAGGGCGAGAGTCCTGCCACGACCTGGAGCAGGGCGCCGGCGGCGGCGAGCAGGCCCACGAGACGGACCGACGGCTTGCGCAGGCGCGCACCGAGGACGGCGCCGACGATGCCGCCGACGGCGAGAACGGTGGAGACCGTGCCGAAGGCCCCGGCGCCGCCGGCGAGCGGGCCGGTGACCAGGACGGCCAGGGTGAGGCCGTAGTTGCGGCCGAAGATCGCGCTGATGCCGCTGATGCCGGCGAGGGCGACCAGCCGCGGGCGGCGCGCGAAGAAGGCCAGGCCCTCGCGTGCCGTCATGGCGTCGCGCTGCTCGCGGACGGCCGGCGCGACGGGGGAGGTGGTCTTGATGGGCCGCAGGAAGGGGATGACCGCGGCGACGAAGAGGAAGGACACGCCGTTCGCGGCGTACGCGGCGGCCGTGCCGAAGACGCCGACGGCGAGGCCCGCCAGGCCCGCGCCCGCGAGGCGGCCCGCGTTGTGGACGAGGGAGCCGACGCCGATCGCCGAGGGGACGTCCTCGGGACGGACGAGGTCGTTGCCGAGGAGTGAGCAGGCGGGGCCGTCGACGGTGGCGATGAGGCCGGTCACGGCGGCCAGCGCCATCAGGACGCCCACGTTGAGCTGGTCGAACGCGACGAGGAACGCCGTCACGAAGGCGACCGCGCCCAGCAGCCCCTGGCTGACGGCGGCGGTCAGTTTCCTGGGCCAGCGGTCGACGGCGGCGCCGCCCGCGAGGCTCATGAGCAGGCCGGGCGCGGCCTGGACCGAGAGGGACAGGCCCGTCGCGGCGGCGGAGCCGGTGATCTGGAGGACCAGCAGGTTCTGGACGGTGAGCTGCATCCACGTGCCGGCGTTCGAGACGAAGTTCGCCACGGACCACCAGCGCATGCTGCGGTACGTGAGCGAACGCCACGGGGAACGGTCGGCGGGAGCGACGGCAGGGGCGGAGGAAGGCACGGAGGAAGAAGGCACAGGAGGGCTACTCGGTGACGAGCCGGTGGACTCGGATGGCGGAATCGGCGGAAGAGAACGACGCGTGCTGCTCTGCACGGCCGGTCCACCGGATCTGATCGCTGCTGCACACCTCGTCAGAGGCGGTTCCACAGCGTTGACCATGGTGGCAGAAGTGCCCCCGCCGCCAGGGGGCCCGGCGGCCCCGCCGGTGGCCCCGGGAGCGCTGATACCGGGCCTGACCTGGGCGTACGGCACTTCTGGTGTGCTTGCTCACAGTGACCGTCCGGCATGCCGAGCGTAGTGGCGCAGGCCACAGTGGGGGGAGCACGACTCGGCAGGAGGAGGCGGTGGCATGGGCAGGGTCGACCTTCGGGGCAAGCAGGCGCTGGTGACCGGCGGCGCGCGGGGGCTGGGTGCCGCGATCACGCGGAAGCTGGCCGGGGCGGGCGCGTCCGTGCTGATCGCGGACGTCCGCAAGGAGCAGGCCCGGGAGCTGTGCGAGGAGCTGGAGGGCGCCGCCCGGTTCGTGGAGCTGGACGTGCGGGACGCGGGCGCGGTCGCGGAGGTCTTCGCGGAGCTGGAGGCGGACGGCGGGCGGGTGGACGTGCTGGTGAACAACGCCGCCGTGGACGTCTCCAAGCCGATCGAGCACCTGACGGCCGAGGAGGTGACCCGGGTGGTCACCACCAACCTGCTGGGGCCGATGTACCTGTGCCTGGAGACCTACCGCCGCATGGTGGCCCGGGGCGGCGGCCACATCGTCAACATCCTGTCGACGGCGTCGAACCGCACCTGGACGGAGGCGGGCCCGTACGCGGCGGCGAAGACGGGCCTGCGCGCGTTCACGCACACGCTCTTCAAGGAGGCCCAGCGGGACTGCCCGGGCATCGGGGTCACCGGGATCATCGCGGGCGGCATGGAGACGCAGTTCATCCTGGAGCGCTTCCCGGACGCGGACGTCTCGCTGCTGCAGAGCCCGGACATCGTGGCGGACACGGTGCTGTACGCGCTGTCGGTGCCGGAGACCAGTGCCGTGTCGGAGCTGGTGGTGGTGCCGCGCAAGGAGCCGTCCTGGCCGTGAGGCCGTGATCAGGCCGGTGGCGGCTGCCCGGTCCTGAGCATGTGCAGGACGGCCCGCTCGGCGGGGCCTTGCGTCGCTGGGATGCCGTACGTGGTCTCGTCGCCGAGGTGCGGCAGCGCGGCGGCGACCGTGACGCCCTCCTCGTACAGCTCGATCACGCGCGGGTTGATGTAGGAGGCGCGGCAGACGGCGGGGGTGTTGCCGAGGTACACGGAGACCTCGCGCGCGGCGCGGGCGATGGCGCGGCGGCGGGCGGTCTCGCTGCGGGCCACGGGCTGGGAGACGGCGAGCGCCACCGCCGCCATGACGGTGGCGTGCCAGGTGCGGAAGTCCTTGGCGGTGATCTCCAGGCCGGCCAGCTCCCTCAGGTACGCGTTGACGTCGGCGCCGGTCACCTCGCGCCACGCGGGGCGCTCCCAGTAGGCGAAGAGCCGGTCGCCGCCGCCGCGCCGGCGCATCAGGGCGGTGAGGCTGCGGCAGGTGGCGGGGTCCGCGACGGTCTGGATGAGCTCGCGGCCGTGCTTGCCGGGGTAGGTGAAGACGACCGCGCCGCTCTGGCAGCGGGAGTGCTCGCGCAGCAGGGTGGTCAGGCCGAAGCTGTTGTTCAGCTCGGTGTAGCGGTCGCTGCCGATGCGGAAGAAGCCGAGGTCGAGCAGGCGTACGGCGGTGGCGAGGACCCGCCGCCGGGTGAGCCCGCGGTCTGCCAGGTGGCCTTCGACGGCCTCCCGTACGGCGGGCAGGGTCTCGGCCACGTCGAGGACGTGGTCGTGTTTGGCCTGCTCCTGCTCGGCGCGGAACTGCGGGTGGTACAGGTACTGGCGGCGGCCCGCGGCGTCGGCGCCGACGGCCTGGAGGTGGCCGTTGGGACGGGTGCAGATCCACACGTCCCGCCAGGCGGGCGGGATGACGAGCGCCTTGATCCGGGCCAGCTCGGCGGGATCGCGCAGCGGGGTGCCGTGGGTGTCGAGGTAGCGGAAACCGCGCCCGTGGCGGACGCGGGTGTAGCCGGGGTCGGTGGGACGGCTGTGGTGGAGACGCAAGGGCACCTCCTCGGACGCCGCTGGAGGTCCGCGGGCGCCGGTCCGGTGTGGGGCGGGGGCGGCTCCTACACGGGCTTCAACGGGTCGTGGCCGATGTCCATCAGGCCGTGGCGCCATCCCTCGCCGCCGGCGGTGGGCTCCATGTCCGGGCCGCGCTGGGAGCCGACGATCTCGCAGACCCGTCGCATGACCTCGACGTCGTCCTCGGTGAGGTCCGTGCGCCGCTTGCCGAGGATCTGCAGGACCCGGCGGCCCATGGCCTTCCCCGACTGGTCGGGCACGACTTCGGTCTCCTCGCCGGCCGATTCGACGTTCAGCCACTCCTGCAGCTCGCGTGAGGTCATGTTGACGACGGTGTGGAACTCGTCCCACAGTTCCGCGCTGATCTGTTCGGACGCTGCCATGACGTACCTCCCGACGTTCTCCCCGACGGTGCGGACCACTCCCGGGTTTCCGGCGCCGACCGGAGACAAACGTCACTGCGGGAGGGTCTGCTCGGCCCAGATCGTCTTGCCGGTGGAGGTGTACCGGGTGCCCCACTGCTGGCTCATCTGGGCGACGAGGAAGAGGCCGCGGCCGCCCTCGTCCTCGCTGCCAGCGCGGCGCAGATGGGGCGAGGTGTGGCCGGTGTCGGACACCTCGCAGATGAGGGTGCGGTCGCGGATGAGGCGCAGCTGGACCGGCCCGGCGGCGTACCGGATGGCGTTGGTGACGAGTTCGCTGACCACCAGCTCGGTGGTGAAGGCCACGTCTCCGTCGTAGCCCCAGGCCCCGAGCTGCCCGGTGGCCAGGGAGCGGGCGCGGCCCACCGTCTCGGGGGTGGCGTCGGCGAGTTCCCAGGTGGCGACCTGGTGGTTGTCGAGGAGGTGGGTGCGTACGAGGAGGAGGGCGGCGTCGTCGTCGACGGGGCCGGGCAGCAGGGTGGCGACGGCCCGGTCGCACAGGTCCTCCAGGGGGCGGCGGTGGTCGGCGAGGACGGTGCGCAGGGCGCCGAGCTCGGTGTCGCGGTCCCGGTCCCGGCCCTGGACGAGGCCGTCGGTGAAGAGGGCGAGGAGGCTGCCTTCGGGCAGGGTGAGGTCCGCGCCCTCGAAGGGCAGGCCGCCGAGCCCGAGGGGCGGTCCGGCGGGCAGGTCGGGGTAGGTGACGGCGCCGGTGGCGGGGTCGACGAGGGCGGGCAGCGGGTGGCCGGCGCGGGCCATGCTGCACCGTCCGGTGACCGGGTCGTAGACGGCGTACAGGCAGGTGACGCCGAGCGCGGCGTCGTCGGGCGCCTCCTCGCGACCGTGCGGGACGGCCATCTGCTCGTGGGCGCTCTGGGTGATGAGGTCGTCCAACCGGGTGAGGAGCTCGTCGGGCGGGAGGTCCAGCTGGGCGAGGACGCGGACGCTGGTGCGCAGCCGGCCCATGGTGGCGGCGGCGCGCAGCCCGTGGCCGACGACGTCGCCGACGACGAGCCCGACGCGCTTGCCGGAGAGGGAGATGACGTCGAACCAGTCGCCGCCGACTCCCGCCTTGATGTCGGCGGGCAGGTAGCGGTAGGCCAGCTCCACCCCGGTGAGCCTCGGCAGGCTGCGGGGCAGCAGGCTGCGCTGGAGCATGAGCGCGGCGGTGTGCTCGCGGGTGTAGCGGCGGGCGTTGTCGATGCAGACGGCGGCGCGGGCGACGAGTTCGTCGGCGACGGGCAGGTCGGCCGCGCCGAACGGGTCGGGGTGGCGGTCCCGGGTGAAGGTGACGACGCCGAGGGGGACGCCCTCGGTGCGCAGCGGTACGACGAGCCGCGAGGCGGCGGGGTCCGCGTCCGGCGGGGTCTCGAGGACGGGGCGGCCGGTGGCCAGGCAGCGCGCCTGGGGCGAGCCGGGCGGGTAGTCGACCGGGTGGCGTGCGCCGGGCCCGGGCGGGGGCGTGCCGTCGACGGGTCCGCCCCAGACGCGTACGACCCGCCGGGCGGGCGCGGTGCCGGGGGTGGGGTGGTCGCCTTCGAGGACGGCGTCGAGGAGGTCGACGGTGACGGCGTCGGCGAACTGCGGGACGGTCACCGCGGACAGCTCCTGCGCCGTGTGGACCATGTCGAGGGTGGTGCCGACGCGGCCCCCGGCCCGTACGAGCAGGTCGAGGCGCTGCTGCGCGAGGTACCTGTCGGTGATGTCGACGGTCTCCTCGCACACCCCGAGGGTGGAGCCGGTCGCGTCCTGGAGGCGGTAGTACGAGCACGACCACACGTGGTCGTGGAGGAGGTCGACGGGCGGGCGGCCGCGGTAGTGGAGGTCGATGACGGGCTCGCCGGTGCCGAGGACCCGGCGCATGGTCTCCTCCAGCGTGGGCGGGTAGCCCAGGGAGAGGATCTCGCCGTCGGCGACCATCTCGTCGGGGCGCAGGCCCGCGTACTGGCCGGTTCCCATCTCCTCGAACAGGGCGTGGTTCGTCCAGACGACCCTGAGGTCGGTGTCGTAGATGGCCAGGCCGACGGGCGACTGGGTGGCGAGGCCGCGCAGCATCGACTGCAGGGCCTCCCAGTGCTCGGTCTCGTCGGCGGCGGCCAGCGCGAGGAGCCGGGCGGGGCCGCTGTCGGCGCCCGGGCCCTCGGCGGTGTGGAACAGCGGGAGGGTCGCGCTGGTCACCCGGATGATGCGGCCGTCGACGTGGCGCATGTGCAGGATCTGGCGGCGCGCCTCGGAGGCGCCGGGCAGCCGCGCGGCCATCCGGTAGGCCCCAGCGCGGTCCACGACGAAGGTGCCGATGGGACGGCCCACCGCCTCCCGGGCCGGGTGGCCCAGCAGCGCCTGGGCCGCCGGGCTCCAGCCGACGACCGTGCCGTCGGCGTCCAGGACGGCGGTCGCCGCTCTCGTGACGTCGAGGGGGCCCCGGAAGTCGGCACCCTCGGCTGCGTTCACCGCGCTCATGGCACCTGCCTTCGTCGTCTCCTCATGCTCGCCCGGGCCCGGGAAGCGCACAACCGCGCTCACTCCACACGGGGCTCGGCGGGTGCGGGCCGGGAGGCGAGGAGGAGGGCGATGTCGTCGGGGCGGTCGACGGCCGTCGTGGCCTCGCGGACGAGCCGGTCCGCCACGTCGGCGAGGGAGCCGGTGGAGGCCGAGGCGAGGGCGCCGCAGAGCCGTTCGATGCCGAGGTCGATGTCGGTGCCGGGCTGCTCCACCAGCCCGTCGGTGAACAGCGCGAGCACCGCTCCCGGGGGCAGGTGCAGTTCGGTGACCGGGTACGTGGCGTCCGGGTCGACGCCGAGGACGACGCCGCCCGGCAGGTCGAGGACCTCGACCCGGCCGTCGGGGTGGCGCAGCAGCGGCTGCGGGTGCCCGGCCCGTACGGCGCGGGCGGCGCCGGTCGCCGGGTCGAGGTCGACGTAGCAGCAGGTGGCGAACTGGCCGGGGTCGAGGTCGATGAGGAGCCGGTTGGTGCCGCTCATGATTTCCTGCGGGTCGTGGCCGCTGAGCGCGAAGGCGCGGACGGCGCTGCGCAGCTGCCCCATGGTGGCGGCGGCGGCGACGCCGTGGCCCTGGACGTCGCCGATGACAAGCGCGACGCTCCGGCCGGTCTCGGTGACGTCGTACCAGTCGCCGCCGACCTCCATGCCCTGGGTGCCGGGCAGGTAGCGGGCGGTGGTCTCGACGTTCCGCAGCCGCGGCAGGCGGTGCGGCAGCAGGGCGCTTTGGAGGCCGCGGGCGAGGGCCGCCTCGGAGTCGTAGCGCTGGGCCCGCTTCAGGGCCTGGGCGATGAGGCCCGCGAGGGCGGTGAGGACCGTCCGCTCCTCGGGGCTGAAGCCACGGGGCTGGTCGAAGCCGAGGATGCAGGAGCCGATGGGGCGGCCGGAGGCGATCAGCGGCAGGAAGGCGCGGGCGCCGACGTGGGCGTCGAGGGGGATACCGGGGTAGGCGTGGGCCAGACGCTGCATGGACTCGAAGAAGAGGGGCCGCCCGGAGGTGAGGGTCTCCACGCCGGGCAGCCGGGCGTCGAGGCCGACGCCGTCGAACCGGTCGAGGAAGCCCTGCGGGAAGCCGGTCTCCCAGGCGAGGTGGAGGTGGCGCTCGCCGAGGAGGTAGATGGCGAGCTGGCGGCCGCCGAAGGCGGGCAGCAGCTCCTCGGTCACCACGGCGGAGACCTGGCGGATGGTGACGGCCTCGGTGAGCGCGATGGCGAGGGCGACGGGGCGGTAGAGCACCGAGGCCCGGTCGGCCGGCGAGCCGAGCCCTGTGGCCAGCGCCCCGCCCGCTCCGCCGCTCAGGCCCGCGCCCAGACCGGCGCCGGGCGCGGTGACGGAGCCCGGTGTGTACACGGGCTGCTCCTCGGCGGTGAAGGTGATCGTCAGTCCGTCGTACGCGGGGTGGAGGGAGACCGACAGCCAGCTGTCCGGGGCGCGGTGGGCCATGAAGTGCACGGGCTCGTCGGACAGGAGAGCGGCCCGGAAGTGGTCTTCGTGCGCGGGCTGCCCCAGCCACGCCACCGCCTCCCACAGGACGCGTCCGACCAGCCGGCCGCCCTCCAGGCCGAGGAGGGTCTCGGCGGGGCGGCTGACGGAGGTGACGCGGCCGAGCCGGTCGACGGCGAGCACGCCCCGGGGCAGCCGGTCGGCCGCGGCGGCGGCGAGCGGTCCGGTACCGGTGTCGACCAGGGTGCCGGCAAGACGGCGGCCCGCCGGGCCACGGCGTGCGGTCAGCTCCAGGAGGCAGGGCCGCCCGTCGGGGCCGCGCAGCCAGATGCCGCGGGTCGCCGACCGTTCCCGCTCCCCCGCCTCCGCGGCCTCCGCCACCTGCCCAGCGAGTGCCCACAGGCCGTACGCGTCCTCCGGCGACAGCCGCCCCGCCAGGGCCTCGATCGTGGCGGGGAAGCCGTCGGGCCCGTCGCCGCCCAGCATGGCGCGAAGCTCCGCGTCCGCCGTGACGGCTCCACTGCCGATGTCCCAGTCGAGCCGACCGACGCGCACCGGTGCCGATGCCGTGGCGGACGCGGGCAGCTGTACGCAGACGGGCTCGTGGTCCCAGAGGGTCTCGGCACCCCGACGGCTGAGGTCGGCGAGGCGGGCGCCGAGCCGCCGTGCGACGTCCTCGGTCCGGTGGCGGTCGGCCGCGTCGACGGGACGCCCCGGCGTGGCGGGGCGCAGCGCCACCAGCACGCCGAACTTCTCGCCGTCGGCGGTGACGGGCGCGTACAGCGAGCCGAAGGGGAACGGCATCCCCGCCATGAGCTGCGGAAAGCGGCGCATGGCGTCCTCGGCGTCGGCGAGGGTGACGGTCCGGCCGGAGCGGTGGGCCTCGGCGATGGGGAAGGGCCGGTTCACGTGCATGCGCCACCAGGGCCGGAAGAGCCGCCCCGGCAGCCCGCAGAGCACCGCGAGCCGCAGCAGTCCGGGCGTCCGGGAGCGCAGGTAGACGCAGCCGGCGTACGCGCCGGCGGCCTCGACGGCGCGGACGGCGGCCTGCGCGAGCACCAGGGACAGCTCGTCGACGGCCCGGCCGGTGGCGGCCTGCCCGCCGCCGCCCTCCTGGGCGCGGCGGGCGGCGGAGCCGCCGCTGGTGGTGCGCCCGGCGTCGGTGGTGCGCCCGGCGTCGGCCACAGGACCACCGCCACCGGCCGGGCGCCCCGCGGCGCGCGGAGTCGGCCCCTCGGTCGCCGGGGCGTCCAGCCGGGGCGGGGCGTCCGGCGGGGCCGGGGCGGGGGCTTCCCCGTCGGGCCGGAGCCGGGAGCGGGGCTCGCCGTGCGGGCCGTCTGCCATCGTCGTCCCACCTCTCAGCGGGATCCGGCCCGCGGGGCCGCGGCGCCGCGGCCCCGCGCCGTACCGGGGGACACGCGGGACACCCCCAGCATGCTCCCGCCGGGCCCGGTCGCGCACATCGGTGGGCGCTCCCGGCGGCCGGAGGCCGTCGCGGGGGGTGAAGTATGTTGAGGACGATCGGGACTGGAAGGAGGCACGCCGGTGCCATCAGGGCAGCAGGCACGCGCACAGGCGGCCGCGATCAGGCCGGGACGGCGCCCCGTCGGCGGCCGGAAAGGCCCGGCCGGCGCGGCCGGGTCGGGTGAGTCGCCCGGGTCGAGCGGGACGGCCGGGCCGACGGTAACCGCCGAGCCGGATCAGCGGGACGAGCGGCCGGAACGGGACGAGCGGCAGGCGCCCTCCGACCGGGTGCTGGCGCTCTTCGGCGGGCACCGCCTCTCCCCCGCCCAGCGGCGCATCGCGCAGTACATGATCGACCACCTCACCGAGGCCGCGTTCCTGTCGATCACGGATCTCGCGGAGCGCGTCGGGGTCAGCCAGCCGTCGGTGACCCGGTTCGCCACGTCCCTCGGTTACAGCGGGTTCCCGGCGCTGCGCGAGGCGCTCCAGCCGATCGCGCTGGGCGCGGTCGCCGGGGTGCCGGACACCGGCGACGAGATCCGGCGCAACGAGCTCCAGGCGGCGATCGACGCGGAGATCGAGAACCTGGAGGCGCTGCGCCGGGCGGTGGCGGACCCGGGCCAGATCCTCGATGTCGGCCGGGAGCTGGCCGGATCGGTCCCGCTGACGGTGCTGGGGCTGCGCATCTCGGTGTCGCTGGCGGAGTACTTCGCGTACGCGGCGCGGCGCATCCACCCCGACGTACGCCTGGTGACCCGGGGCGGAAGCGTCGCCTATGACGCGCTGCTGCAGTCGAAGGAGGCGGGCGGCACCTGGGTGCTGGCGTTCGCGATGCCGCGGCACGCGAAGGAGACGCTGGCCGCGATGCGGGCGGCGCGCCGGACGGGGCTGCGGATCGCGCTGATCACGGACCTGACGCTGGGGCCGCTGGTCGACGAGGCCGAGGTGACGCTGACGGCCGGGACCGGATCACGCCTGGTCTTCGACTCGTACGCGGCGCCGGGGGTGGTGGCGGCGTCCGTGCTCCAGGCGATGGCCGACGCGCATCCGGAGCGGACGCAATTGCGGCTGGAAGGGTACGAACAGGCCGCGGAACAGCACAGTTTCTTCCTGGACGACTGACCCCCGCCGACGTCTCACGGACGCATCGCCGGGGGTGTTTTCACGCCACCGGCTCGCATGAAATTTTTCATGCACTTGCTTACTCGACAGTAAATATATTTACTTCTCGAACGGCCGGGACCGAGCACGTCGGATTCTCCCGGTACACCCCTCTCAAGGCTCCCGACAAGGGCCTTGGGCCGGACACGCTCGATCGGCGCTCCCTCCTCGCGCCGGTCCCGCGGTGTCCCGCCGGGCACTCCGTCTCCCCTCGGATGCCCGTGGCGGCCCCGGTCAACCCCTGGACCGGGGCCGCCTCAATTCGGCCGGTCAGGTACTTGCGGCCGTGACACCCGCGGCCGTCGCGGCGAGCCTGGCACGGGCCGCGGCGAGCGCCTGGTCGAGCTGCCGGGTGCCGGTCGTCACGCAGAGTGTGTACGTCACGTCGTCGAGCCGGCGTTTGAGGTCGGGGGCGATCGACAGCCCCTGAGCGGCGGCACACAGGGATTCGTAACGGGCCACGAGCTCCTGAAGCACCGCGGGATGCGCCAACAGCATGAAGGTACCTGCCTTTCCACGCCACACAGCACACAGGGGGAGGGATGCCGATGCCGGCCTCCCGAGGCCGGGTGCGCCAGTCCCGCGACCGGGACGCCATCCCCGCACTTGGATGTGCCCGCGCCGTCCGCTCCTCAACCGACATTGTGATGCAACCGTGACGGATCCGCGCAGCATGGATACATAAGGCGATTGTCCGCTTTCCGGTGATGTTTCCTCTTTAGGCGGGTATTCGTCGCACATGAACGTGAACCCCATCGAAATGCAGAAGGCCCTCGGCGGCGTGGAATACCCCGCGTCGAAGAAGGACATCGTCGGCACGGCGCAGAAGCACAAGGCCAGCCGGGAGGTCATGGACGCACTGAAGTCGCTGCCGGAGAAGGAGTACCCGTCGCCGGCCGCCATCAACAAGGAGGTAAGCAAGGGATCCTGAGCAGCCCTGAGCACGCGAAGGCCTCCGCCCCGCCGTCCTCGCCCCAGCGCGGGAGAGCGGGGCGGAAGCATGCCCGGAGGCAATCCCGGAGGCATGCCCGGAGCCGCCCCGGCCGCCCCGCCCTCACCCGAGTGGACGGCGCCGGGCTGTCGCGCCCGCTCGGTCGCGCTCCACTGGACCCATGCGGCGGGCGGCGCGCGCAGGGTCGTGCGCGCGCCGAAGTCGCCCGCACCGCCAGGCAACCACGACGAGCCGGTTGTCATCTTCTCTGAACGGTGGGCACGGACGGTGCGGCCCGCCACCCGCACACCGGTGCATGGAGTGAGTAGGTAATGGTCCATATTTCAATCGTCGTTCCGTGTTTCAACGAGAGTGAGGTGATCGACACCTTCCACACCGCGCTGACCGCGGCTCTCGAACCCGCCGACGCCACCTTCGAGGTGTGCTACGTCGACGACGGAAGCGGCGACGGAACCCTGGACCGGCTGCGCGCGCTCGCGGCGACGGACCCCCGCGTGCGCTACACCTCCTTCAGCCGCAACTTCGGCAAGGAGTCCGCGATGCTCGCCGGGATGCGCATGTCGCGCGGCGACGCCGTCGTCCTCATGGACGCCGACCTCCAGCACCCGCCGGAGCTCGTCTCCCGCATGCTGGAGCTGCACCGGCACGGCTACGACCAGGTCATCGCCCAGCGCGACCGCACCGGCGAGGGCGCGGTGCGCAGGGCGTTCAGCCGCACCTACTACCGCCTCGTGCGCCGCTTCATGGACGTCGAGATCGCCGACGGCGCGGGCGACTTCCGCCTGCTGTCGCGGCGCGCGGTCGACGCGATCCTCTCGCTGCCGGAGAACAATCGTTTCTCCAAGGGGCTCTTCTCCTGGATCGGCTTCGACACCGTCAGCTTCACCTACCAGAACGTCGAGCGGGCCGCGGGCCAGTCCAAGTGGGGCGGCCGGCACCTGCTCAACTACGGCATCGACGGCCTGCTCTCCTTCAACAGCCGCCCGCTGCGCCTGGCCATCCACACCGGCCTGTGGCTGTTCCTCTCGGCGTTCGCGTACGCCCTGTGGATCATCGCCAACGTCCTCCTGGACGGCGTCGACACCCCCGGTTACGCGACGCTCATCACCGCCATCGTGGCGCTCAGCGGCATCCAGCTCGCCACGCTCGGCGTCATCGGCGAGTACGTGGGGCGGATCTACCACGAGTCCAAGCGCCGCCCCCACTACGTCGTACGGGAGACGAACGAGCCCGCCGCCGCGCGCGCCGCGGCCCCGCTCGAAACCGCCGGCCGTGCCCGGCAGGAGACGTGAAGCGGGCCACGGGGCACACGGGTCGCACCAGGCGGCGCCGCGCGCGGGGTGCGCGCGGCGCCGCGCTGCGCCAGTTCGCCACCTTCGCCGCGATCGGGCTGGCCAACACGGGCGTCTACTACGCCGTGTACGCGACGCTGAACATCTGGCTGCCCTACCTCGCGGCGCACGTCGTGGGCTACGCGGTCAGCGTCGTCGGCTCGTTCCTGCTCAACTCGTACGTCACGCTGCGCACCCGGCCCACCTGGCGGGCGTTCGCCCGCTACCCGCTCTCCGGGGCGGCCAACGTGGTGGGCAGCGGCATCCTGCTCCACCTCGCCGTGAGCCGGCTCGGCATGAACGAGAACCTCGCGGCCCTCGCGGCGGGTGTCGCCGTCACCCCGCTGTCCTTCGTGCTGGCCCGGTGGGCCATCACCTCCGGGGCGGCCGCGACCCGTCGGGCCGGGACGCGGCCGCCGCCGGAGGCCGAGGTCACGGAAGCCGCGTCGCGTAAGTGACCTTGTCGAGGTGGTAGTAGTCGGCGACGCAGTTGGCGGGCCAGGTCTTGCGCCCGTGGTCGCCGAACGGCTCGAGCATCTTGCCGACCGACAGGGGGGTGTACGGGGCCGTCCTGGCGCCGCTCGCGGCCTGCTCGCGCAGGTACCGGTCCTGGTGGTCCCACTTCTGCGCCCGCACCTTCATGTCGTGGCCCAGGTGGTACAGCGGCACGGCCATCCCCGCCACGGACACCGCGCAGAGGGCGGCGGCCAGCGCCATCACGACACCGCCCCGGCCCCGGGCCCGGAAGCCGTCGCCGTCGCCGTGCGGACGCAGCGCGCGGCCGATCAGCGCGCCGGCGCCGGCCAGCAGCAGGACGTACACCAGCAGGTAGTCGTTCCACGTCCGCTCGGTCCGCACCACCCGCTCGCCGAAGGCCGGGTAGGTGATGACGGTGCACAGGTAGCCGCAGGCGAGGAAGGTGAGCGCGCCGAGCGCGGTCAGCAGCAGCGGGCGGCACGGCATGAGGGCCGGCCGGTGCCCCGCCCGGCGCCGGGCCAGCAGGCCCAGCAGCACACCGGCGGCGACGACGCCCACGTACTCCCAGGTCGTCAGGATGGTCTCCAGGATGCGGGCGTACGCGCGCAGCGAGGCGATCAGCGACTCGGGGGCGAGCATGGAGACGGTCTCGGCGTCGTAGCGCTGGCGGCGGTTGCGCGAGCCGGGCGAGGTCACGAGCAGGATCGTGCCGATGGCGACGCCCGCCATGCCGGTCAGCGCCCAGACGCGGACGTAGCGGCGGATCCGCTCGGCGAACAGGAGCGGGGCGAACAGCACGGCGACCGCGAGCACCACCAGGGCGACGACCGACGCCTCCTCGGAGAGCGTGCCCATGAAGACGCCCGCCACCAGCACCACGGCGAGCGCGATGATCCGGCTCCGGCGGCTCCCGGCCCCGTACCGCAGCAGCGGGAGGGCGGCCGCCGCGGCCAGCACGGGGGCCAGCGTGTGCGAGACGGAGGCGGCCGGCCAGTAGAAGGTCTTGTACGTGTTGGGCGTGGCGAAGAGGAAGGCCGCCGTGATCATCGAGGCGGCCAGCAGCGGCACCCCGCGCGGCGCGGTGCGGCCGGCGGCGCGCAGCGCGTACACGGTGAGGGCCCACAGCAGGACGAGCATGAGGACGCCGCTGACCACGGCGTACCACTGGTGCCCGGCGACCGGGGCCTTGGCGTACACCCCGACGAGCAGGCCGTTGGCGATGCGCCCGTTGTCGGTGACGTAGAACTTCTCGACGAGTCCCCAGATGCCCTCGTCGCGTACGACGGGCAGGAAGCACCACTCGTCGGCGCTGGGGCGGACGTAACGGCCGAGGTAGGAGGCCACGGCCAGCAGGCCGAGGGGCAGCAGCGCGAGGCCCGTCGTCCAGAGGGTGGTCCACGGCCGGGGCGGTCTTCCTCCGTCCTTCCCCGGGCCCTGTCCCGGGCTGTCGCCCGGGTCGCCCGGGATGGTGACACTCGTTGCGCCGACGGACATGCTCTGTTCACTGCCTCTCGAAAAACTACTGGTGCGACACCCAAGAGGGGATTTCGCGCGGTGCCGTTTCCATTCGCCCGGACGGATTCGGGGAGCGCAACCTCAGGAGCCGCCGAGCGGACGAGGTTGCGCCGAGGAGGCGGCACGGGCGGGGGGCGGGTGCCCAACCTACCGGCGCGCGATCACCAGGCGGCAGCGGGGCGTCCCGTCGGCGCGGGCGCCGAGGGCGGGGAGCGCCGTCAGCCCGGTGGTGAAGCCCGCGTCGGTGAGGTCGCGCAGCACGTCGGGGAGGCGGAAGGTGCGGTAGTACATGATGAAGCGCGGCCGCCACAGCAGGTTGCGGACCCGCATCGCCAGGTCGAAGCCCCACAGCGCGACGTAGGGCCGGGAGCCGACCGGCGGCGGCGCGGGGACCGGGAAGGCGAACAGGCCGCCGGGGCGCAGCGCGGCGTACACCTCGTGGAAGAGGGCGGGGCGCTCGCGGGGCAGGAAGTGCCCGAAGGCGCCGAAGCTCACGGCGAGGTCGAACGCCCCCCGGAACGGCAGCGCGCGGGCGTCGGCGCGCACCCACCGCTGCCGGGGTCCGCCGGGGGCCTCCGGGTGGGTGGAGCGGGCCCGGGCGAGCATGCCGGCGCTGAAGTCGACGCCGGTGACCTGCTCCTCGCACACCTGGCGCAGCACGCGGACACCCGCCCCGGTGCCGCAGCACACGTCGAGGCCCGCGCGGAACGGCCCGAGGGGCCGCAGGGCGTCGGTGACCGCGTCGAGCAGCCGGTCGGAGGTGCGGAAGGGGGTCTGGTCGAACTTCGGCGCCAGCAGGTCGTAGCCGTGCTCGGTGGAGGAGAGCGCCTGGACGGCGAGTTCGCGGAGGGTCGGGCCCTGGGGTGTGAACATCGCCGTCCAGCGTATCCGCGCGCGGCGGTCACCGGGCGGCGGTCACCGGGCGGGGTAGGGGTGCTCGCGGCGGGCGTGGCGGAGGACCGAGCCCCACCAGTCGAGTTGGTCGAGCATCACCTTCGCGGCCGCGGCGTGCTCCTCGGGGTCCCTGAGGTTGCCGTCCTCGTCGAAGAGGAGGTAGTAGCGGGGGAAGCTGACGTAGTCCCGGACGGTGTGGGCGTTCAGTTCGCCGAAGACCTGGCGCAGCTGCTCGATGGCGAGCAGGCCGCCGCTGGCGCCGCTGTAGCCGACGAAGCCGATGGGCTTGGCCTGCCATTCGGAGTAGTGCCAGTCGATGGCGGCCTTGAGGGAGGCGGGGAAGCTGCGGTTGTAGTCGGGCGTGACGACGACCACGGCGTCGGCCTCCGCGAGCCGGCGGGTGAGGTCCGCCATCCCGGCCGGGCGGGGCATGCCGGGGTCCATCGCGGGCGGCATCGGCGGCAGGGCGAGCGGCAGTTCGACGTCGGCGAGGTCGATGACGTCGACCTCGAACCCGTTGTGGAGCCGGGCGTGTTCGGCGAACCAGCGGGCGACGACGGGGCCGAAGCGGCCCTCCCTGACGCTGCCGACGAGGACCGCGAGGCGAAGGGGCTGTGCGGACATGGGGGCTCTCCTGGTAAGTCGGGACGGGCGACCGGTGCGGTCACGCCCTCCAACCTGCCGGGGTGGGCGGATACCAGGAAGGCCGGGCGGAGACTGGTAGGGACAGGGCCACCATCCGGGCCGGCGCGGTTGCTACCTTCGGACAGGTGAGCGACAACGAACTGGGCCTGTTCCTGCGTACGCGCCGAGAGGCCGTCACCCCCGCCGAGGTCGGCCTGCCCACCGGGCCGCGCCGCCGCACCCCGGGCCTGCGCCGGGCGGAGCTCGCCACCCTGGCCGGGGTGAGCGTCGAGTACGTGACGCGCCTGGAGCAGGGCCGCGACCGGCATCCCTCGCCGCAGGTGATCGCGGCGCTGGCGGAGGCGCTGCGGCTGACGGCGGCCGAGCGGATACACCTGCACCGCCTGACCAAGGGCGCGGACCCCACCTCGATGTGCGGCGCTTCCGCGCCACCGGTGCTCACGGTCCGGCCGACCGTGCGGGCGCTGCTGGACCGGCTGGAGCCGGCCCCGGCGGTGTTGCTGAACCGGATCGGCGACCTGCTGGCCTGGACGGCCGGGTACGAGGCGCTCGCCGGGCCCGTCGGCATGCTGGACGGGGCCCCGCCGAACCTGGCCCGGTTCGTCTTCGCCGACGGTCGGGCGCGGGAGGCGTTCCCCGACTGGGACCGGGTCGCCGACGAACAGGTCGCCGCCCTGAAGCAGGGCCCCTTCCGGTCCGACCCGCATGTGGCCGCGCTCGCCGACGAGTTGGGAGTGACGGCGGGGGCGGCGTTCACCGAGCGGGTGCGCACGCTGCCGGGGCTCCCGGCGGCCACGGGCATCACGCGCCTGAAGCACCCCGAGGCGGGCGCGCTGCGCCTGGCGTACGAGACGCTGGAGCTGCCCGCCGACGACGACCAGCGGCTGATCGTGCACCTGCCGGCGGACGACGCCACCGCGGCGGCGCTGGACGGCCTCACCGGGCGCCGCCCGGGGGCGCTGCGCGCGGTGTCGGGCTGAGGGAGCCCGCGCGGGCTCTCCCTCCTAGGCCGTGGCGGCCGGGGCCTCGGTCAGCGACCACCAGTCGAGCTTGAACTCCCGGGCGAAGTCCGGGTGGTCCTCCCAGTGCCGGGCGATGCCCCGCAGCACGTCCCAGTTCTGCTCCAGGGCCTGGTCGATGACGCCGCGCAGCTGGGGCTCGGCCGTGGCCCGCCGCTCCACGAGGCCCTTCACCGCCGCGGCGGCCAGCGCGGTGTTCCGCAGCGCGCGCAGGGCCCGCGAGGTGTCGTCCATCCCGAAGCCGTGCTCGCTGCCCGTCTCGGGGTCGAAGAGCGGCGTCAGCCGCGCTTCCACGAAGGCGTTGATCCGGTCGAAGTGCCGGGCGTCCATCGGGGCTCCTTGTCTGCGTTCACCGGGGTCGACGCCCGAGCATAGACGCCCCGGCCGCCCGGGCCGGCGGCCTCCCCCGAAGCCCGGGCCACGACGAGGAGGAACGCTCCGCAGGCCGCGACGAGCAGCCAGCCGGGGCGGGACGCGTGGGCGAGGCCGCCGGGGCCGGCGCCGGTGACCAGCCCGCCCGCGACGGCGACCCCGACCGCCGCGCCGACCTGGCGCGCGGTGGAGGTGACGGCCCCGGCCACGCCGGCCCGCGAGGGGGGCAGCCCGCTGACGGCGGTGTTGGTGAGCGGCGCGTTGGCGAAGCCGAACCCGATGCCGATGAGCAGGTGGGCGAGGAGCAGCAGCGGGACGCTCGTGTCCGTACCGGGGTACGCCATGCACAGGCCGCCGGCGGCGGTGAACGCCCCCGCGAGGACGAGCGGGCGGCGTGGTCCGCGCCGCGCCACCAGGCTGCCGGACCAGGGGGCGCAGACGGTGGCGCCGAGCGCCATGGGGAGGGTCGCGGCCCCGGCTTCGAGCGGCGTCCAGCCGCGGGCGTGCTGGAGGTGGAGCGTGGTGAGCAGCAGGCTCACGTTGAGCGCGACGAACACCGCCACGGCCCCGAGCACCGCCGTGGTGAAGCGCGGCCGCCGGAAGAGCCCGAGGTCCATCAGGGGTTCGGGGCGGCGGAGTTCGACCCGGACGAACGCGGCCGTCGACGCCGCGACCGCGGCGTAACCGGCCACGGCCCACGGCGAGGCCCAGCCGATTCGAGGTCCCTCGATGAGGACGCCGACCGCGGCGCACAGGGCCGCGGTGAGCAGGACCTGGCCGGGCAGGTCGAGCCGCCGTGTGCGCTGCCCGTGGGACTCCGGTACGAAGAGGGCGACCAGGACGAGGGCGGCGACGACGACCGGGGCGTTGACCCAGAACACCGAGCGCCAGCCGAGCGCCTCGATGAGCGCTCCCCCGGTGACCGGGCCGGCCGCCATGCTGAGTCCGAAGACGGACGCCCACACGCCGATCGCGCGGGCCCGTTCGCGGGGGTCGGGCATGGCGTTCACCACGATCGCGAGGGCCACGGGGCTCAGCATGGACGCGCCGACGCCCTGCACGGCCCGGGCCGTGACGAGGAAGCCGAGCGAGGGGGCCGCCGCGCAGGCGAGGGAGGCGACCGCGAAGACGGCGAGCCCGGTCCGGAGGACGCGGCGGCGGCCGAAGCGGTCGGCGAGCGCGCCGGAGGCGATGAGGAGGGCGGCCAGGACCACCGTGTAGGAGTCCACGACCCATTCCAGGCCCCGGGTGGAAACACCCCCCAGGCCCCGGCCGATCTCGGGGAGGCCGACGTTGACGATGGTGGTGTCGAGCCCGACGAGGAACATGCTCAGCGCGCAGACGGCGAGCACCGTCCAGCGCCTGCGCGCGCTCAGTGGGGGCTGTTCAGCCAGGGGTGTCGTGGTCACGGGGCACGCCTTCCGTCCGCCGGATCCGTCTGCCGGATTCCTCTGCCGGCTCATGCTGGACCGGGCGGCGGCGCGGGCCCAGCGGCGTTGCCGTCACGGCAACAGGCGTTGTCGAGGGCCTGGAGGGGACAGGGCCGGGCCGGGACCTCAGATCGGGTCGGCGTCCAGGAGGTCGAAGAGCAGCGCTCCCTCGGCGGCCGTGTCCGGCCGGGTGGCGTCGGGGGGTGGCTGTTCGGCCCAGATGACCTTGCCGTGGCCGGTGTAGCGGGTGCCCCAGCGTTCGGAGAGCTGGGCGACGAGGAACAGGCCGCGGCCGCCCTCGTCGGTGGTGGCGGCGTACCGCAGGTGCGGGGAGGTGCTGCTGGTGTCGGAGACCTCGCAGGTCAGGCCGCGGTCGCGGAGGAGGCGGACGTGGACCGGCGGGGAGCCGTAGCGGATGGCGTTGGTGATGAGCTCGCTGAGGATGAGCTCGGTGGTGAACGCCAGCTCCGACAGGCCCCACTCCTCCAGCTGCCGGGCGGCGTCGGCGCGTACCTTCGCGACGGCGCCCGGGTGGAAGGGGACGTCCCAGTCGGCGACCCGGTCGGGGCCGAGGGCGCGGGTGCGGGCGATGAGGAGCGCCACGTCGTCCTTGGGGTGGGCGGGCAGCAGCGCCTCGCAGACCGCGCGGCAGCTCTCGTCGGGGGTCCGGTCGGGTACGGCGAGGGCCTGGCGGAGCAGTTCGAGACCGACGTCGATGTCGCGGGTGCGGTCCTCGATGAGGCCGTCGGTGTAGAAGACGAGCTGGCTGCCCTCGGCGAGGGTGAGTTCGGCGGTCTCGAAGGGGATGCCGCCGAGGCCCAGCGGGGGCCCGGCCGGGAGGTCGGGGAACTCCACGAGCCCGCCCGGGTGGACGAGGGCGGGCAGCGGGTGCCCGGCACGGGCCATCACGCAGCGGCGCGAGACCGGGTCGTACACGGCGTACAGGCAGGTGGCGCCGGTCATGCCGGCGTCGGGCGGCCCGCAGGGCAGTTCGCCGTCGAGGGGGTCGCGGTCGTCCTGGTCGATGCGGCCGACGAGGTCGTCGAGGCGGCCGAGGATCTCGTCGGGCGGCAGGTCGAGGGTGGAGAAGTTGTGCACGGCGGTACGCAGCCGGCCCATGGTGGCGGCGGCGTGCAGCCCGTGGCCGACGACGTCGCCGACGACGAGCGCGACGCGGCTGCCGGGCAGCGGGATGACGTCGAACCAGTCGCCGCCGACGCCGGACTGGGCGGGCAGGTAGCGGTGGGCGACCTCCAGGGCGCTCTGCTCGGGCAGGGCGCGGGGCAGCAGGCTGCGCTGGAGGGTGACCGCCATGGCGTGTTCGCGGGTGTAGCGGCGGGCGTTGTCGATGCAGACGGCGGCGCGGGTGACCAGCTCCTCGGCGATGGAGAGGTCCTCGTCCTCGAAGGGCTCGGGCTTCTCGGAGCGCCAGAAGTTCGCCACGCCCAGCACCACTCCCCTGGCCTGGAGGGGCACGGCGATCAGCGAGTGGATGCCGTACGCGACGATCCGGCCGGCCCGCTCCGGGTCCTGCGCCTGCCAGCCGGGGGCGCGGGCGAGGTCGGGCACCAGCTCGGCGCGGCCGCTGCCGTACCCGCGGGCCTGCGGCGTCGACGGCTTGAAGCCGATCATCTTGCCGCGCGGGTAGAGGGGGTGGTCGTCGCGGATGCCGGCCACGGCGGTGCGGCGCATGTCGGCGCCGGTGCCGGTGGGCTCCTCGCCGCGCAGCACCGCGTCGGCGAGGTCGACGGTGACGAAGTCGGCGAAGCGCGGGACGGCGACCTCGGCGAGCTCCTCGGCGGTGCGGACGACGTCGAGGCTGGTGCCGATGCCGACCCCGGCGTCGTACAGGAGGTTCAGGCGCCGGGCGGCGCCCTCGGCGCGGCCGCTGAGGGCGCGGAGCTCGGTGGTGTCGCGGACGGTGGCGACGGTGCCGGCGGGGCCGCCGTCGCGGTCGGTGGCCCGCTGGTTGACGGCGAGGAGCCGGTCGGCGGCGAGGACGACCTCGTCGGTGGCGACGCGGCCGGAGGCGAGCAGCTCGGCGACGCCCGGGTCGAGGCCGGGCAGCTCGCGGATGGGGCGGCCCTCGGCGTCGGGGGGCAGCTGGAGGAGGCGTCTGGCCTCGTCGTTGGCGAGGAGGAGGCGCCCGTCGCCGCCGACGATGACGACGCCTTCGCGCACGGCGTGGAGGACGGCGTCGTGGTGTTCGTAGACCCGGGTCATCTCGGCGGGTCCGAGCCCGTGGGTCTGGCGGCGCAGCCGTCCGGCGACGAGGGCGGTCCCTGCGGTGGCGAGGGCCAGGCCGGCCGCGCTGGTGGCGAGGATGACGGGGAGCTGGCGGTTGACCAGCCCGGTGACGTTCTTGACCTGGAGCCCGGCGGAGACGAGGGCGATGACCCGCCCGTCGCCGTTCCGTACGGGAACGATGGCCTGGACCTCGTCGCCGAGGGGCCCCGCGACGCTCTCGGTGTGGACGCGGCCGGCCAGGGAGGGCTCTATGGTGCCGACGAAGCGGCCGCCGATCCGTTCGGGCTGCGGGTGGGTGTAGCGGGTGCCGTCGGTGTCCATCACGACGATGAAGTCGACCCCGGCACGCCCGCGGGCGGCTTCGGTGAGCGGCTGGAGGACGGCGGAGGGGTTGGGCGCGGCGAGGGCCTCCTCGATGCCCGGCGCGTGGGCGAAGGACTCGGCGACGGCGACGGAGCGGTTGCGGGCCTCGCGGTCGATGTCGGCCCGCGACTGGAGGACGAGGGCGAGGACGGCGCCGAGGACCAGCAGCACGACCAGCGCCACTTGCAGGACGAAGACCTGCCCCGCGACGCTTCGCGGGCGCCTGTCGGCCAGTGACCGAACCGAGGCTCCACGGAATCGGTCGCGAACGGTGACCACGCTCATTTGTAACACCGCATCCGGGGGCGGGACCATGGGTGACCTTGTGCCGCCGAGCGGACACATGCGGTCAGCGGAGTCCAGGATTCGCCCAACTCCCGGCCAACGGTGGTCAAAGACGACCGAAGACACCGGTATCGCAGGCCTACCGTGCGGCCGTGACCTCGATATCGAAGGACGGCACGGCAGCACTGGACGCCACCCGGAGCGGGGGCGCGCGGCACCGGTTGACGCGGCGCGGAGTGCTCCGCGGCGCGCTGGGCGGAGGGGCCGCGCTCGGGGCCGCCTCCGGCCTCGGCCTCGCCATCACCGGGCCGGCGGGCGCGGTGGGCACGGCCGCCGCCCCGGCGCGGCCCACGACCCCCGCCGCCGCGTTGCGCGAGCTGACGCGGGGCAACCGGCGCTGGCGCACGCGGCACCAGACGCATCCGCACGAGGCGGCGGCCGACCGGGTGGCGGCCGTGTCCGGCCAGCACCCGTTCGCCCTGGTCCTCGGCTGCATCGACTCGCGCGTCCCGCCGGAGCTCGTCTTCGACCAGGGGCTCGGCGATCTGATGACGGTGCGCTCGGCGGGTGAGGTGCTGGACGAGGCGGTCCTCGGCAGCGTCGCGTACGGCGTCCTGGAGCTCGGCATCCCGCTGGTGATGGTGCTGGGGCACCAGTCCTGCGGCGCGGTGACAGCGGCGGTGCGGGCGGACGAGACGGGTGAGGAGTTGCCCGCGCACATCGCGTACGTCGCGGAGCAGATCCGTCCGGCGATCGACCGGAGCCACAGCGGCCAGGCCCGCGTCGACGCGACGATCACCGCGCAGGTCCGACTCGTACGCGACCGGCTCGGCCGGGAGCCCGATCTGGCCGACGCGGTGGCGGCGGGCCGGCTGGCCGTCGTGGGGGCGCGCTACGAACTCGGGAGCCAGCGGGTCCGCCCGGTCGCCTGAGCCCGAGGGGGCACAGGGGCGGGTTCCGCAGGTCCTCGGGGAGGGGCTCAGCCGACACCCCGCGGCCGGAACTGGATGCTGATCCTGGGTCCCACGTCCCTCGTGGTCTTGGGGATCGCGTGCTCCCACGTGCGCTGGCAGGAGCCGCCCATCACGACGAGGTCGCCGTGGCCGAGGGGGAAGCGCAGGGACGCGGCGCCGCCGCCCCGGGGCCGGAGCGCCAGGTCGCGCGGCTCGCCCACCGAGAGGATGGCGACCATGGTGTCCTGGCGCGAGCCGCGGCCGGTCCGGTCTCCGTGCCAGGCGACGCTGTCGCGGCCGTCGCGGTAGTAGCACAGGCCCGCCGTGGCGAAGGGCTCGCCCAGTTCGGCGGCGTAGTACGTGGAGAGCGCGGCGCGGGCCTCCTCCAGGACGGGGTGCGGCAGGGGGTCGCCCTCGCCGTAGAAGGCCAGCAGGCGCGGGACGGTGACCTCGTGGTCGTACATCTGCCGCCGTTCGGCGCGCCAGGGGACGTGGGCGGCGAGCTCCTCGAAGAGGGCGTCGGCGCCGGTCAGCCAGCCCGGGAGCAGGTCGATCCACGCCCCGTCGGTCAGGGCGGTGCGCCGCACGCCGGTGAGCGGTCCGAGAGCGGTCTCGTCGCTCTGGTCGAAGAGGGAGCCCTGCATGTGGTGCCGTGCCATGGCACTCAGCGTAAACCTGAACCGAACACATGAGCTATTTTGACCCCTGCCTCTACGGCGGGTCCTGGAGCAGTGCGTACGCCGTCGCCACGAAGGGGTCGCCACCGCGGTGGCGGCGGGTGCAGAAGGCGGCCAGCGCCGTGCCCGTGTCGGGGCGGAAGCCGATGAACGCCTGCTGGCCGCTGGTCGCGCCGGCGTGGAAGTACAGGGGGCCCTCGTCCGTGGGGTGGCGAAACCAGGTCAGGGTGTGCACGTGCCGGTGCCCCCACCCACGCCGCAGGACGGGGCGGAGCACCGCGCCCAGCGCCTCCGCCAGCGGGGTGGCGGCGGGCCGCAGATGGGCCTCCACGAAGGCGAGGGCGTCGTACGGGGTCGTCCGCACGGCCCCCGCCGCCTGGAAGCCGCCGATGAGGAGCGGGGGCACGGGGGTGGCGGCGTCGACCTTGTGGCCGGTGGCGTCGGTGCCCGGCCCCTCGGGCCGCAGGGCGGTGTCGGTCAGGCCCAGGGGGCGCAGGACCCGGCCGGTGAGCAGCTCCTCCCAGGGGGTCGCGGTGGCGGCCGCGAGGGTGTGGCCGAGGACGGAGACGCCGAAGTTCGAGTAGCGCCAGCGGGTGCCGGGGCGGTGGCGCGGGCGGCTGCGCAGGAAGGCCCGCACGACCCGCTCGGGCGGGTAGCCGGCGTAGGGGTTGGTGGTCCAGTGGGGCAGGGCCTGGCGGTAGAAGTCGCGGGGCAGCGGGGGGAGCCCGGCGGTGTGGGTGATCAGGTGCGTGAGCGTGATCGCGGCGAGCCACCCGTGCCGGTGGCCCGAGTCCAGATGGGCGACGGCCGGGTCGTCGCCGGACAGCTCGCCCGAGCGGACCAGCTCCGCCAGCAGCAGGCCGGTGTACGGCTTGGAGGCCGAGCCGAGCTCGTACCGCAGCAGGTCGCGCGGGACGGGGCCGGGCGGCGCGGTGCCGCCGCAGCGCACGGTGCGCCGGCCGTCCCGCGAGTAGGCGACGACGGTGTCGGGGGCGTCCATGGCGCGGACGGCCTCGTCGAGCCGCGCCCGCACCTCCGTGTCGTCGCGGAGCCCGGTCGCGGTCACGGCCCGGCCAGCCGCGCCAGGGCCCGCGACGTCGCCAGGACGGAGGCGAAGGCGGCGACCAGGGTGGAGTGGTACACGACGTCGAAGACCTCCTCGGGATCGCCCTCGGGCATGTCCCGCACCGCGGGCATCGCCCCGTCGGGCTGCTGGGCCGCGGCGAACGCCTCCCAGGCGGGCGCGTCCAAAGTGGGCTCGGGCAGGCAGGCGTCCACCACGAGCAGCTCGCCGAGCAGGTCCCAGCGGCGCAGGTCCACCCAGTCGTCCAGCCAGACGGGCAGCCAGAGGGCCAGGTACGCGGCGAGGTCGGGGGGCAGGCCGCCGGGGTTCTCGCCCCAGTCGGTGAGGTGGAAGACGGTGTGGGTGATGTCGTATCCGACACGGGTGTCCACGGTCCACGGCTCGGGGGTCCGCCCGAGCCAGGTGCGCGCGAGGGCCTCGGCCTCCGGGACGCGCGGCTCCAGGCCGAAGCGGCGTTCGTACGCGGAGAGGCAGAGGCGCCGGACGGGCTGGGTCTCCAGGGCCGCCGAGCTGCCGAGCCGGTGGTTGAACCGGGCCCACTCCTCCAACTCGGGGTTGCGGTACCCCAGTTCCCGCAGCGGCACATACACCTCGAAGGGGATCGGCGACAGCGGCTCGGTCCGCTGGCCGCGCACCAGCATCCGGCCGCCGTCCAGGACTTCGCGCCAGGCGTGGTCGAGCAGCTTGCGCGCGAGGTCGGCCTGGCGGGAGCCGGCGACGCCTTCGCGGAACAGCACCCTGCAGATGACGGCCAGTTCACCGACCGGCTTGAAGCGCTCCAGGAAGCCGACCTCGGGCGCGGCGTCCGGTTCCAGGCGGAAGCCGTCGCGGTGGGCGTACAGCCACTCGATGGCGCCCACGCCGACGGTGTGGATGAGGCGGGTGCTCGTCATGGGGCCGCTCCCTGTACGACTCCCCCTGCTCCGACGCGCGCGAGGGTCAACGCCCCGGCGTACGCCGCCATCAGGGTGGAGTGGTAGCAGTGGAGGAAGTCGCGCGGCACGGGCCGCCCGTGACGGCCCGCTCCCATTTCGGGGAGGGACCCGTGTTCGTCCTGGGCGCCCGCCACTGCGGCCCACCCGGCCTCGACCACCACCGGGGCCGGGGGGCGCGGCAGACTGGCCGCGATGGCCAGCAGTTCACAGCTCAGGTCCCACTGCTCGTCCTCCAGGCACGTGTCGAGCCAGGGCGGCAGCCAGGTCTCCACGTAGGACGCCACGTGCGGCGGTACGCGGTCGACGGCCCGGCCCCAGTCGGTGAGGTGGAAGACGACGTGCGTGAGGGTGTAACCGGCGCCCCGCTCGAACGTCCACGGTTCCGGGAGGCCGCCCAGCCACGTCCGGGCCAGCTCCTCGGCCGGCTCCGCGTGCGGCGGCAGACCGCTGCGGCGCTCGGAGTTGAGCACACCGAGGCGGCGGTTGGGGAGCAGTTCGAGCAGCCGCCAGCCGCGCGTCCGGGCGATCGTGGAGACGAACTGCTCGTACCCGTGGTGCCGCAGACCGGCGGAGGCGAACGCGGCGTAGATCTCCAGGGGGTACGACGCCCAGGGCTCCAGCCGTTGGAGGTCGACGAAGAGGGCGCCGTCGCGGGTCTGTTCCCAGGCGAAGGCGAGGAGGTCGGACGCGGCGCGGTGCAGGGGGGTGCCGGGCGGCGTGTGCCGGGTGACACAGACGCACACCTGGGCCAGTTCGCCCAGCGGCTTCCAGGTGCGGTTGACGTCGGTGGTGGCGTCCAGCGCGTGCTCGTCGAGGGCGAAGCCGAGCCGCTGCTCCGACACCCAGCGCAGGGCCGCCTCGGCGACGCCCCGGATCTCGGCGGGCGGCGTCACACCGGCGCTCCGGCGCGCAGCAGCCACGCGGCCCGCAGGTGCAGGTCCACGCGCGGGTCGGTGCCGCCCATGAGCTCCACGAACTCCAGGCCGCGCTCGAGGCCGAGGGTGTCGGGGACGTCGGGCAGCAGCGTCAGCCAGCGTCCCGCGGCGGCGGCCTGCTGCCAGTCGCGGCGGCGTACGGCCCGGACGAAGCCGCGGGCCACGTCCACCGGTCGGCGCGCGGCCGCACGGAACACGCCGGGCTCCCTCCCCGGCTCGGCGGGCACGGCGAGAGCGGCGAGGACGGCGAGTTGATGGGTCAGCACCTGCCAGGGGGCCACGTCGAGCCAGGCGGTCGACGGCTCGTCACCGTCGGCACCGCCGGCGGCGCCACCGGCACTGACGAGCCGTCGCATGGCCCAGTGGCTCCATCGCGTGGTCGGCGCGGCGTCGGGGGTCGGCGGGAAGGCGCGTACCGCCTGCTCGAAGACGGCGAGATCGCCGGCGTCGGGGGGCGTACGGAGTGCCACGCTCGGCAACAACGCGTCCGCGCCGAGCACGCGTACGGCGGCGAGGCCCAGGCCGTCGTCCCCGACGCCGGAGACGGCGGCCGGGAGGACACCGACGTGGTCTCCGCTCCGAAGAGCGGAGACCACCTGGGAAGTGAGATCCTGCACCACGCCCGTCAGACGGGTGGGTGCTCCGGGCTGCTCCATTCAGCCCCTCCCTCAGCCCTTCTTGGGCCGGGGAGTCGGAGGCGCAAGCAGGACCTGTCCCGCGCCGGCCTGGACGGCCAGCGCTGCGCACTCGCGCGTGTCGCGGTAGAACCCTTCGGCCTCCGCCGGATTGAGTGCGGACTCGATATCTGCGTCCAGGACCGTCCGGTCCCGGAGCTCCGACTCGATGACTGACATGCCACCATCCCCTTCACAGGAGGAATGCAGACTTCCACCTCTAGTGGACCGCAGTCGGGCAAAAGGTGCAAATCAGCTGAAACGGCAACCACATCAGCCCTTTGAAGGTGTGCGCTTCAACCACCGCTCCGGTCTCTTCGCCGACACCGTCACCCCTCTTCTGCCCCTCCCGGATGGCGCAATGGGGCGATATGCCCCTTAGATGGGGCAACGACACGGTGTGTGCCTCACCGAACGTTCGGCGAATGGAGCCGCGCCATGACCACCGACCATCCGACAACTCCCCCTACCCCTCCGCCGGTAGGCCGCCCGGACGCGCCGCCGACCCCGCCGCCGGTCTCGCCCGCGGCCTCACCCCCGGCCGCACCGCCGGCCTCGTCGGCGCCGGGTCCCGAGAGCCCGCCTCTCCCGGCGTTCCCGCCGGCCTCGCAGACGGCGGCCGCTCCGGCCGACGCGCCGCCCCCGGCCGCCGCCCCGGCGCCACAGGCGCCTCCCCCGCCGGAGGTCCGCGAACTCCAGGAGGCCCTTGCGCCCCGGGAGGCCCCTGCGGCCGAGGACACCCACAGGTCTCAGGACACCCGTGGGTCTCAGGAGCACGCGGCCGGGAAGCCGGCCGCCGACGGTACCGACGAGCCCATACGCACGCTGCTGTGGACCGCGGCCACCTACCGGCCGCTCGAGGAGGTCGCCGCGCTGGTGAGCCTGCTCAAGCGGACCAAGGAGGTGTCCAGCCCCGGCGACGAGGCGCTCCGCGCGGCCGCCGTGGCCCGGCCCCTGGAGGAGGTCCGGCAGCTGGTCGCCATGCTGGGGGAACCTCCGCACAATCTCGACGAAGCGGGGACGACCCTGCGCGCCGCGGCCGTCGGCCGGCCCATCGAGGACGTCGCCCAGCTGGTGGACATCCTCGGTACGGAGGACGGCGGAGGCTGGCCGCGAAGCGGCCGGGAATCCGAGGACGCCCGGCGCGCCGAGGGCGCACCCGCCCCCGACGGCGCCACCACCGCCGCGCCCGGCGCCCTGGGCGCGGCCCCGGCACCCGGCAGCGGGCCGGCGCCCGCGCCCGCCGCCCAGCGCCGTACCACCACGCGGCGCGGCGACAACGCGGCCTCCGCGGCCCTGCGTTCCCCCCTCCGCTCCCCTCTGCGCTGGCCCGTGGCCTTCGTGCTGCTCGTCTGCGGACTGCTGCACCTGCCCACCGATCTCGTCGCCCTGCGCTCCGGGGGCAGCGCCGGCCTGCTGTCCTTCGCCGTCACCGTGCTCTGCCTGGGCGTGGGCGGCTGGCTCGTCCTGCGTGACACCGCCCGCGTCTGGGCCGCGAGCGCGGCGACCGGCGTCGGAGTCGTCGCGCTGCACGCCGTGGCGGGCGTCGGGCACCTGAACCTGCTGGAGGGCAGTCTCGGCGGCGCGTACGCCTGGGCCGGCGCCGCGTCCGTGGCCTGCGCCGCGCTCACCACGGCACTCGCCGCCTCGGCGCTGCTGCGCAGGCCGCGAGCCGCCGACGCGCCGACCGGCGGCGGCTGACGGGGGGAACCGCCTCGAAGGTGGAACGGGCTCCGGGCGCCTACGCGACCGTCGCGCGGGACACGCCCCGGTGCCCGTTCCCCGTCCGGCCGGCGGATCGGGTGCCGTAGAGGGCGAACGCCGTGTTGACCAGGGCGACATGGCTGTACGCCTGCGGGGTGTCGCCGAGCCGGCGGCGCCGCCGAGCAGGGCCGCGAAGCAGGCGGGTGAGTCGAATGCGGGGCAGGCACAGTCAGTCGATCGCCCCGTCCCTGCCGACGAGTGCCGCAGGATTGACCGGACAAACTACGTGTGCTAAGGCTGGATATTCAGCAGGTCATTTCCTGGCAGGCATCTCTCAGGAAGAGGCCCATCGTGTCCTCGTTCCCGGCCGGCCGTCGCCCGGCGCCTTTCGCTCCGCACCCGCTGCGGCGGGCGACCGACTGGCCCGCCGCCGCGGGTGCCCGGTGCCGTACCTCCGCGGCGCCCCCCACGGGCCCCGGCGCCACGCGCCCGGCCCGCAGGGCCTCCGACCGGCTGATCCTCGCCGCCACCGCGCACCGCGCCGCCGTGCGCCGGCCGTGTTCGGCACCCCGCCGCCGCCGGGCCCGCGTGGCGCCGCACCTGGCGGGCGGACGTCGCCGGGCGGTCGACTCCGACGGCCCAGGCGACCCGGCCCACTCAGGCGGCTCGGGCAGCTCGGACGGGCCGGGCAGCTCGGACGTTCCGGGTGACCGCGCTTCAGGCAACCCCGGTGACCGCGCTCGCGCGACGCTGAACTCACCCTTCCCCCCGGCTCGGGGCGTACCGGGCCGTGCACGGACACGGGGCCAGTGGGGGGCCGCCGTGGCCGTCGTCTCCATCCCCCGGATGCGCAGAGCCCGCACGGTGGCCGGTACCGCCGCCACCGGCTCCGTGGCCGCTGTGGCCGCGCACCCGGCGGGGACGGCCACGGTGCTGTTCTTTGCGGTCGCCGCCGTGCTCCTGTTCCGCTACCGCGCGACCGAGGCCGCGGTCGCGGTCGGGTGGACGCGGGGCTCCGGGCGGATGCGGCCGCCCGCCCGCGCCACCACCGGGGATGCGGTGCCGGGGGTCACCGCCGCCACACCGGTGTCCGTTCAGGGGCTGGACGGCATCGGCGCGGCGACGGGCCCCGGTACCGCGGCCGTGCCGTTCCCGGTCCGGTGTCCACACCGCCGGACCGGGAACGGCGGGCGGCCTCTTGCCCCCGGCCGACGCGCCGCCCCCGGCCCGCCCACCGCTCCAGGCCCACCCACCGAGCCGCCCCGCCCGTCGCCGATCACCAGAGCGCCGCCGCCCTCGGCGCCGGGCGGGGCCGAGGAGACCGGCGCGCGGTCCGACCACCCAGCCGTCCTGCCGGGGAGGGAGCCCGGCCATGGACGCTAGAGCCCGCAGACCGCGCGTCCTCCTGCTCACCGGCGGGCCCCTCGACGGGCGGGACGACGCCGACACCGAACTGGCCGCCGCCCTCCTGGACTCCGTGCCGGACGTCGAGTTCACCTGGTTCACCCGCTGGCCGCCCCGCGGCGCGCCCAGGACCGTCTCCCGCGTCCCGCCCGGGCGTGCGGTGCCCGTCCTGTCCCTCGACGGCGTCCCACGGCCGCGCCAGCGCCTGCAGATCTCCGTCGCCGCCGCCGTACTGGCGCGCCGCGCCGACCTGGTGCACGCGGTCCTGGCCATCGGCGAGGCCTACCCCCTGTCCTCCCGGCTGTGGCCGCCGCTGCTCGCCGGACGGCCGGTGCTCCACACCGTGACCGGCGTCCACGACGCACGGCTGCTGCGCCGCGCGCGGCCGCTCGGCCGGACGGTGACGCTGTCGTCGGCGACCGCGCGGCAGCTGAGCACCGCCGGGTTCGGCCCGGTGGTGGTCGTCCCCCCGGTGGTGCGGCTGGACCAGTGGCCGCTGATGCCGCGTCCGATGGGGCCCACGCCGAAGGTGCTGGTGACCGGGCGTCACGGGCGGGGCGGCGGCGCCGAGGAGGCCGTACGGGCGGCCGCGGTGGCCGCCCGCGCCGGGGCCCGCTTCCGGCTGACGCTGGCGCTGCGCGCCCGTCCCGGGGAGGACGCGCGGGCGCTGGACGAGGAGGTACGCGGCCTGGCGGAGCGCGAGGGGCTGCGGGACGTGGAGGTCCTCGGGTACGTCGACGACATGCGGCCCCTGGTGGCGTCGGCGGACCTGCTGCTGCACGTGCCGTGGGAGCTGACGGACACGACGGACATCCCGCCGACCGTCCTGGAGGCGCTGAGCACGGGCCGCCCGGTGATCCTGAGCGACCGTCCGGAGTTCGCCGCGCTCGGCGACACGGTGCTGCGGGCGCCGATCGGCGACGCGCGCCGCACGGGCCATCTGCTGCGCCAGCTGCTGGAGCGCCCGCACTGGTGGCAGGTGCTGTCGGAGCAGGGCCGGGCGACGATGGAGGAGCGTTTCGCACCGGAGCGTTTCGGGGCCCAGTACGCGCGCCTCTACGAGGAGTTGCTCACCTGAGCCCGAGGCCGCCGCGCTTCGCGCTGCCCGCCGGGCTCCGGCCCGGCGCCGGGCTCCGCGCTAGTCGGCGCGTACCGCTTGGAGCAGCACCATGCCCGTGTCGCCGTAGTCGGGCAGGGTCGGGTCCTTGTCGACCCGGGTGACCAGCAGGTGCGCGGTGTGCGGGGCGAAGGCCCGCCGGACGGTCTGGGTGTCGACGGGGAAGGCCGGCCAGACCAGGCCGCCGCCGATCTGATAGCTCGGCATGTTCTCCATGAAGGCGGCGACCAGGTGTCCCCCGGGCCGTACGGAGCGGATGAACATGCCGCACAGTTCGGCGAACTCGTCGGCGTCCTCGGTGACGCTCTCGGCGACGAAGTTCATCGACGCCAGGTCGTAGGCGCCCTCGGGCACGGCCGTCGCGTCGGCGTGCAGGACACGGACCCGGGACAGGGCCTCGGTGAGCGTGGTGGGGAGCCTGGGGTCGAGGGCGCGGCACAGCGCGTAGAAGGTCTGCCAGCTCGCGTCGGGGTGCTCCAGCTGCCCGGCCAGGTAGGCGACGTTGCCGGCGCCGGGCTCCAGCGCGTCGATGAGGCGGACGACCGCGGCGGCCGGCATCAGCGGGTACAGGTTGGGCCCGGCGCCGAACTCCAGGGAGCGGCCGACACCGTCGGCCGGCAGGCGCCGGTAGAAGGCGCAGTGGTGGCGCAGGACCGTCGCGTCGGAGCTGTGCATCCGCCGGTAGTTCTCGGTGAGGTACGCGGAGACGGGCCACCGGTCCCAGTCCGCTTCGCGGTTGTGCCGGGGCCCGGGCCCCCGGTAGTGGGGCACCTGCCCGTCGTCGAACCGCGGGTCGGGGGCGCCCTCCCCGGGTACGCCCTCCCCGGGTGCCGGCCTCACGCCCGCCACCCGCCCAGGACGCCGTCCGGCTCGGCGCGGGCGCCTGCCTGCCTGAGCGGGAAGCGGTCGGCGAGCTCGGTGAGCGTGGCGTTGAGCTGGTCGATCTGCTCGTCGGTGTTGAGGGCGGTCATCTGGACGCGGAAGCCGACCTGGCTGCGCGGGACGAGCGGATAGGCGGCGAGCGTGACGTAGATGCCGTGCTCCCACAGGAAGTCGCCGACGGCGTCGAGGTCCCAGCTGTCGGCGAGCGGGACCTCGATGATGGGCAGGCCGTCGGTGCTGGGCGTGGCGACGCCGATGGCGCGGATGTGGTCGAGGACGCGGTGCGTCTTGCGGTACAGGTCGGCGCGGATGGCGTCGCCGCGCCGCTCGTTGACGTCGAGGCCCGCGAGGGCGGTCGCGAGGGACGCGACCGGCGAGGGGCCGGAGTACAGGTAGGGCCCGGCGGCGACCTTCAGATGGGCCTTCAGGTCGGGCGGGGCGGTGACGAACGCCAGCAGCGAGGAGTACGCCTTCGACAGGCCGCCCACCATCACGATGCCCTCGTAGCTCTCGCCGAGGTGGCGCACGATGCTGTTGCCCAGGGAGCCGTACGGGGACGTGTCGTGCGGGGTGCGTTCGCCGATGACGCCGAAGCCGTGGGCGTCGTCGACGTACAGCAGGGCGTCGTGGGAGCGGCAGACGCGGGCGAGGGCGGTCAGGTCGGGGAGGCTGCCGGTCATGCTGTTGACGCCGTCGAGGCAGACGAGGCGCTGTACGCCGGGCGGGGCGGTGGCGAGCAGCCGGTCGAGCTCCTCGGGCTGCTCGGCGTGGAAGCGCTGCACCGAGGCGCCCTGGCCGCGGGCGACGACGCAGCCGTCGTACATGGTGCGGTGGGCGCGGGCCTCGACGCAGACCAGTCCGCCGTCCGCGAGCGCCGGGATCACCGAGCCGTGGATGAGGGTGATGGTCGGCAGGAGGAGGGTGTCCGGGGCGCGCAGGAGATCGGTGAGCCGCTCCTCGATGTCGGTGTAGAGGCGGGGGTTGCCGATGAGCCGGGACCAGCTGGGGTGGGTGCCCCAGCGGCGTACGAAGGGGGCGATGGTGTCCATGATCTCGGGGTCGAAGTCGAACCCGAGGTAGTTGCAGGAGGCGAAGTCGACGAGCCAGTGGTCGCCGACGCGGATGCGGCGCCCGTGGACCTCGTCGATGACGGCGTCGCACATCCTGCTGGTCTTCTGGAGGCGGCCGAGGTCGCCGATGCGCTGCTCGGCGCGGATGGCGGAGCGGGTCAGCTGTGCGCCGGCGGGGCCGCGGCCCGCGGGGGTGAGTCCCTTGCGCTGCCTGGACGGATTTTGGGGCACGAGGAGGTACTGCTCGGCGTCGTCGGCCGCCATGGGCCGGGCGAAGAGGTATCCCTGGCCGTGGCGGCAGCCCATGGCGGCGAGCAGGTCGCGCTGGCGGGGGTTCTCGATGCCCTCGGCGATGACCTGGAGGCCGAGGACGTCGGCGATGCGGACGATGCCTTCGACGAGAGCGACCTGCTGGCCGTCGGTGACGATGTCGTCGATGAACGACTTGTCGACCTTCAGGACGTCGATGGGGAACTCCCGCAAATAGCTGAGCGAGGAGAAGCCGGTGCCGAAGTCGTCGATCGCGATGGAGACGCCGAGCTCCTTGAGGGTGCGCAGGGCGGTGCTGATGTGCTCGTCGCTGCGCATCAGGACGGATTCGGTGATCTCCAGGACGAGGGAACCACGCGCCAGGCCGGAGGTGTCGAGGACGCGGCGTACGTCGTCGACGAAGGAGGGGTCGAGGAACTGGCGGGCGGAGACGTTGACGTTGAGGTAGAGGGGGTCGGTCCGGGGCCGGGCCCGCTGCCAGCGGGCGATGTCGCCGGCGGCCCGCTGGAGGACCCAGGCGCCGAGCGCCGTGATGTGGCCGGTCTCCTCGGCGAGGGTGATGAACTGGTCGGGCGGGACGAGCCCGCGGTGGCTGTGCGGCCAGCGGATCAGCGCCTCGAAGCCGGTGACCTCGCCGCTGACCAGCTCCAGGATGGGCTGGTAGCGCAGCGTGAACGCCTCCTCCGTGATGGCCCGGTCCAGGCCCTCCTGGAGTTCGTGGCGCTCCACCATGCCGGCGTGCAGGTCGGGGCGGTAGCGGCGCGACTGGCGCTTGCCGGCGGTCTTGGCGGCGTACAGCGCGAGGTCGGCGTGGCCGAGGAGCTCCTCGGCCTCCTCGCCGTCCGCGGCGGTGGCCACCCCGACGGAGGCCGAGACGCTGGTGGAGCCGCTGGTGAGGCGGAACGGCCGGCCGAGGGTCTGGACGATGTGGGCGGCGAGCCGGTCGGCGTCCTCCGGGGCCTTGGCGCCCTCCATGAGGACGGCGAACTCGTCGCCGCCGAGCCGGGCGGCGGTGTCGCTGAGCCGCAGCGCGCCGGTGAGCCGGCGGGCGACCGCGACGAGGAGTTCGTCGCCGACGGAGTGGCCCATCATGTCGTTGACGACCTTGAAGTCGTCGAGGTCGACGAAGAGGATGCCGGTGAGGCCGGCGTCGCGGCGGCCGCGCAGCAGGGCGCGCTCGATGCGCTCCAGCAGCAGGACCCGGTTGGGCAGGCCGGTCAGCGAGTCGTGGAAGGCTCGGTGGGTGAGCTCCCGCTCCAGCTGGCGCTGCTCGGTGACGTCCCGCAGGGTCAGCACGATGCCGTGCACGGTCTGCTCGTGGCGGAGGTTGCTGCAGCGGACCTCGACGTCGAGCCGTTCGCCGTCGGCGCGCAGGACGCGCCAGTCGTCGTGGGCGTCCCGGGAGTCCTCGTCGCGTACGCGGGCGAGGGCGCGCAGGGCGCGTTCGTGGTCCCGGGGGTCGACGAGCCGCATCAGCGGGGTGGCGCCGACGAGGGTGCCGAACATGACCTGGGCCGAGGGGCTGGCGTACCGGACGGTGCCGTCGTCGTCGAGGATCAGGATGACGTCGGAGGCGTTGTGGACGAGGGTGCGGAAGTAGGCCTCGCTCCTGCGGCGGTTGATCTCCTCGCTGAATCCGACGCGTTCGAGGGCGAGGGCGGCCTGCGAGGCGAGGGACTCGACGGACACGGCGAGCTGGTCGAGCTCTCGGGCGGAGCCCGCGACCAGCAGGGCGCCCATCGCCGGTTCGAGGGAGTCGGGCGACTGGAGGGCGAGCGGGCAGAGCATCGCTCGTGTGGAGGGCGCGAGCGCGGCGGCGGCGTCGGGGCCGAGCTCGGCGGTGTCGAGGAGGCGAGTGCCGCCGGTGAGGGGGGCCGGGACGCGGCGGCCGCCGTCGTGGCGGAGGTCGTGGTCGTCGTGGCGGTCGTGGTCGTCGTCGGGCGGAGGGCCGGGGGCCGTCGTGGGGTCGGGGCCCGGGCCGGGCACGGGCGCCGACGCCGGCTCCGGGGCGAGCTCCCACACCCACCGGTGCTCCGGGGTGGACACGGGCCGCAGATTGCCGTCGGCGTCCACGACGAGGAGGACCGACCGGTGGTGGGTGACCTCGCCGAACAGCGCGTCCGCGGCGCCCTCGACGCACTCGGCGACGTCCTGCGGGGTGACGGCCCCGACGAGCGAGGCGGCGGCCAGGCGGAGGCTGCGCTCCCGGGTGACGGCCCTGCGGTGCTCCGAGACCAGCTCCCACAGCCGGGCCATGACCAGCAGGAACATGACGCCGGAGAACACGGCGATGATGGCGGCGTCCCGCACGCTGCCGAGCAGGGCCTCCGACAGCAGCACGGCGGGCGCGATGAGCGAGGCCCCGGCCAGGACGGCCAGGCGCCGCTTGGCGATACCGGGCCCGGGCTGCGGCACCCGTTCGGTCAGCCGCACCATCGACGGGTGCAGGGCGGCGAGGCCCCAGGCGGTGAAGAAGACCACCCAGCCGAGGTCCATGACGGTGCCGACCTGCCAGGTTCCCTGGAGCTGGAGCAGCCCGTACAGCACGTCGGAGGTGAGGATCCCGACCGTGCCGAGGGCGAGCAGCTGCACGGACCGCTCGCGCGTGCCGCCGAGGGTGAGCAGCCGGACCACCATGGCCAGGATGAGCACGTCACCGAGGGGGTACGCGATCGCCGCCGCGCGCTGCGCCCAGGTCTCGCTCTCGGCCACGGTGAGCGGGTTGATCAGGTGCACCCAGGACAGCAGGGCGAGCCCGGACGTGAGGATCAGCGCGTCGAGCAGGCTGGCGAGGTCGCGGCCCCGCCAACGGGCGCGGATGAAGCCGAAGATGCCCGCGGCGAAGAGCGGATAGGTGGACAGGTAGAAGACGTCGGCGAGCGACGGGAAGGGGTTCGTCTGCCCGTACACGCCCTCGAGGATGTTGTACGTGGTGTCGCCGGCGGTGAAGGTGAGGTTCGCGGCGGCGAGCAGCAGCCACGGCCACCGCTGGGCGGGGCGGTGGATGCGGATCCCGATGAGCATCGCCGCGACGCCGGCGAGGCCGACCAGCGCCCACATGCTGGTGTGCCGGGAGGGTACGGCCAGATACACGACGGTGGGCGGGATCACGAACAGGATGTAGCAGACCATCAGGCGGTGCACACGGCGGCTCGTACGTCCGATGGGCGTGAGCCCCTTCTTGTGGCGTGTGTGGCGTGTGATCGTCTCCACGGTGACCTGCCGCTGGTCTTCTCTCGCCTCCACAGGACCTGCGTACGCCCATACAGGCTATATTTACGACGTATATGGACACTTTGCCGCTGTATGTCGGGAGGGTCAAGGGAACCCCCGGAGGCATGGCATGCCCCAGCAGGCAGGACCGGGGCGGCGCCGTCGCGGGCGGTTGAGCCGGGAGCTCGTTCTCGCCACCGCCCTCGCGCTGGTCGACCGCGAGGGCCTGTCCGCGCTCAGCATGCGGCGGCTCGCCGCCGAGCTGGGGGTCGAGGCGATGGCCCTCTACCGGTACGCCGCCGGCAAGGACGGCCTGCTCGACGGCTTGGTCGAGGCGTTCTTCGCGGAGCTCCTCGACGCGCTCGGGCCCCTGGGTCCCGCCGGCGCGGACCCGGACGCGGAGGCGGACGGGCGCGCCGAGCTCCACCGCACCGCGCTCGGCATCCACCGGCTCTCGCTGCGCCATCCGCAGGTCGTGCCGCTGCTGGCCACCCGCATGCTGGCGGTGCCGCTGTCCCGCCGCCCCCGGGCGGTGCTGCGCGCCCACGAGCGCGTCCTCGTACTGCTCGCCCGCTCCGGGGTCGCGGAGGACCGGGCGCCGCTGGCGTACCGGGCCGTGACGGCCTGGGTGCTGGGGTACGTCCTCGTGGAGCTGACCGCCGTGGTGGACACCCCCGACGAGCCCGAGCCGGCGATCCGGTTCGGGCTGCACCGCATGCCCGCCGACGAGCTGCCCCGCCTGCGCGCCGCGGCGCCCGCCCTCGCGGAGCGGGCGGGCGAGGAGGGGCTCGCGGCGGGGCTGGACGCGCTGCTCGACCGGTTCGCCGCACCGCCCCGCTGACGTCGTTGACAGCGGTCCGCCGCGGTGATGTAACGAACAGTCATGAAGAGGCAGGCGACTGGGGTAACCGAAGCGACCGGGACGGTCACCGCACCGCCGCCGCGCTCGCGCAGAGCGCTGGTGGCGGGCTCGGTGGGGAACTTCATCGAGTGGTACGAGTTCGGGGTCTACGGCTACTTCGCCACGATCATCGCCGCCCACTTCTTCAGCCCGGGCGGCGAAGGGGGCGCGGAGGCGCTCGTCCGGACGTACGCGTCCTTCGCCCTCGCCTTCTTCTTCCGCCCGCTCGGCGCGGCGCTCTTCGGCCGTTTCGGCGACCGCGCCGGGCGGCGCCCGGCCCTCGTCCTCGCCGTGCTGCTGATGACCGGCGCGACCACGCTGATCGGCCTGCTGCCGACGTACGCGACGCTGGGCGCGGCGGCGCCGTGGCTGCTCACCCTCCTGCGCGTCGTGCAGGGGCTGTCCGCCGGGGGCGAGTTCGGTGGCGCCGTCTCCGTGATGACGGAGTTCGCGCCGCCCGGCCGGCGGGGCCTGTACGGGGCGTGGCAGTCGTTCACGGTGGCGCTCGGCCTGCTCGGCGGCGCGGGCGTGGCCGCCCTGCTGGCGACCCTCCTGTCGTCGGGGCAGCTTCACGCGTGGGGCTGGCGGCTGCCGTTCCTGCTGACGTTGCCGATGGGCCTTGCGGCGCTGTGGCTACGACTCCGGCTGGAGGAGACCCCGTCGTTCCGCGGCGAGCGGCGTGGTGCGCACGCCTCACCGGACGCCTCACCGGTCGGTCCGCCGGTCGCTCCCGCGCGCGAGGCGGTCCGGGCGGTCGCGCTGGGCGCCGGACGCCTCATGGGCTGGTCGGCGGCCGGCTACACCTTCCTGGTCGTCCTGCCGTCGTACCTCCAGACCACGCTGAACGCCACGTTCCAGCAGGCCCTGACCGCCACCGTCCTCGCCAACCTGGGCTTCGCGGCCGCCATCCTCCCGGCGGGCGCGCTGAGCGACCGGGTGGGGAGGCGGACCGTCATGGTGGCCGGTGCCGTCCTCGCCGTGCTGCTCTCCTTCCCGCTGCTGGACCTTCTGCAGGACCCCGCCGCCCCGACGGCAGCCAAGGGCCTCGCCGTGGTCGCGGCGGGCGCGGTGGTCGGCCTGATGGCGGGCCCGGGCCCGGCGATGCTGGCCGAGATGTTCCCGACGCGCGTCCGCTACACCGGCCTGGGGCTGGCGTACGCGCTCTCCAACGCGGTGTTCTCCGGCTGCGCCGGCCTGCTCATCACCGAGGCCGTCGAACGGACCGGCGACATCGACATCCCCGCGTACTACGTGGCCGCCACCTGCGCCGTGAGCGCCCTCGCCCTGGCCACCCTGCGCGGCGACGACCACCGCCGCGCCCTGCGCGACTGACGACTGGACGGACGGGAGCAGCGCCATGCGGGTCATCGGGATGATGTCGGGCACGTCGTACGACGCGGTCGACGCGGCCGCCGCCGATCTGGCGCTCGACGGGGACACCCTCGTCCTGCGCCCACTGGGCCTGGTGAGCGCCGGGTACGAGGAGGAGCTGCGGGCCGCCCTGGCCGCAGCGCTGCCCCCCGCGGCGACGACCATGAAGGACGTCTGCGCGCTGGACACGCGCATCGGGCAGGCCTTCGCCGCCCTCGCCGTGCGGGCCTGCCGCGAGCTGTGCGGCGGCCGTGCCGACCTGGTCGTCTCACACGGCCAGACCGTGCACCACTGGGTCGAGGACGGCCGGGTACGCGGCACGCTGCAGCTCGGCGAACCGGCCTGGATCGCCGAGGCGACCGGCCTCCCGGTGGTCTCGGGCCTGCGCACCCGGGACGTCGCCGCGGGCGGCCAGGGCGCGCCTCTGGTGAGCCTCGTGGACGTGATGTGGCTGCGCGGCCGCCCGGGCGTGCCGGTCGCGCTCAACCTCGGCGGCATCGCCAACCTCACGGTGGCCGCCGGTCCCGGCGCTCCCCTCGCCTTCGACACGGGCCCCGGCAACGCGCTGATCGACGCGGCCGCGCACCACGTCACCGGGGGGCGGCTCCGGTACGACGAGGACGGCGCCCTGGCGGCCCGGGGCGCCGTCGACGCGGAGCTGCTGCGGCGGCTGCTGACGGATCCGTACTACGCGGCGCAGCCGCCCAAGACGACCGGCAAGGAGCTGTTCCACCTGCCGTACCTGCTGGCCGCCCTGGACGGGCGGGGCTCCCTCCGGCCGCAGGACCTGCTGGCCACCGTCACCGAGCTGACCGCCCGAACGGTGGCGGACGCGGTGCGGTCGGCGGGGGCGACGGAGGTCGTCGCCTCGGGCGGCGGCACCCGCAACCCGGTCCTGATGGCCCGGCTCCGCGCCGCCCTCGACGGTGTCCCGGTGCGCGGCTCGGACGCGCTGGGGCTGCCGTCGGCGGCCAAGGAGGCGTACGCCTTCGCGGTTCTCGGATTCCTGACCGCCCACGGGCTGCCCGGCACCGTACCGGCGTGCACCGGCGCCCGGCACGCGAGCGTGCTGGGCTCCCTCACCCCGGGCCGGGGCGGGCTGCGGCTGCCGGGAGCAGCCGCGGCCGCCACGGCCGCCGTGCCCGTAGGGCTGCGGCTGTCACCGCCCTGACCGTACGGGCACGGGCGCCGCGTCTCACGGAAGGCGGGCGCCGACCGCGGCCAGCGCGGTCGTGACGGGCTGGAAGAACGTCTCCCCGCCGACGTCGCAGTTCCCGCTGCCGCCCGAGGTGAGGCCGATGGCGGCGCCGTCGCGGGTGAACAGCGCGCCGCCGCTGTCGCCCGGTTCGGCACAGACGGTGGTCTGGATGAGACCGGTGACCGTTCCCTCCGGATAGTTCACCGTCGCGTTCAGGCCCGTGACCTGCCCGTCCCGCAGGCCGGTGGTGCTGCCCATGCGGAACACCTGCTGGCCGACGGCCGCCTCGGCCGCGCCCCGGATGGGCACCTTCTGCCCGCCGCCCACGTCGACGACGTCCGGGGCGTCCGCGCCGGGGTCGTCGTACGTGACCAGGGCGAAGTCGCCCTCGCCGGGGAAGGTGGCGGCCTGGACGGTGCCGAGCTGCGCGCCGTTCTCGTCCGTCCACCGCTCGGCCGCGACCCCGCAGTGCCCTGCCGTCAGGAAGCCGCGCTGCCCCTGCTGCGTGGTGACGTTGAAGCCGAGCGAACAGCGGGCGCCGCCGCCGAAGATGGCGTCGCCGCCGTCGGCGAAGGGCTTGAACTCGCCCTTGGACTTCTGGATGCGGGCGACGCCGTCGCCGAGCGACTTCACGGTCGTCTCCAGCCGGTCCCACCGGTCGCCGGTGACGGTGCGGTCGGCCGTGACGAGGACCTGGTTGGTACGGGGGTCGACGGCCCAGGCGGTGCCGGGGATGGTGGCCCGGCTGGTCAGGGTGCGCGCGGCGGACGTCAGCGCGGCGGTGCTGTTGCGCACCTCGCGGGGGACCGCGCCCGCCCGGGCCACCTGGACGTCGATGTCGTTGTCGTCGCCGACGACGTTGATGATGAGCTGCTGCTTCCCGGCGTCGTAGTACGCCCCGCCGTAGGCGTTGCCGAGCTGGTCGCCCAGCTTCTTCGCGAGGCGTGCGGCGGAGGCGGCGGTCATCTTCTGCGGGACGACCGTCTCGGAGCCGGGTCCGGACTGGGAGGCATTGGCGTTGGGCAGCAGGATCGCCGCGGCGATGACGCCGGTGGCGGCGGCTCCTGCGACGACGGCTTTTCTCTTGGTGATGCGCCTGTGGGTCAACTCAGTGGCTCCTGCGGATCGTTCGGACTCCGGATGCCGGCCGGCTACCGGGGGGACGCGTCCGCCCCTGGGTACGGACGGCGGAGCCGTCGCGTTCAGCGGGAGCGGAGGATCCGATTCCCGGCGGACCGCCGACTCGACCGAACATCTGCCGCATATCAGACATATTCTGAAGATGCCCGAGTGTTCCGAGCGGCAGGAGGGACCATGTCATTCGTCCAGGTCATCGACCTCAAGACGGACAGGGTCGATGAACTACGCGGCTTGATGGACCAGTGGATCCAGGCGACGGAGGGTAAGCGGACGGCCACCCATTCGATCGTCGGGCGGGACCGCTCCGACGACACGCACGTCGTCGAGATCGTGGAATTCCCCTCGTACGAGGAGGCGATGAAGAACTCGAACCTGCCGGAGACCAACCGGATCTACCAGCAGCTGATGGAGCTCTGCGACGGCGAGCCGTCGTTCACGGACCTCGACGTGCTCGGGGACCAGCAGCTCAACAAGATCATGGTGCAGCGGTTCGTCGAGGAGGTCATCAACCGCGGGAACACCGAAGCGGCGGACGAGCTGTGCTCCCCCGACTACCGGGAGCACGATCCGTCGCTGTCGTCGTACGACGTCGACCTGGAGCAGGCGAAGGCGGAGAACCGGGAGATCATGGAGGCGTTCTCGCCGACCTGCACCATCGACAGCCTGGTCGCCGAGGGTGACCTGGTGTGCATGCGGATGTCCTACACGGGCCGCCACATCGGCGAGTACCGGGGTGTGGAGGCCACCCACCGGGACGTCTCGGGCACCGGCCACGCGACGTTCCGCTGCAAGGAGGGCAAGATCGCCGAGAGCTGGTGGAACATCGACGACCTCGGACTGATGCAGCAGCTCGGCGTCTTCGAGCCCTACGAGAGGTAGGGGTCCCGAACGGGGGTACGACATCCGGCGCCGCGCCGGGCGTTCCGGCCCTCCTTCGCCGCGACGGCGGTGAGGGCGAGCGCGGCGGCGGGGTCCGCTCGCGTCCGGCCCACGCCCAGCCCATCGCCGGCCCATCCCCGGACGAGAGGGGCGGAGTCGCTTCCTCCGGTTATGGCCCCGGCCGCGCACCGAGGCGGGCCGCCGCGTACAGATCGCGCCAAAGGAGTGACCCGCCGTCAATCCCCTTGACTTCCAGGGGTTATGCTCCCGCCCGTCGTCATATGATCTTTCTCGTTCGATGGGTTTGAGGGTGCTGATGGTCCGTGAGGAATCGTCGCCCGGAAGTGGAAGCCCGCGGTCCGCGGCCTCTTTCGTGTGGCTTCTGCCCGCCGCTCTGACCGCCGTCGCCGCAGGTGTCACGGTGGCTCTGGTGTCCGCCCCGGCGCGCGTACCGGTCGGCGTCTTCGGCGCCGTCGCCGCCCTCGCGCTCGCCGCCATGGGCGCGGAGGCCGCCCGCCGCGGGCGGGTGATCGAACAGCTGGAGCGCACCGTCGCCGCCCGCGACACCGCCCTGGCGCGGCGCAACGCCGAGACCGCGCACCTGGCCGGAACCCTGCTGCCGGACGCCGTCGAGCGGCTGCGTCGGGGCGAGTTCCCCGAGGACGTGCTGGCCGCGCTCACCGCGCCCGAGGAGCACCAGGCGGTCGTACGCGTCGTCGTCGACGCCGTCGTCGCCGAGGAGGACCTGCGCGAGTCCGCGCAGCGCGCCTTCGTGAACATCGCCCGCCGGGTTCAGGCCATCGTGCACCAGCAGGCCCAGGAGCTCCGGCAGATGGAGGACCGCCACGGCAACAACCCCCAGGTCTTCGGCGATCTGCTGCGCATCGACCACGGCACCGCGCTGATCGGCCGGCTCGCCGACTCCATCGCCGTCCTCGGCGGCGCCCGCCCCGGCCGCCAGTGGAGCCGGGCCGTGCCGCTGTACAGCGTGCTGCGCGGCGCCATGTCCCGGATCCTGGACTACCAGCGCGTCGAGCTGCACTCCGTCACCGAGGTCGCCGTCACCGGCCCGGCCGTCGAGCCGCTGATCCACGCGCTCGCCGAGCTCCTCGACAACGCCACGCGCTACTCGCCGCCGCAGACCAAGGTCCACCTGACCGCCGTGGAGGTGCAGTCGGGCATCGCCGTGGAGATCGAGGACGGCGGCGTCTCCATGAGCGAGGAGGCCCGCAAGCGCGCCGAGCGCATGCTGCGCCAGGCCCAGCAGGGCATCGACGTCAACGACCTCGGCGAGACGCCGCGCCTCGGCCTCGCCGTGGTCGGCCGGCTGGCGCAGGCGTACGGCTTCCAGGTCTCGCTGCGCCCGTCCGCGTACGGCGGTGTCCGGGCCGTCGTGGTGGTGCCCCAGGAGCTGATCACCACCGTGGCCTCGGCGAGCGGCCTCGCCCACGGCATCGGCGCCGCGTCCGTCCCGCCGACGACGGTGCCGGAGGCGCCCGCCCTCCCGGGCCCGGCCGCCGATCCCGCCACCGGTCCGGCCACCGGTTACGGTTCCGCCGCGCGGGCCGCCGCCACCGGCCCGGTCGCGGACGACCACACGCCGGTCGTGACCGCGCGCACCGCGAACGGACTGCCGCAGCGGCGCCGCAAGAAGCCCGCCGCACCGGCCACGTCCGGCACGCCCGCCGCGTCGGCGACGCCGACGCCCACCGCCGCTCCCGACCAGGAGCCCTCACCTCAGGTGCAGCCCGGAATGTGGCTGGCCGCGTTCCAGAGCGGCCTGACCGGGGAGCCCACCGACGCAAGCAAGGGGAACACTCAGCCATGATCAAGCAGCAGGCCAATATGGACTGGATGCTCAAGGACCTCGCGGAAGGTGTGCCGCAGACCAGGCACGTGGTCGTGCTCTCCGCCGACGGTCTGCGCATGGCCCAGTACGGCACGGACGACGACACGGCGGACCGGCTGGCCGCCGCCTGCGCCGGGCTCCAGTCGCTGGCCGGCGCGGTCGCCACCGAACTGCCCGGCAGCGACGGCCGGATGCGGCTGGTCGTCATCGAGATGAACGGCGGCTTCTTCTACCTGATGGCGGCGGGCACCGGCGCGTACCTCGCCGTGCTCGCCGACGAGGGCGTCGACGCCGGGCTGATGGGTCAGCGCATGCGCGACCTCGTACTGCGGATCGGAGAGCACCTGAGCAGTCCGCCGCGCCGGGACGCCGAGTGAGCGACGCGGGCGGCGGAGGCGGCGAGGGCGGCACCACCGGCGCGGACTGGGAGGAGGCGAGCCCCGAGCGGCTGTACGTCATCACGGGCGGCCGCAGCGGAGCCTCGGCGGCCGCCGCCTCCCTCGACCTGGTCACCCTGATCGTGGCCAGGTCCGGCGTGCGGCCCGGGATGCAGCCGGAGCACGCGGCGATCGTCCAGCTGTGCCAGGCGCCGCTGTCGGTCGCCGAGATCTCCGCGTACCTGGGCCTCCCGGTCAGTGTCGTCACCGTCCTGCTCGGCGATCTCGTCGCCGACAACCGGGTCGTCGCCCGCGCCCCCGTCCCACCCGCCCGACTCCCCGACCGCGCGTTGATTGAGGCAGTGATCGATGGACTTCAAAAGCTCTGAGCAGTACGGCTCTGAGCAGTACGGCCCCGAGCGGGCAGGCGCGCCCGCGCGCGGGCCGCGGAGCGAGGACGTGCTGCCCGCGACGGCCACCACCGCCGTGAAGGTGGTGATCGTGGGCGGCTTCGGCGTCGGCAAGACGACACTGGTCGGCTCGGTCAGCGAGATCCGGCCGCTGACGACCGAGGAGACGATGACGCAGGCCGGGGTGGGCGTGGACGACACCGCCGGGATCGACGGCAAGACGTCGACGACGGTCGCCATGGACTTCGGCCGGATCAGCATCAACGACCAGCTGGTGCTCTACCTGTTCGGCACGCCGGGCCAGGAGCGCTTCTGGTTCCTGTGGCGCGGCCTGTTCGAAGGCGCGCTGGGCGCGGTGGTGCTGGTGGACACGCGCCGCCTGGAGGTCAGCTTCGACGTGATCGGGCGGCTGGAGGAGCGCGGGGTGCCGTTCGTGGTGGCCGTCAACTCCTTCCCGGACGCGCCGACGTACCCGGTGGAGGAGCTGCGCACCGCGCTGGACCTGCCGTACTCGGTGCCGATCCTGCCGTGCGACGCGCGCGAGCGCGGCTCCGCCAAGGACGTCCTGATGACGCTGATGCGCTACCTCCAGACCCTCGCCACGACACAGGAGGCGTCATGACCACGCCCCACACCGCCACCGACACCACCGGCTCCTTCCCGGCCCCGCCGCCGGGCTGCCCGGCGCACGGCATGGCGCCCGACCAGCTGCGCAGGCTGTACGGCCCGGTCGCCGAAGCCGACCCGGGAGCCCTGTACGAAGCGCTCCGCAAGGAGCACGGCCCGGTGGCGCCGGTGCTGCTCCACGGCGACCTGCCGGCCTGGCTGGTGCTGGGGCACCGGGAGATCCTCGAAGTCACCCGCTCCCCTTCGCGTTTCACGCGCGACTCACGCCACTGGAACCAGTTCCGGGAGGGGAGGGTCGCCCCCGACTCGCCGCTGCGCCCGATGGTCGAATGGCAGCCGAACTGCATCTTCGTCGACGGCGAGGAACACAAGCGGCTGCGGTCGGCGGTGACGGACAGCCTTGAGCAGTTCGACCGCCGGGGTATCCGGCGCTATGTCATCCGGTACACCGAGCAGCTGGTCGACTCCTTCGCCGCGACCGGACAGGCCGACCTGATCGCGGATTTCGCCGAGAAGCTGCCGATGCTGGTGATGACGCAGCTCCTCGGCATGCCCGAGGAGTACGGGCCGCGTCTGGTGGACGCGGCGCTGGATCTGATGAAGGGCACGGAAACCGCCCTCGCCAGCAATGACTTCGTCGTGTCGACGCTGCGAACCCTGACCGAGCGCAAGAAGGCGCACCCTGGCCATGACCTCGCGTCCTGGTTCCTCGGCCATGAGGCCGGTCTGACGGACGACGAGGTCGTCGAGCACCTGCGTCTCGTCCTCGTCGCCGCGAACGAGACGACGGTCAACCTGATCGCCAACACGCTCCGGCTGGTACTGGTCGACCGCCGCTTCCGCGCGAACCTGGCGGGCGGTCATATGACGCTGCCCAACGCGCTGGAGCAGGTGCTGTGGGATGATCCGCCGCTGTCGGCGATCCCGGGCCGCTGGGCCACGGGGGACACGGTCCTCGGCGGGAAGCAGATCAAGGCCGGCGACCTGATCATGCTCGGGCTGGCGGCGGGAAACGTCGACCCGCAGGTCCGGCCGGACCTCGACGCCCCGCTGCACGGCAACCGGGGCCATGTCTCCTTCTGCAGCGGCCCCCACGAGTGCCCGGGCCAGGAAATCGGCCGTGCCATCGCGGACACCGGGATCGACACGCTGCTGGCGCGGCTGCCCGATGTGAGCCTCAGCGTGGCGGAGACCGAGCTGCGCTGGCGCGCCGCCTGGCTGTCCAAGCGCCTGGATGCGCTGCCCGTGCGGTTCACGCCGCCGCGTACCGCCCTGGAAGCCGGCGCGAAGAAGCCCGCCGACTTCGCCTCCACGATGCCGGGTCCGCTTCCCGAGGCCGTACCCGTCGACGTACCGGCCACGGCCGGGCAGGTGGAACGGGATCGTGCGACACGCATGCCGTGGTGGAAGTCGATCTTCCGGCGAGAGCAATGACACGTCAGAACTGCCGATTAGCTGGGTGATTGTCCTATTGGACGATCGAAATCCGGTCACTACTATGCGCCACAGTTGATCACTCTGGGGTGAACGAGACGTGTGAGGCCGGCAGCGCCGCCGGCCTCACACGTCACCCCCTGACAAGAGGGAGGCCGTAGTGGGCCCCGGGCTCATAGTTCCGCCGATCTACTCCCCCATCCCACCGGCGATCCATCCGCGCCACGCACAGATCGATGTGCAGACGGCCGCCTGGGCAGAAACGTTTCGCATCGGGTCCGAGGAGTTGCGCGGCCGGCTCGTCCGGCAGGACATCGGCACGTTCTCCGCCCGGATCCTGCCCGAGGGCCGCGAGGAGGTCGTCTCCCTCCTCGCGGACTTCGTGCTCTGGCTCTTCGGCGTGGACGACGGCCATTGCGAGGAGGGCGAACTCGGCCACCGACCCGGCGAACTGGCGGGCCTCCTCCACCGCCTGCTGCGTGTCGCCCAGAACCCCGAGGCCCCCATGCTCCAGGACGACCCGCTCGCGGCGGGGCTGCGCGACCTGCGGCTGCGGGTGAGCCGGTACGGCACCTCCGGGCAGACGGCCCGCTGGGTGGACGCACTGCGTGAGTACTTCTTCTCCGTCGTCTGGGAGGCGTCCCACCGCCGCGCGGGCACCGTGCCCGACCTCAACGACTACACCCTCATGCGCCTCTACGACGGCGCCACCTCCGTCGTCCTGCCCCTGCTGGAGATGGGGCACGGCTATGAACTCCAGCCTCACGAGCGGGACCGTACGGCCGTGCGCGCCGCCGCCGAGATGGCGTCGTTCATCATCACCTGGGACAACGACATCTTCTCGTACCACAAGGAGAAGGCGGGGTCGGGCTACTACCTCAACGTCCTGCGGGTGCTGGAGGAGCACGACGGGCTCACCCCCGAGCAGGCCATGACCACCGCCATCGCCCAGCGCGACCGGGTGATGTGCCTGTACCTGCGCCTGACCGAGTACCTGTCGGACCAGGGCAGCCCGCAGCTTCGCCAATACCTCGCCAGCCTGGCCCACTTCATCCGGGGCTCCCAGGACTGGGGCATCAGCTCGGTGCGGTACACCACGCCGGACGACCCGGCGAACATGCCGTCGATGTTCACCTCCGTACCCACCGACCGCAGCACCGAGCCTCTCGACATCCCCTCGGTCGCCTGGTGGTGGAGCCTGCTCCCGGCCCGGACCCCCCGACCCCAGCAAAGGATCCTCCGGTGACAGCCACCGCTCCCGCCCCCGCGCGTTCGGTCCCGCGCGCCCCCGGGGCCGTACCCCTCATCGGTCACACCCTGAAGCTGTGGCGCGACCCGCTGGGGTTCCTCACCTCGCTGCGCCGGAGTGGTGAGCTGGTCCGGGTCCAGCTCGGAACCATGCCTGTGTACGTCGCCACGAGCGCCCGCCTGGTGAGGGAGGTGACGGTCACCCAGGCGCGGTACTTCGAGAAGGGCCGTCTCTTCGACCGGGTGCGTCCCCTCGTCGGCAACGGCCTGGCCAACTCGAACGGCGACACCCACCGCACCCACCGGCGGCTGATGCAGCCGATGTTCCACCAGCAGCGCCTCGGCGGCTACGCCGCGATCATGAGCAACCGCGCCGAAGCCCTCGCCGACTCCTGGACGGCGGGGCAGGAGATCGCCCTGGAGGAGGCGATCAGTGAATACACCATCGAGACGCTCGCCGAGACGATGTTCTCGGCCGACCTCGGGCGGCCCGCCGTCGAGGCCGTGCGCCGCAACTTCCCCGTCATCCTGAAGAACATGCTGATACGGGCCGCGTCACCGAGGTTCCTGGACCGGCTGCCGATCCGCCCCAACCGCGAGTTCGACGCCGCCACGGCACGCATGCGCGAGGTCATCGACGACGTGATCGCCGGCACGCGGCGGTCCGGGCGGCTGGACCGGCCGGACCTCCTCTCGGTCCTGCTCTCCGCGCGGGACGCCGACACCGGTGAGGCACTCACGGACGTGGAGGTGCGGGACCAGATCATGACCATCCTCTTCGCCGGCACCGAGACCACGGCCTCCACGCTCTCCTGGGCCTTCCACGAGCTGGCCCGGCACCCGGAGGTCGAGCGGCAACTGGTGGCCGAGATCGAGGAGGTCGTCGGCGACCGGCCCGTCACCATGGAGGACGTCCCGCGGCTCGCCGCGATCCGGCGGGTGCTCGACGAGGTCATCCGGCTGTACGGCGTCACGCTCCTGATGCGGCGCGCGACCGCCGAGGTGGACCTCGGCGGCTTCACCATCCCCGCCGGCGCTGAGGTCGCGTTCAGCCTCTATGCCCTGCACCGCGACCCCGAACTGTACGAGGAACCCGACCGCTTCGACCCGGACCGGTGGCTTCCCGAGCGCCGCGCCGCCCTCGGGCGCGAGGACTTCGTGCCATTCGGCGCCGGCAACCGCAAGTGCATCGGCGACGCCTTCTCCTGGACCGAGGCCACCATTGTCCTGGCGACGGTCCTCCGCCGCTGGCGGCTGCGCCCCCAGCCCGGGCAGCCCTCCCCCAAGGCGGCGGCGTCCGCCATGGCCCACCCCGACCGCGTCCCCATGACGGTGCTGCCCCGCTGAGCCTCCCGCAGTGGCGTACTGATGCCAGCCCCGTCTCCGGTGTCCTGGCCAGGGGTATCCCCGTGGCGCACGCGGAAAGCGTCCGCTGCGGAAAGGAGAGCACCACCATGCGGGACGAGCTGAGCATCGCCGAGACCGAGGTCTACGAGGCCCCGGTGCTCGTGGAGGTCGGGGAGTACGCCGAGCTGACCGAGGGGTTCCAAGGGCACCGCTGGGACGGCTTCGGCGGCTTCCACTGGTGGGGGTGAGCCGGTCGTGCGGCGGGCGCTGGTTCGTGGTCCTTCCGGACCGTGAGGCGGCGTCCGCCGTCTTCGGGAGGCTGCGGCGTTCGGCGTGCCGGGTCGTCCGGCACGCCTCGGGCCGGCCGTGGCTCGTTGGCTGTTGGGCGGATCAGGACGCACGAGTCGTCGAGGCCGGCGGTGCGCGGCTGGTGGTGCTCGGGGTGTGCGACCTGGATCCGGCACGGCTGGAGCGGCGGGCACGGGAGCTGCGCACCGTGGGCGGCGTGGAGAGCGCCGTCGCCGGGGCGCGAGGCAGCTTCCACCTGCTGGCCTCCGTGGCGGGCGAGGTGTACGCGCGGGGCACCGCGGCCGGGGACCGGCGGCTGTTCGTCGCGGACGTGGACGGAATCACGGTGGGAGCCGACCGCGCTCGGACCTTGGCGTGGCTGACCGGGGCCTCGGTGGACCTGGGGCAGGTGGCCGCTCGGATGGGGTCGGTGGGCTCTCCGATGCACCCGCTCGACCAGGCGTCGATGTTCCACGGTGTGCGCGCCGTCGCTCCCGGCCACGCGCTGCGGATGGACCGCGAAGGGCGCTCCACCGTGGCGGCCTGGTGGCGGCCCCCGACGGCCGAGCTGCCGCTGGCCGAGGGCGCTGCCGGGCTCCGGGACGCCTTGCGGGGTGCGGTGGCCGCGCGGGTGAGGCCGGGTGAGGTGTGGGCGTCGGATCTGTCCGGGGGTATGGACTCCACCTCGCTGTGCTTCCTGGCGGCCGAATCGGGTGCGCGCCTGGTCGCGCTCACCCTCGCGCCGAGCGCCGAGGGCGACGAGGACTTGGGCTACGCCCGGCAGGCGGCGGCGCTACTGCCGCGCGACACCACGCATTTGGTGTTTCCCGTCACGGAACTGCCCCCCTATCTCATCGGGCTTGACGAATGGGCAGAGCCGCAGGACGAGCCGTCCCTGAGGATCCGGGACCTGGCGCAGCAGAATCGGCTCATCCGCGAGATGCGCGCGCACGGTGCCGACCGGCGGCTGTGCGGGCAGGGCGGAGACCATGTCGTCCTGCCGCCACCGGGCCACCTCCACGATCTGGTGCGCCGACCGAAACTCCTGACGCTCCGTCAGCTAGCGGGGTACGCGGCGAAGGGCCGCTGGTCGTACGCCGCGACGGCGCGTGGGCTCCTCGACCGGCGCTCCTACGGGTCCTGGCTCGCCGCCCAGGCGAAGGCGCTGCTGAATCCGCCTGAGCCGGCCCCTGACACTCCCCTCGGATGGGGCCCGCCGGTGACGATGCCGCCCTGGGCGACGGCCGACGCGCGGGCGTTGACCGCGCACCTGCTGAGGGAGGCCGCCGCGAGCACTCCCCCGCTGGCGGCCGCGCGAGGGCAGCACGCCTGGGTGTACCAGGCGCGGCAGGCGGGCAGGGTGGCTTGCGCCTACGACCAGTACGGCATGCCCCTGGACATGCCCTTCTGCGACGACGCGGTCATCGAGGCGTGCCTGCGGGTGCGCGCGCAAGAGGCGGCCACCCCGTGGTCCTACAAGCCGCTCCTGGCCGCGGCCATGCGCTCCCTCCTACCCGACGCGGTGCTGGGCCGGACCACGAAGGGCGACTTCACCGCGGAATGGCACGCGGGGATGAAGGCACACCAGCGCCACCTCACCTCCTGGCTGGAGGACGCGCATCTGGTGGCCGCCGGTCTGGCCGAGCGGGACGCCTTGCGACGGGCCTGGCTCAGCCCCGGGACACTGCCGGCCCGCGAGGGTCCCGCCGTGGAGTCCACCGTCGCCGTCGAGGCATGGCTGCGGGACCTCGCCCACCACCCGACCCCCGTCTACCTGGAGGAGCACCCGCGTGACTCTGCGACTGTGCCGTGATGTCACCACTTGCGACACCGACGACGGACTGGTCCTGCTGGACGGCCGCCGCGGCCGCTACTGGCAGCTCAACACCACCGGCGCGGCCATCCTGCGCGCGTTGTTGGGCGGCGCGCGGCCGGAGCAGGTCGCCGAGCAGCTGGCCCGTAGGCAGCCGGTGACACCCGAGCAGGCGGCCGCCGACATCGACGATCTGATCGGCCGGCTCTCCCACGCCCGTCTGGTCGAGCGGCGAACGGCCCCATGAGCCAGGTCCTCGACACACCGGGCAGCCGCCCGCCCCTCTTGAGCCGTGCCGCCGCTCACGTGGCGGTGGGCGCGGCACGCGTCCTCGCACACCTCCCTCCCCGGCGCATCGTCGCCGTTCTGCGGGTGGTACGCCGGGGTGCGGCGCCCGCGACCCACCAACAGGCCCTCCGGGCGCGCCGGGACGTCACCGGATCCAGCACCCTGTGCGCCGGCAGGTACTGCCTTCAGCGCTCTCTCGCCACGGCCCTGCTGTGCCGTATGCGCGGCACCTGGCCCACGTGGTGCAGCGGCGTGCGCACGCCTCCCTTCGCCGCTCATGCCTGGATCGCGGCCGAGGGGCAACGCGTGGGCGAGCCGGCCGACACCGCGTCGTACCGTCCCCTGCTCACCGTCCCTCCGGCGGCGGGCGAACGGGCCCCTTAAGCCCACGCCGCTCGCGTTGGTAGCGTCGGGCCGGTGGAGAAGACGCACCGGCCCGCCGCCCGGGTCATATGCCTGGACGCCGCCCACCGCCTGCTTCTGCTGCGCTGGCGTGATCCGCACTCGGGGGCCTGGCTGTGGGAGCCGCCCGGCGGCGGTGTCGAGCCCGGCGAGACGCCGTTCGCGGCGGCGCGGCGCGAACTGGCCGAGGAGACCGGGCTCGACCCGGCGGCCGTCCTCGACCGGTCGGTGCCGGTCGACCGCGATGTGTGGTGGAACGGCAGGCACCACACCGGCACGGAGCTCTTCTTCGTGGCGCGTTTCGCCACGGAGCGGCCGCCGTTGTCGCGGACCGGTCTGCTCCCCCGCGAGCAGGCCAGTCTGGACACGCATGCCTGGGTTCCCTGGGGGGAGTGGGACGCGCTGCCGGATCCCGTCGAGCCGCCGCAACTGCCGGCCCTGCTCCGCGCCCTGGCGCCCGACGGTCCGTGGTGCTCCGCCGACGGCCGGTGAGCAGCCGTCGCCGGTCCTCAGCGCCGCCGGGCGAGAGCGCTCGGCCACCACGCCCTCGGGCCGATGTCGATCACCAGCGCCGGCACCAGGAGGGACCTGACCACCAGGGTGTCCAGCAGGACACCGAAGGCGACGATGAACGCGATCTGGACCAGGAACGCCAGGGGGATCACCATCAGCGCCGCGAAGGTGGCCGCGAGGACCACGCCCGCCGAGGTGATGACGCCACCGGTGGTCGTCAGACCCCGCAGCACGCCCCTGCGGGTGCCGTGGGCGAGCGCCTCCTCCCGTACCCGTGACATCAGGAAGATGTTGTAGTCGACGCCCAGCGCCACCAGGAACACGAACCCGTAGAGCGGCACCGAGGCGTCCGTTCCGCCGAAGCCGAGCAGGTCCTCGAAGACCAGCGCCGAGACTCCGAGGGTGGCGAGGAAGTTGAGCGCGACCGTCGCGACCAGGAGCACCGGCACGAGCAGCGAGCGCAGGAGCGCCACCAGGATCAGCAGGATGATGCCCAGGACGACGGGCACGATGACCGACCGGTCCCGGGCGGCCGTCCGCTGGGTGTCGTACTGCTGCGCCGTGTAGCCGCCGACCAGCGCGTCGGCGTCCGGCACGGCGTGGACCCGCTCGCGCAGGCGGTGGACGGTCTCCTTGGCCGCGTCGCTGTCCGCCGCGTCCGTCAGCGTGGCGTCGACCCGTACGCGCCCGTCGACCACGAGTGGTGTTCCCGTGCCCGGCCGGCCGGACGCGGTGACGGGGGCCGCGAAGGCCACGCCGTCGGTGCCGCGCGCGGCGGCGACGACCTGGTCGGCCCGGTCGGCACGCGCGATGATCACCGCCGGATTGCCGGAGCCGCCGGGGAAGTGCTCGCCCAGGGTCCGCTGTGCGGCGACGGACGGGGCGTCGTTGACGAAGATCTCGTCGAGCGGAACGCCCTTGGAGGACAGCCCCGGTGACAGCGCGGCGAAGAAGGTGAGGACGACGGCGGTGGAGACCCAGACCCGCCGCGGCGCGCGGTCCACCAGCGCGGCGACGCGCCGCCACACGCCGTGCCCCTCCACCGTGGCGTCCGACGGCTTGGGCCGGGAGGGCCAGAAGGCCGTCCGGCCCAGCAGGGCGAGCACCGCCGGGAGGAACGTCAGCGCGGACAGGACGGCGCAGACGATGCCGATGGCGCCGACCGGGCCCAGGGCGCGGTTGTTGGTGAGGTCGCTCGCCAGGAGGGCGAGCAGGCCCATCGCCACGGTGGCGGCGCTCGCGACCACGGCGCCGAACGAGCGGCGTACGGCGGCCCGTACGGACGCCACGGGGTCCTTGCGTACGGCGAGCTCCTCGCGGAAGCGCGCGGTGACCAGCAGGGCGTAGTCGGTGGCGGCTCCGATCACCAGGATCGACAGGATGCCCTGCACCTGCCCGTCCACCCGCAGGACGTCGCGCCGCGCCAGCGCGTAGACCACCGCGCACGCGAGACCGAGCGCGAAGACCGCCCCCAGGATGATCACGAGGGGCAGCAGCACGCTCCGGTAGACGAGCAGCAGGATCAGCAGCACGGCGACGAGCGCCACGCCGAGCAGCAGCCCGTCGATACCGGCGAACGCGTCGGAGAGGTCGGCCTGGCTCGCGGCCGGCCCGGCGATCTCCACCGAGGTGCCGGGGACGGCGCCCGCCGCCGCGCGGACCTCGTCCAGGACGGCGGGCAGCTCGTCCCCGAGGTTCCGCTCCAGCGGCACGACCGCCTGCATCGCCTCGCCGTCCTCGGAGACCAGCGCGGGTGACGGCCGTCCGCCGACCCCCGGCCGGCCGGCCAGTGCGTCCACCGCCCGGGCGGCGGCCTGCCGCTGCGCCGCGGTGACCCGCTCGCCCTCCGCCGTCCATACGACGATCGCCGGAATCGTCCCGGTCCGGTCGAACGCCTTCCCGGCCTCCAGCACCCGGGTGGACTCGGCGCTGCGCGGCAGGAACGCGGCCTGGTCGTTGGTGGAGACCTCGCCCAGCTTCCCCGCGTACGGGCCGAGCGTCCCGCCCACGCCCAGCCAGGCGACCAGGAGGACGAGCGGGACCAGCCACCGGGCCCAGCGCGGTGTGTTTCTCATCGGAAGAACCCCAGCCTGAACAGACGGGTGAGCAGATATCTCAACCGTCGATTATCTTGATGATTGAGAGATCATATGCTGATGACATGCGCAGCCCTGACACCACCCCGCCTCCTCCGTCTCCGTCTCCGTCTCCCGGCGACGACCCGACCGGCCTGCAGGCGTTCGCCGTGCTGCTGCGCCGCATGAACGGCGAGTTCAACCGCATCGCGCAGGAGTTCGCGCAGGCACAGGGGCTGCACCTGACGGACGTCCAGGCGCTGATCGCGGTCCTCGACGGCGACCAGGGCGGCGACGGCGAGCCGATGACGCCCGGCAGGCTGCGCAAGCAGCTGAACCTCACCTCCGGCGCGATGACCGCCTGCCTGGACCGGCTGGAGAAGACGGGCCACCTCCGGCGCGTCCGGGCCGCCGACGACCGCAGGGTGGTGCACCTGCACTACGCCGAGGCGGGCAAGCGCCTCGCCCGGGACTACTTCCAGCCCCTCGCCCGGGGAACGGACGCGGCACGCGGCCGCTTCACCCCCGAGGAACTGGGAGTGGTCGTGCGGTTCCTCGCCGAACTGAACCACGAACTCGCCCGACTACGCCGCTAGGAGTGTGGAGCGCGTCTGCGCCGGATACGTCTGTCCCGTGCGGCCCGTGGCGCGACCACGGCCGGGTGCGGACGGGCGAACAGGAGACGACTGTGACCACCGAAGCCGGTACCGGCTCCCTCCCTGAGGCTTCCGGAGCCGGGCAGCCGGTCCCCGAGGCCGATCCGGCCCTGGTGGAGCGGTGGCGCTCCCGAGGGGGCGAGCTGGTCGAGCTGCTGGCCGAGGTGCGCGAGCGGCTCGGCGGCGTCGCGGCGTTCCGCATCGGACCGGCACCGGCCCCCACGGTCCTCGTCACCGACCCGGAGGCGGTCCAACAGGTCCTCGCCCGCCACCCCGACCGGTACGTCAAGCGCTCGCACCGTGCCCGCCTGCTGGTCGGCGACGGCGTGCTCTCCGCCACCGGCGAGGCGTGGAAACGCCAACGCCGCGTCCTTCAGGCGCAGTTCACCGGTCCCGGGATGCGTCGCTATGAGCAGCGCATCGCCGGCGCGGCCCGGACCACGGCCGCGCGCTGGGCGGAGTACGCCCGTACCGGCCGGAGTTTCGACGTCCGGCGGGAGATGCACCGCTTCGCCCTCGACTCGATCTGGCGCTCACTCACCGGGTACGCCCTCGACGACGCAACCGAGGGGCGACTGGCCTCGGTGACGGCCGTGGTCGCCGCCCTTCCGACGCTGCCGTCCGACGCCACCGACGCGCGGGAAGCCGTCGCCGCCGACCTCGCCCGGATCGACGCGGTCGCCCGGTACGCCATCGAGGCGGCCCGCGGCGGGGCGCCGGGCCCCGACGGCCCGGGCCTGCTCCACGTCCTCCTCGACGCCGCCGGCGCGCACCCCGAGTACACCGAACAGCTGATCCGCGACGAGCTGGTCACGCTGCTCGTGGCCGGACACGAGACCACCGCGACCACCCTCACCTGGCTCTACCTGCTGCTCGACCGGTACCCCGCCTGCCGGGAGCAGGCCCTCGCCGCGGGCGGGGACGGTTCGGCGCCGCGCCGGCAGGCCCTCCAGGCCCTGGTCCACGAGACGCTCCGGCTGTACCCGTCCGCCTGGATCCTGCCGCGCCACGCGGCCGAGGCCGGCACCCTCGCCGGATATGCCATCGAGGCGGGCAGCGACCTCCTGGTGTGCCCCTACCTCACGCACCGCGACCCCGGGCTGTGGCCGGACCCGGAGCGGTTCGACCCCCGGCGCTTCACCAGCCCGAACGGCCGTCCCACCCGGCCGGGCTCCTACTTCCCCTTCGGCCTCGGGCCCCGCGCCTGCCTCGGCGCGCAGTTCGCGCTCCGCGAGTCGACCGTGCTGCTCGAGCAGCTGCTGCCGGCCCACACCGTGGCCTTCGACGCCGCCCCGGCCAAGGCGGCGTACGGCATCACCGTGCAGCCCGACGGCCCCACGACCGCGACCCTGCGCGCGGCACACACGTGAAAGGCCCCGGCCACCCGGGCGCGATCTGAGTACGCGTGCTCAGGACGGCCTCTCCCCGGTCACCGACGATGAGCAGCACGGAAGATCACGTCGTCGAGACCGGGGGAACCACATGCTCAGCCGCCTCGCCCACGTCCTAGTGCCCGCCGCCGGACGCCTGACCGTCTCCTGCGACCGCGAGGCCGCCCTCGCACCGGGGAGCATCGTCGCGGCGAACCACACCTCGCTCGCCGACCCCGCCGTCGTGCTCGCCGCGCTGCGCCGGCTCGGGGTCCAGCCGGTGGTCATGGCGGCGGCCGGACTGTGGCGCGTACCGCTCCTCGGCGGCGCGCTCGCCCGCGAGGGCCACATCCCCGTGCACCGCGGGGACCGGCGCGCCGCGCGGGCGCTGGATCTCGCCGCCGCCGCTCTGGACGCGGGGCGGGTGGTCCTCATCTATCCCGAGGGGGGCATCCCGCCGCGCGCGGACGCCGCGGAAGCCGCGCCGGTCGCCTTCCGCAGCGGACTGGTCCGGCTCGCCGAGCGCACCGGCGCGCCCGTCGTGCCGGTCGGCCAGGCCGGGGCGCGCCGGGTCATGTCGGGCGGCGGCCCCCAGCAGCTCGCGGGCCTGCTCACGGCGCCGGCGCGCCGCCCCCGCCTGCACGTCCACGTGGGGGCACCGCTCACGCCGGCGGGCGACCGCGCCGCGCGCACGGTACAGGCGCACGCCGCGGTCACGGAGGCCTGGCGGACGGCAGCCGCCCGCCTCGGCGAGCCCGCCGCGCTCACCGTGCTCGCGGCGTAGCGGCCCGGCGGGTCCGCCGGCCGGGCCGCTGTGGAGTCACGGTGCCCGGGAGGCGGCCCTCCTCACCCGGAGAGCCGGCCCGGCTTCCGGTCCGGGTTGTAGCGGCCGGGGGCCACCTCCACGATCGCGTCGGAGTAGAACCCGACGGTGATGTCCTCGCTCACGGTGATGGAGGTGGGAAAGCCGGCAGTGCGGAGCACGCTGTTGACGTCGTGGGCGCGGTAGCGGTGATCGCCGTCGGCACCCGTGTACCAGTCGCGATGCTGGAAGGCGAGTGCCCCGCTCAGACTCGCCTGGTAGACGATGCGGTACTTCGCCGAACCCAGGGTGGAGAAGAGGTACGCGGTCTCCGCCGAGCGTTTGGGCACGCTGCTCGACACCGTGTCGGTGACACCGAGCGTCACGGTGTGCGCCTTGGTCTTCGTCTCGCCCCAGGCGTGCTCGAAGCCGAAACTCGTTTCCCCGCCGAGCTCCCCGCCGACATCGCCTTCCTTGACCGAGACCTTGTACGTGATCTTCTGCCCGACGGAGAACTTGTCTGTCCACGACCAGCTACTGGTGCAGGTGTCCGCTTTCGTGACGGACATGGTGGCGCCGTAGGTCACGGCGTGGTCGTTGTCGTTGACCCATTGCACGTGATGCGCGATCACGGGCTTCGTGGTGATCTCGAGGAAACGCGCGCTCTTCACCGTGAGTGTCGCGGTGACGGGCTGCCACTTGAACAGTCCGTACACGTTGCCGTATTCGGGTTTCGCCCCACCGGCGGCTCCCTCGGGAGTGGGGTCCTTCAACCAGTACTCATCGGGATTGCGCCCGATCGCCTTCCCGATGGCCGCCTTGATGCGGTCGGTTTCGTCCAGGCCGAATACCCTGGTCTCGGACGGGTTGATGACGTGCTTGACGCTTCCCGTGGCCACTGCCTTGCACGCTCCGGCTTTCTTGCTCGCCGTCAGATTGATGGTGAACGGCATTCGCATCCCCTCCACTGGGTTTTCCACCGTCAGGCACATCGAATTCACGTTCCATTCCAGCGAACGCGTGTTTCATTCGGACGTTCGCGGCATGAATGCCCCACCCCATGACCTGTCGGTGTACGAACTGACTCAAGGTTCCGCCACACCCTTTGCCCCGGCAAGCAATTCACGATTCTTGGCCGGAAAGGAAGACCGGAACGGCGACGGCCCGGCCACGGGTTCCCCCGTGGCCGGGCCGCCATCGAACTCCGCGGGCTACTTCAGATAGGGCCCCGCCGTGCCGATCCTCCCCTTGCCGCCCAGGACGTAGACGCGCAGATTGCCCTTGCCGGGGGCCGCCACGGTCAGTCTGCCGTCGGTGACGACACGGGTGTCGCCGGTCACGGCGTCGGTGTAGGTGCCGTTGGGGATGCCCGTGTAGGTGGCGCCGTGCGTGACGGTGACGAGGGCGAAGCTGTCGGTCGTACCACTGGTGTAGCGACGCTTGAACGCCATCTCGCCGGTGATGCCCTCGGTGGAGTACTGGCCCGCCTGGAGGGCGGGGACCGCCCGGCGGATCTCGTTGAGCCGCTGTACGTGCTTGACCAGGGGCTGCTGGAGCGTGGTGGCGACGGTGCCGGTGGCGGAGGCCACCTGGGAGAAGTCCGACACCCTCACCTCACCGGCGAGGTGGTCGCCGAAGTAGGCGCGGCCGGTCGTGGCGAGCGGACAGGTCGGGCCGCAGTCGATCTTCTTACCCTTCTGGAACTCGATCTCCGAGCCGTAGTACAGCGTCGGGATGCCGCGGAAGGTCCACATCAGCGACATGTTCTCGGCCCAGGCGTCGGTGCCTCCGGCATAGCGTTCGGCGCTCTTGTTGGGGCCGTAGTCGTGGCTGTCGACGTAGACGACGTTGTAGGTGGCGTCGTTGTAGCTGTCGTCGGAGTCCTTGCCGTTGTGGAAGGCGTTGCGGGCGTCACCGAAGTTCATGTGCATGCGCATGTCGATGACGTTCATGCCGGAGAACCGGCTGTGGTCGGGCGTCCGGTAGGTGTTGCCGTCGAGGAAGGCGTTGGCGGAGGTGGGCTGGCCCGTCGGCCCGGCCTGCTGTTCGTACGCGTACATCTCCAGCGCGGCCGCGGCGTCGTCGGCGCCGTACTCCTTGCGCTCCTTCCAGGTGAAGAACTGCGCGGAGTGGTTCACCGAGCCGCGGTTCCACTTGTCGTTGACGAAGGCGGCCACCTCGCCGAAGACGAAGAAGTTCCTGGCGGCCTCGGCGCCGTGGCGCTGTGTGACGCGCTCCTGGATGGCGGGGAGGAAGCGCCGGTTCCAGGTGGTGCGCGGGATGTGGACGGCCGTGTCGACGCGGAAGCCGTCGACGCCCATGTCGATGTACTTGTTGTAGGCGCCGATCAGATAACTCTGGACGCGCGCGTTCTCCGTGTCGAAGTCGGCGAGATCGTCGTGCAGCCAGCACGAACGGGAGTCCTCGCCCTCCCAGTTGCCGATCCAGCAGCCGTGGTAGAGGTCCTTGGGGAACATTCCCGAAGTGGGGCTCGGCCACTGGCAGTTGTACACGCGGTAACCCTCGGGCGAGGTCCACTGCGTGGGCTTGCCCCAGTCGACGCAGCTGTTGCCGGCGGGCTCCGCGGTCGACCACAGGTCGCCGTTGTAGTACGACTTGCCGCTCTTGGGATCGACGGTCAGGCCGTCGTACTCGAAGCCGGACTGCTTCTCGTCGTAGTACCAGGACCAGTCCTTGTCGCGTACGCCGTAGACGGTCGGTACGAACAGCCCCTTCGCGCCCCAGCGGGAGGAGTGGTTGTAGACCACGTCCTGGTAGATCTTCATGCCCTTGGCGTGGGCGGCGTTGATCAGGTCCTGGTAGGAGGCGCCGGCGGACTCCAGGCGGGGGTCGACCTTGTAGAAGTCCCAGCCGTGGTAGCCGTGGTAGTCGTAGTCGGACCGGTTCAGGACCACCGGCGTGATCCAGACGGCGGAGAAGCCCAGCCCCTTGATGTAGTCGAGCTTCTGGACGAGCCCCTTGAAGTCCCCCCGGAACATAGGGTCGTTGTTCCCGGCGTTGCCCGACTTCACGTGCTGGCTTCCGCCGCGGTTGTTGGACGTGTCCCCGTCGTGGAAGCGGGCGGTCAGGACGAAGTAGATGGGGTCCTTGCGCGGGTCGGTGCCCAGCGGCTTGCCCGGGGCGGGCGCCGGGGGCCTGTCGCCGGTGGTGGCCACCGCGGCCGCCGAGGAGGCCGAGACGTTGCCGGCGGCGTCGACGGCCTTCACCGTGTAGGTGTAGGCCGTCTTCTCCTCCAGGTTCGCGTCGGTCAGAACCGTGGAGCCGACATCGGTCACCGCCGTGCCGCGGGTGCCTCCGGTGCGGGTGACCTGGTACCGGGTGACGCCCCGGTCGTCGGTGGACGGCTCCCACGTCAGCACGACGGAGACGCCGTCGGCGTGGGCGGCGACCTTCGTGGGCACGGTGGGCGCCTGGGTGTCCGGCACCTCGGCGGCGCAGGGGTCCCGGGCGTCCTTGGTGACCGCGCCGTCGGCGACGGTCGTCACCCCGGCGGGCAGGGTGTAGTCGGCGCCCTTGTTGTTGTCCCAGACGCCGTTGCCGTTGTTGAACGCGGCCTTCATCGAGGTGGCCGCTCCGAGGTCGAGCACCGCCTTCCACCAGCCGGCGCACGCCGCCCGCATGCCGACCCCGGGTACGGCGGTCCAGGTGCCGCCCGCGGGCTGGTAGTGGAGGTTGGCGGTCGTCCAGCCGAGGGTCCGGGTGGAGTAGTAGACGGTGGCGGTGTTGCCCGGGGCCGGCGTGGGCGCCGGATCCGGGGTGGAAGCGGAGCACGGGTCGGAGTGGGCGACCACGCCGTCCTTGACGGTGATGCTCCCCGTTCCGAGGTCGTAGTTCTTGCCGGCGTTGTTGTCCCATACGCCCGCGCCGTTGGTGAACGTGGCCTTGAGGCCCTGGGCGGCGCCGAGGGGAACGGTGCTCTTCACCCAGTCGGTGCAGGCGGCCTCCATCAGCCGGCCGGGCACCGTGGTCCAGGCGCCGCCGTCGGGCGCGTAATGCAGGTGGTACCGCGTCCAGTTCTTCGTCTTCGTGTAGTAGAAAACCGTGGCCGTGTTACCTGCGGCCGACGTGGCCGCCGCCGGCGCGGGGGCGGCGATGCCGTCGGGTGGCGCGGCGGACAGCAGGCCCAGGACGCCGCAGGCGGCGAGCGCGGCGGCCCACGGCCGTCTCAGGAGTCGTGTGGGGGTGCGGTGCATGCGTCTCTCCAGGAAAGGTCGCGGCCGCCGCCGCAGCGGTCGGCCGGGTCGCTCTCCCCTGACGCGCCTCAGGGGCCACGGTGCCGGTGTCGGAACCCGGCACTGAAAGCGTGCACGGAAATTTTCCGAAAGCCCTTACTGCGACGGCAAGTTACTCCGCCGTGGCGGACGCGTAAAGAAGGCGAACCGAAATGACCCCGAGACGATCCGCGAGGGCCGCCGGCCGCAGTCATGCGGCTGTAGCAGCCGCGCCGCACCCGGCGCAATCCCCCGGTGGACGCCTTGCGGCGGCCGGACTGTGGGGGCCCATGCCATACACCCGTCGTACGGCGGGGACTTACGGTTCCGCTCACCCGGGCCGCCCGCGGCCGAACGCGGTGCCGGGCCGCCCGGGGCATCGCATGCCATCGAGGAGCCGCCATGCACACCCCCCTCCCCCACGCGCCCCTGCGCGCGGCGCACCGCCTGTGGGCCGCCCTGACCGTCCTGGTCATGGCGGTCGCCGCGGTGCTGGCCGGGCCGGTCCCCGCCGCCCGCGCCGCCGTCACGCTCACCCCGGTCACCGGCTTCGGGAGCAACCCCGGACAGCTGTCCATGTACGTCCACCGCCCCGCGACCCTGCCGGCCGCCCCGCCGCTGGTGGTGGCGCTGCACGGCTGCACGCAGAGCGCGCGGGCGTACGCCGACCACTCCGGCCTTCCCGAACTCGCCGCCCGCGCCGGGTTCCTGCTCGTCCTCGCGGAGCAGTCGTCGGCCAACAACGCCAACAAGTGCTTCAACTGGTTCCAGACGTCGGACAGCCGGCGCGGTCAGGGCGAGGCCGCGTCGATCCGTCAGATGGTCGCGCACGCCGTCGCGTCGTACGGCGCCGACCCGAAGCGGGTGTACGTCACGGGCCTGTCCGCCGGCGGCGCGATGACGTCCGTCATGCTCGCCGCCTACCCGGACGTCTTCGCCGCCGGGGCCGTCGTCGCGAAGCTGCCCTACGACTGCGCCCGTGACGTCGCGTCCGCGTACTCCTGCATGAACCCCGGCGTGGACCTGACGCCCGCCCAGTGGGCGCAGCGCGTACGGGACGCCCATCCCGGGTGGACCGGGCCGTGGCCGCGTGTGGCGGTCTGGCACGGCGACCGGGACACAACGGTGGTGCCGCGCAACGCGGACGAGCTGCGCGACCAGTGGACCGCCGTGCACGGGCTGGCGCAGAGCCCCACCCGTACGTCCCTGATCGGGCCCAACGCGACGCGCCACGAGGAGTACGCGGCCGCCGACGGGTCCGTCGCCGTCGAGGTGAACCGGGTTCCGGGCATCGGCCACGGCACTCCCGTCGACCCGGGTACCGGGCCGCAGCAGTGCGGTTCGACGTCGGCCGCGTACTTCCTCGACTCGATCTGCTCCAGCCACTGGATCGCGGCGTTCTTCGGCCTGACGGACGCGGGCGGCGGGACGCCCCCGCCGGACCCCGGCCCGGACCCCGTGCCCGTCTCCTGCTGGACGAGCAGCAACTACCACCACGTCCAGGCCGGCCGGGCCACGACCAGCGGCGGCTACACGTTCGCGAACGGCTCGCAGCAGAACATGGGCCTGTACAACACCTTCGTCACGCACACCCTGAGGGAGTCGCCGGCCGGCTGGTACACCCTCGCCGACGGTGCTTGTCCCTGACGCCTCCGAGGCTCTCCGGAGCTCCTTGATCGAGTGGTGACGCCCAGGACCGCGCCGTACCGTCGAATGGGTGAACGGCAAGCCACTGACCTCCGGTAAGGGCGCCGCCGCCCCCGCACGTGGCGGCGGCAAGGGCATGGCGCTCTTCGTGATCGCGTCGTGCCAGCTGATGGTGGTGCTCGACATCACGATCGTGAACATCGCGCTGCCGCACATCCAGCGTTCGCTGGAGTTCTCTACGACGAACCTGTCGTGGGTGGTCAACGCCTACACGCTCACCTTCGGCGGCCTGCTGCTGCTCGGCGGCCGGGCGGGCGACATCCTGGGGCGGCGGCGGGTGTTCGTCTTCGGCGTGCTGCTCTTCGTGGTCGCCTCGCTGCTGGGCGGCCTCGCCCAGAACGGCGGCCAGTTGCTGGCCGCGCGGGCGCTTCAGGGCGTCGGCGGCGCGATCGCCTCGCCGACCTCGCTCGCCCTGATCAGTACGACGTTCGAGGAGGGCCGCGAGCGCAACCGGGCCTTCGGCGTCTTCGCCGCGGTGTCGGCGGGCGGCGGTGCCATCGGCCTGCTGGCGGGCGGCATGCTCGTCTCGTGGCTCGACTGGCGCTGGGTGTTCTTCGTCAACGTGCCGATCGGGCTGCTCATCGTGCTGGCCACCCCGCGCTGGATCAGGGAGTCCGAGCGCCGCCCGGGCAACTTCGACGTCGCGGGCGCGCTGAGCTCGACGCTCGGCATGGTGCTGCTGGTGTACGGCTTCATCCGGGCCGCCCAGGACGGCTGGCGCGACGGGCTGACCATGGCGTCATTCGCCGCCGCGGTGGTGGCGCTGGTGGTCTTCGTCCTCGTGGAGCGGCGGTCGCGGCAGCCGATCACGCCGCTGCACATGTTCGCCGACCGCAACCGGGCGGGCACGTACGGGATCATGCTGAGCCTCGCCGCCGCCATCTTCGGCATGTTCTTCTTCCTGACGCTCTTCGTGCAGAACGTCCTCGACTTCAGCCCGCTGGCGGCCGGGCTGGCGTTCCTGCCGATCAGCGCGATCATCGCGGTCGGCGCGGGCGCCGCCTCGCAGCTGCTGCCGAAGTACGGGCCGAAGCCCTTCATGGTGGTCGGGGCGCTGTTGTGCGCGGCGGGGCTGGCGTGGCTGACGCTGACCGACGTGCACTCCACCTACCTGGGCAGCATCCTGGGGCCGATGCTCGTCTTCGGCATGGGCATGGGCATGCAGTTCGTGTCGCTGACGCTGATGGCGCTGTCGAACGTGCCCGTCCACGAGTCGGGGGCGGCGTCCGGACTGCTCAACGCCACCCAGCAGGTGGGCGGCTCGCTCGGGCTGTCCATCCTGGTCACGATGTTCGGCACGGCCAGCGCCAACGAGGCGGACCGGCAGATTCCGGCGTTCCTGGCGCAGGCGACGCCGGCGGAGCGGCTGCGCTTCGAGCAGACGCGCGAGCTGCCGCCGGCGTGGGCCGACCAGGTGCTGACGTCCGGCGTCTCGGCGGCGTTCATCCTGGCGGCGGTGTTCACGGTGATCGCCGCGCTGATCGCGGTCCTGGTCATCCAGGTGCGCCCGTCGGACCTCGAGCGCCTCCAGGGCGGAGTGGGCCCGGGGCAGCTGTAGTCGCCGCGCCGGGAGCCCTCAACGCCCGGGGACGCGTACGGTCTCCACCCAGCCGGGCGGCGCGGGCGCGTCCGCGCCGATGAGCGCGGCGATCAGGCGGCAGGAGGGCGTCTCGTCCGGCCAGGGGGTGTATCCGTCGGTGAGGACGATGACGATGTTCGGCCGGTCGGGCGTGGCCAGTGCCGAGGCGATGCCGACGCGCATGTCGGTGCCCCCGCCGCCGCCGAGGGCGATCTGGTCGGCCGACGTCACCCGGGACACGGCGTGTACGTCGGCGTCGCAGGCGAGCACGGTGACGCGGTTGCCGCGGACGCCGACCTCCCGCAGGACGCCGGTGATCTCCGCGAGCGCGGCGGCGAGGTCGTCGTCGCCCATCGAGCCCGAGGTGTCGATGACGACGGCGACGCGCGGCAGCGGACGGCGCAGGCTCGGCAGCACGACCCCGCGCAGGGCGGGGGTGCGGCGCGAGGGCCTGCGGTAGGTGTAGTCGACGGCGCCGCCCGCCCAGGCGGCCGCCTCCCGGACCGCTCCCCGCAGGGCCTGGCGCCAGTCGACGGTGGGCTCCAGGACCTCGTCGGCCCAGCGCTGCCAGCCCGCGGGCAGGGTGCCGCGGCCGCGCCGGTGGGCGCGCATGGCCTCGGCGGTGTGCCGCCGCAGCGCCTGCGCCTCGGCGTCCCCGAGCCGCGCGGGGCCCCCGGTGGCGGGCAGCTCCCAGGGCAGGGGCTTGCCGTGGGCGCCGGAGCCGCAGTCGTGCGTGCGGACCTCGGGCGGCAGCCTGGTCACGTACTCCTCGAAGAGCCTGCCCGTCGGCAGGTTGAAGAGCCGGGGCTCCATGCGGCCCGCCGGGAGCGGGAGGCCGTCGGCGATGAGGTCGTCGTTGATCTCGCAGTCCTGGGCGACGTTGACGCGGTGGTGGTCGCGCTGGTCGGCGGCGGGGAGCCGGTCGGCCCGGCCGTGGTGGTCGCGCAGCAGGTGGGCGGCCTCGTGGATCCAGACGGCGGCGAGTTCCGGGACGGGGGTCGCGTCGACGAAGGCGGGCGAGACGTAGCACCGCCAGTGCCGGTCCACGCCCATGGTGGGCACGTCGCGGCTGGGCACCACCGTCAGCGCGTAGAGCGCGGAGGCGAGGTAGGGGCGGTCGCTCGCGGCCCGGTAGCGGGCGGCGAGCAGCTTCGTCATGTCCAGGGACGGCGGCGCGGCCACGTACGAATCCTCAGCCGCTGCCGGGCAGGGCGCCGGACATCTGGAGCAGGTCCAGGAAGCCGTCGATGCCGGGCGGTACGGGCCAGCGGGTGTCCCGCAGCGCCGCGAGGTCGACGGCGGCGCGGGCGGCCACGTCGGGCACGCCCGCGTCGACCGCCTTGGCGAGCACGGCCCAGCCGGCTTCCCAGCGCTCGCGGGTGAGGTCGCTCTGGATGGCGGAGACGATCGCGATGAGGAAGGCGAGCTGCCGGTCGCCCCGCTCCGGCAGGCCGAAGGCGTCCGGGTCGGCGAGGACCCGGTCGGGGTCGGGCAGGTCGAGGTGTTCCAGGTACGACAGGAGCTCGATGCCCGCGCCGTCGCCGACCGCGCCGGTGAGCGCCGCCGCCACCGCCTCGCGCCCGGCGCCGGTGGCGTACCCGGCGGCGAGCAGCCGCAGCGCCATCTCCCAGGTGCGAGGGGACGGCCAGGCCCGGCCGCGGGCCTCCGCGTCGCCGGGGATGTGGTGGGCGAGACCCGGCCGGGCGGTGAGGAAGCCGGAAATCGCGCCGCGGGCGCGCGCGACGGCGCCGGGCGCCTTGGCGGCGTCGACGACGGGGACGGTCATCGCCGGCCACGTACCGGCCATGCCGCGGGCCACGGTGCGCGGGTTGTGCGTCCAGTGGAGGTGGACGAAGCGGTTGGCGAGCGGCGGGCTGAGGTGCCAGCCGTCGGCGGCACTGGAGGGCGGGTTGGCGGCGGCCACGATGCGTACCGACTCGGGCAGCACCAGGCTGCCGACGCGGCGTTCGAGGACGACGCGCAGGAGCGCGGCCTGCACGGCGGGCGGCGCGGAGGACAGCTCGTCGAAGAAGAGCAGCCCGCGCCCGGCCTTCGCGAGCCGCACGGCCCAGTCGGGCGGGGCCATGGGGACGCCGGTGGTGGCGGGGTCGTCGCCGACGATGGGCAGTCCGGCGAAGTCGGACGGCTCGTGGACACTGGCGATGACGGTCTCCAGCGGGAGCCCGAGGCCCGCGGCGAGCTGCTCCAGGCCGGCCGACTTGCCGATACCGGGCTCGCCCCACAGCAGGACGGGCTGGTTGGCCGTCACCGCGAGGGCGAGGGCCTCCAGTTGGGGGTTGGCGGAGGGCTCGGTGCGGGTGGCGCGCAGCCTGCGGTTGAGCGCGTCGGCGGCGGCGAGGGGGTCGGCGGCGCGGCCCGGGGCCCGGTCCGTGGCGGAGCGGTCCGTGGCCGCGTGGTCGGTGGTGCTCACCAGTCCTCGATCTCCTCGCCGTCGAAGTCCTCCCACCAGTCGGCGCCGAGGCCGGGATGCTCCTCCTCCAGCCGCTCCTTGAGGAACGCCAGGTCGGCCCGCTGGTACTGCATGATCAGCTGCTCCACCGACAGCTCCATGCTGTCGACGACGTCGAGGCGGGCCCCTGCGTCGACGAGCGCCTCCACCAGGGCGGGCGACCCGCGCTCCGCCACCGCCGCGAGCAGGGGCGTGCGGTCCATGAGCTCCCGTGCCTCCAGGTCGACGCCCGCCGCCAGCAGCCGAGGCAGCAGCGGCTCGTGGTCGAGCAGGGGCAGCATGTGCAGCAGCGTGCGGCGGCCGCCGTCGCGCACCTTGGGGTCGACGCCCGCGTCGAGCAGCTCCAGGACGCCCGGGGTGTCGCCGTGCTGGGCGCGCAGGAACAGCTCCTGCCGCTGGGCGCGCAGGGCCCGGGGCAGCCGGCCCTCGCCGGACGTCCACACCTGCTGCGCGGCGAAGCAGCCGGCGACGGCGCCGCCGAAGGCGCGCAGGGCGCGTTCGCGCCGCCGCTCCTCCTCGGTGTGCGGCATGCTCAGCTCCCCGTCGCGGGAGACCACTTGGTGCCACTCGCCGCGGCACCGGACCCGTACGGGCTCGGGGGCGGCCGGTCCGGGCGGGCCCACGGGTCCGTCCACCGGGGGCAGGCCGGGCAGCAGGGACCCGGCGACGAGCGGGTGCAGGTGCCGGGGCGCGACGCCGCCGGTCCGCAGGAGGGCGAGGTCGGCGGGCAGCCGCCACAGGGCCTCGGGCATCTTCGGGATGTCCCCTGGACGGTACCGGGGGCGCTCGGCGACGCTCACGCGCAGGCCGCCGTCGGGCGTGAGCTCCAGGTGCACCGCGCTGCGCCAGCCGTGGAGGATCTGGAGGCGGTCGGTGCCGAGCGCGTCGGCGAGCCCTCGTGCCTCGGGCTTCAGCCGCGCGAGGTTGAGCGGCAGGCCGGCCAGGACCCCTACGGGATCGATGGCGGACCCGTAGTGATGCGCGGGCGGCGGGGTCAGGTCCAGTTCGATGCCCGCGGCGGCGAACGCGCCCTCCACGTCGCCCGCCGCGTGCCGCAGGGTGAGCCACTCGGTGCGGGCCGCCGGGTCGTCGGGGCCCGGGTCGGTCGCGGGCGGTTCGGCGGTGGTGCGGGGCGTGCCGTCGGGGTGGAGGAACGGCGCCCGGTCGGGGCCGCCACCGCACCGCTCGCGCAGGTCGGCGGCGTACCGCGCGTCCCACAGGTGCCGTGCGGTCGTCCAGTCCACGAGGGTGGCGCCGTCGGGCACCGGCCTCAGCCGCAGGGTGAGCCGCTGCGGCCCGTAGGCCATGGCGGGCGTGGTGATCTGGAGGTGCGGTACGTCGGGGAGTTCGGGCGCGCCGTGGCGGGAGAGGAGGACGGTCAGGCCCGCCTCGAGGGTCGTCCGCCCGCCGAGCAGCCGGGGCAGGTGCCAGCGCAGCAGGTCCGGCGCGAGGTGGCGCAGGTCCTCCTCGACGGCGGCCGCGACGTCGGCGCCGTACGCGGCGGCGGCCTCGGCGAGGTCGAAGGCGATGCGGACGTTGGCCGCCGCGCAGGCGCCGGCCCAGTCGCCGGCCAGGCGGCGCTCGGTGGCGCGCTCGATCATCCACCGGGGTACGGCGTAGCGGCGGATGCCCCGCCATGAGGCCGCCTCGTCGGGTGCGAGGTCGATCACCGGTAGACGCTCCCTATCGCGCGCAGGTCGGGGTGGGTGCGGGCGGCCGGCCGCAGGCGCGCGGCGAAGGAACGCTTCACCTTGCGCGGCAGGCCCGGGCCCAGGCCGACGTACTCCAGCGGGGAGTGGTCGGGTACGGCGGCGAGGAGGGTCTTGGCGCCCCGGCCGGTGAGGCCGGTGTGGCCCAGCTCCAGGCGGCGCAGCGGGCTGCCGGGCAGGGCGTCGGCGAGGGCGCGGACGCCGTCGTCACCGGTGGCGTTGGCGGGGGCGCCGAGGCTGCGCTCGGAGCGGGGGCGGCCGAGGTCGAGGGACTCGATGGAGCCGAGCGCGTCGGCGAGGGCCCGGGCTCCGGCGGGGCCGATGCCGTTGCCGCCGAGGCCGAGGTGGACGGGGCCGGCGGCGTCGGCGGCGGCCGCCGCGAGGACGGCGGCGCCCTCGTCGCCGAGGTGGTTGGCGGGCAGGTACAGCTCGCGTACGCCCGCGTCGCGCAGGAGCGCGGCGAGCAGCGGGGCGGCGTCGGCGGTCAGGCCGTTGCCGCCGAGGAAGAGGCGCTCCACGGGCCCGGGCCGCCCGGTGAGGGCGTCGAGCAGGGCGCGCAGGCCGTCGGTGGTGAGGCCGGTGTTGACCAGGTCGAGGGTGCGCAGCGCGGTGTTGCGGCGGAGCATGGCGGCGAGCGCCTGGACGCCGTCGTCGCCGACCGGGTTGCGCTTGAGCCACAGGGCGCGAACGGTGGTGTCCGCGGCCAGGCGGCCGGCGAGCGCGGCGGCGCCCTCGGGGCCGATGCGGTTGCAGCCGAGGTAGAGGGTGTGCAGGCCGTGGGGCCCGGCGGCGAGGGCGTCGGCGACCGAGCGGGCGCCGGTGTCCCCGATGGAGTTGGTGCCGAGCAGGACGTGTGCGGCGTGCGGGGACGAGGCCGCGACGGGCATCAGGCGGGCGGCGCCCGCCGGTCCGAGTCCCTGCTTGCACAGGTCGACGCGGCCGTCGGCGCGTACGGTGCCGAGCGGGAAGGTCTCGTCGGTCTCGACGGGGTGCGCCGAGCGGAGCCGGTCGAGCAGGGGTTCCAGGTCCGCCGGGTCGGCGAGGGGAATGTCCGGGTGCTCGATCGCGGGGCAGCGTACGGGCGTTGGCTGCGTCATCACCACTCCACCGGTCCCGCGCCGGGCGTCCGGGGCCCGGCGGAACCGGCATCGCCGTCCGCCCGCCGCTCCGGACGAACCGACGCCATCGACGTTCTTCCACGACAAAAAGGTGGCAAGACCGGTCGGATTCGAACCGACGTCCTCCTGCTCGCTGCGTGGGCGCGACGACCTCTGCGCTACAGCCTTGCCGGGCGTGATCATAGCGCGTGTTGACGCGTACGCGATCACAGAGCCGGCCCGCACCGCACCGGCCCCCGTCGGGCCGCCCCCGGGGTGCCGGGGGCGGGCCGATGCGACACCGCGTGTCAGGCCGAGGCGGCGGCGGTCTCCAGGGGCTGCCGTACGGCGATGGCGTTGACGCGCAGATGGCACTGCGCGGTGTCGCCCACGCTCAGCGCCCGCAGCTTCTCCCCGCCCAGCCCCAGCGTCGCGTTGAGGCAGAGGGCGACGGCGTACAGCTGGTCGCCGGTCTCCTCGTCCTGGAGCGCGAACAGCACGTTGTAGTAGTAGCTCGTGCGGTCCTCGCCCTCCTCGTAGAAGGAGAGGTGCGTGCCCTCCTGCTCCCCCAGCCCGACGAAGGCGCCGGTGAACGCCTCCTCGACCTTCGCCCAGAAGCGTTCGTTGGCGAACGGCTGCCCCAGCGCCTGGCGCACGGCCTCGGTGAGGGAGAGCACCATGACGCTGACGGGCGCGGTCTCCTGGAGGCCCCAGCCGCGGATGATCTTGACGGTGGAGCCGTTCGGGATGGCGCTCGCCGCCCTGCTGATCTCACCGAAGTCGAAGTTCACGGTCGCCGGGGCGATGGCGTGCTGGAACGCGCCCTCGATGCCCCGCGCCTGCTCCCGATGGGACGGCCCCACCTCGAAGACCGGCTTGAAGGTCGTCTTCTCCGCAGCGGGCTGTTCGGCCATGGCTGCTCCTCGTGTGTCGTAAGGGGTCGCGCCGCAGCCGAAGTATGCACCCCCGCCGGCGGTCCATGATCAGGGGCCCGGCGCCGCATCGGACCGGACCGACCTTGACATGGCATTTGCGGTGTTTTATCCAGATCGTGAGGAGGTGCGCTCCATGGCACGTGCAGTGGGTATCGACCTGGGTACGACGAACTCCGTGGTCAGCGTTCTGGAAGCCGGTGAGCCGACCGTCATCACCAACACCGAGGGTGCGAGGACCACGCCGTCCGTCGTCGCCTTCGCGAAGAACGGCGAGGTGTTGGTCGGCGAGGTCGCCAAACGCCAGGCCGTCACCAACGTCGACCGGACCGCGCGTTCGGTCAAGCGCCACGTGGGCGACGCGAGCTGGCGGTTCCCGGAGCACGGCGACATCGACGGCAAGCGCTACACCGCGCAGGAGATCTCCGCACGCGTCCTGCAGAAGCTGAAGCGGGACGCCGAGGCGTACCTGGGCGAGGACGTGTCGGACGCGGTCATCACGGTCCCGGCGTACTTCAACGACTCGCAGCGGACCGCGACCAAGGAGGCCGGCGCGATCGCGGGCCTCAACGTCCTGCGCATCATCAACGAGCCGACCGCCGCGGCCCTCGCGTACGGCCTCGACAAGGAGGACCAGACGATCCTGGTCTTCGACCTCGGTGGCGGCACCTTCGACGTCTCGCTGCTGGAGATCGGCGACGGCGTCGTCGAGGTGAAGGCCACCAACGGCGACACGCACCTCGGTGGTGACGACTGGGACCAGCGCGTCGTCGACCACCTGGTCAAGCAGTTCAAGAACGGGCACGGCATCGACCTGGCCAAGGACAAGATGGCCCTGCAGCGCCTGCGCGAGGCCGCCGAGAAGGCCAAGATCGAGTTGTCGGCCGCGACAGAGACGACGATCAACCTGCCCTACATCACGGCGTCCGCCGAGGGCCCGCTGCACCTGGACGAGAAGCTCACGCGCGCCCAGTTCCAGCAGCTGACCGCGGACCTGCTGGAGCGCTGCAAGACGCCCTTCCACAACGCGATCAAGGACGCGGGCATCAAGCTCTCCGACATCCACCATGTGATCATGGTGGGCGGTTCCACGCGTATGCCCGCGGTGACCGACCTGGTCAGGGAGCTGACCGGGAAGGACCCGCACAAGGGTGTGAACCCGGACGAGGTCGTCGCGATCGGCGCCTCGCTCCAGGCCGGTGTCCTCAGGGGCGAGGTCAAGGACGTCCTGCTGCTCGACGTCACCCCGCTGTCCCTCGGCATCGAGACCAAGGGCGGCATCATGACCAAGCTGATCGAGCGCAACACCACGATCCCGACCAAGCGCTCGGAGATCTTCACCACGGCCGAGGACAACCAGCCGTCGGTACAGATCCAGGTCTACCAGGGCGAGCGCGAGATCGCGGCGTACAACAAGAAGCTCGGCATGTTCGAGCTGACGGGCCTGCCGCCGGCCCCGCGCGGCGTCCCGCAGATCGAGGTCTCCTTCGACATCGACGCCAACGGCATCATGCACGTGACCGCGAAGGACCTGGGCACGGGCAAGGAGCAGAAGATGACCGTCACCGGCGGCTCCTCGCTGCCGAAGGACGACATCGACCGCATGATGCGCGAGGCGGAGCAGTACGCGGAGGAGGACCACCGCCGCCGCGAGGCCGCCGAGACCCGCAACCAGGGCGAGCAGCTCGTCTACCAGACCGAGAAGTTCCTCAAGGACAACGAAGGCAAGGTCCCCGGTGACGTGAAGACCGAGGTCGAGTCCGCGCTCGAGGAGCTGAAGGAGAAGCTCAAGGGCGAGGACACGACGGAGATCCGCACCGCCACCGAGAAGGTCGCGGCCGTCTCCCAGAAGCTCGGCCAGGCCATGTACGCCGACGCCCAGGGCGCGCAGGCCGCCGGCGGCGGTACTGATGAGGCGCCGGACGCCAAGCCGGACGACGACGTCGTCGACGCCGAGATCGTCGACGACGAGAAGCCGAAGGGGGACACGGGGTGAACCGCCTGACCGACGTCTCCCGGGGCCCCGGCCCGCCCCCGATGATCACCGGCGCGGGGCGGCGGCCCGACGCGCCGCGGGACGGCGGCCCCGCGGACCGGCCCGCCGAGGGCCCCAGGGCGCTCCGGGACGCCGAGCTCCAGGCGGCCCTGCGCGAACGCACGGCCGACCTCCAGCGGTTGAAGGCCGAGTACGACAACTACCGCAAGCGGGTGCACCGCGACCGGGCCGCCGTCCACGAGATCGCCGTGGCCAACGTCCTCACCCGGTTCCTGCCGGTGCTCGACGCCCTCGACGCGGCCACCGACCAGGGCGAGGTGACCGGCGGTTTCCAGCGCGTCGCGCGGGCGCTGGAGGCCGAGCTGTCCGCGCTGGGCCTGCGGCCCGTCGGCGCGGTGGGCGACGCGTTCGACCCCGTGGTGCACGAGGCCGTCTCGTACCACCCGTGCGGCTGGTTCGACCTCCCCACGTGCACCGTCGTCCTGCGGCCGGGGTACGTGGTCGGGGACCATCTGCTGCGCCCGGCCCTGGTGGTCGTGGCCGGGCCGCCGCCGGGCCCGCGCGTCACCGTCCGCCAAGGGCTCTGAGGCCCCGTACACACGGGTCCGCCCCGGCCGGGCGGAGTGCCTGGCCGGGGCGGAACACGCGGTACGCGGGGGCGTCAGCCCAGGGTCGCGATCGCCTGGTTGAACGTCTCCGACGGACGCATGACGGCGGCGCACTTGGCCGGGTCGGGGTGGTAGTAGCCACCGATCTCGACCGGCTTGCCCTGCACCGCGATCAGCTCGTCGACGATCTTCTGCTCGTTGTCGGTGAGCGTCTGCGCGAGCGGGGCGAACGCCTTCGCCAGCTCGGCGTCGTCGGTCTGCTTCGCCAGCTCCTGCGCCCAGTACAGGGCCAGGTAGAAGTGGCTGCCGCGGTTGTCGATGCCGCCGAGGCGGCGGGAGGGCGACTTGTCCTCGTTGAGGAAGGTGCCGGTCGCGCGGTCGAGCGTGTCGGCGAGCACCTTGGCGCGGGCGTTGCCCGTGGTGGTGGCGAGGTGCTCGAAGCTGACCGCGAGGGCCAGGAACTCGCCCAGGCTGTCCCAGCGCAGGTAGTTCTCCTTGACCAGCTGCTGGACGTGCTTGGGCGCGGAGCCGCCGGCGCCCGTCTCGAACAGGCCGCCGCCGTTCATCAGCGGGACGACCGAGAGCATCTTGGCGCTCGTGCCGAGCTCCAGGATCGGGAAGAGGTCCGTGAGGTAGTCACGGAGCACGTTGCCGGTGACGGAGATGGTGTTCTCGCCGCGGCGGATGCGCTCCAGGGAGAACTTCGTGGCCTCCACCGGGGACATGATCTCGATCTGCAGGCCCTCGGTGTCGTGCTCCGGCAGGTACTGCTTGACCTTGGCGATCAGCTGGGCGTCGTGCGCGCGGGTCTCGTCGAGCCAGAACACCGCCGGGTCGCCGGTGGCGCGGGCGCGGGTGACGGCGAGCTTGACCCAGTCCTTGATCGGCGCGTCCTTGGTCTGGCAGGCGCGGAAGATGTCGCCGGTGGAGACGGGCTGCTCCAGGACGACATCGCCGGCCTGGTCGACGAGGCGGACCGTGCCGTTGGCGGCGATCTCGAAGGTCTTGTCGTGGCTGCCGTACTCCTCGGCCTTCTGCGCCATGAGGCCCACGTTGGGCACGGAGCCCATGGTGGCCGGGTCGAAGGCGCCGTGGGCGCGGCAGTCGTCGATCACGGCCTGGTAGACGCCGGAGTAGCTGCTGTCGGGCAGGACCGCGAGGGTGTCGTGCTCCTGGCCGTCCGGGCCCCACATGTGGCCGGAGGTGCGGATCATGGCCGGCATGGAGGCGTCGACGATGACGTCGGACGGCACGTGGAGGTTGGTGATGCCCTTGTCGGAGTCGACCATGGCGAGCTCGGGGCCCTCGGCGAGCTCGGCGTCGAAGGAGGCCTTGATCTCGGCACCGTTCGGGAGGGCCTCCAGGCCCTTGAGGATGCCGCCGAGGCCGTCGTTCGGGGACAGGCCGGCGGCGGTCAGCGCCTCGCCGTACTTGGCGAACGTCTTCGGGAAGAAGGCGCGTACGACGTGGCCGAAGACGATGGGGTCGGAGACCTTCATCATCGTGGCCTTCAGGTGCACGGAGAAGAGCACACCCTCGGCCTTGGCGCGCTCGACCTGGGCCGAGAGGAACTCGCGCAGCGCGGCGGCGCGCATGACGGACGCGTCGACGACCTCGCCCGCGAGGACCGGGACCGACTCGCGCAGAACGGTGGTGGTGCCGTCCTCGCCGACGAACTCGATGCGCAGCGTGTCGTCCTGGGAGACGACCGCGGACTTCTCGGTGGAGCGGAAGTCGTTCTCGCCCATGGTCGCGACGTTCGTCTTCGACTCGGCGCTCCACGCGCCCATGCGGTGCGGGTGGGTCTTCGCGTAGTTCTTGACCGACGCGGGGGCGCGGCGGTCGGAGTTGCCCTCGCGCAGGACGGGGTTGACCGCGCTGCCCTTGACCTTGTCGTAGCGGGCGCGGATCTCGCGCTCCTCGTCGGTCTTGGGGTCGTCCGGGTAGTCCGGGAGTGCGTAGCCCTGCTCGCGCAGCTCGGCGATGGCGGCCTTCAGCTGCGGGATCGACGCCGAGATGTTCGGCAGCTTGATGATGTTGGCCTGGGGGGTCTTGGCCAGGTCGCCCAGCTCGGCGAGGGCGTCGTCGATGCGCTGCCCCTCCTGGAGGTACTCCGGGAAGACCGCGATGATCCGGCCCGCCAGGGAGATGTCACGCGTCTCCACGGTGACACCGGCCGTCGAGGCATACGCCTGCACCACGGGCAGGAACGAGTACGTCGCCAGGGCCGGGGCCTCGTCAGTGTGCGTATAGATGATGGTCGAGTCAGTCACCGGGTGCTCCGCTCCACGTCTGCAACATTGCTCGACATCAAGATATCTCCTGATCGACCTGTTCTCGACAGGGGCCCGGGACCGGTGTGTGGCGGCGCGCCGCCGGGGGCCCATACCAGAAATCATCCATGGAGGCAACGGCTCCATTTCTTTCCCTGGCTGGTTATGATCGGCATCCTTCTCGCTCGTCCCCACCGCAGCCGGACCGGCCGTCCCCGAGCCCCTCCCCAGGGCTGTGCCGCACCCGGTTGCCGGCCGGTCCCCGCCTTCTCCGCTCCGAGGACGGATGTCTCCCATAGAACCCGAAGGTCCCCTCCCCCAGCCGAAGCCGCGTCGGCGGCGCCCCGTGCGCCTGCGCACCCTGCTCATCGGTCTCGCGGTGGTGCCCACCGTGGCGATGGGCACGCAGACCGCCGTGACCGCGGACCGCCTGCTGGCGCAGTCGCACCATCTGCGCGCCGATGTGGCGGCCGGTGAGCGGATCGGGTCGCCGCTGTTCGCGCTCATGGTCGAGATGCAGGCCGAGCGGGCGCTGACCGCCGAGCGGTGGTCGGGTACGGCCACGGCGGAGGACGAGCTGCGCAGGCAGCGGGCGGCCACCGACCGGGCGGCGGCGGAGTTCCGCCGGGCCGGCGGCGCGGGCGCGCGTTCCGCGCAGGCCGACCGCCGCCTCCAGGAGGTGACGGAGGCTCTGGACGACCTGCCCGCCTACCGGGAGCGCACCGACGTCCGCAGCAGCAGCGCCGACAGCGTGATGGCGTACTACAACGGCGTCATCGGCCAGGTGATCCGCTTCTACCAGGACGAGTTCAGCCACACCGAGGACGCCGAGCTCACGCTGGAGAGCCGGGTGGTCGTCACCATGTTCTCGGCGTCGGAGATGGTGGCGCGGCAGGACACGATCCTCGCGCTGGCGGGCCCCTCCCGGGAGTTGAGCGCCACCCGCTTCTCCGACTTCGTCAACGCCGTCGGCGCCCACCGCTATCTGTACGACACCTGGGTCGTGCCGTACCTGGCCCCCGGTGAGAACGAGCTCTACTCGCAGCTCGTCGGTTCGGACGCCTGGCAGACCAAGGGCCGCATCGAGAACGCGGTCATGTCCGATCACAAGGACCTCGACTTCGGCGTGAAACTGCCCCGCGAGGTGAGCGGCTGGCGGGCCGCGCACGCGCAGTGGGCCCCGGAGCTGAACGCGCTGAACGCCGAGCGTTCGCGGGCGCTGCTCGCTCGCGCCAACGCCAAGGCGGACGCCCTGGAGACCGAGGTCACCTGGCTGATCGCGGGCAGCGCGGGTGCGCTGCTGCTCGTCGCGACCGGCGTCGCGTTCACCACGCGGTCGGTGCTGCGGCGCCTGAGGCGGCTGCACGAGAGCACGGTGACCGTCGCCGAGCGGACGCTGCCGGACGTCGTGGCCCGGCTCCAGCGCGGCCGCCCGGTCGACGCCGACGCGCTGCCCCGGGTCAGCGGGGACGGCGACGAAGTGGGGCGGATCAGCGACGCGTTCGCGCGGGTCGTCGAGGTGTCCGTGGACGGGCACCGGCAGCTCGCGGCGGAGCGTCACGGCTTCGGCATGTTCGCCTCGGGCATCGCCTCGCGTACCGGGAACCTGGTCAGCCGTCAGCTGAGCCTCACCGAGGAGCTCCAGGACTCCTTCGGCCACGACGAGACGCTGCTGGCCCAGCTGATGCGGTCCGACCAGCTGACGGTCGGCATGCGGCGGCAGATCGAGAACCTGCTCATCCTGGCGGGCGGCGAGATCCCGGACCCGCACACGGAGCCCATGCGCGTGGCCGACCTGCTGCGCGAGGCGGCCGCCGAGGTCGAGGACTTCCGCCGGATCGAGCGGCAGGCGCTGGACGAGATCAGCGTGGAGCCGCGGGTGATCAGCCAGATCAGCCACCTGCTGGCGGAGCTGCTGGACAACGCCACCCGGTTCTCCCCGCCGCGGTCGAAGGTCGTCATCCGGGCCGAACTGGTCGCCGACGGGCTGTCGGTCGAGATCGAGGACCGGGGGCCGCGCGTCACGCCGGCGGCGTACGAGGAGATGAACGGGCGCCTGCACTCGGCGCCGCCGTACGCCGTCCTCGCCGAGAACGCGCACCGGCTGGGTCTGTTCGTGGTCGGGCACCTCGCCGACCAGCTGGGGGCCAGGGTCACGCTGCGCAGGTCCGTGTACGGCGGGACCTCGGCCGTGGTGATCATCCCGGCCGAGCACCTGGTCCCGACCGGGCCCGAGTCCGAGCCCCTTCCCGTACGGCGGCCGACGCCGCTGCCCGCATCGCCGCTGCCCGCGCCGCGCCGCGTGGAGGAGCGCTCCGAGGAGCGCAAGCCCGAGCTGGTGCTGCACGTCGGCGCGGCGGGCCTGCCGGTGCGCCGCAGACAGGACCGGCTCCCGGTACGGGCGCAGGGCACGACCCAGGACCAGGCGCAGGACGCGCCCGAGGACAGCGTGCCGGCGCCGCGGCCGGGCGGCGGGCGCCCGCCGCTGCCCGAGCGCGTCCCCCAGACCCACATGGTCCGGCAGCTGCGCGAACCGCGCGCTCCGGAAGCAACGGTCGCCCCCGACACGGCGACACCCGAGGAAGTGGCCGACGCCTGGTCGGACTACGAACACGGAACCCAGCAAGTCGAACAAGAGCTCCGACGGGATCAGCCATGACGACGGCATCGAACGACATGATCTACAGCGTCCTGGACAACAACCTGAGCCGGATCGCCGGCATCCAGGGCGCCGTGCTCCTCTCCAACGACGGCATCAAACTCAGCGCCTACCTGCTGGACCGGCCCCAGGCCGAGCGGGTCGCCGCGGCGTCCTCGGGCATCGCGGCCACGATGAAGGCGATTTCCCGGGAGATCGACGGCGGCCGGGTGATCCGCCAGCTGGTCGAGATGGACGACCGGTACCTGTGCATCGTCGGCTGCGGCGAGGGCAGCACCCTCATCGTCGTGACCTCCCGCAAGGCGCGCCTGGGCGAGCTGGGCGGCGAGGCGGTGCGCACCGCGCAGGCGCTCGGCGAGTGGCTGGGCACACCCGAACGCACCCAAGCGCCCACATCCTGATGACGGACGAGCCGCAAGGCGCGGGCCGTCGGCGGACGCGGCTGTACGCCCTCACCGACGGCCGTACGGCCGCTCCGCACACCGCCCTGACCATGGACACCACCGTCACGGCGGCGGTCGCCGCGGACGCGCAGGGCGGGTTGCCCACGGAGTGGCAGGCCGTCCTGGCCATGTGCCCGCCGCCGAACGGTCTGGCGGTCGCGGAGATCGCCGCCCGGATGCGCATGCGCCTGACTCCGACGACGCTGCTCCTCGGGGAGCTCGCGGACCGCGGGCTGATCCACCACCGGCCGCCCCTGGAGGAGTCCGAGACCACCAACACCCGCCTGCTCATGAGAATCAGGGACAACCTTGCCCGTATCTGACCCGTCCCAGGACCCCTCCCAGGACTCCTTCGAGGACTCCTTCGAGGAAGCGGCTCCCGTCAAGATCCTCATCGCCGGAGGCTTCGGCGTGGGCAAGACGACCCTGGTCGAGACGGTCTCCGAGATCGAGCCGCTGCGCACGGAGGAGCGGCTGACGGCCGCGGGGGTCGGCGTCGACGACCTCGCGGGCGTCGAGTCGAAGGCCGTGACGACCGTGGCGATGGACTTCGGCCGGATCACCCTCACCGACGCCGGGGTCGTCCTCTACCTCTTCGGTACGCCGGGCCAGGAGCGCTTCTGGTTCATGTGGGACGACCTGCTGAACGGCGCGCTCGGCGCCATCGTCCTCGTGGACACCCGGCGCCTGGACCGCAGTTTCGCGGCGGTCGACTTCTTCGAGAACCGCGGGCTGCCGTTCGTGGTCGGCGCCAACTGCTTCCACGGCGAACAGCCGTACACCGCCGAGGAGATCAAGGCGGCGCTGCGGCTGCGCGACCCGGACACCCCCGTCCTCCTGCTGGACGCGCGGCGCCGGGGCGACGTCCGTGAGACGCTGCTGTCGCTGCTGGACCTGCTCATCGAGAAGTCGTCGATACCCGTGTGATCATGCGGTGCAGCAGCTTCGCGGCGGCGCGGCCGAACGACGGGTCGTTGATGTGCGTGTCCACCTCGACGACCTCGACCGCGCTGCCCCGCAGCCCGTCCCGCAGGGCGTCGAACAGCGCCTTGTCGGCGGCCGGGTCGTGGTACGGGCCGCCCGGCTGCCCCAGCGTGGACAGTCCGCGCAGCGGCAGGCACACGGCGGTCGGCCCGGTGGCGCCGCGCAGCTTCGCCGCCAGAAGGCGGCCCAGTTCGGCGCACTCCTCCTCCGTCGTACGCACCACCGTGATGGACGGGTTGTGCACGTGGACGTGCCGGTCGCGCATCCGCTCCGGGACGGTGTCGACCGGGCCGAACTTCACCATGTCCAGCGCGCCCGGGCTCACCACCTGCGGCACCCCCGCGCGCCCGGCGGCGGTGAGCCGGTCGGGCCCGGCGGTGAGGAGGCCCCCGTACAGGTCGTCGGCGAGCTCGCAGACCGTCAGGTCCAGCACGCCGGCGAACAGGCGCTGCCCGGCCAGTGATTCGAGGGTGCGGCCGCCCGCGCCGCTGGCGTGGAACACCAGGACCTCGTAGCCGAGTTCCGTCATCCGCTCGCGGGCCGCGTCGACGCCGGGCGTGGTCACTCCCGCCATGCTCGCCGCGACCGGCGGCGCGCCGTCCCCGCCCCACTCCCCCGGGACCAGCGCCCGGGAGGCGGCGGCGAAGCCCTCGGCCATGCCGGCGACGGCGTCGGCGGCGTTCGCCAGGATCGGCTCCGACACCCGGTTCACCCCGGCGATGTCGACCACGCTGTACATCATGGTGATGTCGGCGGAACCGACGTACGGCGAGACGTCGCCCGCCGCCATCGAGGAGACCATCACCTTCGGCACCCCGAGCGGCAGGGCGCGCATGGCGCGGGTGGCGATGGACGTGCCGCCGCTGCCGCCGATGGCCAGCACGCCGTGCAGCCGTCCCTCCCGGTGGAGCCGCAGGACGGTCGCCTCGGCGCCGCGCGCCATCGCCGTCACCGCCGCGCCGCGGTCCCCCCGGGCGCGTAGCGCCTCCAGGTCCACTCCGGCGGCCCGGGCCACCTCGGCGCGCTCCACGTCGGCGGGTATCCGGGGGGAGCCGGCCACGCCGGTGTCGACGACCACGACGTCGACGCCCCGCCGCAGCAGCCGCTCGCGCAGCCACCCGTACTCCAGCCCTTTGGTGTCCAGGGTCCCCACCAGTACGACCATCGTCATGGCCGTACTTTCCCGGCGCGGACCCTGTGGTGGCAAGACCGCCCGTCCGACTACCGACCGGAAACATCCGACCAACGAACGAAAGCCTACAAAGGAATATCGCCTTGCTATCGAAGGGATTTTGACGCTTCCTACCACTGGACCATCTGTTAGCCTGCCCGCTCCTGGATGTTCATCCACTCTCTTCAGTGCGTTTAGGGGTCCTTCGTGTACAGCACTCCCTTCTCCCCCCGAGAGGCCAGAGCGGCGCGAGCCCGGATGGGCCTGACGACCTCGCAGGTCGCCCAGTCCATGGCCGCGTGCGGTGTTCCCGTCCACCCCGACCTGATCGCCGCCTGGGAACAGGGATCCCACCTCCCCTCCGAACCCCACCTCTTCGCACTCGCCGACGTGCTGTGGTGCTCCGCCACCACCCTCATGGGCATCGAGCCGCGCACCCTCGCGGAGCACCGGCTGGCCCGGAAGCTCAGCGTGGAGCGGCTGGCGCACCGGATCGGCATGGACCCCGCCGCCTACCGGACCGCGGAGGCGGCGCACCGCTGGGACGGCGACATCCGGCAGACCAGGGCGCTGGTGGACGCCCTGGGGCTGACCCTGCGCCAGCTGGTGGGCCTCATGGGCCGTGACGAGGAGCTGGCCCGGCACCTCCGCACGGCCATCGAGGGCCGCTGGAAGGTCCATGTGGCGCCGGTCGCGGAGATCGTGGTCGTCGACGAGACCTCGGTGGGGGACGCCCTGCGCACGATGCACACGGAGTTCGCGGAGTTCTCCGAGCGGTACATGGGTCACCTGATGGCCCGCAACGGCGACGCCCGGCTGAAGGAGGTCGCGGCGGAGCGCTCGGCGTTCCTGCACCGGCTCGTGGACCACTTCTGGGAGCTGATCGGTGAGGCGGGCGACGAGCCGCCGTTCGACGGCTTCTGACCGGAGACCCCGCGAGGCGCGGACGGCCGACGGCCCCCCGGACGATCCGGGGGCCGTCGGCCGTCCTGCTGCGAGAAGGGCTCAGCGCCAGGTGGCGCCGGCACCGGGGGTGGGGTGGGCACCCGGGGCCGGGTGGGCGGGGTGGGCGGACGGGGCACCCGGAGCGGGCGGGGCCTCGTCCTCGTAGTCCTCCCAGTCGATCTCCATCGCCTTGCGCCGCGTGAACGCGTTGAAGAACAGGTTCAGCACGATGGCGGTGAGCCCGCCCAGCGTGATGCCGCTGTCCAGCACCGCGCGTACGTCGTCCGGCATGCGCTCGAAGAACGGCTTGACCGTCGTGGGCAGCATCGCCGCACCGAGGCTCACCGCCAGGATGATGGCGTTGCGCTCCTCGCGCAGGTCCACCTTGGCGAGGATCTGGATGCCGACCGCCGCGACCATGCCGAACATCGAGATCGCCGCGCCGCCGAGCACGGGGTGCGGGATCGCGGCGACCAGGCTGCCGGCCTTGGGCAGCAGCCCCAGCAGGATCATGAAGACACCGGCGGCCACCACCACGAAGCGGCTCACCACCCGGGACATGCGGACAAGTCCGATGTTCTCCGCGAATGCCACATAGGGGAAGGAGTTGAAGATACCGCCGAGCATCGTGGACATGCCGTCGGCCCGCAGCGCGCGCGTGACGGTGTCGCTGTCGACCTTCTTCCGCGCGATCTCGCCGATGGCGTACACGTCGCCGGTCGTCTCCACCATCGTGATCAGCATGACGACGACCATGGCGACGATGGGCAGCAGCTCGAACTGCGGCATGCCGTAGTGGAAGGGCGTGGTGACGCCGAACCAGGCGGCGTCCGCCACCGCGTCGAAGTGCGCGTCGCCGAGGACCCAGGCGACGGCCGTGCCCACGACGAGTCCGATGAGCACGGCGAGGCTGCTGAGGATCGGCTTGCCGAGCCGGACCACGACCAGGATCAGGAGCAGGGTGCCGAGCGCGTAGGCGAGGTTCTTTCCGGAGCCGTAGGCGGGGTCGCCGACGAGGTGGGAGCCGCCGGCGGCGTTCTGGAGGCCCACCGGGATGAGCGTGATGCCGATGATGGTGAGGATCGTGCCGATGACGACGGGCGGGAAGTACTTCACCAGCCTGCCGAAGAACGGCGCGCAGAGGAACGTGGCGATGCCGGCCGTGATGACCGCGCCGTAGACGACCAGCAGACCGGCGGTGCCGCCGCCCGCGCCTATGCCGATCGCGACCATGGGGGAGACGGCGGTGAAGGTGACGCCCTGCACCAGGGGCAGTCGCGCGCCGACCTTCCAGACGCCCAGCGCCTGGATGATCGTGGCGATGCCGCAGGTCAGCAGGTCCGCGTTGATCAGGTGGACCAGCTGCTCGTCGGAGAGCCCGAGGGCGTTTCCGAGGAGTACGGGGACGATGACGGCCGCCGCGTAGAACGCGAGGATGTGCTGGAAGCCGTAGAGCGTGAGCTGCGGGAGGGGGAGCAGTTCGTCGACGGGATGCGTCTGCGTCCCGGAGTGCCGTCGGGAGACTCGTGCCATCTCTGCCTTGCCTTACAAGAGGTAGGTGAATGAGAGAGGAGCCGACGCCTCGGAGCCCGGATGTATCAGGACGAGGCCTCGTCGGCCCGTACGGAGCCGACGTCTGGCGGAGTTGCCGACACCACGTCGCCCTGCGCTTGGATGTGCGTCCTGGTTTGAGGACTTTCCTTCGATCGGCATGACGAAGCCGCCCTGCGCATGAGATCCGCAGGTGGAGCCGATCGGGGCGCTCACCCTAGTTGACGTCGGACGTTCCTCGCGAGTAACCGGAACAGCACTCACCGCTCCCCCGTCCCGCCAGACGCCCCTTTCGCCCATATATCTCTGGTTTCGGAGATATATGGGCTTACTTGAGAGATTTCTTCAACAACACCACTTCGAGGGCTGTTTGCGCGCGCCGTGACATGACTCACCTCGCGTCGCACGGGAAAGCACCCTCCCCGGCGCATTTCCCCTGCTGGGAAAGAGAATTGACTTTCCGGCAGCAGCGACTTCATGGCGTTTCCGTAACCACGCGTGCGCGTTTCGCGCCTTGTTCCCGCCCACGGCTCTCGCTTACCGTCACGGCAATCCGGTCGGACCGCCGAATCCTGCCGCCGCCCGGAATCCGCACCCACTCACCCACCGACGTACGGCAGGAGCGGGGGAACCAGGTAAGCCGCCGATCCGGAAACGGAAAGGCTCGGGGTGAAGTCGCGCGCGCACGCCCTCGTGTGTGCGTCGCGGCCGGGCATCTCCAGCCCGAACCCGACAGCTCACCTCGCAGGCGACGGAGAGGAATGCGCCATGCCCGCACAGGGTAAGCACCGTCGTCCCAAGAACAATCCGCTCGCCCGCCGTTTCGTCGCCGCGGGCACGGGCGGCGCCGCACTCGCCCTTCCCCTGTTCGGTGCCACCGCGGCCGAGGCGGCGCCGAACGCGACGCCGAATGCGGCGCCTGCCGCCGCCGCGAAAAAGGCCCCGGCGTCGCCCGTCACGTATTCCGTGACCGCGGGCGACACCCTTTCCGAGATCGCACAGGACCACGGCGTCAGCGGCGGCTGGAAGAAGCTGTACGAGGACAACAAGTCGGTCGTCGGCGACAACCCGTCGCTGATCCGCCCCGGCATGAAGCTCACCATCGGCGCGAAGTCCACCGCCGCGCCCGCGTCGACCGAGCGGGCCAGCCGCTCGACCGCCCGGCCGGCGCTCGCGAAGACGGCGAAGCCCGCCGCCAAGCCCGCGACGTACGCGAACAACCTCGACGGCTGGATCAAGGAAGCGCTGGCCATCATGGCCGAGCGCGGCATTCCCGGCTCGTACGAGGGCATCCACCGCAACATCCTGCGCGAGTCCTCCGGCAACCCGCTCGCCATCAACAACTGGGACTCCAACGCCGCCGCGGGCACCCCGTCCAAGGGTCTCCTCCAGGTCATCGACCCCACGTTCCGCGCGTACCACGTGCCCGGCACGTCGACCGACCCGTACGACCCGGTCGCCAACATCACCGCCGCCTGCAACTACGCCGCCGACCGCTACGGGTCGATCGACAACGTCTTCGGCGCGTACTGAGCCGCCGGCCTCACGGGCGGGGGACGGTCGCCCCGCCGCCGGACCGCACGGCTTCCACCACGGCGTCGTGCAGCACGCGGCTGGCCTCCTCCGACGAGCACGGCACAGGACTGCCGCTCATCGGGAACCAGTCGGAGGCCCCGCTGTGCTGCACGGCCACCCGTGCCTCGCCGTCGACCCAGGTGGTGTGCACGTCGAGTTCACCGGTGATGACACCGACCGTGTCGGTGCTCACGCCACCGCGTCCGGCGAAGACCCGGACCGTCGTCCACGATGCCCACGTCACGTTCCCATGCTGACCCCGCTCCGCCGGTCGCGCGACCGGCGGAGCGGGGCGGTTGCGTGAAGGAGCCGTGACGCCACGGGACGTGGTCGGCGAACCCGGTTGGCGCACGCGGTCAGCGCACGGCCACGAGGACATGGCTGTTGCCGAACTGCCAGACCGCTCCCGCCTCCTCGAAGCCGGCCTCGCGCAGCAGGGCGAGGTGCCCGGAGAGGGTCAGGTCGTTTCCCTCGCAGCGCGGGTGCCGGTGGTGGCGGTGGGCGGAGAACAGCGGCGCCAGCTCCGGGTCGGCGGCGACCCCGGACCACCATGTCTCCCAGTCGTCGTCGGCGACGGCCGGTTCCCGCTCGGCCCGTCGGCGCCCGATGTGCAGGGCCAGCTCGCCGAGCTTCGCGGAGTCGGGACAGATGTGGTCGCAGTTGACCAGCACCCCGCCGGGGCGCAGCCGCCCGGCGAGGTCGCGGTAGACGCGGCGCAGGGTGCGCTCGCTGAGGTAGTGCAGCGCCGTCGTGGAGACGGCCGCGTCCACCGGCCCGGCCGTCCCGGCGGCGTCCAGCCAGCCGGGCTCGCCGATGACGGCCTCCACGTACCGCACGGCCGGACCGTAGTAGGCCCGGCCGAGCTCCAGGAGGCGCGGGTCGGCGTCGACCGCCACGACCCGGGCGCGGGGCATCCGGCGGGCCAGGCGCGCGGCCAGGGAGCCGGGCCCGCTGCCCAGGTCGAGGACGAGGGGCGCCCGCCGGTCCGCCGTCACGCCCTCGACGATGTCGGCGATGACGGTGAACGCCTCCTCGCGGTCGATCGCGTACCGCTGCTGCTGTCTCTCCCAGCGGTCCACCCATCGCGCGGCCGCCACCGTGCTGACACTCATGTCCCCCGCACCTCTGCCTTCTCGCCATGCCATCTAATCGGTCATGGAAATCATTGCAGACTAGCGAGTGCGGTGAGCAGCCCGTCGATCTCCTCGGGTGAGTTGTACACGTGCAGGCTGATCCGCACCGAGCCGTCCCCCGGGTCCGCTCCCGCCTGGCAGTGGCTGTCGGAGCGCACCATGAAGCCGTGGCTGTAGAGGATGAAGCCGAGGTCCTGGGAGCCGATCTCTCGGTGCCGGAAGGCCACGACGTGCCGGCGGCGCTGCACCGTGGAGGCGGCGTCCAGGCTGGAGCGGCAGCCCAGCACCTCGTAGGCGTCCATCCGGGCCAGTCCGTCGGTCAGCCGGGCCGCCAGGGCCACGGTCCACCGTTCGATGCGGTCCGTGCCCGCCGCGTCCAGCCAGTCGAGGGCCGCCGTGAGACTGACGACACCGGCCGTGTTCGGGGTGCCCTGCCAGCCGCTCGGCCGGAACTCCGGACCGCGCCGCCCGCGCGCCCAGACCGCGCCCGTACCGGGCAGGGCGAGCGCCTTGTGGCCGGAGAAGACGACGAAGTCCACGTCGAGGTCGGCCACCGAGACGGGCAGATGGCCCACGCTCTGGGCGGCGTCCAGGCAGATCGGCACGTCCGGGCCGACCACCGCGCGGACGCGGTGGACGTTCATGTCGGCGCCGTAGACGTGATGCACGTGGGTGGCCGCGACGAAGCGGGTGCGCGGGCCCACCACACGGGCGAGGGCCTCGGGGTCGTAGTCCCCCGAGCTCGCCTGGTACGGCAGCTCCCGCAGCCGTATCCGCACGCCCTGCCGGGCCAGCAGCAGCTCCGCCTCCCGCCAGGGCTCCAGGTTGGCCTGGTGGTCGGCGAACGGCACCACGATCTCGTCGCCGTCGCGGAGCAGCTCCGGCAGCCAGTCGCGGGCGACGGCGCGCAGCCCCTCCGAGGCCCCGCTGGTGAAGTGCACCGCCGAGCGGTCCGGCTCCGGGTCGCCCAGGAACTCCTTGACCCGGTCCCGGGCGCCCTCGACCAGCGCGGTGGTGTGGTTGGCCCACGGGTAGGAGCCGCGGCCGGCGTTCGCGTTCGTCGTGGTCAGGTAGGTCTGGACGGCGTCGAGCACGGCCTGCGGCTTCTGGGCCGTGGCCGCGCTGTCCAGGTAGGCCGACGCGGGATGCGCCGCGATCTGGGGGAACTGGGCGCGCAGCGGGCGCTGCCAGTCCGCCAGCTCCTTCAGGTCGTGCTCGGTGTCGTGTCGCATGCCGTACGCCATGTCAGTCACGCACCAGGGGCGCGCCCGCGTCGCGCCACGCGATGATGCCGCCCGCCAGGCTCCGTACGTCGGGATGCCCCATGCGCGTCAGCAGCGCCGCGTAGCGGGCGGACTTCTCGCCGACGGGGCAGGCGAGCAGCACGGGCCGGCTCTTGCTGAACGGCAGGCCGCCCCGGAGGAGTTCGTCGAAGAGCTCGTCGACGATGTTGACGGAGCCGTCGATGTGGAGGGCGCCGTACGCGAACGGGCCGCGCAGGTCGACCACGAGGGGGTCCTCCGCCGCGATCCACTTGCGGGCGTCGGCGACGTCGATGACGGTGGCCGAGCGCACCTCGCCGTCCGAGAGCGTCGCCACGGAGTTCTTCGCGGGCGGCAGGCCGAACAGCTCGGGCCTGCGCTTGCGGACGTAGCCGAGGTAGCTCTCGACGCGGTCGCAGACGATGAAGACGGCCGTGCGGCGGTGGTCCGATGCCTCGGTGTCGAGCGCCCGCAGGTGGCGCACCGCGCCGTGGTACGCGGCCCCTCCGGTGGGCCCGGCGAGGATGCCGCAGCGCCGGACCAGCGTCAGCATGCCGTCGATGGCGTCGTCCGCGCTCACCGTGTCGATGGTGTCGTACGTCGCCGGGTCGAACAGGCCGACCTCCTGCACCTCGTCGATGGTGCGGATGCCGGGGATGAAGTCGGACTTCTCCGCGACGAGCCCGACAACCCCGACCCCCGGGGTGTGGGCGCGCAGCGCCCGGGCGACGCCCGTGGAGGAACCGGCGGTGCCCACGCAGGCGACGAACCAGTCGGGGGCGCGGCCGTCGAGGTCGGCCACGATCTCCGGGCCGGTGCCCTGGGCGTGCGCCTCGGTGTTGCGGGTGTTGAAGTACTGGTCGGTGTGGAGGTGGGCACTGTCGGGCGCGCCCAGCCGCTGGTGGAAGAGGGTGAGCGGGTCGTCGGTGGCGGTCGGGTCGAGGCACTCGCTCTGGCCGGGAAGCTCCTCGATCTCGGCGCCCAGCAGCAGGAGCAGGTCCTTGATCTCGGGTATGCGCATCCGGTTGGTGACGCTCTTGAACGCGATGCCGTGCATGCCCGCGATGAGGGCGAGCGCCTTGGCGGTGTTGCCGCTGGACAGTTCGACGATGGTCTCGCCGCGCTCGCGGGCGCCGGGCAGGCCGTCGCGGACCATGTTCCAGGCGGCCCGGTCCTTGACCGACCCGAAGGGGTTCATCATCTCCAGCTTCGCGTAGAGGTCGATGCTGCGCAGACCGTGCACGGCCGGGTCGATGCGGACCAGCGGGGTGTCGCCGATGGCGTCGGTGATGCTCTCGTACCTCATGCCTGTGGTCCCCCAGGGGGTGTGTGCGGCCAGTACTGTTCGTCGAGGCACCAGTGCCAGGAGCCGTCGTCGGCGCGGTGGACGGCAACCTTGCGGGCCACGGGCTGCTGTTGCGCCCGGGTGGCGCCGAAGTCCATGCAGTAGCCGGCGGTGTTGGCGAAGGCGAGCAGGTCGCCGGGGCGCGGCAGCCGGGGCAGGAAGACGGTCCTGCGGGTGATCAGGTCCGCCTCCAGGCACAGGTTGCCCATGAGGTGGACGCCCACGGGCCCTCGTGTGTCCGCAGGCGTGGGGTCCCTGGGCAGCAGGATCGGGTCCATGAGGACGCCGTGGTCCTCCAGGCTGACGTCGCCCGCGTTCATCGCGAGGCGTACGAACGTCTCCCCCGCGTCCGTACGCCGCACCTCCAGCACGCGGGCGAGCGACAGCCCGCACTGGTCGGCCAGCGCTCTGCCGGGCTCGGTGTACAGGTCGTGGAGGCTCTCCAGGAGCAGCGTGCCGAGCGGGCGGTCGAGGCCTGGGGCCGGGCGGGAGAGCAGCTCGTCGAGGTAGGCGGCGCCGGTGACCTCGCGATGGGCGGGGTAGAGGCCGAGCGAGCCGCGCAGGGTGCCGTTCTCGGCGTGGAGGCCGTAGCCGTGGCCGCCCCAGGTGAGCGGCGGGCGGCGGCCCATGACGGCGTCGGTGAGCGCCGTGGTGTACCGCTCCCACTGGTCGGCGTGCGCGAGGTAGTCGACGCCGAAGCCGCCGCCGATGTCGATGACGCGCGGGCCGAAGCCCCGCTTCCGCAACTCCTCCATCGCGCGCAGGCAGCCGGCGAGCGCGGTGGCCTTCTCGTCGGGGCTGGTGGTGTCGAGGTGGTACGCGACGCCCACGGGATCCAGCTGGTCCCGGTGGCGCTCGGCCGCGTCCAGCAGCCGGGCCAGCGAGGCGGCGGGCGTGCCGAAGCGGCTGCGGCGGGACAGGCGCCTGACGCCGGTGCCGGTGTCGAAGTCCGACAGGCGCAGCAGCACGCGGACGCGGGGTAATCCGTGGTCGCGGACCAGGGCGGCGGCCCGGTCGAGCTCCTCGGCGCCGTCGGCGTTGACGGTGACCCCCGTGAGGACGGCGAGCCAGAGGAAGTCCGGGTCCTTGGGCCCGGTCGCCACGATCCGGTCCGGCCCGAACCCGGCGCCGAGGGCGTGCTGCAGCTCGCCGAGCGAGGCGACGTCGACCCCCACACCGGGGCCGGTCGCGGCGAGCCGCCGGACCAGGGCGCTGGAACGGTTCGTCTTGTGCGCGAAGAAGATCCGCCCGCCCAGGCTGTGCCGCCGGTAGACGGCGCGGAAGCGCTCGGCGTTCTCGGCGATCTGGTCGGGCAGCACCACGTTGAGCGGTGACCCGAGCGCGTCCACGAGCGCGTGGAGGAACGCCCCGCCCTCCAGCAGCGCCGCGGCGAGCGGCGCCAGCCGCGGCTCCAGGTACAGGGGCGGGTCGTCCGGCGACACGTCCGACAACAAGGGGGCGTCCCCCATGGCAGCAGTCCTCCCGACGAGGAAAGCCGACGGCCGTCACGTCGGCCATATGGTCCTATCCACGTCGGCGCCGGTTATGCCGCGCGGCGGGGTCGGGGATGGAGCTCGGCGGCGCTGTTGCCGGAAGTGACCGCCGGGGGGCTACCGCGTCAGCCGTGGCGCGTGCCCACGCGGTCCACGGCACGACGGACCCGGCGGGCGAGGGGCTTCTCGGCACACCAGTGGAGGAGCGCTGCCGCGACCATCATGGACACGCAGGCGACGGCGACGGTGGGCCAGACGCCGATGCGGTCGTCGAGGACGCGGATGACGGCCCAGCCGAACTCGGCGTGGATGAGATACAGCGGGTAGCTGAGCGCTCCTGCGGTGGCGAGCCAGCGCCACTTGACGCCGTCGAGGAGGTGCAGGGCGATGGCCAGGACGATGAGGAAGCAGCCGGTGATGACGGCCACGGCGATGTAGGGGTTCTCGACGAAGGCGCCCGGTTTCGCCTCGGCGGCCTTGATCCGCAGGCTGACGTAGGTCTCGTACTGGGCGACCAGCCAGCTGGCCGCGACCAGGCAGACGCTCTGCAGGTCGGGGCCGAAGCGGTACAGGAGGTACATGCCGATACCGCCGACGAAGAACGGCGCGTTCCCCGGGGAGGCGAAGATCTCGTACAGCGGAACGACATCGCCGTTGCCCGGCACGAGGGTGCTGCCCAACAGCCAGAGCCAGGCGAACCAGGAGACCCGGGCGTAGGTCAGTCCCTTCCACACCACGATGAGGAACAGCAGGTAGAAGCAGAGCTCCACCCACAGTGTCCAGTACACGCCGGCCAGGTTCCGGGCGCCGAGGGCCTTCTGGATCATGGTGAGGTTGGCCAGCGACTCGCTCAGACTGGGCACGCGCCGCTGGCCGTCCGGCAGGAGGCGCCACAGGAGCGCGACGGCGACGACCGAGACCCAGTAGGCGGGGAAGAGCCGTACGAAGCGGGCGCTGACGAACTGGCGCGGAGTACGGCCCCAGGCCGACATGCAGATGACGAAGCCGCTGATGAGGAAGAACAGCTGAACGCCGTAGTGGCCGTACACGGCCACGCCGAAGGCGTTGGGGGCGAAGACCTTCGGGGACTGCTCCCAGTGGGCCTTGAGCGCCGCGTCCACCCCCAGGAAGTGGAAGAGCATCACGACGACCGCCGCGATCAGCCGCAGTCCGTCGAGCGCGTATATACGGCCCCCTGCTGCCGCGGCCTTGGCCGGGGTGACGCTCGGCGGCTGCGCCTCCCATGGGATCGGCTGCGTGGGAGTGCTGACCTGGCTCACGTTGTCCTGTTCTTCCTGTGGGCGCTCGGGGGTGGAGGAAGCCCCAGGACTGTACCAGCGGGTTCGAACACGTAAGCAGCTGCCCGAGGCGGCCCCGGGAGTCGAACGGCTCCCGGGGCCGGTCCCTCTCCTAGGGCAGGGTCCACTTCTGGTTGGCTCCGGTGTGGCAGGTCCACAGGTGGACCCGGGTGCCGTCGTTCCAGGTCGCGCCCTCGGCGTCCAGGCACTTGCCGGACTGCGCGTTCAGCACCGTCCCGTCGGCGCGCGCCTGCCACTTCTGGGCGCCGGTGCCGTTGCACGTCCACAGCTGGATCTTCGTGCCGTCCGCCGAGCCGCCGCCGCTCACGTCCAGGCACTTGGAGAGGGCGCGCACCGTGCCGTCACCGGGCAGCGTCCACTTCTGGCCCGCCGAGCCGTTGCAGGACCACAGCTGCGCCTGCGTACCGTCGGCCGACGAACCCCCCGCCACGTCCAGACACTTGCCGTTGACGCCCTTCACCTCACCCGTCCGGGTGGTGGGCGGAGGTGTGGTGGCCGCCGGTTTGATCCGGACGTTGCGGAACGAGACCTGGTCGCCGTCGCCGTGGTTCTGGAGGCCGATGTGGCCTTGGCGGAGGCTGCGGGCCGGGTCGGTGTTGGTGAAGTCGTTGATCTTGCGGCCGTTGAGGAAGACCTCCAGGCGTTCGCCCGTGACGCGGATCTCGTACGTGTTCCACTCCCCCGGCGGGTTCAGCGCGGCGTCGCGGGCGGCGGTGTCGGCCGACTTGAAGCCGTACACGGATCCCGTGGTGCGGTCGGGGGTGTCGGTGGCGTCGATCTGGATCTCGTAGCCGTTGTTCACCGCGGACCAGGGGTCGCCGGACGCCGGGAACCCGACGAGGACGCCGGAGTTGTCGTCGTCGGTCATGCGCCAGTCGAGCTTGAGGGAGTAGTCGCCGGTGAACTCCTTCGCGGAGTACCACAGCATGCCGAGGCCGCCCTGCGAGGTGAGCGTCCCGTCGGCGAGGGTGAAGGAGCCCGGGCCGGCCTGCTGCCAGCCCGCCGTGCCGGAGCCGTCGAAGAGCGCCGTGTAGCCGGACTCCGGGCGGCAGTCGGCCTCGGTCATGCCCGCGGCCCAGCGGATGCCGCCCAGCAGGTGGCGGCGGAAGGCCGGCTCGGTGTAGGACGCCTCGGTGTGGCCGCCGCCGGTGTAGAAGGCGCGGCCGCCCTGGTAGTCCTTGCACCAGGAGATCGGATGGTCGCCGGCCATGTTCCCGCCGGTGTAGCTCGTCTCGTCGAGCGAGGCGAGGACGTGGGCGGTGGCGCGCGGGTTGGTGCGGTAGTTGTACCACTCGTCGAACCGCTGCCAGCTCGCGCCCAGGTGGGCGGTGGCGTCGTGCGCGCGGTCCTCGACCTTGAGGGTGGCGGTCTGGTTGTGCGGGTGGGAGTGGAACAGCGCCCCGGCGAGGCCCGCGTAGAAGGGCCAGTCGTACTCGGTGTCGGCGGCCGCGTGGATGCCGACGTAGCCGCCTCCGCCCTGGACGTACCCCTCGAACGCCGTCTGCTGCGTGGCGTTCAGCACGTCACCGGTGGTGGAGAGGAAGACGACGGCCTTGTACTGGGCGAGGTTGCCGGTGGTGAAGGCCTGGGCGTCCTCGGTGGCGTCCACGGTGAAGTTGTGGGCGCCGCCGAGCTCGCGCAGCGCGCCGATCCCCTCGTCGATGGAGGAGTGGCGGAAGCCCGCCGTCTTCGAGAAGACGAGGACCTTGTACGCGGGGTCGGCGGCGGCTTCCCGAGGCACCGCCGCGTGAGGAACCGCCGCGGGGGCGGCGGAAGCCACCGGGGCCGCGAGTGCGCCCGCCGTGCACAGCAGTGCGCCGGCGAGCCAGGAGCCTGCCTTGAGTAACGTGTTGCGTCGCATGGTGTGACACCTCCTTCTCTGTGGCGGGGTTACGGCAGCGTCCACTTCTGGTTGGCTCCGGTGTGGCAGGTCCACAGGTGGACCCGGGTGCCGTCGTTCCAGGTCGCGCCCTCGGCGTCCAGGCACTTGCCGGACTGCGCGTTCAGCACCGTCCCGTCGGCGCGCGCCTGCCACTTCTGGGCGCCGGTGCCGTTGCACGTCCACAGCTGGATCTTCGTGCCGTCCGCCGAGCCGCCGCCGCTCACGTCCAGGCACTTGGAGAGGGCGCGCACCGTGCCGTCACCGGGCAGCGTCCACTTCTGGCCCGCCGAGCCGTTGCAGGACCACAGCTGCGCCTGCGTACCGTCGGCCGACGAACCCCCCGCCACGTCCAGACACTTGCCGTTGACGCCCTTCACCTCACCCGTCCGGGTGCCGGTGCCCGTGGTGGTGAAGTGGAAGTCGTCCACGTCGAAGAGCGCGCCCGTGCCGCCCTTGAAGACGAGGTGGAGGGTGGTGGAGGAGGCGGGCCGGTTGGTCAGCGGGGTGGTGACCTCCTGGAAGGTCTCCCAGCCGCCGGTGACGGGCACCGTCACCGTGCCCAGCAGGGTGCCGGTGGGCGAGCCGGCGCGTACCTCGATGGTGCCGCCCGTCCCGCCGGAGGAGACGCGGGCGGTGAACCGCTCGGCGTCGTCGAGCGCGTACGGCGTGAAGGAGATCCAGTCGCCGTTGTCGATGTAGCCGACCGTCTTGCCGCCGTGGGCGGCGGTGTGGCTGACGACCTGGACGCCCGAGGACCCGCCGTAGTGCTCGGCCTGCCGGTGGCTGGGCTGGCTGATGTGCTGGTCGTGGCTGGTGAGCGCGGGCTGTCCGTTCGCGCCCTTGTCGGTGTACTCGGCGTCCCAGACGCCGAACACGTTGGCGTTCGGGTCGTGTTCGCCGTCCGCGATGGTCTGCACGGTGCCGGAGCAGCCGGTCGCCGAGGTCTGCGGGTGGCCGTGGCTGTCGTGGCCGAGGATGAAGGTGACCTTGACCTTGGAGCAGTCGATGGTTCCGTCCTCGGGGTCGGTCACGGTGACCTTGAAGGGGACCGCCGCGCCGGGGTCGATGATCCGCCCGTCCACGGGCAGTTCGAGCTTCACGGTGGGTGCCGTGTTGCCGACGGTCACCTGGACGGAGGCGCCGGCGCTGCGGCCCGTGGAGTCGGAGACGGTGAGGGTGGCGGTGTACTGGCCGTTGGCCGTGTACGTGTGGGACGGGTTCGCGGCGGTCGAGACGGCGCCGTCGCCGAAGGTCCAGCGGTAGGTGAGCGGGTCGCCGTCGGGGTCGGAGCTGCCCGCGGAGGAGAAGGCCACGGTGAGCGGGGCCTTGCCGGAGGTGCGGTCGGCCTTGGCCTGGGCGACCGGGGAGCGGCCTCCGGTGATGTGCTCGATGCGGTACAGCGCGGAGTTCGCGTCACCGTTGAAGTAGCCGGTGCCGTAGTCGAGGACGTACAGGGCGCCGTCCGGGCCGAAGGCCATGTCCATCACCTGGGTGCCGCTCCAGGGGAAGGCGTTGATGGACTGGACGGTGCCGTCGGCGGTCTGCGCGATGCGCTTGATCCACTTGCGGCCGAACTCGCCGGCGAAGAAGTTGCCGTCGTAGCTCTGCGGGAACTTCACGGGCGAGGTGGAGGCGGCGTCGTAGCGGTAGACCGGTCCTCCCATGGGGGACTCGGAGCCGCTGCCGAACTCGGGGACCGAGCCGCCGTCGTACGGGATCCACGCGGGCTGCGCGGGCGGCAGGTCGGTCAGGCCGGTGTTGCGGGGCGAGGTGTTCTTCGGGGCGGTGCAGGAGAAGGCCGCGCCGGAGGTGCCGGTGGCGAAGTCGAAGTCGGTGTAGGCGGCGTTCTTGCCGACACAGTAGGGCCAGCCGTAGTTGCCCGCCTTGGTGATGCGGTTGAACTCGACCTGTCCGGCGGGTCCGCGCGAGGGGTTCGCGGTGCCCGCGTCCGGTCCGTAGTCGCCGAGGTAGACGGTGCCGGTCGCCTTGTCGACGCTCATCCGGAACGGGTTGCGGAAGCCCATGGCGTAGATCTCGGGGCGGGTCCGCGCGGTGCCGGGCGCGAAGAGGTTGCCGGCCGGGATGGTGTACGAGCCGTCGGCGGCCACCTTGATGCGCAGGACCTTGCCGCGCAGGTCGTTGGTGTTGCCGCTGGAGCGCTGGGCGTCGTACGCGGGGTTGCGCGAGGCGCGCTCGTCGATCGGGGTGTAGCCGTCGGAGGCGAAGGGGTTGGAGTCGTCGCCGGTCGACAGGTACAGGTTGCCCTGCGCGTCGAAGTCGATGTCGCCACCGACGTGGCAGCAGATGCCCCGGCTCGCGGGCACGTCGAGGATCTTCTTCTCGCTGCTGGTGTTCAGGGTGCCGTCGGCGTTGAGGGTGAAGCGGGAGAGCCGGTTCACACCGTCGTACGGGGCGAAGTCGGCGGCGGTGCCGTCGGCCGGGGCGTCGCCGGCCGGGGTGGTGAGCTTGGGGGCGTAGTAGAGGTAGACGTGCCGGTTGGAGGCGAAGGCCGGATCCACGCCGACGCCCTGGAGGCCCTCCTCGTCGTGGGTGTAGACGTCGAGCTTGCCCGAGACCTTGGTGGTGCCGGCGGCGTCGGTGAGGCGCAGGGTGCCGTCGCGCGAGGTGTGCAGCACCGAGCGGTCGGGGAGCACCGCCATGGTCATGGGCTCGCCCATTTCGGCCACCCCCTTGGCGAGGGTGACCTGCTGGAACTCCTCGGCCGCGGCGGCCTGGGCGGCCTGGGCCGCCTCGGGGGCGGGCGGCGCCGCCGCGGCCGGCCCGGCGGGGGCGAGGAGCGCGCCGCCCAGCAGCGCGGCGAGGAGGAGGGCCGGGGTCCGACGTAATCCGGAGGGTGCGGAGGGCAGGAACGATCGGAACGGTTTTTTGCGCACAGAGTCTCCCGTGAGGTGTCCGTGGGGGTCGGCAGGCCGGGGAAGGGGCCTGCCGGGGGAGCACCGGCGCGCGCCGTCGCGCCGAAGGTCACCGGCCGTCGACTCATGACCGGTTCATTTCAAGGAAGTTAGCGGGCTTGGTCCGGGCGCGTAACCCCTTTCGCAGGCGGATTCCCCACTTCTTCCGCGCGCAGGACAAAGCGCCCGGCGGGCCGGTGGGCCCGCCGGGCGTGGTGGTCCGGTTTCAGCCCAGGTACACGCGGGCCGCCGCGATCGGGCGGTCGGCCGCCTTGCGGGGGGTCGAGGAGTTGACGCTCCAGCGGTAGCCGGCGAAGAGCTTCGTGGTGGGGTCCGCGTAGAAGACCATGTGGCCGTAGCCGACGCCGTTGTGCTCCGTCCAGCCGGTGGGGGCGCCGGCCGCCTCCTCGATACGGGTGTCGGGGAAGGCGCGGTACGTCGCCTCGGCGCCCGCGGAGGCGCCCGGGTTTCCGTGCGGGTCGCTGGTGCAGTCGACGATCTCGAAGACGTACGGGATGACGCCTTCGCCGACCTGGCTGTCCACCGATGACGCCAGCGTGCCCTTGCGCTCGCGGATCATGACGATGTGCCCGGTGTACGGCTCGGTGGTGACGTCCGCGTCGTAGTCGAAGGCGACCAGGTCTCCGGGCCGGAGGTTGACCGGCTTGGTGACTCCGGTGAAGTGCGGGATGGTCGCCGCGTTCGCGAAGCCCTCGCGGAACTTCTCGGCCGTCGGGTAGAACTTGCCGGCCTCGGTCTTGAAGTGCTCGGCGAAGTACTCCCTGGTGGCCCAGCCGTACGCCGTTCCGGTGCCGTAGGCGCGCTGCAGGACCATCGTCAGGAACGACGAGCACTGGGCGAGCGCGGAGAACTGCTCGGGGTGGCCGGGCGCGCCCCAGGCCAGCGCGGAGTTCTCGTCCGGGAACTGTCCCGCCGTCTTGTAGCGGTTGGCGCCGTCGCTCCAGGGCCGCATCCGCAGGTACTCGACGAGGGTTTCGGCCTCTATCTGGTGCGGGAGCTTGAGCTGGTACGGGTCGGGCGCCGGCGCGTCGGCGGCGGACGCGGTGCCCGCCGCCGGGCCGGCCGCCAGTGCGGCGCCCGCGCCGGCGGTGGAGGCCAGCAGTCTTCTGCGGCTGAGCGAGTGACGTGACATGGATGTTCCCCCCAGGGTCGGATGATCGGAATGATCCCCGGGATCCTATGTGCAGGGGCGTTACGTGAGCGCGGCTCCCCGCCCCACGAGCATCGCCACGTCGATGGCCGCCACGACGATCGCCGCCCGGAACGGCGCCTCGGCGCGGCGGCGCCCGGCGAGCGCGCCGACCGCGGAGGCGAGGACGGCCGCCGACAACCCGAGCAGGCCCGCGAGACCGGAGCCGCCGCCGGACAGCGCGGCCACGGCGGACGCCGCCACCAGTGGAACCGGCATCAGCGCCCGCGCCCGGGCGGGGCCGAGCCGCTGGGGCCAGCCGCGTACCCCCGCGGCGAGGTCCGACGGGATGTCGGGCAGCACGTTGCCCAGGTGCGCGCCCACGCCCAGCAACGCGCCGCAGACGGCCACCCACCACGCGGGCCACGGGCTCCCCGGCAGGGCGAGCGCGACGAAGGAGGGCAGGGCGGCGAAGCCGAGCGCGTACGGCAGCCAGGACAGCACGGTCGCCTTCACGCCCAGGTTGTACGCCCACGCGGCGGCGACACCGGCGAGGTGGACGCTTCCGGCGAGCGGGCCGCAGGCCAGGGAGAGCGGCACGCTGAGCGCCAGGGCCACCAGGGCCGCGGCCCGTACGGCCGTCACGCCCACCGCGCCGGACACCACCGGCTTGGCGTACCGCTCGGCGGCGCGGTCGCGCCGGGCGTCGACGGCGTCGTTGCTCCAGCCCACCGACAGCTGGCCCGCGAGCACCGCGGCCGCCAGCAGCAGGCAGCCGCGCCGGTCGTGCCCGGCGGTGGCGGCCAGCGCCGCGACCAGCAGGGTGACGGCCGCCGTGGGCAGCGGGTGACAGGCCCTCAGCAGCCCGCCGCAGGCGCGGAGGGCGCGGCGCCGGGCGCGTACGGCATGAGCGTCGGCATGGGCGTCGGCATCGGTACCGGTCTGGTCGGTGCCGGCCTGGTCGGTGGTGGCACGCACGCGGTGATCGTAGGCGCCCAACGGGCGATCAGCGGTACGACGGCGCCGGGCGGTGGCAGGCATAGGGGCACGACGCCCTCCCGACCTGGAGCCCTGATGACGCGGATCGCAGCCGTCCACGGAGTCGTGGCGCCGCACCGGCACGCCCAGCGCGAGATCACCGACATGGTGGCCCGCGCCTGCCTGCCCGCCGGTGCCGACCGGCGCGCGCTCGACCGTCTGCACCGCGGTGCCCGGGTGAACACGCGTCACACGCTGCTGCCGCTGGACCGCTACGGCGAGTTCGACGACTTCGGCAAGGTCAACGACGTCTTCATCGCGGGCGCCGTCGAGCTCGGCGCCGAGGCCGTCGCGGGGGCGCTGCGCGAGGCGGGCCTGTCGCCGCGCGATGTCGACCTGCTGGTCTTCACGTCCGTCACCGGTATCGCCGCGCCGTCCGTGGACGCCCGGCTGGCCGGGCGCCTCGGGATGCGGCCGGACGTCAAACGGCTGCCGGTCTTCGGGCTGGGCTGCGTGGCGGGCGCGGCCGGGCTCGCCCGGGTGCACGACTACCTGCTGGGCCGCCCGCACGACGTGGCGGTGCTGCTCTCCGTCGAACTGTGCTCCCTGACCTTGCAGCGGGCGGACGCGTCACCGGCCAACCTGATCGCGACCGCGCTGTTCGGCGACGGAGCCGCTGCCGTCGTCGCCTGCGGTGCCCGACGGCAGCCGGCGGCCGGATCCGCGCCGACCGTGGTGGCCAGCCGCAGCCGGCTGTATCCGGACACCGAGCGGCTGCTGGGCTGGGACGTCACCGCCTCCGGCTTCCGCGTCGTCCTCGATCCCGCCGTCCCCGAACTCGTACGCAAGAACCTCGCCGAGGACGTCGACGCCTTCCTCGCCGACCAGGGGCTGGGGCGGCAGGACGTGACGGCGTGGGTGTGCCATGCCGGTGGGCCCCGGATCCTGGACGCGGTCGCGGAGGCGCTCGACCTGCCGGGGTGCGCCCTGGACGTGAGCCGGCGCTCGCTCGCCGAGGTCGGCAACCTGTCGTCCGCCTCGGTGCTGCACGTCCTGCGCGACACCCTGGCGTCCGGCTCCGGACGGCCGCCGTCGGGCACGCCCGGGCTGTTGCTCGCGATGGGGCCCGGCTTCTGTACCGAACTGGTCCTGCTGCGCTGGTGAACCGGCGAACCGGGGAATCGGGCATCGGGGAGACGGACTCGGGAGATTCGGGAGAGGAACAACATGGTCTGGTACGCGGTGCTGGTGCTGGCCGTCGGCGTGGAGCGCGTCGCGGAGCTCGTGGTCGCCCGTCGCCACACGCGCTGGAGTCTCGCGCGCGGCGCCGTCGAGTCCGGCCGGGGCCACTACCCGGTGATGGTGGTGCTCCACACCGGGCTGCTCGTCGGCTGCCTCGCCGAGGTGTGGGCCGCCGGGCGCCCGTTCCCGCCCGTGCTCGGCTGGGCCATGGTGGCCGTCGTCGTGGCGGCGCAGGCCCTGCGCTGGTGGTGCGTGTACACGCTGGGGCCGCGCTGGAACACCCGGGTGTTCGTCGTGCCCGGCCTGCCGCTGGTGTCCGGGGGCCCGTACCGGTGGCTGCGCCACCCGAACTACGTGGCGGTGGTCGTCGAGGGCCTGGCGCTGCCGCTGGTGCACGGGGCGTGGGTGACGGCGGTGCTGTTCACGGTGGCCAACGGCGTGCTGCTGTCCGTACGGATCCGGTGCGAGGAGGCGGCGCTGGGGTCGGTGCCGGGGCCGGCGCCGGGCGTGGAGGCCGTCCGGTGATCGACCTGCTGGTGGCGGGCGGCGGTCCCGCCGGGCTCGCCGCGGCGATCCACGCGGCGCTCGCCGGCTGGGAGGCCGTCGTGGTGGAGCCGCGCCCGGGGCCGGTGGACAAGGCGTGCGGCGAGGGTGTCATGCCGGGCGGCGTGCGGTCCCTGCGTGCGCTGGGCATCGCCCCGGCGGGGCGGGAGCTGCGCGGCATCCGGTACGTCGACGGGCCTCACCGGGCGCAGGCGGCCTTCCGGGACGGCACGGGCCTGGGCGTGCGCCGCACCGTCCTGCACGCGGCGCTGGCGGGCCGGGCCGCCGAGCTGGGGGTCCGGGTCGTGGAGGGCAGGGCGGGCGACGTACGGCAGGACGCGGACGGGGTGAGCGCCGCGGGGCTGCGGGCGCGGTGGCTGGTCGCCGCCGACGGCCTGCACTCCCCCGTGCGGCGCGCCCTCGGCCTGGAGCTGCCGGGCCTCCGGCTGCCCCGGCGCTACGGCCTGCGGCGGCACTACCGGGTGGCGCCGTGGTCGGACTTCGTGGAGGTGCACTGGTCGCCGTACGGGGAGGCGTATGTGACACCGGTGGCCGACGACCTGGTGGGCGTGGCGGTGCTGAGCACGGTGAGACGCGGCTACGACCTGCACCTGGGCGCTTACCCCGAGGTGGCCGGCCGGCTGCGCGGCGCGGCCCCGACGAGCGCCGTGCGGGGCGCCGGGCCGCTACGGCAGCGGGTGCGCGCCCGGGTGGCCGGCCGCGTGCTGCTCGTCGGGGACGCGGCCGGGTACGTGGACGCCCTCACCGGCGAGGGCGTGGCGCTCGCGCTGGCGTCGGCCGAGGCGGCGGTGGCGTGCCTGCGGGCGGGGCGCCCGCGCGCGTACGAAGGGGCCTGGCGGCGGCTGTCGCGTCGGCACCGGCTGCTGACCGAGGCACTGGTGCGGCTCAGCTACCGGCCGGGCACCGCCCGTCTGGTCGTACCGGTGGCGTCCCGGCTGCCGCCGCTTTTCGCGGCGGGGGTGCACGCACTGCGCTGAGAGGTTCGGCAGGCACGGCCCTTGCGGAGGGAGCGGTCGCCGGGCGGATACTTGACGGGTGGACATCTCCGCGCCGGGCCTCACCGAGCTGCGGGAGCGGCTCGGCACCAGCCTGTTCACCCGGGTCGCCGGCCCCGCCGGCCGGGAGAACCGCGCCCGTATCCACGGCACGCCGGGGCCCCGCTGGTTCGGCCCGGACCGGCCGATCCGCCGAGTCCACGGCGACGCCTCGATGTTCATCGGTGGGCTGCGCGCGCTGCTGCTGCAGTCGCTGCACCCGCTGGCCATGGCCGCCGTGGCGGGCCACTCCGACTACCGCGGCGACCCCTGGGGACGCCTCCAGCGCACCAGCACCTTCCTCGCGATGACGACGTACGGCGCCGCCGAGGACGCCCAGCGGGCGGTGGACCGCGTCCGCGCCGTGCACGAGCGGGTCAAGGGCGTCACCGCCGACGGGGAGCCGTACCACGCCGCCGACCCGCACCTGCTGGCGTGGGTGCACGTCGCCGAGGTGGACAGCTTCCTGAGCGCCCATCAGCGCTACGGCGCGCACCCGCTGGACGCCGAGGGCTGCGACGCGTACGTCGCCGACACGGCACGCGTCGCGGCCGCGCTCGGGGTGGTGGACCCGCCCCGCGATCTGGCCGGGCTCACCGAGCGGCTGGCCGCCTACCGCCCGGAGCTGCGCGCCACGCCGGAGGCGCGCGAGGCGGCGCGCTTCCTCCTGCTGCGCCCGCCGCTGCCCGCGCTCGCCCGCGGCCCGTACGCCGTCCTCGCCGCGAACGCCGTCTCCACGCTGCCGCGGTGGGCGCGGGGGCTGCTGCGGCTGCCGTACCTGCCGGTGGTGGAGGCAGCCTGCGTACGGCCCGGCGGACATGCGCTGACCCGGACGATCCGGTGGGCGCTGGCTCCCCCGCCGCCCACGCCGGCCACGCCTCCCCCGCGGTGAGATCCGCGAGGAAGGCGGAGCGCCGGTGCGCGTGACCGGATCCACGGACCCGGGAGGAACGCGGAGGCCGAGCCGCTGACCTGCGCATACCTCGGGGAGGGCGCGACGGCCACCCCGCACGCGGACACCCGCGAGAGTTGGTTAGGCTCACCTAAGTTATTCTCGTGAAGGAGCCGTATGCCGACCGTGTCCCCGCAGCACCCCGTCATATCCGAGGGGCACCCCCGGCGCTGGCTCATCCTGGGCGTCATCTGTCTGGCGCAGCTCGTGGTGATCCTCGACAACACCATCCTCAACGTCGCCGTGCCCACCCTCACCCGGGACCTCGGCGCCTCCGCCGCCGACGTCCAGTGGGTCATCAACGCCTACGCGCTGGTCCAGTCGGGCCTGCTGCTCACGGCGGGCGGCGCGGCGGACCGCTACGGGCGCAAGCGGATGCTCCTGACCGGGCTCGCGCTGTTCGGGCTGGGCTCCCTGGCGGCCGGGCTGGCCCAGTCCACCGACCAGTTGATCGCCGCCCGCGCCGGAATGGGCGTCGGCGCGGCCCTGCTGCTGACCACCACGCTCGCCGTCGCACTCCAGGTCTTCCCCGAGCCGGAGCGCGTACGGGCCATCGGCATCTGGGCCGCCGTCAACGCCCTGGGCTTCGCCGCCGGGCCGCTGGTGGGCGGCGTGGTCCTCGCCCACTTCTGGTGGGGCGCCCTCTTCCTGGTCAACCTACCGGTGGTCGCGCTCGGGCTCGTCGCGGCCGCCGTGCTCGTACCGGAGAGCACCGCTCCGGGCGGGGCGCGCCCCGACCTGCCGGGCGCGCTGCTGTCCACCGTGGGCATGGCCTCGCTCGTCTACGTCGTCATCACGGGGCCCGAACACGGCTGGACCTCGGGGCCGGTGCTCGTGGGCGCGGCCGTCGTCGCCGTCACCGCGACCGCCTTCGTACGGTGGGAGCGCCGCGTCGCGCATCCCATGCTGGACCTGGGCTTCTTCCGCGACCGCACCTTCACCGGCGCCATCGCCGGGGCCCTGCTGATCACCTTCGGCAGCGGGGGCGCGCTGTATCTGCTGACCCAGCAGCTGCAGTTCGTGCACGGGTACGACGCGCTGGAGGCGGGGCTGCGCACGGCGCCGTTCGCGCTGACGGTCGTGCTGCTGAACTTCACGGGTGTCGCGGCCCGCGCCAGCCGGGCCGTGGGCATCCCTGGCTCCGTCGCCCTCGGCATGGGCCTGCTCGCGGCCGGCCTCGCGGTCGTCGCGGTGCTCGACTCCCAGGGCTCGGGCTACGGGGGCATGCTCGCCGGGCTGCTCCTGATGGGGGCGGGCTGCGCGCTGGCGAACCCGGCCATGGCGGTGGCCGTCCTGAACGCGATCCCGCGCGAGAAGGCGGGCGTCGGCGCGGGCATCGAGGGCACGGTCACCGAGTTCGGCAACGGCCTCGGCGTCGCCGTCCACGGCGCGGTGCTCAACTCCCGCTTCGCCGCGCTCGTTCCGGTCCCGGCCGCCGCCTCGCTCCCGGCGGCGCTGGCCGCGGCGGACTCGGCGGACGAGCGGCAGCAGGTCGCGGACGCGTTCGCCTCCGGCCTGGTCACCAGCCAGCTGGTCGGTGCGACGGCCGTACTCCTGGGCGGCCTGCTGGCCGCGGCGCTGCTGCGGCGCGCGGAGCGGGGGACGAACGCCCCGGCGGAGCCGGCCCCCGAGTCCCCGGAGGCGCCCGCGGAGGCCGCGTCGGTCTGAGCGGACCTACGCCGCCTCTTCCGCGGCCCCCGTCAGGACGGCGCGGTGGACGGCGCGAGCCAGCCGGGCGCCCCAGAGTGAGCGGGGGCCGGCGAAGGCGTGCGGTTCCTCGCCGGGGCGGGGGGCGCGTGCGGCGACGCATACGGCGTCCGTGGGCGTGCCCGAGCAGTCGTACCCGGCGTCGAGCAGGGCCTGGACCTTCGCCTCGGTGGCGGTGGCCACCGCGTTGACGAGGGCGGCGTCGGTGAGGGCGGCCGGGACGGCGGCGACGATGTTGATCGTCCCGGCGGCCGGCGGGCCGGCCGCGCCCTCCTGCGGTGAGGCGGCCCAGGTGGACACGCCCAGGCCCACGGTGACGGCCGCTTCCACGCCGCCGTCGGCGGCGTGGGCGCATCGCGTGACGTCCGCGGCCGTCATCAGCCCGACGCCGTCGCCACGGGCACCGGCGCGGTGGGCGAGCGCGGTCAGGTGGCGGGCGGGGTCGGTACGGCGGTAGCCGTGCGGCACCTGGGCGTTCAGGACCCAGGCGCGTTCCCCGATGCCGCCGCCCAGCACGGCGCTACTGGCCATCCGCCAGCCGTCTCCCGCACGCCACACCAGCGCCGGGAGCCGTATGCCGTCCTCCACATGCCAGAGCCGCTCCATGTCCAGGGCGGGCGGACGCGGCGCGTGGGAGGTGAGGGTGGTGGACACCGGCGGCTACTCCTCGGGCGTGGGGGGGGCGGATGCGGCGGAACCGGCTGATCCTACGCGCGCTCGCGCCCGCGCCCTTTCACGCCCCTCGCCGGTGGAGGCCGTCCAGGAGGGCCAGGTCGTCCTCGGACAGGCGCAGGGCGCCGGCGGCCACGTTGGCGGTGAGGTGGTCCGGGTCTCCCGTACCGGGGATGGCGAGCACGTGCGGTCCGCGGTGCAGCGTCCAGGCGAGTCGGACCTGCGCCGTGCTCACGCCGTGGGCGCGCGCCACGGCGAGCACCTCGTCGCCGTCCGCGCCACTGGCACCCGCGTCGCGCCCGGTGCCGGCGATCGAATAGAACGGCACGAACGCGATCCCCTGCTCGCCGCAGTCGCGCACGAACGCGTCGTGGTCGGGGCGTACGCCGATGCCGTACTGGTTCTGTACGCACACCACCGGCGCGATGGCCCGCGCCTCGGCGAGCTGTTCGGGGGTGACGTTGGAGACACCGAGGTGGCGGACGAGTCCGGCGTCCCGCAGCTCGGCCAAGGCGCCGAAGCGGTCGGCGATCGAACGGTTCCCGAGCATGCGCAGGTTGACCACGTCGAGGTGGTCGCGGCCGAGCTGGCGCAGGTTCTCCTCCACCTGGCCCCGCAGCTGCTCGGGTTCGGCGTGCCACCACTCCCCCGAGGGGTCGCGATGCGGCCCGACCTTGGTGGTGATGACGAGGTCGTCCGGGTAGGGGGCCAGTGCCCGGTTGATCAGCTCGTTGGCGGAGCGCAGCCGGGAGAAGTAGAACGCGGCCGTGTCGATGTGGTTCACGCCGAGCTCGACCGCGCGGCGCAGCACGGCGATCGCCTGGTCACGGTCGCGGGGAGCGGCGTCGGGCGCGAACGCCTCGCCGGTCTGCGGCAGGCGCATGGCGCCGAAGCCCATGCGGTTGATCTCCAGGTCGCCGAGTTTCCAGGTGCCCGACGCCGCCGCGGTGATGGTGTGTGAGGTCATCCCGGGATGATCTCCCAACGGCCGGAAACCCGCCAGGGACAGGGATGTTCGTCACTTCTGCTGCGCGTGACGCGACCCGGGGCGTCCGGTCACGGCCGTACGGCCCACCGCCGCCGCCAGTTTGCGCAGTCGGCGCCAGTCCAGCGCGGGGGGCGCCTCGGGCACGCCGGGCCGCAGCCGCGGTACGCGGACGCGCAGCGCGCCCGGTGCGACGCGGCAGTGGACGGGGGCGGGGAGGACCAGGGCCTCGCCGTCGATGCCGACCTGGATCGTCGGGCTGTCGGCGTCGACGACGACCTCGCGGGCGGTGAGCGCCGTGAGCCCGTTGGCCTCCGGGTCGAGCAGCAGCCCTGCGGCCGCGACGGCGCCGTCCACGCGGACGCCGAGGACGCCGAGGAGCCCGGAGTCGAGCCGCTCGCGGCGGCCGAGGCCGAACGGGTCGTCCCTGCGGTAGGGGTTGTTGCTCACGAGCACGGCTTGCGGGCCGGTGAGCGTCGTGCCTCCGGCGCGGGCGGTCAGCCGGGGCCCGCTCTGCCGGGTGAGCAGGTCGGGCAGCATGTCCAGCGCCGTGCCCACCTTGTCCTCGCGGTAGTCCGGGCTCTGAACGACGGCCCCGTAGACGCCGAAGGAGACGTTGTTGACGAAGGGGCGCCCGCCGGCGAACCCGAGGTCGACCCGGAGTTCCACGCCGTCGGTGAGCGCGTCCAGGCAGGCGGCCGGGTCGTCGCGGTCGAGGCCGAGGTCCATCGCGAAGTGGTTGCGGGTCCCGGCGGCGATGACCAGGAACGGCACTCCGTGCTCGGCGGCGACGGCGGCCACCAGTGCCTGGGTGCCGTCGCCGCCCGCGACGCCCAGCAGGTCCGCGCCGCCCGCCACCGCCCGCCGGGCCAGCTCCGCGACGTCCTGGTGCCGCACCGGGTCGAGCAGCACCACGCGCGCGCCGAGCCGCTCGGCCTTCTCGCTCAGGCGGAAGCGCTCCACCTTCGCGCCGCCGGAACGCGGGTTCATGAACAGGACGGCACGGCGCGGCGGCGGCGTACGCAGCTCCCTGGCCCGTACGGGACGCAGGCCGGTGCTCCGCAGCGCGTACCGCCCGGTCCACACGGCCACCACCCACAGGGCGAGGGACACCACGAGGGCTCGCAGCAGGCCGGCGGCCGCGAACAGGCCGATGAGCGCGAGAGGTGTCGCCGCCGCCAGCGCGGCGGCCGCCGCGCGTACCGCTCCGCGTGTCGTCAGCGCCCACCACAGGGCGGCCGCCGTGGCGGCCAGGCCGGCGACGCCGACGAGGAGCAGCAGGACGCCGCCGACGCCCGCGTACAGCAGCGGCATCAGCGCCGCGAGCGCCGCCGAGACCAGGGACGCCCTGGCCGCCCACCGCTGCGCGCGCTGCACCCGCCCGTGCGCGTCCCACCCGGCCCTCATGCGCCGCCCCTCCCCTCGCCTCAGGACATCGTAGGAGCGGCGGGCCGTGTGCGTTATGCGGCGCCGGGCGGAGGAGTGTCCTGTGACGCCGGGGCAACGCCGTCGTCGAGGATGACGCTGATGGGCTCCCCGGGGCCGCCGACCCCCATGAGCCGGTCCGCGATGCGTGCGTAGACGGTGGCGGCCATGGCCCACTGTGCGCCGAGCGCGTCGGCGTCGGCGCGGGTGTGCCACACCTCGATGAGCAGGGCGATCAGGGACATGCCCGACACCGTGGCCCGCAGCCTGCCTCCGCCGAGGTCTTCGACCTGATGCGGCGTACGGAAGTGGGGATGGGGAGCGGCGAGCTCGGCGAGGAACTCCCAGTGGTGCTGGTGCATGACCAGCTCCGCCCTGGCCAGACCGGCCGCCTTCATCAGCAGCACGCCGTGGGAGACCTCCCCCTCGGGCGGCGCCTCGGCGCCTTCGGTCCCCGCGGCCGCCGCCGGGCCCGGAGGCACGCGCTCGCCGCGGTAGGCCGCCTCGATGGCGCTCTTGAGCCCCGCGTGCCTGGCGGGGCGGCCGTTCCGTCCGGCCGGCCCGTCGCACCCGGTGCCCTCGGGGTGTTCGTCGTCGCGTTCCATCGTCCCCTCCTGGTGGTCGTCGTGACGCTCGTCGTGCTCGCCGGTGACGCCGCTGCCGCTGGTGACGGTGCTGCCGTCGACGGCCGGCCGAGGCGCGGCGGCGAGGCGGTCCAGGCCCTCGGCGACGTCGCGCCGCAGGGTGCGGACCTCCGCCGTCAGGCCGTCCAGGGCGGCGAGCGCGTCGTCCTGCCGCTGCTGCAGATCCCGGCCGTCCCGGCGCAGGTCCGCGGCGGCGGCGTCCACCGCTTCACGGGTGCGTTGGTGCTCGGCCCGGATGACGCATCCCAGAGGGACGGCGGGCTCGACCGGCCTCGCGCGACCCCTGCCGAACAGGCGTTTCCACCCCACGTAACCCCCCGGTCACTTGCCGTAGTCAGCGGTCCGATCATGCCCGCGCGGCCCCCGCGCGACGCGGCGTTTTTCAGCCGCCGCAGCGCCGGTACGGCGGGGCCCCGTGGGGGTGGTGAGCCTGGGGGGACCCTCATGAACGATCAAATTTTCATGGGGTTAGCATATGAGCGCCGCCTAGCTCGAAAGATGGACCTGTGACTGTCAACGACGACTCGTTCACCAATTGGAAGACCCGCGAGGAGATCGCGGAGTCGATGATCCCGATGATCGGGAAGCTGCACCGGGAGCGGGACGTCACCGTCCTGCTGCACAGCCGCTCCTTGGTGAACAAGTCGGTGGTCAGCATTCTCAAGACCCACCGATTCGCCCGGCAGATCGCCGGTGAGGAACTCTCCGTCACCGAGACGCTGCCCTTCCTGCGCGCGCTCACCACGCTCGACCTGGGCCCGTCCCAGATTGACATCGGCATGCTCGCCGCGACGTACAAGACCGACGGCCGCGGCCTGTCGGTGGAGGAATTCACCGCCGACGCCGTCTCCGGCGCCACGGGCGAGAACAAGACCGCGTGCCGTGAGCCGCGCGACGTCGTCCTCTACGGCTTCGGCCGCATCGGCCGCCTCGTGGCCCGCCTGCTGATCGAGAAGACCGGCTCCGGCAACGGCCTGCGGCTGCGTGCCATCGTCGTCCGCCGCGGCGGCGACCAGGACATCGTCAAGCGCGCCTCGCTGCTGCGCCGCGACTCGATCCACGGCCAGTTCCAGGGCACGATCACCGTCGACGAGGCGAACAGCACGATCATCGCCAACGGCAACGAGATCAAGGTCATCTACGCCAACGACCCGAGCGAGGTCGACTACACGGCGTACGGCGTCAAGAACGCCATCCTCATCGACAACACCGGCAAGTGGCGCGACCGCGAGGGCCTGTCGAAGCACCTGCGTCCGGGCATCGACAAGGTCGTCCTGACGGCGCCGGGCAAGGGCGACGTCCCGAACATCGTCCACGGCGTCAACCACGACACGATCAAGCCGGACGAGCAGATCCTGTCCTGCGCGTCCTGCACCACCAACGCGATCGTGCCGCCGCTGAAGGCGATGGCGGACGAGTACGGCGTCCTGCGCGGTCACGTGGAGACGGTCCACTCGTTCACCAACGACCAGAACCTGCTGGACAACTACCACAAGGCCGACCGCCGCGGCCGCTCCGCGCCGCTCAACATGGTGATCACCGAGACCGGTGCCGCCTCGGCCGTCGCCAAGGCGCTGCCCGACCTCAAGGCGCCGATCACCGGCAGCTCGATCCGCGTCCCGGTGCCGGACGTCTCGATCGCGATCCTCAGCCTGCGGCTCGGGCGCGAGACGACCCGCGAGGAGGTCCTCGACTACCTCCGCAACGTGTCGCTGACCTCGCCGCTGAAGCGCCAGATCGACTTCATCACCGCCCCCGACGCGGTGTCGAGCGACTTCATCGGCTCGCGCCACGCGTCGATCGTCGACGCCGGCGCCACCAAGGTCGACGGCGACAACGCGATCCTCTACCTCTGGTACGACAACGAGTTCGGCTACTCCTGCCAGGTCGTCCGCGTCGTCCAGCACGTCTCCGGGGTGGAGTACCCGACCTACCCGGCCCCCGCGGCCTGATCCCCGCACGGTCCGCCGCGGCGGCGCGCCTCGTCGGCGCCCGCCGCGGCGGTTGTCTTTCCTCCGTAAAACGAGGCTGACAGATCATCAGCGGCGTGGTTACGATGCCGGGGATGAACTACTTCTCCTCGTATGGATTGGGGGACTCGTTCGCTCAGGGTGAGTGCTGATGGCACCTCACTTCGCGAACGGGATTCCGACCCGCCTGTTGATGTGGCAGCGCGTGCGCGCGTACGCCGTGCCACCGTCCATGATCGAGACCGCGACCGCACGGCGTGCGGCGGGTGACTGGGCGGGGGCATGCGCCGCCGCCCGGATCGACGTCGATCTCGATCTGCGCGCCGTGCGCGACCGCCACGGCACCGAACTGACCACCCGCCTCCGTGCGGACCTGCGCCGGCTGGCGCCGGATCTGCTCCGCTGGCACATGCCCCGGATCGCCCCCGACGGGCGGCTCCGGCCCGGCCTCACCCTCTCGCTGGCCCGTTACGGGAGCACCGGCGGCCCGTCGCCGCAGCTGGTGGTGCGGACACCGCCGGCCTGGGCGGACGCCGGACAGCGGATGTCCCTCGCGCTGTGGGAGGGGCCCGTCGACGGCACTCCCTGGGACCGTCCGCACCCGCATCCGCACCCCGACCGGCGCTTCCGGCTGGACCTGCACCGGCACCTCTGGGACGCCGCGCACAGCGGCGAACTGGCGCGGCGGTGCGGGGTAGACGCGCCGCCGGCAGCCGGCGATCCGTTCGCCGCGCACAGGGCCGCCGCGCACTGGGCCGCCGAGGCGGAGCTGTTGCTGCGGGCCGAAGGGCGCCCCGCTCGCGGGGCCTTCACCGTACGGCTCGGTGCGCGGAGCCGCGCCGTGCTGGAACTCGTCGCTCCCGACGACAGCCATGCCCCGGTGGTGCGGCCGCTGCGGGAGGCGCTGCCGCCGCACGAGGCCGCGGCGCTCCCGGTGCTGCCGGAGGCGGCGGTCCGGGTCCTGCCGGATCTTGAGCTGCTGCGGGCCGGGCTGATCACGCCCGAGCGGCTGCACCCGCTCGTCGCGGCGGCACTGGCGGCGGACGGTCCGGTCGCCGCGTACGGCTCCGCGCCCGCGGACGGCCCGGGGCCGGGAGTCGGCCCCCGGTCCGGTGATCCGCACCGGGTGGAGTGCCGGGGCGAGGTCCACCGGATCGCGCTGCGGGACGGCGTGCTGACCGCGGTCGATCACGATCCCGACCAACTGCGCCGCGAGGCGCTCCTGGTGGCGCTCGGCGGGCCGGCGCTGCCCTGTCTGAGGGCCATCGACGCGGTGCACCGCCGGCCGGAGGCGCTGCCCGCGGTGCGGGAGCGGCTCCGCCACGGTGACGTCGCCGGGGCGCTGGCCGTCGTCGAGGGCCTGCTCGGGCCGGGCGCGGTCCTGCGCGACGGGCCGCTCCGGGACGAGCTGCGGGCGGCCGCGGTCCGCCGCGTCGACCACGGGCTCTTCCGCTCGGGGCTGGTCGCCGTCCACCCCGCGGCCGGCACGCGGTCCGCGGAGGCGGACCGCCGGCCCCGGCTCGACCGCCGTACGCCTCTCGAGGTGCGCCGCAAGCGCGGCAGCCGGACCCGGCCCCGGACCGGCCTGACCGCCTGACGGCTGCTTCGTTCCCTTTCGGTTGCGGCGCATCGAGCGCCGCACGTCTTGAACTCGACCTCCGGGACGGTCCGTCCCGCTCCCTTCTCCCACCCCAGGTGATGCCCATGACCTCCAGCACGCTCCTGCCCGCCGCGGCCGCCGGCAGCTCCGCGACCGACGCCCAGCTCGCCGTCGCCGACGACCTCCTCACCCTCCTGCGGACCACCACCACCGAGCCGCGCCCCGACGAGCAGCTCGAAGCGCTCACCCTGGCCGTCGCGGCCGACCTGCCCGTCCTGCTCTGGGGCGAGCCGGGCATCGGCAAGACCGCGGCCCTGACGCAGCTCGCCGCCACGCTCGACCTGCCGCTCACGACGGTGATCGCCAGCGTCCACGAACCGTCCGACTTCTCCGGGCTGCCCATCGTGGGCGACGACCCGGCGGTGCGGGGCGTGCCGATGGCGCCGCCGCAGTGGGCGGTGGAGCTCGTACGGGCGGGCCGGGGGCTGCTCTTCCTCGACGAGCTGTCCACCGCCACCCCGGCCGTCCAGGCCGCGCTGCTCCGGGTCGTCCTGGAGCGGAGGGTCGGTGAGCTGCGACTGCCTCCGGGGGTACGGATCGTGGCCGCCGCCAATCCGCGCGCGTCGGCCGCGGACGGCTGGGAGCTGAGCCCGCCGCTGGCCAACCGGTTCGTGCACCTGTACTGGGTGCACGACCGGGAGGTGGTGGTGCGCGGGCTCGGCGGCGTCTGGCCCCGGGCGGAACTGCCCCGGCTGGTGCCGGAGCTCCTGCCGGAAGCGGTGACCTTCGCCCGGCGCGCGGTCTGCGGCTTCCTGAAGGCCCGGCCGACGCTGATCCACCGGCTGCCGAGCACCGAGACGCGGCGCGGCGGCGCCTGGCCCTCGCCCCGGAGCTGGGAGGCGGCGCTGACCCTGCTCGCCTTCGGTACGGCGGCCTCCGTCTCCCGGGAGGTGCTGGCTCTGCTGGTGCGCGGCGCCGTGGGTGACGGGCCGGGGCTGGAACTCCTCGCCCATCTCGACCGGATGGACCTGCCGGACCCGGAGGCGCTGCTGGCCGATCCCGCCGCCGCCGAGCTGCCGGAGCGGGGCGACCTGCGCCAGGCGACGCTGGAGGCGGTGGTGGCCGCCGTCGGGGCGCGGCCGGAGCGGGAGCGGTGGGAGGCGGGGTGGGCGGTGCTCGTCCGGGCGCTGGAGACGGGCGCCCCGGACCTGCTGGTCGCCCCGGCGACGACGCTGGCGGCGCTGCGGCGCAACGACTGGGAGGTGCCGGACGCCGTGGAGCGGCTGACCAGCGTGATCGGTCTCGCCCAGCGGGCGGACCGGTCGGTGGGACGCGCCACGGCGGCGACCGGCGCCGGAACCGCGGCAGGGGCGCGCCGATGACGGAGCCCGCTCAGCGCCCGGACCCGCTGCACGCGCCACACCCGGCCCCGCGCCCGGCCTCGGGCCCCCGCCCCGGTCCGCACGCGAGACCGCTGCAGGTCCCGCGCCCGCTGCCTCGCCCGATGTCCCGGCCCGCGCCGCCGCGCCCGGTGCGGCCCACGCCGCCGGAGCCGCCGCCGGGCTCGGGCGGGTCGGCCGACGGGCCCGTACCCGTACTGCCGCTGGACTGGGAGAAGTTGCTCACCGCCCGGCTCCACGCGGTGAAGGTCCGCCCCTATCTCGCCGACGCGCTCTTCGCGCTGCACGTGGTGGAGGACCGGTCGGTGCCGACGATGGCGGTGGACGCGCACTGGCGCTGCTACGCCTCCCCCGCCTTCGTGGCCCGCACCCCGGTGGAGGAGCTGGCGGGTGTCTGGGTGCACGAGGTCTCCCATCTGCTCCGGGACCACCACGGGCGGGGCGAGCGGTACGCGCGGGAGCACGAGGCGTACGGCGCGGGCGAGCGGCTGCGGCGCAACATCGCCGCGGACTTCGAGATCAACGACGACATCTACGGTGACGGCCTGCCCATGCCGACCGGCGTGGTGCTGCCGAAGATGCTGCGGCTGCCCGAGGGCCTGCTGATGGAGGAGTACCTGCGGACGGCGTCGATGTCCGGGCTCGCCGCGGAGCTCGCCTGGCTGGACTGCGGCAGCGGGGCCGACGGGCAGGAGCGGCCCTGGGAGTTGGGGGCCGACGGGGCACACGGCCTGAGCAGGCAGCAGCGGGACGCGGTCCGCTTCCGGGTCGCGGAGGGCATCAAGGGCAAGCCGGGCAGCGCGCCGGAGGGGTGGCGCCGGTGGGCGGAGGAGGCGTTCCATCCTCCGCAGCCGTGGCGGAAGTTGCTGGGTGCGGCGGTGCGCTCGGCGGTCGGGGCGCCGGGGGTGGGCGAGAACCACAGCTACCGGCGCCCGTCCCGGCGCTCGGCCGGCGTTCCCGGGGTGCTGCTGCCGAGCCTGCGCCGTACGCCGCCCCGGGTCTGCGTCGTGATCGACGCCTCCGGGTCGGTCAGCGACGCCGAGCTCGGCAGCGCGCTGCTGGAGGTGGCGGCGATCTCGCGGGCGGTGGGCGGGCGGCGCGACCTGGTCTCGGTGATCTCCTGCGACGCGGCGGCCCGGGTCGCCGTCCCGCTCTGCCGCGCCGAGAGCATGGAACTGATCGGCGGCGGAGGGACGGACCTGCGCTCCGGTTTCGCCCGGGCGCTCCGCTCCGGGCCGCGCCCGGACGTCATCGTCGCCCTGACGGACGGTCAGACTCCGTGGCCCTCCGCGCCCCCGCCCTGCCGCACCGTCGTCGGTCTCTTCCCCCGCCCCGCCCGGGCCACGAGTGAGAGGAACCCCGACTACGTCCCGGACACCCCGCCGCCGTGGGCGCGTGTCGTCACCATCGGCTGAGCGAGCCCGGTGGCGCGGCGCTCTCCCGTTGGCTCAGCCCTGCGCGGCCCGGTCGGCGTCCGAGTCGGCGTCCTGCGGATACCAGCGCAGTTCGACGGTGTTGCCGTCGGGGTCCCTGACGTAGACGGACTGGGCGGTGCCCCGGGCGCCGAAGCGGCTGACCGGGCCCTCCAGGACGTCGAACCGGCCGGAGTCGATGACCTCCTGCCAGTCCACGGGGTCCACCACCAGGCAGATGTGGTCCACGTTGGACTCGCCGCGGGGGCGCTGCAACAAGTCGATGATCATCGTCGGGCTGACCCGTACGGACGGGAACGGCACCTTGCCGGCCCGCCACTCCTCGACCCGTACCGGCTCCAGGCCGAGGGGTCCGCAGTAGAACTCCAGGGACCGCTCGACGTCCTCCACATTGAGCACCACGTGGTCGAAATCCTTGACCCTCACAGGGCCACCCCCTCCAGTGGTCCGGGCCGCACGGCCGGGACCGCTCGTACGACGGACGGACGGTCTCCCGGTGTTACGGGTGACCGTCCGCCCACAGTAGCGAGGTGCCCTGTCAGCTGACGCCGGGCACCAGCCCGAGCACGGGTGCCACCGGCGCGACGAGCTGCCGAAGCTCGCCGAGGCGATGCACCCCGCCGAGCCCGCCGAGCTGCCGGCTCAGCCTCGGCACCTCGGAGCGGCGCTCCGGGGGCACGGAGCTCACCAGCAGTTCATCGACCTGGCTGAGGAGGGACGGCCCCTGCGGCCCGATGGGAAGGGCGGCCGCGTCCGCCGTGGGGGCGGTCAGCGCGGAGGTTGCGGCGGCGAGGGCGAGGGAGGCGAATACGCGTTGGGTCTTGGTCACGACCGGACCAACGCCGTGCCCCGGCGGAGGATGCGGCCCGCTACGCCATAGGGGTGCGGTGCGGCCTCGCCTCCTTGACCACCGCGCCGCCGTACACCCGGGCGCCCGGTCCGGCGCCTGCGGGACACCGGCCCGTCCCCGGCCGGTAAAGTCACCGGCGGGTACGAAGGACCTGATCAGGCTCGGGTGGGAGGCGTGGCGAGTGAAGCGGCCGACGATGGCGGACATCGCGCGTCGCGCCGGCGTCTCCAAGGTCGCCGTCTCGTACGCCCTCAATGACCGGCCCGGCGTGTCCGACGCCACCCGGGCGGCCGTCAAGGCCATCGCGGAGGAGCTCGGCTGGCGTCCCAACAGCGCCGCCAGGGTGCTCGGCGGGGCGCGGGCCCAGTCGGTCGGGCTGGTCGTGCGGCGGCCGGCGCGCACGCTGGGTGTCGAGCCCTTCTTCATGGAGTTCGTCAGCGGCATCGAGAGCGTCCTGTCCGCGCGGTCGTACGCGCTGATGCTGCAGATGGTCGATTCCCACGAGCAGGAGAGCGCGGTCCACCGGCGGTGGTGGGGCGAGGGTCGGGTGGACGGCGTCTTCCTGGTGGACCTGCACTCCGCGGACCCGCGCGTGCGGGCGGTCGAGGAGATGGGTCTGCCCGCCGTCGTCGTCGGCCCTCCGGAGACCTCGATGTCCCTCCCGTCGGTGTGGTCCGACGACGGCGAGAGCATGCGCGAGATCGTGCGCTACCTCGCCGCGCTCGGCCACCGGCGGGTCGCCCGGGTGGCGGGCCCCGCCGCGCTGGCCCACACGGCCGCGCGCGACGCGGTGATGCTGGACGTCTGCCGGGAGGCGGGCCTGCCGGGCCCCGCGATCGTCCACACCGACTACACGGGCGACGAAGGGGCGCGCGCGGCACGGCGCCTGCTGATCGGGCCGGACCGCCCCACCGCGATGGTCTTCGACAACGACATCATGGCGGTGGCGGCCCTGTCGGTGGCCCAGGAGCTGCGCCTCGACATCCCGGGCGACCTGTCCATCGTGGCCTGGGACGAGTCGCCCCTCACGCAGGTCGTCCGCCCCGCGCTGTCCGCCGTGTCCCGGGACATCCCGGCCTACGGGGCCCATGCCGCCGAGGCGCTGCTCTCCCTCATCGCCGGTGAGTCCGTCACCGATGTGCGGGAGGCCCACGCCCGGCTCGTGCCGAGGGGCAGCACCTCCCCTCCTGCGCGTACCGGTGCCGCCTGACGGTGACGGCCCATGACCGTCCATGACGGTCTAGACGGTCTATTTCGTGCTATTTCGTGGCGCCTTGCGCGAATCCGTTGTAGATCCAGCGCTGGAGCAGCAGGAAGACGATCAGGGTGGGGACGATCACCAGGATCGCGCCCGCCGAGATGGCCTCCCAGTGCGCTCCGAAGGGGCCCTTGAAGCGGAAGAGGGCGGTGGAGATGGTGCCGAGGTCCTCCGAGTGGAGGTAGAGGAAGGGGATGTAGAAGTCGTTGTAGGTGGTGATCCCCTTGATGATCACCACGGTCGCGATCGCCGGCTTGAGCAGGGGAAAGATGATCTTCCGGTAGATGGTGAAGGCGTTGGCTCCGTCGAGCCGGGCCGCCTCGTCCAGCGACACGGGGATGGAGCGGATGAACTGCAGGAAGATGTAGACGGAGACGATGTCCGTCCCCATGTAGAGCAGGATGGGCGCCCAGCGCGTGTCCACGAGCTCGAAGCTGTTGATCACCTGGAAGGTGGCGACCTGTGTCGTCACGCCCGGCACGAGCGTCGCCACCAGGAACAGCCCCATCACGAGCTTCTTGGCGCGGAACTCGAACCGGTCGATGGCGTACGCCGTCATCGAGCCGACGATCACCGTGCCGCCGATCGAGAAGAACAGGATGAACGCGGTGTTGCCGAAGGCGGCGAGCATGTGGCCGTCGGTGAACGCCGTGGCGTAGTTGTCGACGTTCAGCCAGTTGCCGGGGAGCGAGAGGGCGTTCCCGCCGGAGACCTCCTCGGGCGTCTTGAGGGAGGTGAGGAAGACGACGGCCAGGGGCAGCAGGACCACCAGCGTGGCGGTGAGCAGCGACAGATAGGTCAGGACGGTACCGAGAGGGAGACGGCGGCCGGCGGTCGGGGCAGTCGGAGCGGTCAAGGCGGTCGGGGCGGCGGTCGGGTTCGTGGTCATACGAGGTCCACCTTGTCGTCGGGCACGAGGCGGCGCTGGATCCAGGTGATCAGGAGGATGATCGCGAGCAGCACCACGGCGGCGGCCGAGGCCAGGCCGGTCTTGTTGAACTGGAAGGCGAGCTTGACCGTCTGGATCACGAAGGTCGACGTGCCGGTCGCGCCGCCGGTCATGATGTAGGGGATCTCGAACACCGACAGCGAGCCGGAGATCGCGAGGATGGCGCTGAGACCGAGCACCGGTTTGATGCTCGGGGCGATGATGTGCCGGAACTGGTGCCACTTCCCGGCGCCGTCGAGCTGGGCGGCTTCGTAGAGCTCGCCGGGGATGGACTGGATCGCGCCGAGGAAGAGGACGAAGTTCAGCCCGGTGAAACGCCATACGGAGACACCCGCGAGCGAGACGTTGGCCGAGGTCGGGTCGCCGAGCCAGGCGTGGTCCGTCCGTACGCCGAGCCAGGACAGGACGGAGTCGAGCGTGCCGCCGTCCTGGAAGAAGTACAGGAAGACGAAGCCGATCGCGACGCCGTTGACGAGGTAGGGGAAGAAGAGGATCCCCTTGAAGAAGTTCCGGAAGCGGAGGTCGAAGCTGAGGACGGTCGCGAAGTAGAGCGCGACGGCGATCTGGAGGACGGACGCGGCCAGGTAGTAGCCGCTGACGAAGAAGACCCGGAAGAGCTCGGGGCGGCTGAAGATCTGTACGTAGTTGTCGACGCCCGTGAGGTTCCGGTCGGGGCTGACGCCGTCCCAGTCGGTGAAGCTGTAGAAGACCATGTTCGCCACCGGGACGTAGGTGAACGTGATCAGCAGGGCGAGTGGCGCCGCCAGGAACAGCCACGGCGTGCTCCGCCGGAGCGGCGAGCGGCGCCACGAGCGCCCCTGCGGCTCCCGGCCGCCCGGGTGCCGGGCCGCCCCGCGCCCGGTCGTCCGGCGGGCTTTCCCCGGCGAACGCCGCGAGCCCGCGAAAGCGGCCCGGGGTGCGGTGTCGGTCGTCTCGGTCATGTCGGCCTTTCGTATCCGCGGGTGGGAGAGGGACAGGGGGCCCGGGTCGTCGCACCCCGGGCCCTCCTGGTCGCGGGGCGCCGGACGTTGGGGGCGAGGTCAGGAGCCGGCGGACTTCGCCGCCTCGTTCCACCGCTTGTCGAGCTCGGCGAAGTAGTCCTGGAGGCTGCCCTTCTGGGCTCCGCGCGCGAGGTCGATCAGCTTCTGGCGGTAGTCGGGCTTGTTGAGGCCCACCTCGGCCGCGTTGTCGATGGCGTTCACCTCGCCCGTCCGTGCCTCGGACCGCTCCACGAAGGTGACATCGTTGTCAACAAACTCCTTGAGCGTGGCCGGCATGGGCGCCGCCTTCAGCGCCGGCACCGCCCCCTCCTTGGCGGAGTAGCCGGACTTGGCCGTGAACCAGTCGATCCAGGCGCGGGACGCCGACTTGTGCGCGGAGTGGATGCTGACGGCCTGCTGGTAGTCGGAGACCAGCGTGGCGCAGAACCTGCCGTCCCGCTGCGCGGGGAAGGGCATGAAACCGATGTCGTCCGGGGAACCGCCTGCGTCCTGCGCCGCCGCCCGCATCTGGGTGACGGCCCAGGACCCGAGCATCATGGCGCCGATCTTCCCCTTGCCGAGAAGCCCCTTGGACGCCTCCCAGTTGGTGGTCGTCGGGTCCTTCTCCGACAACCCCTGCCGCACGATGTCGTGGAGCAGCGTGTCGATGGCCCGGAGGTCGCCGCCCTCCCTCCAGGGCGAGACCGCGCCCGCCAGCCCGTCGGTGGCCTTCGCGTCACAGCCGACCGAGCCGACGTTGGCGGTCCACTGGACGAGGGGCCAGCCGTCCTTGAAGTTGGTGTAGTACGGGACCGCACCGGTCTTCACCTTGACCGCCTCCAGCGCGGCCGTGAACTCCCGCGGCGTCCTCGGCCACCGCGTGACGCCGGCCCGCTTCCACAGCGCCTTGTTGTAGACGAAGCCGTTGGCCGTGCCGAACTGCGCGATGCCGTAGACCTTGCCGCCCACCTCGGTCTTGTCGCTGAAGCGGTACGTACGCGACAGCTCCGCCGCGGTCCCGAGCGGGGCGAAGAACTTCGGGTAGTCGTTCTTGGCGACCGCCGCGGGGATCATCAGGACGTCGCCGTACGCCTTGGTGTTCATCCGTATCTTGACCTCCCCCTCGTAGTCGGTGATGCCCTCGAAGGTCACCTTCACCTTGGGGTAGGTCTTGTTGAACTCGGCGGCGTACCGGTCCATCGCCCCGCTCTGGACCAGGTCCGTGCGGTGCGTCAGCACCTTGATCTCGCCCGAGACCGCGCCCGGGTCGGCAGGGGCGGCCGCCGTCTCGCCGGAGGCGCCACCGCCTCCGCCGCCGCATCCGGTCACGGTCAGCATCGCGGCGGCGAGAAGCGCGCCCGCGAGCCTCTTCGACTTCCCCATGTGCCCAACTCCTTCAGGGTTACGGCTCAGGTCTACGGGTGGGATGTCGGCACTATGTCAGCCGTGAGGTGAACCGGTAAAGCAAAAGCGTCCGCCGTGATGCGCAATCGTTACCGATATCCCAAGACCACCGCGTCTGAGCCGCACAGTTGCCCTTCACCGTCCAGCTTTACCGGTTCATGGACACGGAGAGTTGATCCGGTTAGGTTGTCCCGCGTCGCACACGCACCCCGCCTCGTCAGGCGATTGGAGCCGCACACCATGAAGGACGTCACCCCACTGACCGACGGCTGGAGCCTGCGCCACGACGGGGCGCTGCTCCCGGCCCGCGTTCCCGGCTGCGTTCACACCGACCTGCTGGCCGCCGGGGTCATCCCCGACCCGTTCGTCGGGCAGAACGAGACCGAGACCGCGTGGGTCGACAGGCAGGCCTGGTCGTACGTCACCGAGCTCCGCCACGGCAGCGCGCACGAGCGCACGGACCTGGTCTTCGACGGCCTGGACACGGCGGCCACGATCGCCCTCGCCGGCGAAGTCCTGGGGACGACGCGCAACATGCACCGCGGCTACCGCTTCGACGTCACGGGGCGCACGGGCTCCCTGGAGGTTCGTTTCGCCTCCGCGTACGACGAGGCCGCGGCCGTCCGCGCGCGGACCGGTGAGCGGCCGAACGTCTACCCGGAGCCGTTCCAGTACATCCGCAAGATGGCCTGCTCCTTCGGATGGGACTGGGGCCCGACCGTGGTGACGGCGGGCATGTGGCGCCCGGTGCGGCTGGAGCACTGGTCCACGGCGCGGATCGACCGCGTCCGCCCCCTGGTCACGGTCGACGGCGGGACGGGCCGGGTGGAGGTACGGCTCCGGGTGGAGCGCACGGAGCGCGGCGCCGGGCGTCCGCTGACCGCCCGCGCCACCGTCGAGGGCCGCGAGGCCGAGGTCACCTTCACGGGCGAGGAGGCCGTGCTGCGCCTGGAGGTCGCGGAGCCCCGGCTGTGGTGGCCGCGCGGCTACGGCGAACAGCCCCTGTACGACCTGGAGGTGACGCTCCTCGACGACGGGTCGGCGCTGGACGCCTGGCGGCGGCGGATCGGATTCCGCGCCGTCGGGATCGACCGGTCGGCCGACGCGCACGGCACCGGCTTCACCTTCGTCGTCAACGGCGTACGCATCTTCGCGCGCGGCGTCAACTGGATCCCCGACGACGTCCTGCCGTCCCGCGTCACCCCCGAGCGGTACCGGGCGCGGCTGGCCCAGGCGGCGGAGGCGAACGTCGACCTCGTCCGCGTGTGGGGCGGCGGCATCTACGAGGACGACGCCTTCTACGACGCCTGCGACGAGCTCGGCCTGATGGTCTGGCAGGACTTCCTCTTCGCCTGCGCCGCCTATCCCGAGGAGCAGCCGCTGCGCGGCGAGGTCGAGGCCGAGGCGCGCGACAACGTTGTCCGCCTGATGCCCCACCCGAGCCTGGTGCTGTGGAACGGCAACAACGAGAACCTGTGGGGCTTTCGCGACTGGGGCTGGGAGCCCTCTCTCGCGGGTGACTCCTGGGGCGAGGGCTACTACCTGGGGCTGCTCCCCCGGATCGTCGCGGAGCTCGACCCGACCCGCCCCTACACGGCCGGCAGCCCCTGGTCGGGCTCCTGGGACCACCACCCGAACGACCCGCGGCACGGCACGCACCACTCCTGGGAGGTGTGGAACCGCGAGGACTACGCCGCGTACCGGGCGAGCGTGCCGCGCTTCGTGGCGGAGTTCGGCTGGCAGGCGCCGCCCGCCCTGGCGACGCTGCGGCGCGCCCTGCCCGGTGAGGAGCTCGCCCCGGACTCCCCCGGCATGCTGCACCACCAGAAGGCCGAGGACGGCAACGGCAAGCTGAACCGCGGTATCGCCCGCCACTTCGCGCTCCCCGAGGGCGACTTCGACCGCTGGCACTACCTGGCCCAGGTCGTCCAGGCCCGGGCGGTCGCCTCCGGCATCGAGCACTGGCGGGCGCATTGGCCGGTGTGCGCGGGCACGGTCGTCTGGCAGCTCAACGACTGCTGGCCGGTGAGCTCGTGGGCGGCCGTCGACGGCGACGGCCGCCCCAAGCCGCTCTTCCACGCGCTGCGCCGGGTGTACGCCGACCGCCTGCTGACCCTGCTCCCGGGCGACGAGGGACCGGTGCTCGCCGTCGACAACCAGTCCGCCGCCCCCTGGCGTACGGCCGTGACCCTGCGGCTGCTCGAAGCGGACGGCCGGGTGGTCCGGGAAGCCGTCATCGAGGTGGCGGCCGAAGCGCGGTCGGTGGTGCGGACGGTGCTTCCGGAGAAGCTCTCTCCGGCCCCGGGCTCGTCGAAGGAGTTCCTGGTCGCCGACGCGGACGGGCTGCGCGCGCTCCACTTCCCCGTACCGGACAAGGAGTTCGCGTACCCCCGGGCGCGGTACGACGTGCGTACGGAGCCGGTGCCCGGGCAGAGCGGCGCCGTCGATGTCGTGGTCACGGCGCACACCCTGCTCAGGGACCTGCTGCTGCAGGCGGACCGGCTCGGGCCCGGAGCGGTCGCGGACAGCGGTCTGCTGACTCTGCTCCGGGGTGAGGAGGCCCGGATCCGGGTGACGGGGTGCGACGCGGGCGTGGAGGCGGCGGCGGTCCGCGCCGCGCTGTTCAGCGTGGACCCGGCGTGAACCCGGCCTCCCCGCGCGTCACCATCAACGACGTCGCCGCGCGCGCCGGCGTGTCGAAGGGCGCCGTCTCGATGGCGTTCAACAACCGGCCGGGGGTCTCCCAGGCCACCCGGCAGCGGATCTTCGAGGCCGCTCGCGAGCTGGGTTGGTTCCCGCACCAGACGGCGCGCAGCCTCTCCAGCCGGCGGGTCGACATCGTCGGCCTGGCGATCTGCCGCCCGGCGAGGCTCCTCGGCCTGGAGCCCTTCTACATGGAGTTCATCTCCGGCATCGAGAGCGTGCTGGCGGAGCGCTCGTGTTCGCTCCTGCTCCGCCTGGTGCGCGATCTGCGCGAGGAGATCACGCTGTACGAGGGGTGGTGGCGCGGCAAGATGATCGGCGGCGCCATCCTGGTCGACTTCCACGAGAACGACCCCCGGGTCCCGGCGCTCCGCGCCATTGGCCTCCCCGCGGTCGCGGTGGGGCACCCGTCGCTGACCGGCGGCTTTCCTTCCGTGTGGACGGACGACGCGACGGCCGTGTCGGAGGCGGTGCGGTACCTGGCGGCGCTCGGCCACCGGCGCATCGCCCGGGTGGGCGGCCCCGCCGGTCTCGGGCACAGCGGCATCCGGGCGGCGGCCTTCGAGGCGGCGATGGCCGGACTCGGCCTGGACGGCCGCCGCCAGGTGGCCACCGGCTTCGCGGGCGAGGACGGCGCCCGGGCGACCCGCGGTCTGCTGCTGGCGCCGGAGCGGCCGACGGCGATCGTGTACGACAACGACATCATGGCCGTCGCGGGCGCGGCGGTGGCCTCGGAGATGGGGCTGACCGTGCCGGACGACGTGTCGCTGCTCGCGTGGGACGACTCGCAGCTGTGCCGGCTGACGCATCCGCCGCTGTCGGCGATGAGCCACGACGTGCACCACTTCGGTGCGGTGGTCGCCCGCGGCCTGTTCGGGGTGATCGACGGCTCGGGTGGCGCGTCGCTCCAGGTCCCGACACCGTCGCTGACGCCCCGCGGGTCCACCGGGCCGCCGCGGCGTTAGCGGTACGCGGCCGGGGCCGGGTTTCCGGGCCCGGCCCCGACGTACGCGCGGTCCGGGTCAGCTCTTGGCGCAGGCGGCGCCGTTGAGGGTGAAGGCGGCGGGGACGCCGTTGCCTCCGGTGGAGGAGCCGTTGATGCCGAAGCTCACCGATCCGCCGGCCGGGATGGTGGCGGTCCACTGCTCGGGGGTGGCGCGGACCTGGGCGCCCTGCTGGACGGCCTTGGCGTTCCAGGCGGAGTTGAGCGTCTGGCCGCCGGGGAAGGCGAAGTCGAGCTGCCAGCCCTTGATCTCCCGGGTACCGGTGTTGCGGATGGTGACGTCGGCGTTGAAGCCGCTGCCCCAGTCGCTCAGGCGGTAGGAGACGGCGCAGGTGCCGGCGGCGGGACCGTCGGCGGTGGTGACGACGACGGTGGCGGAGCGCGGGGAACGGTTGCCGGCGGCGTCGCGGGCGTAGACGGCGAAGGTGTGGGCGGTGGCCGGGGTCAGGCCGGTGAGCGTGGCGCCGGTGGTGGCGGTGGTGGTGACGGGCGTTTCCCGGGCGCCGTCGACGCGTACGACGTCGTAGGCGGTGACGCCGGTGTCGTCCGTGGCCGCGGGCCAGGCCAGCCGTGCTCCGGTGGCGGTCACGTCCGAGGCGGTGGGCCTGCCGGGGGCCGTCGGGGCCTGGGTGTCACCGCCGCCTCCGGAGCCGTACACGCTGGCCTCGCGGGAGGTCTGCTTGATCCCGTTCTGGCCGTCGAAGAAGCGCGTGCCCCAGGGGGACAGCCGGCCCGCGTCGAAGCCGGTGGCCATGTCGAGGTACTCGACGCCGCCGCCGTTGCCGCTCCAGGACCAGCCGAGGTAGCCGAGGTCCAGCTGCTGGGCGGTCGCCATGATGGCGTCCTCGTCGGGGTTGCCGTCGGAGTGGGCGTCGCCGAACTCGCCGACCACGATGGGCAGTCGGCGGGAGACGAACCGGCCCAGGTAGTCCTGGACCTCGGCGGCGGTGTCGTACACGCCGTACATGTGGATGGAGAAGACGGTGTTGCCCTGCGGATCGGCGGCGAAGACCGCCGGCGCGTTGTCCCGCATGGTGAAGGACCAGTCCTGGCCCCAGTTGGGGGCGTCCGCCATGAGGGTGTGCTGGAACCCGGCGGCCCGCATGCGCGTGATGGCGTTCGTGGTGTCCGCGGTCCAGGCCGCGTAACCGGTGTTGCCGTGCGGCTCGTTGCCGAGGTTCAGGATGACGTACTTCTCCTGCCCCTTGACCGCGTTCTGGACCTCGATCCAGTAGTCGACGGCCTTGGAGAGCGAGACCGCTCCGCTCTGTTCGCCGTACCCGGTGGTGTCATGGGGTTCGAGGACGCAGACGAGCCGGTTGGCCTTGCACTGGCTGACGACGTTCGCGACGTCGGCGGTGTCGTTCTTCGTCCAGCGGTCGCCCGTACTGAGCACGACGCGCACCGAGTTGGCCCCCAGGGCCTTGATGTCGGTGAGGGCCTGGGTCGTTCTGGTGGTGTACCAGGTGTGGGCGTGGTTCACGCCCCGGAGGACGAAGTCGTTGCCGTTCGCGTCGAGGAGCCTGCCGTCCCGTACGTGGAAGCCGGCGGCGGCCGGCTCCGCGGCCGCCTGGGCGGCCGGGGGGCCGGTGAACATGGTGGCGGCGACGGCCAGCAGCGCTCCCGCCGCGGTGGCCAGTTTCCTGCTCATGGGGTGCTCCGATTCGGTCGCGCGCACACCGCGGTCGTGAACTGCGCGGCGTGCGGCTGTCCTGGTGTGGAGGGTGCTGTGCGCCCGGTGGCTCGACGCGTGCTCCGACGGCTGTCGGCGGTCTCCTCGGTGGCCGTCGGGGTGGTACGCGTACGGGCGTCGAAGCCGACCGGTGGCCCGCTGAGGAGCGGGCGCGGTCGAGGCTAGAGCGGGGCGGTAAGCGAAAACAAGAGAAACAACGGAACCGGTTAAGTTTAGTGAGGGGTGCGGTTCGGCCCCTCGCCGGTCACGCCGGCGGTGGTCACACCGGCGGTGGCGCGGAAGACCTCGCCGTCACCGGCCACGGTGACGTGTTCCCAGGCGGGTACGTAGACGGCACCGCCCGGTCCGATCCTCAACGAGGCGTCGACGGACGCGAGGTGTGCCTCCCCCCGGGTGCACAGGACGATCTGCGCGTCGCCGGGGTCGAGCGGCAGTGGCGCCGTCTCTGGGTGGAGTGGGATGCGGGAGAGGCGGAAGTCGTCGACGGGCGCGGGATACACGAGCTCCGCCCCTTCCCGGCGGGGGACGAGGGCGCGGCGGGGCGGGGCGTCGAAGCGGACCACGCGCACCAGCTCGTCGCGGTCGACGTGTTTGCCCGTCAGGCCGCAGCGCAGGACGTTGTCGGAGCCGGCCATGATCTCCACGCCGAGACCCGAGAGGTACGCGTGCGGCACGCCCGCCCCGAGGAAGAGCCCCTCCCCGGGGGCGAGTCGCACGTGCCGCAGCATGAGCGCGGGCAGGAGGCCGGGGTCCCCGGGGTGGGCGCGTGCGACCGCCCGGTAGGCCACGAGGTCCGCGCGGTGCGGTCCCGCGCGGTCCACCTCGCGCGCCACCGCCTCGGTGACGCCGTCGAGCAGGTCGGCACCTGGTGACAGGAAGGCGGTGAACACCTCCTTCAAGGCGGCCTCCGCCGGGCCGGTGCGCAGCCTGCGCAGGTGGGGCTCCAGGCCCGGCACGCCCAACCGTTCCAGCAGAGCGGCGCACGCGCGGGGCGTCCTGAACCCGCAGAGTCCCTCGAACGGCGTGAGGGCAACGATCATCTCCGGCTTGTGGTGGCCGTCCCGGTAGGTGCGGTGCGGCGCGTCCACGGGGATGCCCCGGGCGTTCTCCGCCGCGAAGCCCGCCGCGGCCCGGGCGGCGTCGGGGTGGACCTGGAGCGAGAGCGGGGCGTCGGCGGCGAGGAGTTTCAGCAGGAAGGGCAGCCGCGGCCCGAACCGGCGCACGGCGGCCGCGCCCAGCTCCCTCTCGGGGTCGGCGGCGATGACGCGGTCGAGCGGCAGCGCGCCACCGCCGCGGTCGACCCGCGAGGGCGCGGCGGGGTGCGCGCCCATCCACAGCTCGGCCTGGGGTTCTCCGGTGGGCGGTGTGCCCATCAGCCGGGGCAGTGCGGTGGTGGAGCCCCAGGCGTAGGGCTGGACGGTGTTGGCCAGCGGGTCCATGACGTCGGCGTTCCTTGTTGTTGCGTGGCTGGGGGTGGCTCAGGGGCGGGCGGCGGGCAGTCCGGTGGCTGCCGCGGCGACGGCCGCCGCACCGATCAGGCCCGCGTCCAGGGCGAGTTCGGCGGGTACGACCGGCACGTCGCGGGCGAAGTCGAGGACGGCGTAGGCGTCGAGGTGGCGGCGGAGCGGGCCGAAGAGCGTCTCCCCGGCCTGGGCGACGCCGCCGCCGATCACCACGAGATCGAGTTCGACCAGGTTGATCGTCGCGGCGATGCCCGCCGCGAGCGCCCGCGCGGCGCGGTCGAAGGCGGCGAGTGCCCGCGGGTCGCCCTCGCGGGCGGCCTCGGCGACGGCCGCCGCCGTCGGTGCCACGCCGGCCGGTGTCGCCCAGCCGGAGTCCAGCGCGTGGGCGGCGATGGCCGTACCGCTGGCGAATCGCTCCACGCAGCCGCGCGCGCCGCAGGGGCACAGGGGGCCGTTCACGTCCACGGTGATGTGACCGATGTGGCCCGCGTTCCCCGAACCGCCGGTGTGCGGGGCGCCGTTGAGGATCAGTCCGCCGCCCACGCCGGTGGAGACCACCATGCACAGGGCGTCGCGCACCCCTCGGGCGGCACCTCTCCAGTGCTCGGCCGCCGCCATCGCGACCGCGTCGCCGACCAGCACGGGCCGGATGCCGGCGGGCACCCCCGGGTGTGCGCGCACCCGCTCCACGAGCGGGAACGCGCGCCAGGACGGGATGTTGACAGGGCTGACCGTACCGGCGACGGTGTCGACGGGGCCGGCGCTGCCGATGCCCAGACAGGACAGCTCGGGCCATCTCCGGTGCGCGGCCAGCTCGTCCAGCACGGCGTCGACCGCCGCCATGAGCTCGTCCGCCGGCCCCTGGGCCGGGGTGGCGCGTCGGCAACGGGCCACCAGGCGGCCGTCGGCGTCGACGAGCGCCCCGGCGATCTTCGTACCGCCGATGTCGAGTGCTGCGTACACCATCGCATGGACCCTTCCGTCGCGGTGAAGCTGCGGGTGTGTGTCCGTCACTGTGCACGCGGGTTGACAACGTTGTCCAGTAAACCAGTTCAGTTAAGTCAGCGTTCAGTAAAGGAGCAGGTGGCCCCCCTGGGGGGGGCGGTGCCTACAGTCCGTACGACCTGCCGATGATGTCCCGCTGGATCTCGCTCGTCCCGCCGTACACCGTGGACACGACGGCCGAGCGCAGCAGGGCTTCCATGCCGTACTCCGTGGCGTAGCCGTACCCGCCCATCATCTGCATGCCCTCCAGCGTCACGTGCTTGGCGAGCTCGGTGCACTTGAGCTTGGCCATGGAGGCCTCGCGGGCGAAGACCCGGCCGGGCTCGGCGTCGATCGCGGCCGCGGTGTCGTCCAGCAGCAGCCGGGCGCACTCGAGTTCGGTGGCCATGTCCGCGATGCGGTGCTTGAGCGCCTGGAAGGAGCCGACGGGCCGGCCGAACTGCTCCCGCTGCCGTACGTACGCGAGGGTGTCGTCGAAGGCGCGCCGGGCGAGGCCCAGCATCAGTGCGGCGAGGATCATCCGCTCCAGGTTCAGCCCGGCCATCAGCTGTGTCCAGGCCCGGCCGGGCGTGCCGACGACCGCCGCGTCCGGTACGAAGCAGTCCGTGAAGTACAGGTCGTTGACCTCGCGGCCGCCCATCGTGTCGATGCCGCTGATCCGCAGGCCCTCGGCGCCGGTGTCCACCATGAACTGGGTGAGCCCCCGGTGCTTCGCGTCCTCCCGCGACGTACGGGCGATGAGCAGGACGTGGTCGGCGAGGTGCGCGTTGGAGCACCAGGTCTTCTGGCCGTTGATCAGGTAGCCGCCGCGGGTGCGCTCCGCGCGGCAGGTGAGCGCGCCGACGTCGGACCCGGCGCCGGGCTCGGACATCGAGACGGCTTCGACCCGTCCCTTGACCACCCCTTCGAGGACGAGCCGCTTCTGCTCCTCGGTGCCGAACCTCTCGTACGCCGCCGCGGCGATGACCGTGGTCCCGAAGCCGCTGATCGGCGCGAGCCCGTAGGAGGTCTCCTCCAGGAACAGGCACAGCTCCGCCATCCCCTGGCCCCCGCCGCCGTACTCCTCGGGGAGGGAGATGCCCAGCCAGCCGAGGTCCGCCATCTTCTCGTAGAGCCCCTGGTGGTGCGGCTCCCGGCCGTGGGCGGTGAGCTCGTCCCGCTGTTCCTTGGTGCCGCACTCGCGGCGGCAGAAGTCGCGTACCGCCGTGACGAGGTCGCGGCGCTCGTCGGTGAGGGCTCGGGGCATGGGGTGCCTTCCTCCTTGAGGCGTCGGTGACGCCCGTCATCGGTGACGCCCGTTACCGGTCGTCGTCCCCCCGCACGGCGGGGAAGACCGTGTGCACGAGGTGGAGCACCGTGCGCGTCAGCATCACGTGCAGGTCGCCGCGGCTGAGCGTGCCGCGCACCAGCCATTCCCGCGAGGCGGCCTTGAGCATGCCGCTGTGGGCGCGGATCATCGCCCGCAGCTTCTCCCGCCCCTCGGTGACGTCGGCCATCATCGCGGCCTCGAGGACGCGGTCGGTCGCGATCTCGTCGGCCTCCAGCATGATCCGGTCGATCTCCGGGTCGTTGCCGAGGGCTTCCAGGCCGATCGCGGACAGCCACATCTCCCGGTTGCGCTCCACGACTTCGAGCCAGCGGTCGACGCAGATGGACAGGCGCTCCTCGGGGGTGGTCGGGGGCAGCCGCTCCGAGACGGAGGCCGGGACGACCATCATCTGGCGGACCACTTCGAGGTAGAGCTGCCGCTTGCCGCCGAAGTAGTGGTTGATCAGCGCCCGGGCGACCCCGGCCTCGGCCGCGATGTCCGAGGTGGACACCGTGGAGTAGCCGTGCGCCCCGAACCGCCTGCGCGCTGCGCCGAGGATCTCGGCGCGCCGGGCGTCCGGCTCCATCCTGCGTCGCTGTGCCGCCTGGCGCTGACCGCCCATGCCGTCGTTCCTCTCGTCGTTCTCGTGCCGTCGTGCCGTCGGCCGGCCTATGTGCGCGTCGACGTGTACATCGACGCGATCGTCGCGGTGTGCAGGTGTGCGATGGCCTTCCGCCGCAGGCTCAGTTTCGGCGTCAGCTCCCCCGACTCCGCCGTCCAGGGCCCGGCGAGCACGCGGTACGTCTTCACCTGCTCGGCGCGGGAGAGCGCCGCGTTCGCCTCCGCGACCGCCTCGTCGAGCGCGGCGAGGACGTCGGGGTGGCGCGACAGCTCCTCCGGGTCGGTGGTGGGCAGGCCGTTGGCCTTCGCCCACACCGGGGCCGCCTCCTCGTCCAGCACCAGGAGCGCGGTGACGTACGGGCGCCGGTCGCCGATCGCGACGGCGTGGGCGACCAGCGGGTGGGCCCGGAGCAGGGACTCGATCCTCGTCGGGGCGATGTTCTTGCCCCCGTCGGTGATGATGATCTCCTTCTTGCGGTCGGTGATGGTGACGATGCCCCGCTCGTCGACCGTGCCGATGTCGCCGGTCGGCAGCCAGCCGTCCGGGTCGGTCGCGGGCTCGATGCCCCCGTCGGCCCGGAGGTATCCGGGGACGACCACGGGGCCGCGTACGAACAGCTCCCCGTCGTCGGCGGCCCTGACCTCGACGCCGGGCCCGGGGCGTCCGACCGCGCCCAGGGCGAACACCTCGGGCGTGCTCACCGTCGCCGCCCCGGTGGTCTCGCTCAGGCCCCACACCTCGTACACGGGCAGTCCCACGCTCGCCAGGAACTCCAGGACCGCGGTGGGGATCGGTGCCGCTCCGCTGAAGGCGCGGCGGCAGTCGTCGAGTCCGACGGCGGCCCGGACGGGCCGCAGCACCTGCGCGTCGAGCTGTTCCAGCGGCGCGGTGAGCTCCGCCGGGACGGCCTTGCCCGCGGAGCGCAGGCGGAACACCTCGAGCGCGATGCCGCGCGCCTGTTCCACCGCCGCGGCCTGCTCCCGGGGAAGCGTGCCGAGGGTGGCCCGCAGGCCGGCGGCGAGCTTCTCCCACACCCGGGGCACGCCGAAGAACCCGTGCGGGCGCACCGCGAGCAGTGTGGGGAGGAGCTGTCCGGGGTCCGGGCAGAGGGTGACGTGGCCGGCGTTGCAGATCGGCATGTAGATCCCGAGGACCCGCTCCGCGATGTGCGCCATCGGCAGGTACGCCACGGACCGCGGGTGCTCCGGTACGGCGACGAGCTGGTCCTGCATCAGGGACTCGTGGATGACGTTGCGGTGGGAGAGGACCACGCCCTTGGGGTCGCCGGTGGTGCCCGAGGTGTACACCACGGTCAACGGCTGGTCGGTGCCGGCCGCGTCCGTGAGCGCCTCGAACGCGGCGGCGTCGGGCCGTACGGCGCCGCGCACCGCCGCGTAGGCGACGAAGCGCGGGTCGTCGGCCGGGGCGGCGTACGGATCGAGGACGACGACGGCCCGCAGGTGCGGCAGGTCCTCCTCAAGGACCGGCTGCCAGCGGCGCAGCTGCTCCTCGCCCTCCAGGACGAGGACGGTGGCCGCGCTGTGCCGGGCGACGAAGCGGATCTGCTCGGTGCTGAGCGTGTCGTACGTGCTGCAGGGCAGGGCGCCGAGGTGGATCGCGGCCAGGTCGGCGATCCAGTGCTCCGCCCGCTTGGACATCGCGATGAGCATCCGGTCGCCCCGGCGCAGGCCGAGCGCGGAGAGACCGCGGGTGAGGGCGGCGACCTCGGCGCGCAGCTGCGACCAGGACAGGGTGAGCGCGTCCGGCCCGATGCCGGTGGTGAGCGCGGGACGGTCGGCGAACTGCCGGCCGTTGCGGCGCAGCAGTCCGGTGATCGTCAGGCCCTCGACGGACTGGTGCAGCTGCTCTGCTGTGGCCACGGCGGGCTCCCTCCCTCGCGAACCGTGCACGGACTCGTCGAGCGGTCCCACGGTGGACCTGTTGTTGTCAGGGTGTCAATGGGTTGCGCACGAAGCGGTGCCGAGGCACCGCACGTCATGGCATTTCCCGTACACCGCAAGGCTTTTGAAGGCTCACCCCTCTATTGACAGGGCGCCAACAGCTGTCCTTACCTGTCCACGCCGGACACAGCCTTCTCGGAAGGAACGCCGTCCCCATGCCGGAGAAGAACATGATCCGTTGGGAACAGGGCTCAGACGGTGTCGTCGTGCTGACCATGGACGACCCCGACCAGCCGGTCAACACGATGAACCGGACGTACATCGACGCAATGGAGGCGGCCGTCGTCCGCCTCGAGGCCGAGCGGGAGAACGTCACCGGGGTCGTCCTCACCTCCGCGAAGAAGAGCTTCTTCGCCGGCGGCGACATCGGTTTCATGAGCAGGGCACGGCCGGAGGACGCCGCCGAGCTGAGTGAGGTGTGCACGGTCCTGAAGTCCCAGCTGCGCAGGCTGGAGACGTTCGGCAGGCCGGTGGCCGCCGCCCTGAACGGCACGGCGCTGGGCGGCGGGTACGAGATCGCGCTCGCCTGCCACCGCCGCATCGCGCTGGACGCCCCGGGCAGCCGCATCGGCCTGCCGGAAGTGACCCTGGGGCTGCTGCCGGGGTGCGGCGGAGTCAGCCGGACCGTCCGGCTCCTGGGACTGGAGCGCGCGCTGGCGGACGTCCTGCTCCGGGGGCAGCGGTACCGGCCGGCGGACGCGCTCGCCAAGGGGCTGGTGCACGAACTGGCCCGGACGCCCGGGGAGATGCTGGCCAGGGCCCGGGAGTGGGTCCTCGCGCATCCCGGGGCCGCGCAGCCGTGGGACCGCCCGGGATACCGGATCCCCGGTGGCGCCCCTTCCCACCCCAGGGTCGCGGCGGCTCTCCCGGCGTACGCGGCCCGCCTGCGCAGGGAGTTGCGGGGGGCGGACCTGCCGGCGCCGCGCAACATCCTCGCGGCCGCGGTCGAGAGCGCGCAGACCGGCTTCGAGACGGGGCAGGGGATCGAGACGAGCTATCTCGTGGAGCTGATGACGGGGCAGGTCGCGAAGAACATGATGGGGGCGCATTCCGACCTGCGGCACATCCGCTCCGGCGGCAGCCGCCCGGCCGGCCACCCGCCCCACGCGGCGCGGAAGGCGGCCGTGCTGGGCGCCGGCATGATGGGCGCGGGGATCGCGTACTCCTGCGCCCGGGGCGGCTTGCGGGTCGTCCTCAAGGACGTGTCGTACGAAGCTGCGCAGAGGGGCAAGGAGTACGCGGGGAGGCTGCTCGCCACAGCCGTGGCCCGGGGGCGGATGTCGCGGGAGGACGCCGACGGGGCCCTCGCGCGGATCACGCCGACCGCCGATCCCGCCGACCTCGCCGGCTGCGACCTGGTCATCGAGGCGGTCTTCGAGGATCCGGCCCTCAAGCGCCGGGTCTTCCGGGAGATCGAGGACATCGTCGCGCCGGACGCCGTCCTGGCGACCAACACCTCCACGCTGCCGGTCACGGGGCTGGCCGAAGGCGTGGGGCGGCCGGAGGACTTCATCGGGCTGCACTTCTTCTCCCCGGTCGACAGGATGCCCCTGCTGGAGATCGTCACCGGCGAGAAGACCGGCGACCGCACCCTGGCGAAGGCCGTCGACATCGCTCGGCAGATCGGCAAGACACCCATCGTCGTCGACGACGGCCGGGGCTTCTTCACGAGCCGTGTCATCGCCGTGTTCCTCGACGAGGCGGTGGCGATGGTCGGCGAGGGCCTGCCGCCCGCCTCCGTGGAGCAGGCCGGCGCCCAGGCCGGCTACCCGGTGCCCCCGCTGCGGCTGCTGGACGAGCTGACGCTGACCCTGCCCCGGACGATCCGCGAGGAGACCAAGGCGGCGGTGCTCGCCGGGGGCGGGCGGTGGCGCCCGCACGGTTCGGAGGCGGTCGTGGACCGCATGATCGACGAGTTCGGCCGGCGCGGGCGCTCCTCGGGCGCCGGCTTCTACGCGTACGCGGAGGACGGCGGGCGCACGGGCCTGTGGCCCGGTCTGTACGAGCACTTCACCGTGGCGGGACGACGGATCCCGTTCGCGGACATGAAGGAGCGGATGCTCTTCGCCGAGGCGCTCGAGGCGGTGCGGTGCCTCGACGACGGCGTGCTGCGGTCGGTGTCCGACGCGAACGCCGGCTCGCTCCTGGGCATCGGCTTCCCCGCGTGGACCGGCGGCGTCCTGCGCTACGTCGACGGCTACGCGGGCGGGCCGTCCGGCTTCGTCGCGCGGGCCAGGGAGCTGGCCGACCGGTACGGGGAGCGGTTCGAGCCGCCCGCTTCGCTGGTGGCCCGGGCCGCGAGGGGCGAACGCTACTCCTGAGCGGGGACAGTGGGGACAGCGGGAACAGTGGGGAGAGTGGGGCCCGGCGGCTCGAGCATCGGGACGAGGAACCGCCGGGCCACCGCGCGCATCTGCTCCTCGTCGTCGACGTCGAGGACGTGGCTCGGGACAACCAGGAACGACGCGGAGACCCGGACCATCATCTCCGCCACGACCTCCACGTCCACGTCGCCGGAGACGGTTCCCGCCTGCTGCTCCCGGCGGAGCCTGCCCGCGAGGAACTGCCGTACGGCGGCCAGCGTACGGCCGCCGTCGCCGGTCATGGACAGCACGACGGCGTCCGGTTCGACGGCCATCAGGCCGCCGATGAGGGGGTTGTGGCGAATGGCCCGCAGCGAGCTCACGAAGCCCAGGACGACCCGGTCCGCGACGGTCTCGGCCCCTTGGATGTCGAGGATGAACCGGTCGAAGTACCGCCGGAACTCGCGCCGTACGACGTGCTCGACCAGCACGTCCTTGGAGGCGAAGCGGCGGTAGACGGTGATCCGGGAGACGCCCGCGAGCCGTGCCACGTCCGCCATCGTGGACCGCTTGATGCCGATCCGCTGGAAGGAGTCGTACGCGGCGTCGAGCACGCGCCTGGTCGTCTCGTCGTCCTGGCCGGCGCCTTCGGCGGCCTCGGTGAACGCGAGCTCCAGCAGCGACGGGGCGTCCGAGGCGCCGCCGAGCGCCGGCAGCGCGGGTTCCACGGTTGCTTTCCCCGAGTCCACGGTCGCCTCCCTGTTCCTGTGTGCGGCCTCTGGCGTTCATGTCCTGTCTGTGCTCCTCTGGGGATACACAGATACACGAAGTGTTTCACCGTATCAGGACTCAGGAGGAGTTCGGAGCGATGGAGGAACTCAGCAGGCGCAGGATGTTGCTCGCGGGCGGGGCATTAGGGGCGCTCGGCGCACTGGGCATGGCGTCACCGGCCCGGGCGCGCACCCTGTGGACGTGGTCGCCGAGCGGTTCGGTGGCGGGGTCGGGCGCGGGCACCGACCCGGAGTGGGTCTGGGACGAGGAGGCCGACCCCCTGCTCGCCGCCGTGATCGACCGCGGCGACGTACCCAAGGTCAACCAGCTCCTGCGGTCCTGGACCCGCAACGACCAGCCACTGCCCGACGGACTCCCGCCGGACCTGCGGGACTTCATGGAGAGGGCACGCCGACTGCCCTCCTGGGCGGACGCGCGCAAGCTGGAGGTCGCGGCCGGCTTCAACGAGACCAGGGGCATCTACCTCAACCTGCTCAACGGGGTGGGCGGCGGCATGCTGAGCACCGCCATCCCGCGGGAGGCGCGCGCCGTCTACTACTCCAAGGGCGGCGCCGACATGGAGGACCGGGTCGCCAAGACGAGCAGGCTGGGGTTCGCCATCGGAGACCTGAACGCCTACCGGCCCGACGGGAAAGTCATCGTGGAGGCCGTCAAGACCCGGCTGGTGCACGCGGCCGTGCGGCACCTGCTGCCCAAGTCACCGGGGTGGTCCCAGACGAGCGGCGGCCAGACGATCCCCATCAGCCAGTCGGACATGCTGGTCACCTGGCACAGCCTGCCCACCTACACCATGCGGAAGCTGATCGAGTGGAAGGTCCCGATCACCCCCGCCGAGTCGGCGGCCTATCTGCACCTGTGGCAGGTCACCGCGCACATGCTCGGCATCCGCGACGAGTACATCCCCGCCACCTGGGACGAGGCCGACGCCCAGTCACGGCAGATCCTCGATCCCGTCCTGGGCCCCACGCGCGAAGGCGTCGAACTGACCGACATCCTGCTGGGCCAGCTCGCCGAACAGACGAGCCCCGGCGGCATCGACCGCCCGCTCGTCAACGCCCTCGCCCGCTACCTGGTCGGCGACCGGGTCGCCGACTGGGACGGCATCCCGCGCGAACCGTTCTGGGAGAAGGCGATCGCGGCCGCCTGGCCGAAGCTGGTGGCCTTCCGGGAGAAGCTCATTCCGCTGCCGCTGGTGCCGCCGCTCGCCTGGACGATCGACGAGGCGGCGCGGCAGTACATCATGTTCTACCTCACCAAGGGGCGGGGCACGCAGATCGAGATCCCCGACACCAACCGCCCCTCCTGACGCACCCCGCTCTCCTGAAGCACACCACCCCCTGGAAGCCCACCCCACGGAACGCGAAGAGGAGTGCACGGCATGGACGAACTCAGCAGGCGCAAGATGTTGCTCGCCGGCGGAGCGTTGGGAGCGCTCGGCGCACTGGGCATGGCGTCACCGGCCCGGGCGCGCACCCTGTGGACGTGGTCGCCGAGCGGTTCGGTGGCGGGGTCGGGCGCGGGCACCGACCCGGAGTGGGTCTGGGACGAGGAGGCCGACCCCCTGCTCGCCGCCGTGATCGACCGCGGCGACGTACCCAAGGTCAACCAGCTCCTGCGGTCCTGGACCCGCAACGACCAGCCACTGCCCGACGGACTCCCGCCGGACCTGCGGGACTTCATGGAGAGGGCACGCCGACTGCCCCCCTGGGCCGAGCAGAGCAAGCTCGACGCGGGGGCCCGGTTCACGAAGAAGAAGGGCATCTACACCGGCGCCCTGTACGGGCTGGGCAGCGGTCTGATGAGCACCGCCATCCCGAGGGAAGCGCGCGCCGTGTATTACTCCAAGGGCGGCGCCGACATGAAGGACCGTGTCGCCAAGACCGCGAAGCTCGGGTACGACGTCGGGGACCTGGACGCCTACCGGCCCTCGGGCTCGATGATCGTGACCGCGGTGAAGACCCGGCTGGTGCACGCGGCCGTGCGGCACCTGCTGCCGAAGTCCCCGGGCTGGTCGCAGACGAGCGGCGGGCAGACCATCCCGATCAGCCAGGCGGACCTGATGGTCACCTGGCACAGCCTGCCGACGTTCGTCATGCGCAAGCTGCTGGAGTGGAAGGTTCCGGTCTCCCGCTCCGAGTCGGACGGCTTCCTGCACGTGTGGCAGGTGACGGCGCACATGCTCGGCATCCTCGACGAGTACATTCCGGCCACCTGGGACGAGGCGAACGCCCAGTCCAAGCACGTCCTCGATCCGGTCCTGGGCCACACCGCCGAAGGCGCCGAACTGGCCGACGTACTGCTCGACATCGTCGCCGAACTCGACGCCGGCCTCACCCGGCCCCTGATCAACGCGTTCTCCCGGTACACGGTCGGCGACCGCATCGGCGACTTGATCGGACTGGACCGCGAGCCCTTCTGGCAGCCCCTGATCGGCGCCGCATGGCCGCTGCTGGTGGCCTTCCGCGAGGGCCTGATCCCCCTGCCGCTGGTTCCGGAGGCCGCCTGGGCCGTGGAGGAGGCACTCCGCAAGTTCGTGCTGCTCTTCCTGTCGGAGGGTCGGGGCATCCAGCTCGAAATCCCCGACGCGAACCGTCCGTTCTGAGCCACACCGGTGCCGCCGGGGCACGGGATCCCGCCGCTCCCCGGCGGAAACGAGTGGCGGGAGGGGAAGATGACGAGATGACGGGTCCTGATCGAACGAGTCACCCCGAGCCCGGTGCGCCCGCGCCTGCGGCTGGGGTTGCGGCTGCACCCTCGCCCGCGCCTGCGGCCGCGCCCGCCCTCGCGAGGCGGCGGTTCCTCGGTTACGTACTGGCCGCGCCGACGCTGGTGACCGCCGCCGAGCTCGGTCCGGCGCCGAGGGCCGCCGCGGCCGAGGCCGCCTCGCCGGCCATCCCCTCACCGGACGTCACGGAACTGGTCGACCTCAACGACGTGATGACCGCGGCGGCTCTGCCGACCTCGCACCTGATCACCGTCGAGGTCAACGCGGACGGCACCGTGTCGTTCGCGCTGCCGCGGGCCGAGGTCGGGCAGGGCATCACCACGTCGACCGCCATGCTGATCGCCGAGGAGATGGACGTTCCGCTGGAGCGGGTACGGGTCACGCTGGCCGACGCCCGCCCGGAGCTCGTGTTCAACCAGCTCACCGGCGGGTCGAACACGACCATCTCCACCTACACCCCGATCCGGGTCGCCGCCGCCCTCGCCCGGGCCCGGCTGCTCCAGGCGGCGGCGAGCGAACTCGGCGCGGCCGTCACCGACCTCACTCTGAAGGCCGGAGTCGTCACCGGCCCGGCGGGCCGGAGCATCGGCATCGGCGACCTGGCCGGGAAAGCGGCGAGCACCGCGACACGGCGGATGTCCGTGGAGCTCAAGCCGCGTGAGCGGTTCACCGTCATCGGCAGGCCGCACAGCCGTGTCGACGCGCTCGCCGCGGTCACCGGGCGCAAGAAGTTCACGATGGACCTCGACGTCCCGGACGCCAAGCCGACCATGGTGTGCCGTCCGCCGACCATCAACGGCAAGGTCGGTTCGGTGGAGAACCTCGACGAGGTCCGCGCCATGCCGGGCGTCACCGATGTCGCGGTCGTCTCCACCGGCGTGGCGGTGCGCGCGGAAACGTTCGGCCAGTGCATCGACGCCGTGCGCGCCCTGCGGGTGTCGTGGAAGCCCGGCACCGCGGAGGGAAAGTCCGACGACTCCGTACGCAAGGAGCTGCAAGCCGCCGAACTGCCGCTCGGGCTGCCGCCGCTGACGCCGACCGTGGAAGGGAAGTTCACCTTCCACTTCCGGAGCAACAGCGCGCTGGAGCCCAACTGCGCGATAGCCGACGTGCGGCCCGACCGCGCCGAGATCTGGTCGAGCCTCAAGGCGCCGATCGTCGCGCAGCAGACCATCGCCGCCAAGCTGAGGCTTCCGACGCACGCGGTCAGGGTGCACGTCACCGAAGGCGGGGGCTCCTTCGGGCGCAAGTTGTTCTTCGACGCCGCGCTGGAAGCCGCCGAGATCTCCCAGCGGATCGGCAAGCCGGTCAAGCTCATGTGGCACCGCGCCGACGACGCCCGCCAGGGGCTCACCCACCCCATGGCCACCTCGCGCGTGCGCGTCGCGTACGCCGGCGACACCGTACTCGGCTACAAGCAGCGGCACACCAGCGTCTCCACCGACTTCGGCCACGGCTTCGGCGAGATCCTCACCGCCATGGCGGCGAGGCTTCCGGTGGGCGACATCGGGTTCTCCGAGACGTTCTTCCAGCTCTCCCAGTCGATGCCGTACGACTTCGGCCCCACCAGCCAGCTCCTGAGCGAAACCGACAAGGGCTTCAACACGGGCAGCATGCGCAACGTCTACTCCCCCGACGTCACCTGCGCCCGCGAGCTCATCGTCGACCGGCTCGCCGCGAAGATGGGCAAGGACCCCTTCCGGTTCCGCCGGGAGTTCCTCCGCGACGACCGCTCCCGGGCGGTGCTGGAGAAGGTCGCCGAGGCCGGGGAGTGGGGCCGGTCCATGCCGGCCGGCACGGCGCAGGGCATCGCGTTCCACTCCGAGTACCACGCCGTCAGCGCCGTACTGGTGGAGATCGACTGCCGGTCCGAGACCGTCGACCGCCCCATCCGCGACGGGGTGGCCGGGCCACGGGTCACCAAGGCGGTCGTCGCCGTGGACGTCGGTCTCGCCGTCAATCCGCTGGGTCTGGAGGCGCAGATGATGGGCTGCGTCATGGACGGCATCGCCCAGACCCTGACGGCCGGCCTCCACCTGCGGGACGGGCACTTCCTGGAGGCCAGCTGGGACAACTACTTCTACACCCGGCAGTGGAACACGCCGCCCGAGTTGCAGGTCATCGTCATGCCGGCCACCACGGAAGAGCCCGGCGGCGCGGGGGAGCTCGGCGTCGCCGCGTCGATGGCCGCGGTCGCCTGCGCCTACGGCCGCGCCACGGGAACCATGCCGACCACGTTCCCCATCAACCACGGCACGCTCTCCTTCACTCCGAAACCGACCGTGCCGCCCATCCCGCAGTCCCCCACCGACGGCCTGGACCACGTCCGCTGACAGCTTGGAGATCACGTGCCGGAGCACACGTTCCGCCTCAACGGGAAGCAGGTCACCGTCGACGTCGCCGACGACATGCGGCTGCTGTGGGTGCTGCGCGACGTCCTGGGCGTCACCGGACCGAAGTACGGGTGCGGCATCAACGTCTGCAAGGCGTGCACGAGCCACCTCAACGGCAGGGCGGTCAACCCGTGCGCGGTCCCCGTCAAGGACCTGGGTCCGACCGACGAGGTGACCACGATCGAAGGGCTTCCGGCCACGGTGGGCGCGGAGCTGCACCCGATGCAGCGGGCGTGGCTGGAGCAGGACGTGGCGCAGTGCGGCTACTGCCAGCCCGGCCAGATCATGGCCGCCGTCGCGCTGGTGCGCCGGGTGGCGGAGGAAGGCCGCGAGGTCACCGAGGAGGACCTCGACTCCCTCCGCAACATCTGCCGGTGCGGCACCTATCCCCGGATCCGCGAGGCGATCAGGACGGCCGCCGCGCAGATGTGAGCGGCCGTGCGCGAGCAGGCGGCACCGGGGTCGGCGCCCCGGTGCCGTGCGGGCGTGAAGGCGCCGCCGGGTCCACCGGCGGCGGTACAACGATGTCACGGCGCCCGGGCGGTGTGAGGCGCGGGAGGCGGGAGCGTCAGCCGCAGTGCTCGCGGGTGGTCTGCCGGCGCGGGCGCGTCTGGGGGCGGGGGGTTTCCCCGGGCGGGGCGGCGTCCGGTTCGAGGAGGCGCCGCTGGGACAGGAGGTAACCCAGCTCGGCCCTGCTGCGGCTCCCCAGTGCTTCGGAGACCTTCCGGATGTGCGTGGAGACGGTACGGGCGCTCACACCCAGCCGGGCCGCGATGGTCTCGTCCGTGTGGCCGGTCACGACCATGCGGAGGACGGTCCTGCGCACGGAGTTGGTGAGTAAGTCGGGACGGTGCTGCTCGGTGGCGAGGGCGATCGGCTCCGCCCGCTCCCACATGTGCTCGAACACCTTGGTGAGGAACTCGATCGCACCGGGGTGCCGGATGGCCAGTGCGGCGCTCTTCCGCTCCGGAGCACCGGGGATGAAGGCGATCGAGCGGTCGCAGATGATGACGCGTTCGAAGATCTCGTCCAGCGTACGGACCTGGGCGCCTTCGGCCAGGACCTGCTCGATGTACGCCAGGGTGGGGCCGTGCGACCGCACACTGTGCTGATAGAGGGTGCGTTGTCGTACCCCCTTCCGTACGAGCGCGAGGTCGCGGGGCAGCGCCTCGGCGAGCAGCGCGGGCGAGCGGCCGCCGCCGGGCTGCGCGGTGAGCAGCTCCTCCTTGCAGGAGCCGACGGCCAGCCGCAGCGCCTCTCCGATGACCTCCTCGCCGCCCAGGTGCTCGATGGGAAGCTCCGCTTGGCGCTGGACCTTTCGATAGACGGCTTCCGCCGTGAGAAAGGAGGAGCGCAGGGCCTCCAGCGTTTTCCGGCGCTGTTCGATGTCACGCTCCACGGGACGCGTGAGCTGCGCCTCCGCGATTTTCGGAGGAACGGGGACGAACAAGTTCTGCCCCCCGGGCAGCGGCCTCAGGAGCCCGCACCGGATGAGGCACCCGGGCACATCGCCCGATACCGTCCCCGTCTCCAGCGCCTCGCGGTACCACCGCAACCCCTCTTCACACAGGCGTACCACTTCGGAAGTTGCCGCTATGTCCGAATGTTGACGCATTTGCCCATCCTTCGTGTTGCCGCAGTTCGCGATCAGGATGGCAGTCAGGCTCGCATCGCCGCCGGAATATGCGCAGGATGGATGTGACGCAAAGAAAGTGGCCGAACGAAAGAGAAGTGACACCTTCCGGAAGCCGGTTCACCGGAATCCGCGCCGGATGTTTCACACTCAGGAACCGCGCACCGTTAAACGTGGAAACAATCACATCGATAAGGTGACGATATGTGTTGGACCGTCAGCGCTGCATACACTTGCTTTTCCGCGCCCACACACCCCACCCCTCACGTGCGGTACGACTCGGCCTGGGGCTGACACACGTAGGCCACAGACCGCGCAATTCGCTATCCGGCCCTTTTTTCCCCTCGATTTCACCTCGATTTGTCTCATCATGTGAGACACATCGAGGTGGCCGCACGTCGGCCGCCCCACGGTCCGCCTTCCCGGGTCTAGTCATGGGCGAGGTCGTCCGGGGCCGACCGGGCGAGGTCGCCCAGGGTCTCGAGGGCGCGCGAAAGGGTACTGGTTCCGGGTGAGGCAAGGCCGAGACGGATAGCGTGCGGGGCGCGGTGACGCCCGACCGAGAACGCCGCGGCGGGGGTCACCGCGATGCCGTGCCGCGCGGCGGCGGCGACGAAGGTGTCGGCACGCCACGGGCGCGGCAGCTCCCACCAACGGTAGTACGAACGGGGATCGCCGCGCGTCACGAAGTCGCCGAGGTGGCGTTCGGCGATCTCCTGCCGTGCCGCGGCCTGCCGCTGCTTGGCCCGTACCAGCGTCCGTACGGTTCCGTCCGCCTGCCACTGGGTCATCGCCTCCAGCGGGAACCGCATGGGCGCCCAGCCGCCCGAGCGCAGCGACGCGGCGACACCGCCCGCGACGGCGGCGGGAGCGACCGCGAACCCGAGGGACAGCCCCGGGGACACCCGCTTGGACAGGCTGTCGACGAGGACCGTCCGCCCGGCCGCACGCGACGCGAGGGGCGGCAACTCGTCCCGCAGGAAAGCCCAGACGGCGTCCTCGATCGCATGGATTCCGCAGGTCAGCAGCGTATCGGCCAGGTGGTCCAGCCGCCGCTCCGACATGGTGAGCGACAGCGGGTTGTGCAGGGTCGGCTGGACGTAGACGGCGTGCAGCGGGCCGGCGCGGTGCGCTTCCTCCACCGCCTCGGGGATGAGCCCGTCCTCGTCCATGGCCAGGGGCACGAGGGTCACCCCGAGCCGGGTGGCGATCGCCTTGAGCACCGGGTACGTCAGCTCCTCGACGCCCAGCCGCGCGCCCGGCCGCGTCAGCGCCGCGACGACCGCCGAGATCGCCTGCCGGCCGCTCCCGGCGAACAGCACCCGCGCCGGGTCGGGGCGCCAGCCGCCGCGCGCCAGCAGATCGGCCGCAGCCTCACGCGCGGCGGCGGTGCCGGCCGGGCCGACCGGCCGCAGCACCGACTCCAGGCTCTCCGGGTGCAGCAGCCTGCCGAGCCCCTCGGCGAGCAACCCCGGCTGCTCGGGGACCACCGGGTAGTTCAGCTCCAAGTCGACGCGACTGTCGGCCGGTTCGGACAGTGCGGGGACGGCGGTCGCGGCGGAGGCCGCGCGCACGAAGGTGCCGCGGCCCACATGACCGACGGTGAGACCCCGGCGGGCGAGCTCCTGATAGACGCGCGTGGCCGTGGAGTTGGCGATGCCGTACTGCTGGGCGAATTCCCGTTGCGCGGGAAGCCGGTCGCCCGTTCTGAGCCGCCCCGCTCTGATCTCCTCCGCCACCGCGTCCGCGACGCTCCGATAGTCCGCCATTGGCCGCACCTCCCGTACCGATCGGCATCGAAGCACAGGATTGCCCTGAGTTCAATATTGCGGATTGAACCGAGGAAAGGATGGAGCTTACACTCGAGTTGCTCCGATGTTTGACTCCGCGGCAGACCGGAAGTGCGCTGAACGGCCGTGAGAATTACCGCAGTTGGAACCAGTAGAGACCAGAGTTGGAGCCGTCGAAGCTTCCCAAGGAAGGAACCTTGAGCCGGTGAGCACCACGGCCCGCACGACCCCGAGCCGGACCGCCCTTCCGCCGCCCCGGTGCGGCCGATGCGAGTTCACGTCCCTGCCGTACGACCGCGAGCGGGCCGCGGGCCTGCTCCTGGAATACGCGGGCCGCTGGCAGCGGGTGCTGGCGCGTCCCGACACCGGACGGCGCTCCAGCGGCGCGCCCGTACGGTCACCGCTCCAGCAGGGCTGCCATGTGCGGGACATGTGCCTCTTGTTCCACCGGCAGATCGACGTGACGCTCGGGGCACCCTCGCCGGCCGCACCGCCGGCTCACCAAGACGAGGACGCGGGCCGCGTCTCCGAAGAACTGGGCAGGGCGGCCGAGGCGTTGGCGGAACGTTTCACGGGGCTGACCGCCGCCGACTGGGAGCACGAGGACCCTCGCCTCCCGGAGCTGCGGCTCACGGTCGACTTCCTCACCCGTCATTTCCTGCACGACATCGTCCACGACCTCTCCGAGGTACTGCGCGGCGCCCACGAGGACCCCTCGGGTGCGGCGGCACATCACGGATTCGCACAGAAAGCGGCGGGCAGCCATGGTTGAGTTGAGCGGAGTACTCGGTGTCGCGATGGTGGCCCTGGGGATGGTGCTCACCCCCGGTCCGAACATGATCTACCTCGTCTCCCGGAGCATCACCCAGGGGCGGCGTGCCGGAGTCGTGTCCCTCGGCGGTGTGGCGGTCGGCTTCGTGGTCTACCTGCTGGCCACGAACCTCGGCCTGTCGGTGGTCTTCATCGCGATACCCGAGCTGTACGTCGCCGTGAAGCTGGCCGGCGCGGCGTACCTCGCCTACCTGGCCTGGAACGCCCTGAAGCCCGGGGGCGTCTCCGTCTTCGCCCCCCAGGACATCCCGCACGACTCGCCGCGCAAGCTGTTCATGATGGGCCTGATGACGAACCTGCTCAACCCGAAGATCGCCATCATGTACCTCGCCCTCATCCCGCAGTTCATCAACCTGGAGGCGGGGCACGTGCTGTTCCAGGGCATCCTGCTCGGCTCCGTGCAGATCGCGGTGGCCCTCACCATCAACCTGACCATCGTCCTGGCGGCCGGAACCATCGCCGTCTTCCTCGCCCGCCGCCCCTCCTGGCTCAAGGTGCAGCGCTACATGATGGGAACGGCACTCGGCCTGCTGGCCGTCTCGGTGGCCATGGACACCTCGGCCCCGGCCAGTTCGAGCTGATCCCGAAGGAGGGCCGCGGTCAGGTGGTGGGCGTGTTCCTGGAGGGAACGGACGCCCACGCCGCCGTGGTTGAGGGCGTCGATGCCCTGGACGGCGGCGGCGAGCGCCTGGACCGTGGTCAGGCACGGGACGCCGCGGGCGACGGCGGCGGTGCGGATCTCGTAGCCGTCGAGACGGCCGCCGGTGCCGTAGGGGGTGTTGACGATCAGGTCGACCTCACCGTCGTGGATCAGACGCACGATGGTCTTCTCCCCGCCGGGTCCTTCACCTTCGGACTGCTTGCGCACGACGGTGGCGTTGATGCCGTTGCGCTTGAGGACCTCGGCGGTACCGGAGGTGGCCAGCAGCTCGAAACCGTGCGCGACCAGCTCACGCGCCGGGAAGATCATCGACCGCTTGTCCCGGTTGGCCACCGAGATGAACGCCCGCCCCTTGGTCGGCAGTGGACCATACGCGCCGGCCTGCGACTTCGCGTAAGCGGTGCCGAAGACGGCGTCGATGCCCATGACCTCACCGGTCGAGCGCATCTCCGGGCCCAGGACGGTGTCCACACCCTGGCCCTGGACGTCGCGGAAGCGCGACCACGGCATCACGGCCTCCTTGACGGAGATCGGCGCGTCCAGCGGCAGGGTGCCACCGTCGCCGGTCTTCGGCAGCAGGCCCTCGGCGCGCAGCTCCGCGATCGTCGCTCCCAGGGAGATGCGGGCGGCGGCCTTCGCCAACGGCACCGCGGTCGCCTTCGAGGTGAAGGGCACCGTGCGCGAGGCGCGGGGGTTGGCTTCCAGGACGTAGAGGATGTCGCCGGCCATCGCGAACTGGATGTTGATCAGGCCGCGTACGCCGACGCCGCGCGCGATGGCTTCGGTGGAGGCGCGCAGGCGCTTGATGTCGTGCCCGCCCAGGGTGATGGGGGGCAGGGCGCAGGCGGAGTCACCGGAGTGGATACCGGCTTCCTCGATGTGCTCCATCACGCCGCCGAGGTAGAGCTCGGTACCGTCGTACAGCGCGTCGACATCGATCTCGATCGCATCGTCCAGGAAGCGGTCGACCAGGACCGGGCGGGTCGGGGAGATCTCGGTGGACTCGGCGATGTACGCCTCCAGGCGCGCCTCGTCGTACACGATCTCCATGCCGCGCCCACCCAGCACGTAGGAGGGGCGCACCAGGACGGGGTAGCCGATCTCGTCGGCGATCGCCTTCGCCTCCGCGAACGTGGTCGCCGTACCGTGCTTCGGCGCCGGCAGCCCCGCCTCGTGCAGGACCCGGCCGAACGCGCCGCGGTCCTCAGCGGCATGGATGGCTTCCGGGGAGGTGCCGACGACCGGTACGCCGTTGTCCTTCAGCGCCTGGGCCAGACCCAGCGGCGTCTGGCCGCCGAGCTGGACCACGACACCGGCGATGGGGCCGGCGAGGGACTCGGCGTGGACGATCTCCAGCACGTCCTCGAGCGTCAGCGGCTCGAAATACAGGCGGTCGGAGGTGTCGTAGTCCGTCGAGACCGTCTCCGGGTTGCAGTTGACCATCACCGTCTCGTAGCCCGCCTCCGACAGGGCGAAGGAGGCGTGGACGCAGGAGTAGTCGAACTCGATACCCTGCCCGATGCGGTTCGGGCCGGAGCCCAGGATGATCACGGCGGGCTTCTCCCGCGGCGCGACCTCGCTCTCCTCGTCGTAGGAGGAGTAGAAGTACGGCGTCTTCGCCGCGAACTCCGCCGCACAGGTGTCGACCGTCTTGTAGACCGGGCGGACGCCGAGGGCGTGGCGGACCTCGCGGACGACGTCCTCACGCAGGCCGCGGATCTCGGCGATTTGAAGGTCCGAGAAGCCGTGGCGCTTCGCGTACGCAAGCAGGGACGGGGTGAGCTCGCCGGCAGCCGCCAGTTCCCCGGCCACCTCGTGGATCAGGAAGAGCTGGTCGACGAACCACGGGTCGATCTTCGTCGCGTCGAAGACCTCCTCCGGGGTGGCACCCGCACGGATCGCCTGCATGACCGTGTTGATCCGGCCGTCAGTAGGCCGCTGGGCCTCCTGAAGAAGGGCGGCACACTCTCCCGGCTCCCCCACGAACGTGAACTGGCTGCCCTTCTTCTCCAGCGACCGCAGCGCCTTCTGCAGCGCCTCGGTGAAGTTGCGGCCAATCGCCATCGCCTCGCCGACCGACTTCATCGTGGTCGTCAGCGTGGAGTCCGCGGACGGGAACTTCTCGAACGCGAACCGCGGCGCCTTCACCACCACGTAGTCGAGCGTCGGCTCGAACGACGCCGGAGTCTTCTCCGTGATGTCGTTCGGGATCTCGTCCAGGGTGTAGCCGACGGCGAGACGGGCCGCGATCTTCGCGATCGGGAAACCAGTCGCCTTCGACGCCAGCGCGGAGGAGCGCGAGACGCGCGGGTTCATCTCGATGACGATGACCCGGCCATCGACCGGGTTGACGGCGAACTGGATGTTGCAGCCACCGGTGTCGACACCGACCTCGCGGATGATCGCGATACCGACATCACGCAAGATCTGGTACTCGCGGTCGGTCAGGGTCATCGCCGGGGCGACGGTGATCGAGTCACCGGTGTGCACGCCCATCGGGTCGAAGTTCTCAATCGAGCACACGACCACGACGTTGTCGTGCTTGTCGCGCATCAGCTCCAGCTCGTACTCCTTCCACCCCAGGATCGACTCCTCCAGGAGCACCTCGGTGGTCGGCGAGAGGGTCAGGCCCTGCCCTGCGATGCGGCGCAGTTCTTCTTCGTTGTGGGCGAAGCCGGAGCCGGCGCCGCCCATGGTGAAGGAGGGGCGCACGACGACGGGGTAGCCGCCGAGGGTGTCGACGCCCTTGAGGACGTCGTCCATGGAGTGGCAGATCACCGAGCGGGCCGACTCACCGTGGCCGATCTTGGCGCGGACGGCCTCGACGACGCCCTTGAACAGGTCGCGGTCCTCGCCCTTGTGGATCGCCTCCACGTTGGCGCCGATCAGCTCCACGCCGTACTTCTCCAGCACACCCTGCTCGTGCATGGAGATCGCCGTGTTCAGCGCGGTCTGACCACCCAGGGTGGGCAGCAGGGCGTCGGGGCGTTCCTTGGCGATGATCTTCTCGACGAACTCGGGGGTGATCGGTTCGACGTAGGTGGCGTCGGCGATCTCCGGGTCGGTCATGATCGTCGCGGGGTTGGAGTTGACCAGGATGACCCGCAGGCCCTCCGCCTTCAGCACGCGGCACGCCTGGGTGCCGGAGTAGTCGAACTCGGCGGCCTGGCCGATCACGATCGGGCCGGAGCCGATGACCAGGACGGACTGGATATCGGTGCGCTTAGGCACGCTCGGCCTCCATCAGGGATACAAAACGGTCGAACAGATACGCGGCGTCGTGCGGTCCGGCCGCCGCCTCCGGGTGGTACTGCACACTGAAAGCCGGCTGATCCAGCAACTGCAGGCCCTCCACCACGTTGTCGTTCAAACACACGTGGGAGACCTCGGCGCGGCCGAAGGGGGTGTCGGACGGCTTGTCCAGCGGCGCGTCCACGGCGAAGCCGTGATTGTGCGCGGTGACCTCGACCTTCCCCGTCGTACGGTCCTGCACCGGCTGATTGACCCCGCGGTGCCCGTACTTCAACTTGTAGGTGCCGAACCCCAGCGCGCGGCCCAGAATCTGGTTACCGAAGCAGATACCGAACAACGGCGTCTTCCGCTCCAACACCGCCCGCATCAAAGCCACCGGATGGTCGGCGGTAGCAGGGTCACCGGGGCCGTTGGAGAAGAACACACCATCCGGACTGACCGCGTACACATCCTCCGCGGTCGCGGTGGCGGGCAGCACATGCACCTCGATGCCACGCTCGGCCATCCGGTGCGGGGTCATCCCCTTGATACCGAGGTCGATCGCGGCGACAGTGAACCTCTTCTCACCGATCGCCGGCACGACATACGGCTCACTCGTCGCCACCTCGGCCGACAGGTTCGCGCCCTTCATCTGCGGCTGCGCCAGCACCCTGGCCAGCATGTCGGCGTCCCCGACGATCGCGTCACCGGAGAAAATGCCCACCCGCATGGCGCCGCGCTCCCGCAGATGCCGGGTCAGAGCACGGGTGTCGATGTCGCTGATACCCACCACACCCTGAGCCGCGAGCTCCTCGTCCAGCGTCCGCGTAGCGCGCCAGCTCGACGTGACACGGGCAGGATCCCGCACCACATAACCCGACACCCAGATCCTCTTCGACTCCGGGTCCTCGTCATTCACACCCGTGTTACCGACGTGCGGCGCCGTCATCACCACCACCTGCCGGTGATACGACGGATCGGTCAGCGTCTCCTGATAACCGGTCATACCGGTGTTGAAAACCGCCTCACCAAACGTCTCCCCCACCGCGCCGTAAGCCCGCCCCCGGAAACTCCGCCCGTCCTCCAGAACAAGCACCGCGACGCGAGGGCCCCCCGCCCTCGCCATGCCGCCGGTCATCGATCCAGTCCGCAGGCCACGCGTGCTGCTCGCTCCGGGGTGCACTCCAGGCGGAACTGGGCCGCTGTCCTGAGGACGGCCTTCTCCACGTCTCCGCTCGATCCGCCGCGGAACCGGAACCGGGCGCCCACGTGCTCGTATCCGCCCACCCGGGGGACGACCTGCCCCACCGCCGGGATCACGGACGCGTACGGGCCCTCCTCGGGGGTCGGGGGTTCGGGCAGCTCCCACGCCGTCACGCGGCAGGGGGCCGGAACGGGTGACGGCACGAGCAGCCAGCCGCCGGTGCGCCAGTGGGCCGGTACGGGGAGGTCGGGGCGGCGGCCGAGCTGGATGTCGACGGCGGCGTGCATCAGGTCGATGCCGTGGACCTCCCGCCAGACGAACGGGATCTCCGCGCCGCCGACCCGGTAGCCCGCCTCCAGGAACCGGATGGAGGGCGTGCCGTCGGCGGACGTACCGACGAAGGCCTCCAGGTGGAAGACCCACGGTTCCGGGCCTAGCGCGCTCGCGGCCCGGGCCGTGAACGCGGCGAGCGGGGTGAGGAGGTGGGGGTCGTCGACCTCGACGGAGCCGAGGGCCTCACCCTGGGTGAAGTCCACGCAGGTGTTGACGTACCGGGAGGCCCGCCAGGGGCCGAGCTCCTCGCCGGTCCAGAGGCCGTCGATGTGGAAGATCTGGTCGCCGCAGAAAGCCTGCACGAGGCGCGGCTCCGGTGGTGAGGTGCGCAGCAGCGGCAGGTCGGCCGGGGAGTCGAGGCGTACGACGCCCCGGCTGGCGGTGCCCTTGCGCGGCTTGACCACCACGGGCCAGCCGTGGCGCTCGGCGAAGGCCAGGACGGCGGCCTCGTCGGGGGCGTCCGCGAAGGCGGGGGCCGGTATTCCGGCCTCGGCGATCACCTGGTTCATGGTGAGCTTGTCGCGGAAGCGGGCCAGCGGGCCGGGGGTCTGGCCGGCGCAGCCGAGTCGTTCGCGTACGAGTGCGGCGGTGTCGAGGTCGCCTTCGTTGAGGGCCACCACCCGCTCGGGGTCGCCGAAGTGGGTGCGCAGGTCGGTCACCGCCTGCCAGACGGCGTCGAGGTCGTCGGTGGCGGGGACCACGCGGGCGGCCGCGGCGCCGACGGGCACGGAGGGGAGGGCCAGTTCCGTGGTCACGTAAGTGACCCGGTGGGTGCGGTGGTCGAGGTAGTCGTCGTACCGGGCGTGCTGGTCGCGCCAGCGGTGGATGACGACGATGTGCCGGCTCATGCCCGCTCCGTCCCGTTGGCCGCCATGTCCCGGATCCGGCCCACCGCGAAGGTCGCCGAGACCACCGCGGCACGGGCCGAGCCGAGCGCGCCCCGCGCCGCGTCGAGATCGCCGTCGGGGAGCTGGCCCACGATGTCGGTCGCGCAGTCGATCAGGTGGAGCGCGGCGCGGGCGAGGGGCTGATCACCGCTGTACTGCTCCTCGACGAGCCGGCGGACGGTGTTCAGCTGGGCGACGGGGTCCGGCAGGGAGCCCTCCGCCAGGACGGGGGAAGTGATCGTGTTCATGGTGATTCCATCCCAGGAGGCGTTCAGAGGGGTTGAGGAGGGGGAGGAGCGGGACGCCTTGCCCTGCCGGGCAGACCGGCAGACCGGCAGACCGGCAGGGCAAGGAGGGGCGGGCGTCCGGCAGGTGGTGCGGCCTCAGCTCGTCTTGAAGCGGATGCGGTCGTTGACGACCTCGCACTTGGCGACCGCGTCGTCGGCGTCGCGCCCGGAGGCGATGACGTAGCCGGAGACGCAGTCGGCGACGGTGAGCAGCGGGGGTACGGTCTCGCCGACGTCCTTGCCGATCACGGCGGCCACCTCGGTGTCCATGAACTCGTCCAGGTAGGGCAGGAAGACGTACAGCTTCTCGCCCTTGGGGACGCGCCGGATCTCATCGGCCGCGTCGTCGTCGACCTCGATCGCGTCGATGGTGCCCGGTTCGGGGGTGAAGAACCGGACCGCCGCCCCGCCCAGCGGCTCGGGCGAGGTCTGCGGCAGCTCGTCGATGCCGAGGGGGACGGTGAGGAACATCCGGTTGAGGTTGAGTCCGAAGGCGCGGCGCACGAGCTCGGGCGCGCCGCTGCCGGCCAGCCGGGCGTGTGATTCGAGGACGCGCGGGCCCTTCTCGGTGAGGACGAACTCGCTGTGCGAGGGGCCTTCGGTGAGGCCGACGGCGTCCAGCAGCTTCGGGGTCAGCTCGCGGAGTTCGGCGAGCCAGGGCAGGGCGTAGCGGCTGGGGGTGGAGACCTCCCACTCGACGTACCGGTCGTTCATGCGGTACTCGGAGTAGCCGATGGTGAGGTGCCGGCCCTCGTACGAGAAGGAGTCCACGCTGACGACGGGGCCGTCCAGGTACTCCTCGGCGATGATCTTCGAGATGCCCGCCTCGCGCAGTGCCTCCCAGGCCCTCTGGGCGTCCTCGGGTCCGTCGACGGGGTGGATGTGGAGGCTGGCCACGCCGTCCACCGGCTTGACGATGATGCGCTCACCGACCTCGGCCCGGAAGGCCGCGATCTCGTCGGCGCTGTTCACCATGCGGTAGCGCACGGGGCTGAGTCCGTGCCGGTCCAGCAGCTCCCGGGTGAGCGCTTTGTCCTTGAGGGCGCGGGCGGTGGCCTCGGTGACGCCGGGCAGGCCGAGGGAGTCCACGACGAAGCCGGTGGACTCGGCCGCCGGTTCGGTGGTGGTGAGGACGCGGTCGAAGGGGCGCTCGTCGTGCAGCGGCTTCAGTACGTCGAGGATGGCCTGCCCGTCGTCGAGGGGGGCGTGCACGATGCGCTCGCAGTGCTGGGCCACGGCCACGTCATAGGCGCCCTCCTCGTGGACGAGGACGACGTCGATGCCGAGTTCCTTGGCACCCGCGACCGGTGCCGGCCGACCGCCGATGACTGCCACGCGGTACTTGCCCATGGGATTCCCTTCGGGGGGTGATGTGGGGTGGTGGGTGTGGAGGTGGGGGGTGCTGCGCTGTGGCAGTCCGTCAGGCGGCGTAGCAGCGGCGCAGCCAGCGGGCGTTGGTGTGGGGGTGCGGCGTGAACGCCTTGCGGCGGTGCAGGACCCGGTGGTTGTCGAAGATCATGAAGTCGCCGGTTTCCAGCACCAGGTCGGCCGACGGTACGGTCTTGAGGGCCGACGACCATCGCTCCAGCGCCTCCTGGGCGGCGGGCGTGACGCCGGTCGTCGTCCCCCGGTCGTAGCGCGCGCGGTGGCGGCCGTCCGGGGCGGTTTCCAGGACCGCGGCCTTCGTCAGTGGGCCGATGGCCTCTCCGTCGTTGGAGTCGGGTGCGCCGACCTCGAACTCGGGCGCCATGAGGCCGGCCCGGGTCTCCTCGTCGAGCCGTACGACGACGTCGTCGAGCGCCGCGATCTCGGTGGGTACCCGCTCCTCGTTGCGTATGGCGAAGAAGGTCAGGTACGACGGCGTGTACAGGCGGGGGTCGGAACCGGGCGGTCCGAACGGCTGGTGGGGGTTGTCGGTGTGCCAGAAGAACTCCGAGTCGGCGCCCCAGGAGCTGGTGGTTCCGGAGGCGGCCGGGTTGGGCACCACGTTGCGGATGAGCCGGCCGTCGTTCTCGTAGCTGACGGCGAACGGGGTGCACCCGAGGATCCGTATCAGCCCGAGGTGGATCGCGTTGGTCACGGCGAGTTGGGCCTCGTCCGCGAATCCGCTGACCGGCGTGGCCGGGAATTCCTGTGCGGGAAGGTTGGACAGGAGCAACGCGTGGGAGCCCGCCGCCGTGAACACCTGGATTCCCTGGAGGATGTCGCCGGGCAGATGGCGCCGCAGTGCGTATGCGCCGATGCCGCCGAGGATCGCGTCGTCGAGGTCGGAATCCAGGCTGGTCTCCGACACCCGTGCGGAGATCTCCTTGGTCACCAGGTCCCGGGCACTGTCCTCGAGACGGTACCGGGCGAACTGGAGCAGGCTGGTCATCGTTGTCTCCGTTCAGTCGGTTGCACGCCTTTGTGCGCCACTCAGCGAGCCGGTGACGGGGTCGGCGGGTTCCAGTACGTGTCCGCGCGCCGTTCCCAGCGGCGGGCGAGGGGGTCGTTGACGAGGCGGCTCAGCAGGCCGAAGGGCGTCACGACGAGGTAGTAGACGAGGAGGAGCAGGAAGCTGCGCATGAACGTTCCGTTTCTGTCGGCGGTCGGCAGTCGGCGGTCGGCGCTCTCCGGTCGGCGGTCGGCGCGGGCTTGGGCGCAGGCGCCCGGACCCGGACCCGGGCTTGGCCTCGGGCCCGGTGGGGCCGCCTAGTCCAGGGGGATTTCCTCGCGCCAGTCGGACGTCTCCGTCCAGGCGGGCTGTTCGTGCTTCTCCAGCAGGAAGTTCCCGAGCGCCAGCATGTCGATGTTGGTGCGCATGAAGCAGGTGTAGGCCTCGTGGGGCGAGTTCACGATGGGCTCGCCGCGCACGTTGAATGAGGTGTTGACCAGGACCGGGCAGCCCGTCAGGGCCTTGAAGGCGGTCAGCAGCCGGTGGTAGGGCGGGTTGCTGTGCTCCGTCACCGTCTGCACCCGGGCCGAGTAGTCGACGTGGGTGACGGCGGGGATGGTGGAGCGCTGCACCTTCAGCAGGTCCAGCCCGGAGGCGCCCTGCTCCTGGGCCTCCAGCCGCTGGGCGGCGGCGACCTGGGAGACGACCAGCATGTACGGGCTCTCCTGCGGCAGGTCGAAGTAGTCCTTGGCGTCCTCGGCCAGCACGGCCGGCGCGAAGGGACGGAACGACTCCCGGAACTTGATCTTCAGGTTCATCGCCGACTGCATGTCCGGGTTGCGCGGGTCGCCGATGATGGACCGGGCGCCGAGCGCCCGCGGGCCGAACTCCATGCGCCCCTGGAACCAGCCGACGATCTTGCCCTGGGCCAGCCCGTCCGCGACCTGCTCGGCCAGGGTGGCGCTGTCCAGCCGCCGGTGCGGGATGTTGCGGGACTCCAGGTAGGCGGCGATCTCGTCGTCGTCGTACGCGGGGCCGAGCAGGGAGCCGCTCATCGCGTCGCGGCCGGTGCGGGGGTGGTCGCGCCGCACGCCGCGTTCCATGGCGACGGCCTGGGCCGCGCCGAGGGCGCCTCCGGCGTCGCCGGCGGCGGGCTGGATCCACACCTCGTCGAAGATCCCGGCGTCGATCACCTTGCCGTTGGCCACGCAGTTGAGCGCGACGCCCCCGGCCATGCACAGCCGGGACTCGCCGGTGCGCTCGCGGGCCGTCTTGGCCAGCCGGAGCACGGCCTTCTCGGTCACCGCCTGCACCGAGGCCGCCAGGTCGAACTCCCGCTCGGTGAGCGGGCTTTCGGGGGCGCGCCGGGGGCCGCCGAAGAGCTTCTCGAAGCCGCGCCCGGTCATCACCTGGCCGCGCAGGTACTCGAAGTAGCGCATGTCCAGGCGGAAGGACCCGTCCGGCTTGAGGTCGATGAGTTGGTCCTCGATGAGGTGCGCGTAGCGGGGCTTGCCGTAGGGCGCCAGGCCCATGAGCTTGTACTCGCCGGAGTCGACCTTGAAGCCGCAGAAGTAGGTGAACGCCGAGTACAGCAGGCCGAGCGAGTGCGGGAACCGCAGCTCCGCCACGGGCCGCAGTTCGGTGCCCCGGCCGTGCCACAGGGTGGTCGTGGCCCACTCGCCGACGCCGTCGATGCACAGCACGGCCGCGGACTCGTAGGGGCTCGGGAAGAAGGCGGACACCGCGTGCGACTCGTGGTGGCGGCGTACGGAGACCTCCGGCACCCGGCCCCGGCGCAGCGCCGCGAGCTCGGCGCGCACGGTGTCGTCGGTGCGCAGCTTGCCGCCGCGGCCGAGCCAGGCGGGCAGGGTGTCGCGGAAGGAGGCGAAGCCGGTGGGGGCGGCGCCCGCGAAGGTCGCCATCACCCGCCGGAACTTCAGCCGGGGGTCCTCGTAGTAGGCGACGGCGGAGACGTCGTCCAGGCTCACGCCCTGCTCGTCGAGGCAGTACTCGACCGCACGCGACGGGAACGAGGAGTCGTGCCGACGCCTGGTGAAACGTTCCTCTTGGGCCGCGGCGACGGGCACGCCGTCGGCGATCAGCGCGGCCGCGCTGTCGTGGTAGAAGGCTGAGACTCCGAGAATCAGGTCAGACACCGCTGCATTCCTCCGCCTGGGGGTCGATGGCCACGCCGCGCGTGGCCGGGTGCGTAGTCGCATCGCCGGGTGCGTCGTCACGTCGCCGCATCGCGGGCCTCACCGGCGCCGGCCGGTGAGCCGGCTGCGGCGGGCGGCCAGCCGCGCGCCCATGCCGCTCGGCGGGTTCAGCGAGCGGTAGCCCACGCGCACGCGCTCCCACACGTCCGCCCTGCCGCCGGGGCCGGGCGTGTCGGGCAGCGAGGCCAGCAGGGTGTCCACGGCGTCGGCCGCCCAGGCGGAATGCCCGGTGGCGACGTTGTCGATGGTGTTGTGGATGTCCACGAAGCGGGTGCTGAATCCGTACGCCTTCAGCGCCAGCCGCGCCCTGCGGTACGTGCCGCCCACGCCCGACAGCTCCATGGCCAGGTTGAGCCCCAGGACCTCCGGCAGGAAGGTCCGCGGGAAACGGCCCACGCACAGCCAGTACACCGGCAGTTCCAGGGACTCCTCGCGGAAGCCGGACCACCGCGCGAACGCGGCCGAGGCCGTCGGCGGCAGCTCCACGCCCATCTCCTTGAGCACGTCGCGGTAGATGAGGGGGTGGTTGAGGTGCGGCTCGCCGTTGCCGAGCTCGTCCCAGTACGTCTCGAAGAGGGAGTGCCCGATCGCGGACGACGCCTGCTCGTAGTCGGTGAACCCCTGGAGCCAGCTGCCGTCGATCAGGGTCAGCGGCGCCGTCTGCACGGTGTCGTCGACGACGGCCTCCCGGGACGGCAGGGGAACCTCCGCGTTCTCCTCGAACTCCGCGCCGTGCCGGTCGTGCTGGGCCTGCAGCCAGGGCCGCAGCCCTTCGTGTCCCCAGCGCTCGGGGAGCGGCATGTTCGTACGGTCCATGCCGTGCCGGGAGCGCGCGAGCCAGCCGGCCACGTACTCCATGGCCCAGGAGCGCAGCGCCGGGGTGTCGGTCCGGTTCATCAGGAGGTGGTACGCCTCGCGCAGGCCCGACGGCGTACGGCCCGGGGAGCGCGACCCCGCCCGCAGCGCGCCGGCGACGGCCGCCAGGGGGTCCTCCTTCGTGCCCGCGGTGGCCGCCCGGGCCGCAGTGCCCGCGTCCTGCGCGTCCTGCGCGTCCTGCGCGGACGGCTCGGTGGGGAGGGAGTCGATCCAGCGGCGCAGGACGACCAGGTCCTCCGGCGAGAAGACCCGGAACATCGGCCCCCGCTCGCCCACCAGCCCCCGTACCAGGGAACTGGCGTGTGAACGACCGGGCTTGACCAGCTTGCTGCGCGCCAGCACGTCGAGCAGCGGCCCCGGGTCGGTCCGGCACTCCGCCAGCCAGGTGGCCAGCGACTTGCCCTCCAGCAGGAACTGGTGGTGGTAAACGGCGCCTTCACGGGACCGCAGGCGCATCAGCTCCGCCATGTCGAACGCGGGGTCCCCGGCCGCCACCAGCTCCGCGTGGAGCGCCTCGGACCACTCGCGCAGAGCGGCCAGCGCCCAGTGGAAGCCCGCGCGCACCGCCTCGGCGGCCCGCTCGCCCTCCTCCGCCAGCAGCTCGTCCACCGCGGTGCGGCACTGCTCGGCGGGCGAAAGGCCCTCGGGGTCGCGCCGGCGCGAGGGATCGATGGCGTCCCAGTCCGCCTCCGCCGGAAGCGCCGCCCGGACCATCTCCAGGGCGGGCAGCAGCCCGACGGCGCGCAGGCACAGGTCGGCCCCGAGGATCTCTCCCCGGAAGTCCTCCGGCCGTCTGCTCATCGCCAGCAGCAGTGCCGGAAGGCGGAACGCGCCGTCCGTGATGCGCTGGTCGCCGGTGAGCCGCACCGCCGGTGCTGCGTTCTCCGCGAGCCGCAGCCTGCGCAGCAGTTCGAGGTACGCGCTGCCCCGGGAGGCCGCCGGGTGGCCGGCGCCGACGTCGGCGGCGTACAGGGCGAGGATCCTCAGCACGAGGGGGGCGTCGGCGTTGCCGGGAGCGCTCAGCCACTGGAGCCATGCGCCGGACATGAGGGACAGCGGGGCGCAGCTGAGGACGGCGCGGCGGACGAGCACCTGGCGGTGTCCTTCGGGGCGGTCGCCCGGCTGGGCCTGCGCCGTGCCCTCCTCGCCTTCGGCGCCGAGCAGCGCCCGGTACCGCCCGCGCTCGTCGGACGCCCAGTCGGCGGCCCGGCGGACCAGCTCGTCGAGCGGGTCGTCGCCCGCGGCCGGTGCGGGGTGGTGGTGCAGTACGTTGCGGATCTCCTCGACGAACCTGCCTTCGGGGAGGGACGCCTCCGGGTCCGCCGCGTACGCGTACACGGTGCGTGCGGAGCCACCGTCCTGCGGCAGCCCGTGCGGGCCGTCCGTCCGGTGCTGCGCGGACAGCGTCGCCGTGGCAGCTGCCTCTGGGCCTTGCATCGTTCCCCTCTCTTTCCCGCGTGGTCGAGCACCCGGGCTGTGCGGTGCACGTCCGGTCAGAACATGGGGTAGATGGACGCGTCGTTCTTCGCCTTCCGCTTGCGCCTGAACAGCTTGGCGATGACTTTTCGCACGAACGACATGGCTGAATGCCCTCTCTTCTGGTGCGTGGACTCGGGCGTGGGCTCGGGCTTGCTCGGGCTGGTGCGTGCGGCGCTAGGAGAGGCCGAGGGAGTCGGCGAGGAGGCGGGAGACGATCTCCGTGCCGTGGTCGGTGAAGTGCGCGCGGTCCACGTACAGCCAGTCGTTCACCGTCACCTCCGCGGCGAGGACCGGGCTCATGTCGAGGAAGCGGACCTTCTGCGCTTCGCAGGCGACGCGGAGCGCCTCGGCGTACCTGCGGCCCGTCTCGATCGTGGCGATGTCGCCGTACAGCTCCCAGAAGTTGGAGACCTCGTCGAGCTCGCCGAAGACCGCCTTCTCCTCGGGCGATCCGGACTCCCGGACCCAGGTCGCGAGCGGCTGCAGGACGTAGGTGATCCGGGCGCCGGTCGGTGCCGCGAGCAGCTGCAGGGCGGCGAGGTGGCGGGTCGTCAGGTCGACGGCGTACTCGATCCGGTCGGCGAGCGGGGGCACCTTGTGGTTCTCGGTCCCGGCCGCGGCGCCGGGGCGCCGGCCGAAGCCCCGCTTCTGCTTGCGGTGCTTGACGCGCAGCTCCTCCATCTGGTCGAAGTACTCGCCGCAGTTGAAGAAGGCGCCGTGGTTCCCGCGCTGCGCGTCCGGCAGCCTGCTGAGGGCCAGGTCGTTCAGGCCGGAGAAGACGACGATCTCCTCCACCTCGGGCAGCAGTTCCCGGTGCATCAGGAACAGCAGCAGTTCCTGCATCGAGTTGTGGCTGCGGCCGGCGAAATTGAGCCACGGCACCGAGGGCGCGTACCGGGACCAGAGACGTGACGCCATCGTGGCGGCGTCGCTGGTCGCTCCGATGCCGAACGGGGTGGAACTGCCGGCCAGCAGCCGGACGGGGCCTTTCGGCGCGTTCTCCACCGAGCCCTGCCCGGTGGCGCCGTGGGAGATCCTGAATCCCAGTCGATCGGTGTTCACCGTCGCGGAACGGTATCCCGCCCGATGGAAATACATCAGGTACGGCAGGTACCGGGTTTCCGCGCGGTCGTCGAAATCGTCGTACCGCAGCATCTGCGGGGTGAGGCGTTCACGCTGGGAATTCACGGGTAGGACGCTCCTCGATTCCGTGCTCGTTCTTCCGATGGATCAGCGGGCCGCGGTGGAGTCGGTGCTGGGCCGCCTGCGCGAGAGGGCGCACCACGAGGTGGTCGATGTTCACGTGCTGCGGCAGGCCGACGGCCAGCGCCACGCACGCGGCGACGTCGTCCGCGGTCAGGGGGTGGTCGACGCCTTCGTACAGGGCGGCGGCCTTGGCGGCGTCGCCGCGCAGGCGGTTGAGGGCGAACTCGTCGGTCTTCACCATTCCGGGAGCCACCTCGATGACCCGGACCGGCTCCCCGCACAGCTCCAGCCGCAGGGTCTCGCTGAGCGCGTGCTCGGCGTGCTTGGCCGCGCTGTACCCGCCGCCGCCCTCGTAGGTGGTGAAGGCCGCGGTGGAGGTGATGGTCACGACGGTGCCTCCGGCGCCCTGCCGCAGCAGCGGCAGCAGCGCCTGGGTGACCCGCAGGGTGCCGAGGACGTTGACGGAGAACATCCGCTCCCAGTCGTCCACCGACGCGGTCGCCACGCTCTCCGCGCCCAGGGCGCCTCCGGCGTTGTTGACCAGGACGTCGCAGGCGTCCAGCGCGTCGGCGAGCCGCCGTACGGCGCCGGCGTCCGTGATGTCCACGGGCAGTGCCCGGGCGCCGGTCTCCCGCGCCACCTCGCGCAGCCGGTCGGCACGCCGGGCGACGGCCACCACGTCGTAGCCGTCCTTCGCGAGGCGGCGTACGGTCGCCGCGCCGATCCCGCTGCTCGCCCCGGTCACCACCGCTGTACCGGCCACGGGACACCACCACCTCTCCGCTCTTTTCCGCGCTCCACGTTCCGCATGTTGCCTTTCGCTTTGCATGCGAAAGGCGCAGGGGCGCTCCTCCGGTTTTTTCGGCTTTTCCGGTGGAGCCGATTCCTCTTTTCGCTTCCGGCGCCGGGATTCCGCTGGGGCGTGCGCCGTTTCCGTACGACGAGAGTTTTGCCTGTTCTCGACTCCGACTGAACCGAGCCTCGAGGTCGGGAACGCGCAACGCGGGTTCTCGAAGGGGGGACATATACGGCAAAGACCGGCAGCATCGGCATTTGTAGGGGCAGCCGTCGGGAGGGGTGGCCCTGTACCGCGCTGATGAACCGGCCGTGCCGGTTCTCCGAAGGCACGGCCGAAAGGCCCCTGTCGCCGCTCGCTATGCGGTCCGGGTGCTTTCGACTGGTTGGCGAGGGTAGACGAGCTCGCATGACGTACGGACCCGGGAGGAGTGGCCGGCAGGCCCTGGCCGCGCTTCCCGGGGCGTGGGCGTGACGGAAGCGGACCACCCTGAGAGGGAGTTTTCTGATGGCACGGACAGTCGTGCAGGGGAGGACTGAGGAAGAGCGAGAGCCACCGGGACGAGCGGCGTCGGACCGGCCGCTGCTGTCGCCCGTGGTACGGGCCATGGCCATGCTGGTGGCCTTCGTGGGGATGGTGGCGTTCGCGGTCCTGCTCGCACGCCTCACCCTGGAGCCCTCGGCGGCCTCCGAGTCGTTGACGCACAGCAACCTGCGTCCGGGTGACTCCATCCGCGACTATCTCGGGCAGCCGGACGTGCGGGACACCGTCAAGCAGATCGGCGGGAACGTGGTGCTGGGTGTGCCGTTCGGTCTGCTGCTGCCGGTCCTGGTCCCCCGCGCCCGAGGGCTCGTACGCGTCGCGGTGGTCACCGCCCTGGCGATGCTGCTGGTCGAGCTGGTCCAGGGTGCCCTCATCACCGGGCGTGCCTTCGACATCGACGACGTCCTGCTCAACACCACGGGCGCGCTGATCGGTTACCTGGTGCTGGGCCGCCTGCTGGGACGTGCCGTGCACCCTCGGCGCCGTCATTGGTGGCACCGGTTCACCAAGCGGAGCACGAGCGCCGTCTGACGCGTCGGGCGCGTACGGGTGCGTGCCCGACCCCACGGAAAAGCCCCGCTGGTCGTGGAACCAGCGGGGCTTTCCTCCGGGAGGTCCGCGGTACGGAGGACCTCCGGCCGTCAGAGCGGACGGGCGGGTCCCGGTGCGAACAGGGTCAGGCCTCCCCCGGTGCCCTCGCTCCTCAGCTCCGGCGACGACCTGCAGAGCCGCTCCGCGAGCGGGTCGCGCACCAGCACCCGGTCCGGGAAGTGCGACGGGATCTCCCCGTCGTACAGCACGGCCGAGTCCCAGTCCTCGGGGTCGCCCTCCCCGTCCCGGTCGACGATCACGGCGCGGCCCGGCACCGGCAGTGCCGTCGCCGCCGCGACGACGGCCGCTTCGACCGTGTCGGCCTGTTCCGGGGTGAGGCCGTCGAGCCACAGCGTCTGGATCTCGCAACCGAGCGGTTCATACGCGTACGCGGCGACCACGTCGGCGTCGGCGGAGAACCACCAGTTCATGGTGAGCGACGCGATGCGCAGGCCCAGGAGCCGGCCGAGCTCCTCCGGGCTCATGAGGACACCGTCCCCCTCCACGTCGAGCACCACCGCCGCGCCCCTCACCGGGTGGACGAGCCCGAGGCCGTGGGCCGCGAAGAGCTCCGCCTGCGCGGCGAAGGCGGGCGTGGCCGCCGACTCCCGGTACCACCGGATGAATCCGTCAGTCATGGCGCGCAGCTCACACCGGCCTCGTCGGCGGCGTACCCGCTGTGGAGCGCGGGCGACCGGTCACGACGAGGCTGCCGTCCGGGGTGCGCCGCGCGAGACCGCCGGTGCGGAAGTAGCCGTCGGCGGTGAAGGAGCGTGCGGTGTCGTCGGGCGCCCGGTAGTAGCCCCGCACGGTGTACGGGCCGCGGGCGAGGAGTTCGCCGTACTCCCCGTCGGGTACGTCGTTGCCGTCGACGTCGACGATGCGGACCTCGTCGTCGGGCGAGAGCGGACGGCCCTGCGTGGCCAGCACGGTCTCGTCGGGATCGGCGGGCCGGGTGAGGGTGAGCAGCCCCTCGGCCACACCGAAGACCTGCTGCAGGCGGCAGCCCCATGCGGGGCCCATCCGTTCGGCGGTCGCCCGGGGCAGCGGAGCGCCGCCGACCTGCACGAGGCGCAGGCTGCTCATGTCGGCCCCGACCGTGGCATGTACGTCGAGCCACCGCTCGACGGCGTCGGGCTCCACCGATGTGAGGGTGACCCGCTCCCGTTCGACGGCCGCGAGGCACTCGGCGGGTTCCGGGTGTTCGACCAGGACGACGGTGCCGCCGACGGAGAGGGTGCCGAGGATGCCGGGGCAGCCGAAGGCGAAGTTGTACGCGGCGGGCAGCGCGGCGAGGTACACGTCGCTCTCGGTGAGTGAGACCAGCTCGGCGGCCGCCCGCGCCTGGTAGGCGTAGTCGTTGTGGGTGCGCGGGACGAGCCGGGCCTCCTCGGCGGTGCCGCCGGAGAGCAGGAGGAACGCGACCTGGCCCGCGTTCTGCGCGAGCGCCGGCTCGGGCGGCGCCTCGACGGAGCCCAGCGGGAAGTAGTGGCAGCCCGACGGGTCGGTCGCGAGGCCGCCGTACGGGGACGGTCCGCCCGGCGCGTCCAGGGTGAACACGCGCCGCAGGAACGGCCCTTCGGCCGCGATGTCCGCGGCCATCGCCGTGTGGTCGAAGCCCTGGTACGTCGAGGGGCCGACGTAGCCGACGGCCTCGGCGACGCGCACGAGGCGGGACACCTCGGGCGCGCGGTGGGAGACCGGGCACAACACGGGGACCGCGCCGACGCGCATCAGCGCGAACACGGTGATGACGAACTCGGGAACGTTCGGCAGCTGGACGACGACCCGTTGCCGGGGCCGGAGTCCGCGCAGCCGGAATCCGGCGGCCATTCGGTCCACGCGCCGGTTCAGGTGCGCGTACGTGATCCGGTCGCCGTCCTGTACGAGCGCGGTCCGGGGTCCGTACCGCAGGGCCCAGCCGCGCAGCAGGCTGTCGAGTGTGTCGCCACGCCAGTGCCCGGCCCACCAGTAGCGGTCGACGAACTCCTCGGGCCAGGGCGTGCAGCCGTCGAGCAGGGATCTCATTCGCGCCATCCAATCCGCCGACGACCCTGCGGGCAATGTGCTGTCCCGACCATGGGCGGTGGGTTCCCTCGGCGGAAAGTCCAAGGGGCGGCCTTTCAGCGGACGGTGATCTCGTAGCGGAAGAACGCCGGCTCGTCGCCCGGCTGTTCCGTCGCGCCCGCCGTGGGGACGGGTGAGGCGGTGGCCGTCGTCCGGGCGGCGCCGCCGCACCGCGCCATCGGGCAGTGCAGCAGCGTCACCGTCGTCGTGCCCTTGCCGCGGGCGGTGAAGTCGAAGTACGCCGTGCCGTCCCCGCCGCCGGCGATGCCCTCCTCGGTGCCCTCGATCTCCTCGTGGGTGCCCCGGTAGCCGAGGACGCCGGCGTCCGGCCTCGGGCCGGCCAGGTACCAGTGCTCGCCGATGGAGGGCCGGGCCGGGACCTCGAGGGTGAACTCGTCGCCGACCGCCACGGTGATGCGGCGCTCACCGGTGTCGTACACGGTGGGGCCGAAGAAGCCGGTGACGGCGAGGACGAGGACGCAGGCGAGGGCGGCGCAGGCGGCGACGAGCAGGGAACGGGCCGTCTTGGAGAGCGGCGTCTTGGACAGCGGTGTATTGGAGAGCGGTCTCGCACGTTTGATCATGTCGGGCCGGGAATCCAGCACCGCCCGGGAGGTCGCCACCAGCGGGCCCGCCTTCCACCAGGGCGCGGGCCCGCCCGCGTTCAGGACCGGTGCCGCCCGAAGCTGATGTAGGCGAAGCCCTCGCCCGCGCGTGGCGCCCGGGTCCAGGACCGGGTGGTGAAGGTGTGGAGCCTGCCTCGGGTCAGCGCGAAGCGGGGAAGCGAGAGCCCCAGTTCGGTGTGCAGGGCCTCCAGCACCCGCAGTTCGTTGTCCCGCTCGGTGTCCTCCGGCCGGAACAGCCGTGCGGGGTCCAGGGCTTCGGGTATCGCGCCGGAGCGCTGGATCTCCGTGCCCCGCACGGTGAAGGCGTAGAGCTCCTCGCCGTGTTCGGCCACCGACAGATGGAACGCGGCCGGGTGGTCTCCCGGGGGCGAGCGCCTCGGGTCGGACCACACCACCACCGCACGGCCCGACGAGGAGGCCGCCGCCGCGGGCGACCGGAACAGGTCGCTCAGGTACTGGTGGGAGTAGCCGCCGAAGGCGAAGGCCCACCCGTCACCCGTGCCGCCCGTGCCGCCCGTGCGGCCGACGGCGACGACGGCCCGGTCCTCCCAGAGCTCCACGCCCTCCCGCTCGTGGGGCCGGGGTGCCCGCGCGGAAGCCCTCTTGGGATCCACGGGCGCGCTCAGTTCCGCGCCTTCCTCACCGATCAGGGCGGGCAGGCGGGCGGGGTCGATCCCCTCGACCCAGACACAGCGGTAGCCGTCGGACGGCTGCCGGTTCGCAGTCGGCTCCCTCAGCCAGGTGAGGCCCGGCGGGTCGTGTGCGGGCGCCGGTTCGGGAGCGGGTCCGGTCTCTCCGGCCCGCGGTGTCGCGAGGATCTCCCGCCCGCGCTCCGGAGTGATCAGCGGCCCGAGGACGGGGTCGGCGAGCACGCCGAGCGGGGCGATCAGCAAGGGTCCCGGCGGCTCCCACAGCGGGAGCGCCTCCCGCAGTGCCCGCCACGCGGCGTCGGACGCCCCCCAGCGGGCCGACTCCCGGGCTCCGGCGACGGCCCGGCCCCACGGCCCGGGCGGGGCGTAGCGGTGGGTGCCGTCCCGCACCGCGCTCAGGACGGCCTCGGCGGTCTTCGGGGCGGCCCCTCGGGCGGTCATCATCCGGAGCCAGTGCTCGTCTCCGTCCGACCGCCATCCGCCGCCGCGCGCCGGCGCCATCGCCATCGCCATCGCCTCGACGGGCAGAACCTCGGGCAGGTAGCGCGGGTCGGCCACCATGGTGCCGTAACTCCGCGAACTGCTCGGGGCGAGCAGATGCCGGAGCTGGTCCAGCAGGGCGGCGCTACGCGGCCTTCCGAAGGACGACGCCTCCTCCAACAGGGGCATGGCCTCCTCGTACCGTCCGCGCAGGGCCAGCAGGCGGGCCTGCTCCACATGGGCGTCCTGGGCGCGCGTGGTCGCGTTCACGAAGTCGGGCCGTCCCGCCCGGTTGGAGTGGAAGCCGCGGTACATGGCCTCCATGTACGCGCGGAACGACGGGTACCGGTCCGGCAGTTCACCGCTCCAGCCCTTGTAGACGTAGAGCGCCCACTCGCCGTCCTGGTCCGTGTCCTCCGGGTCGAGCAGGGCGTACGACATGTCGGAGTCCGTCTCCAGCCGCAGCGCCCGTCGCCACATCCCGGCCAGCAGGACGTCCTCCTCGCGCGGGTCGTCACCCAGATTCTGCTCGTACAGCGGGGTCATGCCGTACGGATCCCCGAACCAGTCGATGTCCGCGGTGCCACCGAGCTGGTAGATCGCGGCCGTCTGGTCGACCTGCCACCCGTCGCTCACGGCCAGGAACTCCCGGTACGAGGGCGGCAGCCGCCGCCCCAGCCGCTCCTCGGCCGCGGCGATCGCCGCCTCGTCCGCCCCGGGCCTGCCCAGGCGGACGGGGGTCTGCTCGCCGACCTCGCCCTCGCCGTCGTCCTCATCGGCGTCCGCGGGCGGAACCCACTCCTCCTGCCACCGTCCCAGGAACTCGTGCCAGTCGAAAGATGCGCTGCTCATGGCCGGATGGTGTCATCCGGCACTGACAACGGCAGCGGGCCCGCTTGCCGACACGTCCGGGCGGGCCGGGGTGGGGCGGCCGGAGGCCGTCGGGAGGAGGACCGTCGTGAAGCGGGGCCCTGCGTGATCCGAGCGCGGACCCGCCGCCTCTGCGGGCGGCCGCCGGAACGTGCCAAGCTGGTAGAGGGGCTGGTGGAAGGGACCGCGCGCGTGAGTGGTGGACAGAGCGAACTTCCCCGATTGCTGACGGCAGCGGAAGCGGCGGCGCCTGCGGACGCCGTCGCGGTGGTCGCGGAGGACCTGCGGCGTCGCTTCCACGCCACGGAGGTCTCTTTCCTCATCGTGGACCTGACCGGGAAGTCGGTGGCGCGGCTGTCCACCTCCGCCGCGGGAAGCGGGCGGGAGACCGAGCGGATCTCCCTGTTCGGCAGCGTCTACGAGGAGGTGATCCGCACCCAGCGGCTGTATCAGGAGGCGACCGACCGGGGGCGGAGGGTGATCGTGCCGGTCACCAACCGGGGGGATGCGATCGGGCTACTGGAACTGCTCCTGCCGTCCGATACCGGCCGGCTCACTCTGGACGCGGTCGCGGAGGCCGCACACGTCCTGGCCTACATCGTGATCGCCAACGGTCGCTTCACCGACCTCTACACCTGGGGCAAACGCTCCAGGCCCCCCACCTTGGCAGCCGAGATCCAGTACCAGCTGCTCCCCCCGTCGCTGTCGTGCGAGGCCGCGCAGTTCACCCTGTGCGGGAACCTGGAGCCGTCCGAGGACCTCAGCGGTGACACCTTCGACTACGTAGTGGACCGCGACACCTTGCACGTGTCGGTGACCGACCCCATGGGCCACGACATCGATTCCGCCCTGGCCGCCACGGTCCTCGTGGGCGCCCTGCGCGGCGCCCGCCGTGCGGGCGCCGACCTCGCCGAACAGGCCCACCTCGCCGACCGGGCACTCATCGATCACGGCCACGGTCATGCCACCGGGCAACTGCTGCGCATCCATCTCCATACCGGGCGGGCCCGACTCGTCAACGCAGGTCATCCCTGGCCACTGCGCATGCGGGAGGGGGTCGTGGAGGCGATCCCCTGCGAGGTGGATCATCCCTTCGGCCTGTCCGAGCTGACCCCTCACCCCTATCGCGTGCAGGACCTCAGTCTCCAGCCCGGTGACCGTCTGCTCATGTTCACCGACGGCATGCTCGAACGCCACGGCGAGAAGGTGGATCTGCCCGCCCTGCTGAAACGCACCCGGCACCTGCACCCGCGGGAGACCACGCTGGTCCTGACGTCCGCGGTCCGGGACGCCGCCGACGGCCGGCTCGGAGACGATGCCACCGCCGTGTGCCTGGACTGGCACGGTCCCCAGGAGACCCAACGGCACGTCGGCTCCGGCGCGGACATCCGGCAGGCCTCAGCCCCGCGCACCGCGAACCAGCCCTGATCGCGCGGCGTACGCGGCGTACGACGGTCAGGAAGCGGTCCAGCCAGCACCGGCATGTGCGGGCGTAGTCAGCGCCGTCTCGGCGTGTGCGCAGCAGGGACAGAGCGTTGTCGCCCTGCGCCCACATGGCGCAGGAGTAGGTCAGGGAAGGGTCCAGCCACAGGGCGTAGAAGTCGTTGGACAGGTCGTAGTGATGTTGGGTCGCTTCCGTGGACGCACCTGCGTAGTCGGGTGAGGAATGCGCGGACATCCCGGGCCTTTCGTGGTGGCGCGTCATGGCTGGTTCACGCATGTGCGGTCCGCAGACGCGGGGAGAGCCGCTGTGTCGGCGGTACCGGGCGCGGTGTGTCGGCCGGGCGCGGAGGCAGCCGGTAGTCGGTGCACGACGAGGGGAGCCGCGTTCCGCCAGCGTGCAGGTGGTGCACACGCGTGAGATAGGCGGCGCCGCGCATCAGATGGTGCGCGATGGCGATGACGTGCCGGTTGTCGACGGGTTCCAGTGTGCTGCCCGCCGCCCAGGTGTTGAAGGCGCCCATGGCGGGACCGCACCAGACCTGCCAGTCCTTGGCGTGCGCGGCATCGCCCGCGATGGCCCATCGCGAGGACATGGCCAGGTACCAGCGGAAGGTCAGAGCCATCCGGTGCTTGGCGTCGCGCTCGGCGCGGTGGAGCTGGTCCGGATGGTGGGCGGCGAGGTAGTCACGCGTGTCCGCCCACACCTCGTCCACCGGCCGGCCGAGGACGCGCTCCTCGAGTGCGCGTCGCTCCTCCGGTGGCAGGTTCTCCAGGCTGTCGTGGTCGCGGTAGAGGCGGTAGAGGCGACCGGCGCGGCCGGGGAAGAGCGTGCCGCGGCCGAGCACCTGGACGGTGACGCCCTGCTCGAACATGTCGGCTGCCGGTGCCATGGTGCAGTCGGCGAGCCCTGCCTGCGCCAGCAGTTCCTTGACGGCGGGAGAGGTGTCGGCCTCGACACTGGCCTGATTGACCGAGCCGGTGACGACGTAGTCGGCGCCCAGCGCGAAGGCGGCCGCGACGGCGTGCGGGGTGCCGAGAGCGCCGGCTGCTCCGATGCGTACCCCTGACGGGGGATGCCGATGCCCGGACGTCTCCCGCGCGACGCGGTCCCGCAGGCTGGTCATGGCGGGCAGCAGGACGGTGAGCGGGCGCCGGTCGGTGTGCCCGCCGGAGTCCGCCTCTACGGTGATGTCGTCGGCCATGGGCACGGTGCGGGCGAGCCGGGCCTGCTCGGCCGTGATGTCGTGACGGGCCACCAACTCGGCGAGGAGCGCTTCGGGAGCCGGCCGCAGGAACCGCTCCGCGACCTCGGGCCTGGACACCTTGGCGATGACGCGGTGGCCGACGACCACGCCGCCCGCCGGTCCGGGCCGCAGGCCGGCGGCCCGGTAGCGCACGACCTCGGGGGTGAGGTCGACGAAGGCCGAGGCTTCCACGCACCGCACGTTGTGGCGCAGGCAGAGATCGACGCAGGCACGCTCGCTGCGCGGAGCCATGGGAGAGTGGATCAGGTTGCAGGCGTAGGGCGTGTCCCCGAGCCGACGGGCGAGAGTCCGCAGGGCCCCCTCGATCCGGTCCTCGGAGAGGCCCGCCGCGCCGAACGAGGCGAGGTATCCGGCGCGCGCCATGGAGGTGACGAGATCGGTGCCGGAGATTCCTCCGGCCATGGCACCGGCCATGTAGGAGGCGCGTACGCCGTGGTGCTCACGGAAGCCCGGGGATCCGAGGCGGCCGGGCGGCAGCGGCGAGGCGGCGGCGAGCACCGTGTCACCCGGCAGGGGCGGGCGCGTCGTGATGCCGACACGGTCGCCCGAACGGACGACGTAACAGGGCTGGTCGAGTGCGGACAGCGCCGCGTGGACGCCTTCGGGGTCGTGCCGCATGCTCATGGTCCCACCTCCGTGAAGGCCGGGGAGGCCGGGGAGGCGGCCACCAGCGCGATGTTCCTGATGTGGTAGATGCGCAGGTCGTCGCGCCACACGCTGCCGTCGGCGCGGAGGAACACGTGATCGGGTTCCCGCCGCACCTCGCGCAGGTGCACCTCGCCGCGTACGCGCTGATGCTCCCGGAGGATCTGCCCCCGGTACGACCAGTGCAGTTCCTCTCCCACAGCCGCGCGGAACCACGCGTGGGGCAGGTGGCCGGTGAGACCGGTGTGCAGTGCGAAGGCCTGCACCGCCTGGTAGAGCATCTGCACCCCTGCCGAGCCGGGCATGACCGGGTCGTGCAGGAAGTGCCGGTCGAAGAACCAGTCGTCGGCGCGGACCGGTTTCGCGCACAGTGCGTATCCCTTGCCGTGCGCGCCTCCCGCCGGCACCACGGTCGTCTCCTCCAGCAGGGCCATTCTGCCCCGGCCGAGGCGGGCGTCCTCGCGTGCGTCGAAGTGGTGTGTGCCGGGCGGCGTGGTGTCCTGGAGGTCCAGCCACGGAGCACGGTACTGGCCGTGGTCCAGTCCTTGCTGGCGGGCGAGGACGTCCGCGGTGAAGTAGCCGTGCACGGTTTCGCCGACGTAGAAGGGCAGCCCGTCCGAGCTGAGCTCGAAAGCGTACGTGTGCATCACCGCCCCGGGGAGGTCGGTGGCGGAGCGGAGGCGTACCTGCTGCCCCACGGTGGTGCCGCGCGGATCGACGAGGTGGGTCAGCCGGGCCCGGCCTTCGAGATTGCGGCACACGAACGGCTCGTCCGGGTATTGCGTGGCCAGGCCGAGTGCTCCGGCGAGCAGGCCGGTGGGCTGCAGTGCCATCTCCATGAGTGCCAAGGGGGGAACCCCGTCGGTGCCGGCCTCCCGGTGGTACCAGGGCTCGGTGGGCATGTCGTACTCGGTGGCCGCCGAGGCTCCGATGCCTCCGGCGACGTCGCCCTTCTCGAGCCTCAACCCCCGGTCCACCATCAGGAGATCGCCCCGGGGAAGGCGCGGTCGCACCGCGGTCCGTGCCGGTGGAGCCCCGCCTCCGGCCAGCACCTGACCGAGGTCGCCCTCGGCGATGTGCGCCATGTGCAGTTCGTTGAGGGGGGCCGGCTCCCCGGTGGAGGCCAGTCGGCAGGGTGTCCGCTTCACGTGCAGCAGGGCGTCTTCCCGCGGCTCGCCGTAGACAGCGAGGCTGAGACCGCTCAACCTGGCCACCACCCGTTCGTCGTTCGCCGTGATCAGGCAGTCGGCCGTCACGAACGGGCGTGGTGACATCCCGGTCCGCACTACCACGGCGCTCAGCTGTGTGGGGGTGCTGTGCACGGCATCGGTGTCGTAGACCTCGATGTGCGTGGAGGCCTCGGGCAGCGGAACCGGGTGCGCGGCGGGCAGACACAGGTGCAGGCCGCGGTGGAGGGCGTAGACGTACAGTGCCTCGGCCGCGGCCGAGACGAGGTAGGGGACCTGCGAGGGGGTGGCGCCGTCTCCGGCGGGGCGGAGCGTGGCGGTCAGCGCTCCCAGGCCGTGCGCGCCTCCCGTCGGGTCGATGTGCTCGACGCCCTCCAGCAGGCGGTCCCGCCACGGCTGAAGGCGCAGTGCCGGAGGCAGATGGGACTGGTCGTAGTCGTCCCCCAGGACCGCGGCCACTCGGCCCGTGACCATGGTGTCGAGGTCGGCGGCCAAGAGCCGGGTTACCGATGTACGCGCCAGGGGGCGAGGGTCCGGCGGGTGGGCCGTGGCGGAGCCCTGGGTTCCGGTCGGCACACGGTCGGACGTGGCCTCAGTGAACGTGAGGAGTGGACGGTCACCGTCGTCCACGCGGCAGGCGCGTGCGCCGGTGCCGGCAACGGGCAGGCTCAGGGTGCGGAGGTCGCTCGGAGCGGTGGTGACCGGAGCGTGCCACGTCATCTCGTAGCGGCGTCGGCCGGTGGGGGGCGCGTCGCCGGTGGCGTGCGGCAGGGCCGCGCACGCGGTGGAGAGGAGCGAGCGGACGGCGCCGAGCCCGCTGTGCGGTGGCGGCGCCGGGGTGGCGGCCGTCTCGGCGGACGGCGGGCTGTCGTCGTTTTCGAGGCCGGTGCGTGAGGCCGGAAGCCGGAGCCTAGGGGCGTTGCTCGCCGGTGCGGGGACGTCGTCGCTCGCCGGTGCGGGGGCGGCCACGGTATCGCGTCGGGCCACGTTCCGCGTCTGCCACAGGCTGATGGCGTGATGCGCGTCGAGAACCGAGGCGTGGGCCCGTTGCAGGCTCAGAGCCATGCGCTCGGCCAGTCCGGCCGGGTCCTCGGCGCCGCCGCGCGCGGGCGGGGTGCTCCCGGAGGTGCGGGGAGGGGCGCCGTCCTCATTGTCCGGTGCTGTCCTCACCGGGACGTGGAGCAGTGGCTCGCCGCTGAAGGAGAGGGCGTCGTGTTCCGCGCCCGTCTCCGCGCCTGCTTCATACCAGTCAGCCATGGGTGCCCGCCAAGGTCGCAGAGGCCGCCGTGAGCAGGCGGACCGCCTCCTCCTCCGTGATCCGGAGCATGCGGAGCCCGGTCCACCGCTGAAGGACTTGCCCCGTGCTGTCGCAGGCCGTGACGGTGCAGTGCACGTCCATCGCTCCGACCTCTCTGGCTTCCGCGACGATGACGAACGGTTCGTCATCGGGAAGCGGTGCGAACAGCTCGATCTTCTCCACGCTCACCGGCCCGCAGAAGTCCGCCGGGGAGGTGCACCACGCGAGACCCGCGGCCTGCAGCAGCAGGTCGGCCAGGCCAGGGCTGAACAGGTGGCCTGCGTAGGCGCCATGAGCCAGTACGGGGTCGGTGAGGCGTGCGGCAATGACCAGCCGCTCCTGGCTCCTCTGCTCCCCCGCGCGCAGTCCGGCCAGTGACGGGCCGTGGAACAGGGGCCCGTCGACGTAGGCGGGGTGGAGTTCGCCGGTGAGGTCCACCGGCGGCAACTGGACACGGGGAGCGGGCTCGTTGCGCTCGGCGAGGCTGACGACTCCGTCGAAGTGGAGCGTCTCCGCGCGGCCGTCGGCCCGGTACGCGGTGACGCGGACGCTCTGCCCCGTGGAGTCCGGTGCCACCTGCATGCCGATCCGCTGGGGCTCGTTGCCGTCGAAGTACACACCGCGCCTGATGGTGAAGTCACGGCATTCGACGACAGGCCGTACTCCGCCCTGCGCCCGTTCCACGGTGTGCAGGGCCCAGCCGACGGCCGCGGTCATGGGCAACAGCGCGTTGCCGCCGATGCGGTGATCACACAGCATCGGTTCACCGTCGAGCCGGTCCAGCCCGCGGGTGGCGGTCAGCCCCGTGGCGGGCAGGGGTGTCTCCACCCGCAGCCACGGTGCCGCGGGGCCGATGACGGTGACGCCTTGCGTACCGCCGTCCCGCCGCATCTCCGCACGGAAGTGTGCGCAGCCGGCGTCCCGGGAGAGCACGGGTACTCCGCTCTCCGCGAAGAACTGGTGCACGGGCGCGGCCATGCCGCCCTCCCACGGACCCCAGGCGACGGGTGTGACACGGCAGTGCGGGTGGGCTGCCTGGTAGGCGCAGGCGTAGCGGTTGACCGCCTCGTTCGCCAGCGCGTAGTCGCTCTGCCGGACGTTGCCCCAGATACCGCTCACGGAGGTGAAGACCACCAAGTGCCGCAGGCGGGCGGTGTCGAGGGCGGTGAGTACGTGGTGGAGGCCGGACACCTTGGTGTCGATCACGCGGGCGATCGACTCGCCGTCCATCTGGCTCAAAGGCTGGTCACCCAGGACGCCGGCGCCGTGGATGACACCGGTGATCCGGGATGCGTAGGGGGCCAGTGCGGCAGCCACCGACTGGGGGTCGCGGACGTCCGCGCTCACGTAGGTGACGTCGGCGCCGCGTTCACGGAGTTCGCTCAGGGTGCTGCGGATCGTTCGCTGGGCGGGGTCGTCCACCCCCGTTGCCCCCTCCGGTTCGTCCGTCAGCGGGGTCCGGCCGAGCAGGACGTAACCGCACCGGTGCTCCGCGGCGAGCGCGGTGACGCACCAGGCGGTGATGCCCCGGGCCCCTCCGGTGACCAGCAGCAGGTCGCTGTCGGTCAGTTCCGCGGTGTCCGGTTGCGCGGGCAGCAGTGCGTCCGGGGTGGCGGACAGCTGTGGGGTCCGGCGCCGCTCGCCGTCCCACGCGACTTCCCGCAGATCGGTGGCCACATCATGCAGCTCGGAGTGGAACACCTCGCTGACGGCGTCGAGCGGCAGCTCGGGGGCGTAGTCCAGCGCCCGGCAGAACACCGGGGCCATTTCCAGCGCCGCTGTCTTGACCAGGCCGCCGAGGCCGCCCGCGAGAGCGGCGGCGGGGTCTCCCCCGGCGCCGGCGTAGCCGAGGGCGCCGTCGAGCTGGGTCACCGTGACGAAGGCGGCACGGTGACCGTCTCGTGCGGTCTTCGTGAGGGGCGCCTGGGCGTGTTTGGCGATCAGGACGGCGTGTCGCAGCCGCTGGGCGGCCTCGTCGGCGGATGTGCTGCGTGACCGGCTGACCGGCAGCAGACACAGGTCGAGCCGGGGGCAGTCGGCCAGCACGGCGGTGAAGGCCGCGTCCAACGCGCCCTCCGTCCAGTCCTCGAGTGATCCGCTGTTCACGCCGTCGCGCGAGACCCCCGGGAGGCCCAGGTGGTACGTACGCCAGCCCCGCGTCCGCAACGTGTCGGCGAGGGCGGCGGTCAGCTCGCCGCCGTCGTCCAGGACGAGCGCGCAGGGCTGGTCCGCGTAGGCGCCGGCCCGCTCGTCCACCGCGGGCACGGTCCGCAGCGTGACGAAGGAACGCCGCAGTTCGACCTCGCCGGTGTGGCGCAGGGCGGAGCGGGAAGCCGTGAGGGTCTCCACGAACATCTCGCTCAGCTCGCCGATGGTGCGCGCCTCGGTGAAGCGGAAGAGGTCCTCGCGCTTGATCGAGGGATACAGGCGCCACAGCTCCGCGCCGATCTCCACCTGCTTGAGGGAGTCGACACCGAGATCTTCCTGGATGTACATGTCGGGTTGGAGCATGTCGATGTCGTAGCCGGTCTTCTGCGCCACGATGGCCCGGCACGCCTCGGTGATCTCCTCGAGCGACAGTCCCGTCATGTCGGTCAGTGCCTGGTCCGGCCGGTCGTCTTCGCCGGCCAGCAACTGGGCCAGCGCGGAGCGGCCCTGGGGCGGGGTGTCGTCCTGTCGCAGAGCCGGAGCCGGAGCTTCGGGTTGCGGGGGTGTGTCCGTCGGCGCCCACTGGGCCGGAACCGGAAGGTCGGCACGCCGGACCGGACCGTCACCCGCGTCACGGAGCAGGTCGGTGACGGCCGCGGCCGCCTGGGCGTGCGCCTCGCTGAGGGCCTGCCCGTGGTCGGCGATCGCCGAGACGGCGGTGACGAGCTCCTGGTCGAGCTTCCCGTTCGCCGCCCGGGTGCGCAGCAGATCGGTGAGTTCCTTGGTGGTGTCCGTCTGCTGGTGCAGGAAACGGGTGTGGGCGGCCAGGTGGTCGGTGGCGGCGCGGGTCAGGACGGTGACGTCCGTGGTGGCGTCGGGGGTCCCGGTGTGGAGTGCGGCGGGGACGGCCTCGGTGGGAGAGGCGGCGGCCTCGCGGGAGGTCGCGGGCCCCATCTCCGCGATGCACCGGTGGTATGCGTCGCGGCGGCTCTCCGCCGCGAACATGGGGCCCTCCAGCAGCCGGGCCACCGACGAGGCGTCGGGGCGGGGTGGGGCCGGTGGGGCGTCGTAGCGGTTGAGATCGCTCAGGGGGACGCCCAGGACGGCCAGGCGCAGCGCCGCCTCCTTCAGTGCGGTCGCGCTGCTCTCCGGGTTTCCGGCGTCGCACGGCACCGTCTCCACGTCCTGCGCCGGGAGTGTGCGGGCGACCAGGCGGGTCAGGACCTGCTGGGGGCCGAACTCGACGAACACGCGGAAGCCGTCGTCGTACATCTCCCGCAGGCGGCCGGCGAAGTCCACCGGGCGCCGCAGCTGCTCGGCCAGCACCGCACGGTTGGCGTCGCCGTCCGGCCCGTAGGCGGTGTCCGCCGTGTTGGCGTAGACGGGCAGCCGGGGAGAGTGGAAGGAGGTGCCGGCGCAGGCGGCCCGGAAGGGTGCGACGGCATGGTCGACCAGGGACGTGTGGAACGCCGCGGCCACCGGCAGCGGCCGTACGGTGATGCCGGCGTCCTGGCAGGCACGTACGAAGCGCTCCACTTCGGGGGCCGGGCCGCCGACCACCTGCTCGTCGGGGGCGTTGTGGTTGCAGAGCGTGAGTTCGGGGTGGTCGGTCGCGAGCATGTGCTCGGCCGTGTCGCGCGGCAGGCGGACGGCGGCCATGGCCCCGGGATCGGCGCTGTCCGTCGGGGGGCGCATCGCCCGCCCCCTGGCCTGTGCCAGCGTGGCGAAGGCGTCGTCGTCCAGAACGCCGGCGGCCCACAGCGCCGTCACTTCGCCGAAGCTGTGTCCGAGCAGCCCCGCGGGGGTGAAGCCCAGTTCCCGGAGGTAGGTGTACTGGCCGGACGCCAGGGCGCCGACCGCCGGTTGTGCGTAGTCGGTACGGCGCAGGCGCGCGGTGTCGCGGCCCTTGTCGGATCCGGGTGGGGGGAACACCGTGCGGGCCAGCGTGTCCTCGGCCGGAGAGAGCGCGTTGGCCCGGTCGAAGGCCTCTCGTACCGGGGGGACGGCGAGCAGGGCCGTCAACCCCATGTTGACGTACTGGCTGCCCTGGCCTGCGAAGAGCGCGGCGACCTTGGCGTCGGCCGGCAGGGCCGTCCGGCGGTAGTGGATGCCCTGCGGGACCGGCACCTCCCGCGTGGTGTCCAGAAACCGCACCGCCTCGGACAGGAGGTGGGTGTACTGCTCGTCGTCCGCGGCGACGAAACCGAGCCGCGCGTGGTCGGCCGGCACGGGGCCTTCGTCGGGGGCGTCGCCGCGCCGCAGCCGTACGAGGAGGTCCTGCGGCTCGGGGGCGTGCCACAGGAAGGCGCGGGGGGTGCGGTGCAGGACCTGCTCGCGGCGCCCTTCGGAGGGTGTGTGCTCCTCCAGGACCGCGTGGTAGTTGACGCCCCCGAAACCGAAGGCCGACACCCCGGCCCGCCGGGCCGGACGGGCGGGGTCGCGTACCCAGGGCCTGCACTCCGTGTTGACGTACACGGCGCTGTCCTCGCGGCCTGCGGGGCCGGTGGGGTGGTCGACGTTCAGGGTGGGGGGCAGGACGCGGTGGTGCAGGGCCAGGGCCGCCTTGATCAGTCCGGCCGCACCGGCTGCCGCCTTGGTGTGCCCGATCTGCGATTTGACGCTGCCGACGGCGACATGGCGGCTCTGTCCGGGTGTGGCGAGGAGCTTGTCCAGCGCGGAGAGTTCGACCTCGTCGCCGGTGGCCGTCCCGGTGCCGTGGGCCTCGATCAGTTCGACCGTGCTCGGGGAGCAGTCCGCGTCCTCGTAGGCGTGGCGCAGGGCCGCCAGCTGTCCTTCGGCGGACGGGGCGTAGATGCTCTTGGCGCGCCCGTCGCTGGAGCTCCCCAGGCCCCGGAGCACCGCGTAGATCCGGTCCTTGTCCCGCTCGGCGTCCTCGAGCCGCTTGAGCGCCAGCATCCCGATGCCTTCGCCGATCAGCGTGCCGTCGGCCGCCGCGTCGAAGGGACGCACCTGGCCGCTCGGCGACAGAGCGGGGGTCTGACTGAAGCACATGAACGCCACGATCGAGTTGTCGGCGTCGCATCCCCCGGTGAGCATCAGGTCGGCGCGGCGGCACAGCAGTTCGTCCACGGCCGTCCGCACCGCGGCCAGGGAGCTGGCACAGGCCGCGTCGACCGTGTGGTTCGCGGCGCCGAGGTTCATCCGGTTGGCGATCCGTCCGGAGACCACGTTGCCCAGGATGCCGGGGAAGGAGTCCTCGGTCCATGACGGCAGCGCTTCCAGGTACGCCCGGACGAAGCGCCGCACGTCCTCCTCGGGTGTACCGAGATCCCGGAGGATTCCCGCACCGGTCGGCACCATCAGCCGGGCGGCGAGCGGTACCAGGGTCGAGTTGCTGCCGCACACACCGAGTACCACACCGGTACGGGCCGGGTCGTACCAGGCGGCCTTGTCGCACCCGGCGTCGGCCAGGGTGTCCCGGGCGACGAGCAGGCTCAGCAGCTGGACGAGCCCGATGGAGTCCAGCGTCCGCGGTGGCATGCCGAATTCGCGCGGGTCGAACAGTGTGGGCGACAGGAAGCCGCCGCGCCTCGCATAGGTCTTGTCCGGGGCGAAGGGGTCGGGGTCGTAGTGGTCCTCGGGATCCCACCACTTCAGCGGCACGTCGCCGATGCAGTCCCGGCCGGTCACCACGTTGTCCCAGAACTCACCGAGTCCGGTTGCCTGGGGGAAGAGACAGGACATCCCGACGATGGCGACCGGGTCGCGGGCGAGACGGCGATCGAAATCAGCGGCGTTCACCAGGTACCTCGTTTCCATAACGGCCACGGCTCATGGCCCACACCTGCGGTAACTCTGAACCTTCAGTGGAAAGGGGGCCGAGGTCCCTCGACCCCCTGCAGTACGTCGAGAAGACGGCGCGTGAGGAGATGTTCATTCGCCCGTCCGCACACCATCTCGTCCCGCGAGCGGCAACGCCGGTTCCCGGCGCGGGTACAGCTCATCGCGAGCCTGGATGCGCACCTGGTGGGGGCCGCTGCCCCGTCGGTGACTCGGCGACCTCCCGGGGCGCTGGAACCAGATCGCCGGAGAGACTCGCGGGGTGCTTGTCCATGCCGAGACCGAGGCGGCGGTGGACCGCGGCCAACGGGCGCGGAGCCCACCAGTTGGCATGGCCGGTCACCTGCATGAAGGCCGGGACGAGAAGCCCCCGGACGATGGTCGCGTCCACGAGCACGGCCAGCGCCAGGCCGCAACCGACCAGCTTGAGCAGGGTGATGTCGGACGTGACGAGAGGAAACAGCGCGACGGCGAGGATGAGCGCGGCGGCTGTCATCATGCGTCCGGTGCGGGCGACGCCGGCGACGACGGCGGCCCGGTGGTCGCCCGTCGCGCGGTACTCCTCCTGCATACGCGAGACGAGGAAGAGCTCGTAGTCCACGGACAGGGCGAAGGCGGCGCCGAACACCAGCACCGGCATGGAGGTCTCCAACTCCCCGGTGACCGGGAAGTTCCCCAGCACACTGCGCAGGTGCCCGTCCTGGAACACGTAGACCATGGCACCGAAGCTCGCCGTCAGGCTCAGGATGCCCATGAGAACGGCCTTGACGGGGATGAGGACCGAACCGGTGAAGAGGAAGAGCAGCAGCAGCACGCTGCCGATGATGACGGCCGCCGCCCACGGCATGAGCTCGAGCACGGTGTTCTTGGTGTCGAGGACTCTCGCCGGCCGGCCGGCGACAAGGTGGTGGGTTCCGGGGGAGGGCAGCGCGCGCAGTGTCTCCACCAGGCGCTGGTCCGCGTCCGGGGACCCGCTCGCGGTGACACCCAGCCATGTGGCGCCGTCGGTGATGTGTGTCAGCGAGCCCATGGTGGGTCCGGCTGTCTGCCGACCGTGCGCGTACCAGCCGCCCGCCGCCGACACCTCGTGCACCCCGGGGAGCGCCGAGATCCGGCGGGCGTAGGCGTCGAGTTCGCTCTGCTGGTCCACCGCGTCGACGTCGGGCAGCAGGACCGTCACGGTCCGGTTCCACGGGAGGGGGAACTCGCGCTCGATGAGGGTGGCGGTCGCGTGCGACTCGACGTCCTTCGGGAGCACCCGCTCATCGGTGACGCCGAACCGCACATGGCCGAAGGGGATGGCGAGGGTGACCAGGAACAGCAGGGCCATGCCACCGACGAGCACCGGCCGCCCGGTCGCCAGCCGGGCCATCCGGCTCCACAGCGTCTCCTGCCGACCGCTGCCGCCACGCCGGCGCCGCAGCGGCGCGAACAGATCCCCACGGTCGATCCGGGTACCGATGACCGACAGCAGAGCGGGCAGGACCAGAACGGTGATCACCGCGGCCAGTACGACGACGGTGATGCCCGCGACTGCCAGGGACCGCAGGAACCCGAGCGGATAGAGCAGCAGAGCGCTCAGGCAGGCCACCACTGTGCTCGCGGAGAAGAGGACGGTCCGACCGGCCGTGCGCATGGTCCGGGCGATGGCCTCGCCGGGGGCGAAGGCGGCCAGTTCCTCCCGGTAGCGGGTGACGACGAAGAGGGCGTAATCGATCGCCAGGCCCAGACCGAGCGCTGTCGTGATGTTCGACGCGAAGACCGACACCGGCATCACATCCGTCAACAGCCGCAGCACCGCGAGCGTGCCCACGACGGACAGCCCGCCCACCACGGCGGGCAGCAGCGCCGCGGTCAGCGAGCCGAACGCGAACAACAGCAGCAGGACCGCCAGGGGCAGGCCGATGAGCTTGGTCCGGAACAACTCCTGCCGGCTCAGCTCGGTGGCCTGGGCCATGACCCATGCGGAACCGGTCGCGGAGACGTGCAACTCCCCCTGTACGCCGGTGAGCCGGGGAACCAGCGTCGCGGCGTGCCGGGCGGCCTCGCTGTCGTCGCCGCGCAGGTCGACGACGACGAGCGCCGCGTCCCGGTCGTGGCTGACCAGCCGGGATTCTCCCGTCGTCCAGTACGACAGCGCCTCGCGCACCTCCGGCCGTTCGGCCACGCGCTGCGTGAAGTCCGCCCCCGCTCGGGCCACTTCGGGATCGTCGACGGACCTGGTGACCTTGATGTGCAGCACCAGGTCCGAGATTCCCGCGTCGAACCGGTGCCGCAAGACCGTCTCGGCACGGGCCGCCTCGGTTCCCTCGGCAATGTAACCGCCACTGGAGAGACGTTCGTCAGTTCCCAGAGCCGCGAACCCCAGCAGCGCGCCCATGACCATGGTCACGGCCAGGACCCACCCAGGGCGGCGCACGGCCCAGCCGACTGACGTCAGCAATTGGCGGGCCGGGAGGCACCATCGCATGAACCGGGTCCTTCCGTCGGGAATCGGCGGGAACCGCAATCCTTTCGAAACGCGGGTTGAGTCACCAAACTCGCCCTAGCCCGAATGAGTTAAGGAGCAGGCCGGGCATCCGCGCCGTCCGGAATCCTGAGTAGGGTGCGGCTGACAATTCGAATGAACCCGGTACGACAAGGAGACGATTTCATGGCGGAGGCACGAAACGCTCGTGTGCAATCCATGGTGCGGGCGCCTCGAAGCATGCGGGCCGCGGCCGTCATCACCGCGGCCTTCGCCCTGCTGACGATCGGCCCGTCATCCGGACACGCCCAGCCGACGGCGCGGGGAACCGCATCGGCCGCCCAGCGCGCCGAAGCCACCCTCACCTGCGCCCTGCAGACGCCGCGAGGGGGACGGATCACCTTCTCCCCTCCGGTTTCCACCAGGCCGCGGAGTGTGTCCGCCCAAGGCACGGTGCAGTTGAACTCCTGCACCTCGCCCAACGGCCGGCAGCCGAGGATCAAGTCCGGCAAGCTGACCCTGCGGGGCAGCGGGACCGCCACCTGCTCCCGGATGAACGGCGTACGCGGCTCCGCCACCGTCACCTGGTACGCCGGGTCGAACCGTACCGGGCGCGTCATCGGGCGGTCGGTCATCGCCCCCGCCGCCGGTAGCGGTGGTTATTCGCCGCTGGATCGCTTTCTCAGTGGTCGCGTCTCCTCGGGCCTCATGGCGGCACGGTCCGTATCCGGAAGCATGGTGCCGACCAACGACGCCAGGAAATGCTTCGGTGGCGGCCTCGATCACGTTCAGGGCCGCGGGCGTCTGACAGTTTCCTGATTTCGGGTGGACACCGGGACGTTTCCCGCGGCCCGGGCCCCCAGAAAAGCCGTAATGAAAAACCAAGAAGAATACCGAAGAAAGATGACTTGAATGACGATCTCTTCGGCTCGGCAACCAGGTGATGCCGACGTGGAGAAGGTCGCGGACCGGCTGCTGACCACATCCGCCGCGCACGCATCCGATCCCACTGTGGACATCGACTGGCAGACGCCTCTGTCGGAGGACGCCTGGTACTGGCAGCCGGAGAGGATCTCGCTCTACGGCACACCGCTGTGGCAGCGGATGGACCAACGGCAGCGCCTGCTGTTGTCGCGCAGCGAGGCCGTCAACGCGCTGAGTACCGCGACATGGCTGGAGTTCTGCCTGATCCGGATGCTGGCCCGCCACCTGAGCTCGGGTGACTTCACCGACAGCCGTAGCCGTTACGCGCTGGTCGAGATCGGGGAGGAGACCCGGCACTCCCTGATGTTCGCTCAGCTGATCCTCGCGCTCGGCTCCCCCGCCTACCGTCCGCCGGCAACACCGCGCTGGCCCTTCGAAGTGTTCGAGAAGCTTCTTCTGCGGGGCCCCAGCCTCTTCGCACTCACGCTCGTGGGGGAGGAAGTCTTCGACCGATGGCAACGGGCAACCATGGCGGACGAGCGAGTTCAGTCGCTCATCCGGCAGGTCTGCCGCTTCCACGTCATCGAGGAGTCCCGGCACGTGCGCTTCGCACGTACGGAGCTGTCACACGCCGTCGCACGGACGTCCCCCGCCGGACTCGCCCGCCACCGCCAGGTGACCGCCCTCGCCGCTTGCCTCTTCATGAGCATCTCCACCAATCCGGAGATCTACCGTGCTGTCGGCCTCGACCCGGACGAGGCCGGACGCCAGGCCAGGCGAAACCCGCATTTCCGGCGGACCACGAGGTAGCTCGGCGAGAAGCCGGTCAACTACTTGACGGAAGTCGGCATGATCAGTCGGCGCAAGCACCACTGGTGGCGGAAAGCGGGACTGATGGAGTGACGCCGCGCGCGCATGCGGAACCGCGCGGACCGAGCTGCGGGACGGGTTCGCCCCCGGCCGTCACCGCAGGCGGCCCCCATGGTGGCCCCGCGCACACCCGACCCCGGAACTATGGTGTCCCACCACATACGCCTCTGACCTGCACGTTCCTACGGTATGGCGACACACAACCGTCCCCGTCAACCGCCAGGAAGTGGTGCCGATGTCCTCCCCCGCGACCGCTCCACCAGCACCGTCCAGCCTCAAGCGCATCGTCGCCGCCAGCCTCATCGGCACCACCATCGAGTGGTACGACTTCTTCCTCTACGGCTCCGCCGCCGCGCTCGTGTTCAACAAGCTCTTCTTCCCGGAGTCCGATCCGCTCGTCGGCACCCTCCTGTCGTTCCTGACGTACGCCGTCGGGTTCGCCGCGCGGCCGCTCGGGGCGCTCGTGTTCGGGCACTACGGGGACCGGCTCGGGCGGAAGAAGCTGCTCGTGCTCAGTCTGCTGCTGATGGGCGGGGCCACCTTCGCCATCGGCCTGCTGCCGACGCACGCCACCATCGGGTCGGCCGCTCCGGTACTGCTCACCGTGTTGCGGCTGGTGCAGGGGTTCGCGCTCGGGGGTGAGTGGGGCGGGGCCGTGCTGCTGGTGTCGGAGCACGGGGACGCCCGGCGGCGCGGGTTCTGGGCGTCGTGGCCGCAGACCGGGGCGCCGGCCGGGCAGTTGCTGGCGACCGGGGTGCTGTCCGCGCTCACCGCGCTGCTGTCGGACGCCGCCTTCACCTCGTGGGGCTGGCGCATCCCGTTCCTGCTGTCCGGTGTGCTGGTGATCGTCGGCCTGTGGATCCGGCTGTCCGTCGACGAATCCCCCGTCTTCAAGGCCGCGTTGGCCCAGGCCGAGGCCCGCAGGGCGGAGTCCGGGCAGCTGGAGAAGATGCCGCTCGTGGCCGTGCTGCGGCACCACTGGCGCGATGTGCTGGTGGCGATGGGCGCCCGGATGGCGGAGAACATCAGCTACTACGTGATCACCGCCTTCATCCTGGTGTACGCGACGACGTCGGCCGGGCTCAGCAAGCAGACCGCCCTCAACTCCGTACTCATCGCCTCCGTCGTGCACTTCGCGGTCATCCCCGCCTGGGGTGCGCTGTCGGACCGCATCGGGCGGCGGCCGGTGTACCTCATCGGAGCGGTCGGTGTCGGGTTGTGGATGTTCCCGTTCTTCGCCCTGATCGACAGCGGCAGCTCCGGCAGCCTGCTGCTCGCCGTGACCGTCGGGCTGGTCCTGCACGGGGCGATGTACGCGCCGCAGGCGGCGTTCTTCTCGGAGATGTTCGCGACGCGGATGCGGTACTCGGGTGCCTCCATCGGTGCGCAGTTCTCCTCCGTGGCGGCGGGTGCGCCGGCGCCGCTCATCGCGACGGCGCTGCTCGCCGACTACGGCAGCTCCACGCCGATCGCGCTGTACGTCATCGCCGCCGCGCTGCTCACCGTGGTCGCCATCGGGTGCGCCCGGGAGACCCGCAACCGGGACCTGGCCGATCCGATGGTGGCCGAGGACGCCCCGGGACGCGTCACCGCGGACCGCTGAGGCACGGACGGGACCGACGGCCGGCCGCACCCGCGGCCGGCCGTTTCAGTGGTGGCCGTTTCCGTGGTGGCCGTTTCCGTGGTGGCCGTTTCCGTGGTGGCCGTTTCCGTGGGTGACCGCGGCCGACATGGAGTGGAGCCGCAGCGCCAGCTGGACCTCCAGGACGCGGGCCGGGGACTGCCAGTCGGGGCCGAGGAGGCAGGCGATCCGTTCGAGGCGCTGCGCCACCGTGTTGACGTGGACGTGGAGCGCGTCCTTCGTGCGGGCCGGGCTCATCCCACTGGCGAAGTACGCGTCAAGGGTCCGGACCAGGTCCGTGCCCCGGCGCCGGTCGTACGCGATGACCTGGCCGATCGTGCGGGTGACGAACCCGGAGATGTCGCGCGTGTCGGCGAGCAGCAGCCCCAGGAAGCCGAGGTCCTGCGCCGCGGCGCCCTCCCCGGAGCGGCCGAGCAGGCGCAGGGCCTCCAGGCAGCGGCGGGCCTCGGCGTACGCTGCGGCTATCGCGCCGGGCCGGGCGGCGGGCTCGTCGACGGGTGACGAGGCGCCGACGGTGACCGGTTCGCGCAGGGCTCCGCCGAGGTGCCTGGCCACCTGGCGGGCGAGGTCGGCCGCGGTGTCGTCGGGGCCGAGCGGCAGCAGCAGGACCGTGCCGCCGTCCCGCGCGGAGGCCAGTCCGTGCCGGGTGGCGGCCAGGTGGGAGGCGGCCGACCACAGGCGCTGCCGGTCGGCGCCGTCCCGTTCCACGCTGCCGGGCGCGGGCCGGTCGATCCGGGCGGCCAGCACGGCGTGCGGGACGTCGAAGTCGGTGCGCAGGCGGGCGGCGCGTTCCTCGAGTAGCCGCCGGTCGCGGTCGGGCGCGTCCAGCAGGTCGTCGAGGAGTTCGCCCCGTACCCGCTGCTCCGCCTCGCCGGCCGAGCGGCGGGCGAGCAGCAGCAGGGAGGTGACCATCGCGGCCCGCTCCAGGGTGCGCCGGTCGACCGGGTCGAGGTCCGGGTGGCCGTGCACGACGAGCGCCCCGAACACCTCGCCGCCCGCCGAGACGGCCGCCACCCAGTCGTCGCCGTGCCGTACGGCGTGGCCGTCGCCGTGCGCCGCCGGGAGCGGCCCTTCGGTGAACTCGACGGTTCCGCCGAGCACTTCGGCGAGCGCGGCGGCCACGTCCTGCACGCCGCCGCCGCGCAGCACCAGCTCGGTGAGCCGGTCGTGGACGTCCGAGGCGCGTTCGATGACGCCGCTGTGGGCGCGAATGATCTCGTTGGCCCGCTCCAGCTCGGCCAGCGCGGTGCGGGTCTCGGCGAGGAGGTTGGCCGTGTCGATGGCGACGGCGGCGTGGGCGGCGAACGAGCCGAGCAGGGCGATCTGTTCGCGCTCGAAGACCCGGGCCCGGCGGTCGGCGGCGAACAGCACGCCGATGACCTGGCTGCCCAGCATCAGCGGCACGCCGAGGATGGCGACGAGCCCTTCGTCCCGTACGCCGGAGTCGATGGCGCGGGTGTGGCGGAACCGCTCGTCGTCGAAGTAGCTCTCCGTCACGTACGGCCGGGCGGTCTGGGCGACGAGCCCGCCCAGGCCCTCCCCCATGCCCAGGCGCAGCTGCTGGAAGCGCGCCGACACCGAGCCCTCGGTGACCCTCATGTAAGTGTCCCCGGCGGCCGGGTCGTTGAGGCTGAGGTAGGCGACCTCCGTGCCGAGCAGGGACCGGGCGCGCTGCACGATGGCCCGCAGCACCGCGTCGAGGTCGCGCAGCCCGGCGAGGTCGTGCGCGGTCTCGAACAGGGCGGACAGCTCGGCCTCCCGGCGCCGCCGCCCCTCCAGCTCCGCGCGCACGCGCAGCGCGAGCCGCTTGGCCCGCTCCAGCTCGGCCAGCGCCTCGGGGCCCGCCCCCTCGGCACGGGCGAGCAGCACGGGCCGGTCGTAGGCCTCCCCGGCCGCGCCACGGGCGAGGAGCTCCAGGTACGGGAGCTGCTCGGTGTGCGGGAGCTGGTCGGGCGAGTCGGGCTGGTCGGTCGGGTCGGGCTGGTCCTCGGACATGGTCACAGGATTCCTGTCGTACGGGTGATCGCACCAGCCCTGTGGAAAACCCCGGGGCGCCGCACCGGACTCAGTGCGCGGTCCAGCCGCCGTCGAGGACGAGCGAGGTGCCGGTGACGAAGGAGGCCTGCGGCGCGCAGAGGTACGCGACGGCCTCGGCGACCTCCTCGGGCTCGATGAGCCGCTTGAGCGCCGAGTCCTTCAGCAGGACATCGGTGAGGACGCGCTCGCGCGGGATGCCGTGCGCGGCGGCCTGGTCGGCGATCTGCGCCTCGACGAGCGGGGTGCGTACATAGCCGGGGCTGACGCAGTTGGAGGTCACTCCGTGCGGGGCGCCTTCGAGGGCGGCGGTCTTGGAGAGTCCCTCCAGGCCGTGTTTGGCGGCCACATAAGCCGACTTGTAGGCGGAGGCGCGCAGCCCATGGACGGAGGAGATGTTGACGATACGGCCCCACTTCTGCGCGTACATGTGCGGCAGCGCGCCCCTGATCAGGCGGAAGGGTGCTTCCAGCATCACGGTGAGGACGGTGTGGAAGACGTCCGGGGGGAAGTCCTCCAGGGGGCTCACGCGCTGCAGCCCGGCGTTGTTGACCAGGATGTCGGTGCCGGCGGCGGCCTCTTCGGCGGCGTCGAGGTCGGTGAGGTCCAGGAGCTGCGGGGCGACCGCGCCGGGCAGGCCGGGCGTCGCTTCGGCGAGTGCGGCCAGCGCGGCGAGGCCGTCGGCGTCCCGGTCGACGGCCCTCACCTTGGCCCCGGCGGCCGCGAGGCGGAGCGCGCAGGCCCGGCCGATGCCGCTCGCGGCGCCGGTGACGAGCGCGGTGCGGCCGCCGAGGTCGAGGGGGGTGGCGAGGGGGTGGGGTGCGGTCATGCTCGGCACCCTATGAAGCCGTGAGTCAGCGACGTATGTGCTCCGGCTCCATACTTCGCTTTATGGGGCCGTGGTGGCGAACCATGTGGGGTCGTCCGTGAGGGCCTGCTTGATGCGGAACAGTTCCGGCTCCCGCAGCGGCGGCAGCGCGTCGACCGGGAACCAGCCCACCTCCAGCGACTCGTCGTCGTTGACGCGCGCCTCCCCGCCGACGGCCCGGCAGCGGAAGGTCGTGTCCATGAACTGGCACTGGTCGCCGTTCGGGTACGTCACCGGCTCCGGCTGCGCCTCGACCAGGACGACCCGTTCCACCACGCACTCGACGGCGGTCTCCTCGTACACCTCCCGTACGGCGGTGACGGCCGGCTGCTCGCCCGGCTCCGGGATCCCCCCGACGAGCGACCACTTGCGGGTGTCCGCGCGTCTCGCCAGCAGCACCCGGCCCGCGTCGTCGAAGACGACGGCGGTGACTCCCGGCAGGAGCAGGAGCTGATGGCCGGCGGTGGCCCTCAGGGCCCGGATGAAGTCTGGGGTTGCCATGCCCCCGACCCTAAGCGGTGGCCGACCGGCGGGTACGGCGCGCCCGGGCGGCGGTCCAGCCGAGCCCGGCCGCGGCGATCGCCACCAGGGCGGCCTCCGGGAGGGTGCCAAGGCGGGTGGCGGGGGTCAGGGAGGACCGCAGCGGCACCTCGGCGACCAGGGCGTCCGGCGTGAACATCCGGGACTCGCGGACGATGGTCCCGTCCGGCCGGATGATCGCGCTGACGCCGCTGGTGACGGGAACGACCACGGCACGGCTGTGCTCGACGGCCCGGACGCGCGACATGGCGAGCTGCTGGTAGGTCATCTCGCTGCGCCCGAAGGTGGCGTTGTTGCTGGGCACGTTGATGAGCCGGGCCCCGTGCGTGACGGTGTCCCGTACCGCCCAGTCGAAGGCCGCCTCGTAGCACGTCGCCAGCCCCACCCGGGTCCCCGCGAGGTCGAAGACGCCCACCTCGTCCCCCGGCCCGAAGTCCCGGCTGACGCGGTCGACGTCGCTGTTGAAGATCCGTACGAAGGACCGCATGGGGATGTACTCGCCGAACGGCTGCACATGCCTCTTGTCGTACGTGTCGACCGGGCCGCGCCGCGGGTCCCACTCGATGAGCGTGTTGCGCAGGTTCCCGGTGTCGGGCGTGAGGACGGCGCCGACGACGACGGGGACGCCGATGGCCTTGGCGGCGCGGTCGATCGCGTCGCGGGCGTCGTCGTTGCGGTAGGGGTCGAGGTCGGAGGAGTTCTCCGGCCACAGGACGAAGTCCGGCTTCGCGGCCTTTCCGGCGGCGACGTCGGCGGCGAGCTGCACGGTGCGGTGGACGTGGTTGTCGAGGACCTGACGACGCTGGGCGTTGAAGTCCAGGCCCAGGCGCGGCACGTTGCCCTGGATGGCGGCGACGGTCGCGGTGCCGTCCTCGGCCGCGTCGGAGACGAGCGGCTGTGCGGCGACGGCCGAGGTGACCGGGACGAGCACGGAGAGCAGGGCCGCGGCGAGCGGTGCGCGCGGCAGGGCGCCGGTCCTCCGGTACGCGCGCAGGGCGCGCACCCCCTCGTACAGGCCGAAGCCGCACAGGGCGACGGCGAAGCCGAGGACGGGCGTACCGCCGACGGCGGCGAGCGGCAGGAACAGGCCGTCCGCCTGACCGAAGGCGATCTTCCCCCAGGGGAAGCCGCCGAAGGGGACACGCGCGCGGGCCGCCTCGCCCAGGATCCACACGGCGGCGGCGAACACCGGCCAGGCGGGGAGCCGTGAGACGGCGGCGGTCAGGAGGCCGACGGCCGCCAGGAAGAGCGATTCGACGGCGACGAGCGCGAGCCACGGCACGGCGCCGACCTCCTCGCCCGTCCACACCAGCAGCGGGAGGAGGAAGCCCAGTCCGGCGAGGTAGCCGAGACCGAAGCCGGCCCTGAGGCGCCGGCCGCGCAGCGCCCACCCGAGCAGGGCGAACCCGGGCACGGCGAGCCACCACAGGGGGCGGGGCGGGAAGCTGAGGTACAGCAGGACACCGGAGAGTGCCGCCGCCCCCGGTCTGGCCAGCCGCCGCAGGAGCCGTACGCTCCGCTCCTCGGCGGCCGCGGGCGGGGGTGCGTCGTCGACGGGGGTCATGGTGGCGCTCACGAGCGGAGTCTACGGCGGCGCCCCGGAGGGGCGGGAAGCCGGTCCGGGCGGCTGCCCACCTCCGTCTCGCCGTCCGCCTCGACGCCCGCCTCATCGTTTCTGCACAGGCCCTCCACATCTCGGTTCACGTGTCCTACGGTGAGTGACGGACCCCTTTCACCAGGGGGCCCGTCGCTTTCGGGGGGTTGACGGGGATGTTTGCTGTGCCGAAGCCGGTCCCGGACCGGTACCAGGAGACGGTCTCGAGGCGGGTCGCGGAGCTGGTCCCGGAGCCCGTCGCGGGAAGTCCGGGCGAGCGGGACGCGGAACACCGCAGGGGGTCGGACGTGGTCGGCGCCGCGCTGCTCGGTGCCTGCGCCGTCGCGGCGCTGATCAGCGCGGCCGGGCGGGACGCGCGCCCCGAGGGGGTGCTGCTCGCGGTGCTCGCCGTCGCGGCGGGGTACGCGTGCGGCCGGATCGCCGGGGCACTGCTGCCGGTGGCCGCCGCCGCGGGTGCGGCGCTGGGGATCGTGGGCCTGGCACTCGCGACGCGGCCCGGGCTGCCGGGCGCGACGGCCGTCGGCCCGGCCTTGCCCGGAGACACCGGCGCGTACGCCGCGCTGACGGCGCTGGCCGTGGGCTTCGCCTGCTGCGCCGCCGCGGCCGCCCGCCGTCCGACAGCCCGCCTCACCCTGCGGCTGCTGGCCCTCGGCGCGGCGTGCGCCGCCCTCGCATCGGGGTCGGTGACCGGGTGCGTCGCGGGGTCGCTGGTGCTGCTGTGCTCGCTGGCGGCGGCGCGGATACGCAGGCGGCTGCCGGCGCTGGCAGGGCTGGCCCTGGCCGGGGGGCTGCTGGCCGGGACGCCGTGGGCGGTGGCCGGGGGCGCCGTTCCGCCGGGGCCGGCCGCCTCCGTGGAGGGCCCGCTCACCGCGTACCGGGTGCAGGTGTGGCGGGAGGCGGTCGGTGTCGCCCGGACGGACCCGCTTCTGGGGGCGGGCCCCGGCCGTTTCGGCGACCTGAGCGCGACGGCGCAGCAGTCGCCGCGCTCGGACGGCAAGCCACACTCGGCGCCGCTCCAGCAGGCGGCCGAGCAGGGGCTGGTGGGCGTTGGCCTGCTGGCGGCGCTGTCCGGCTGGCTGCTGTACGGCCTGTGGCGGTCACCGCGCCCGACGCCCGTGGTGCTGTCGGCCGCCGCGGCGCTCACGGCGCTGGCCGCCTTCGCGGCCGTCGGCAACGCGCTGAGCTTCACCCCGGTGACGACGGCCGCCGGGCTGCTGGCGGGCCTCGCGTCGGCGCACGCCCCGGCGGCGGCTCCGGTGGGTTCCGGCCTCAGAGATCCTCGCGGAGATCCTCGAGGCGGTTCTCGAGGCGGTTCTCGTGGCGGTTCTCGCGGCGGTGGAGGTGCAGACGGTGGCGGATGAAGCGGACCGCGCCCTCCGCGTCGTCGACCGTCACCGTGAAGCTGCGTCCGTCCCCCAGAGTGAGGACCAGCGCCTCGCCCCGGCGCACCACCACGGCCGTGCCCTTCTCCGGACGCCAGCGGTAGCCCCAGCCACCCCATTGGCGCGGGGTGACGGACGCGGCGAAGTCGGCGCCCACCACCTGCGTCAACGGGATGCGGCGGCGCGGCAGGCCCATGTGGCCGCAGCGCACTTCGAGGGCGTCGTGGTCGACGGTGAGCTCGACGTGGACGAAGGCGAGTGTCCCGAAGAGCACGAGGAGGCCCGCCGTGACACAGCCGACCACCGCCATCAGCAGTGCCGCGACGCCCGAGGTCCACGGGGATTCGACGGCCAGCTCGATGCCGAGGGCCACGCAGGCCGCGCCGGCGGCGGCGAGGAGCCACTGGACGCGGTTGGTCGCGCGTCCCGTCCAGACCTCGGGCGCCGGGTCCACGGGAGGGGGCGGCTCACTGCGGGGGAGGTCCCTCATGCGTAGCAGCGTACTCACGTTCCGCGTTCACGGCCCCTCGGCGGCGCCCCTCGGCGGTACCCCTCCCCCACCGCCCAGGGGGTCTCAGCGGGCGGGCGTGACGGCGGCCAGCACGCGGCCTTCGGCGTACGCCAGTGCCGCCTGCGGGAGCTCGGAGGGCCGGCCGCTGAGCAGCACCTCCAGGCAGGTGCTGGGCGTGGCGGCCGGGTCCGGGTCGGCGCCGATCCGGCGCAGCGCCTGGGCGGCGACCGCGTCGGCGGAGCCGTACAGGGCGACGGGCGGCAGGCCGGCCGGCTGAACGGCGGCACGGATGCGTTCGGCGAGCAGTTCGTAATGGGTGCAGCCCAGGACGACGGCCCTCACATCGTCGGGTGTGAGGGCGGCCGCCGCCGCGATCGCCCGGTCGATGGCGTCCTCGTCGGCCTGCTGCACGGCGTCGGCGAGCCCGGGGCACGGCACCTCCGTGACGTCGACCGAGTCGGCGAAGTCGCGGATGAGCCCGCGCTGGTACGGGCTGCCGGTGGTGGCCGGGGTCGCCCAGATCGCCACGGGGCCCCCGCCGGCCGCGGCGGGCTTGATGGCGGGAACGGTGCCGATGACGGGGATCTGCGGCTCCAGCTCGGCACGGAGTGCGGGCAGGGCGTGCACGGAGGCGGTGTTGCAGGCCACGATGAGCGCGTCCGGCCGGTGCGCGGCGGCGGCCCTGGCCACGGCGAGCGCGCGCTCCGCGACGTACCCGGGCCCGTGCGTGCGCGGCCCCCAGGGCATTCCGTCGGGGTCCGAGGAGAGGACCAGATCCGCGTCCGGCCGCAGCCGACGCACGGCGGCCGCCGCCGGCAGCAGGCCGATTCCGGAGTCCATGAGCGCGATCTTCACCCGGTCACCCTAGCCGACGCCCCTTGCGCTGCCGTCATTGTGGGGCAGACTGCGACGAATGAGCACCATTGCGTGGATCGCGCTGGGATCGTCGGCGGCATGGGTCTGGCTGCTGCTCGGACAGGGCTTCTTCTGGCGGACGGACCAGCGCCTGCCGCGCAGGGAGGCTCCGGCCCGCTGGCCGTCCGTGGCCGTCGTGGTGCCGGCCCGGGACGAGGCCGAGGTGCTGCCGGTGAGCCTGCCGTCGCTCCTGGCCCAGGACTATCCGGGTCCCGCGTGGATCGTCCTGGTCGACGACGGCAGCAAGGACGGTACGGGCGACCTCGCCCGCGCGCTGTCCGTCCGGTACGGGGGGCTACCGCTGACCGTGGCGTCGCCGGGCCCGCCGGAGGCCGGCTGGACCGGGAAGCTGTGGGCCGTACGGCACGGCATCGCGGTGGCACGCACGGGTGAGGCGTGGCCCGAGCCCGCGTACCTGCTGCTGACGGACGCGGACATCGCGCATGAGCCCGACAGCCTCCGCGAGCTCGTGGCGGCGGCCACCACCCACTCCATCGACCTCGTCTCGCAGATGGCCCGGCTGCGGGTGGCGAGCGGCTGGGAACGGCTCGTGGTGCCGGCGTTCGTGTACTTCTTCGCCCAGCTCTATCCCTTCCGCCGGGTCAATGAGGCCGGTGCGCGGACGGCCGCCGCCGCGGGGGGCTGCGTGCTGCTGCGTACGGAGATGGCCGACCGGGCAGGTGTGCCGGAGTCGATCCGGCACGCCGTCATCGACGACGTGTCACTGGCGCGCGCGGTACGGCGAGCGGGTGGACGGCTGTGGCTGGGGCTGGCGGAACGGGTGGACAGCATCCGCCCGTACCCGCGCCTGGGCAGCCTGTGGCGGATGGTGTCGCGCAGCGCGTACGCCCAACTCCGGCACAATCCGCTGCTCCTGGCCGGAACGGTGGGAGGGCTGCTGCTGGTGTACGCGGCACCGCCCGCCGCGCTGGCCGCGGGGCTGTTCGGGGGCGACACGGCGGCCGGGCTGCTGGGCGCCGGCGCGTGGGCGGTGATGGCGGGGACGTACATGCCGATGCTCCGCTACTACCGCCAGTCGCTGTGGTCGGCCTTCCTGCTGCCGTTCACGGCCCTGCTCTATCTGTGCATGACGGTCGATTCGGCGGTGCAGCACTACCGCGGGCGCGGGGCGTCCTGGAAGGGCCGTACGTATCCGCGTCCGCGGACACGGCATTCGCGCGCTTAATCATGGACATGCCCATCGACTGAGCGCCCCTTGATCGTCGTTCCGGCCGCCGTAGTTTTATGTACCGGCCATCGAAAAGAGGGCGGCTGACCACGGGTAACCCCCTCCTCAGCATGGGTTTTACCAGAAGAGGCGCCCCTTTTCCCCACGTTCGCTCGCATTGAGCCTCGGTGGCCGCTCAGTACACGTAAAACAACCCTCTTATCGGACTCCCCACTCAGCACATCGTGGGCTTAACTTATGTGCCATGACCTCCCCCCGTTCCTACGGCGGCGCTTACTACGGCGCGCCGTCGTTCCCGGACACCCCGATCTACGACTCCCTGGTCGCAGAGCGGGGCACGCCTCAGATCGCCCCGATCCGAGTGCCCGCCGCGTACGACACCGGCAGCAGCCACCTGCCGGCCCTCCCTTCGGCGCTGCCCGCCCTCCCGGCAGCCCCCTCCCAGCCCAGCCCCTCCTACGGCGGCTCCTACGGTTACCCCCAACCGCAGCCGCAGCCGTATCCACAGCCGGTCCAGGTCCAGATGCCGCAGCCCACGCCGCTGCACCAGGCGCCCGCGCCGTACATCCCGCAGCAGGCGACGGCTCCGCGCGGCTATCCGGCTCCGCAGCCCGCCCCGTACGCGCGACCGGTGGCCACCGGGTACGAGGCGATGCGCCCGGCGGCGCCGCGCCCCGCTCCGGTGCCCGTCCAGCCCGCTCCGTACGACGACCCGTACAACCGCCCCTACCAGGGCGGTGGATACTGACCGACCGTGCGCCGGGAGCGACTGGCAGGATGAGGCCATGCCCACTCCTGTACTGCGCTCCCTGCACATCCACCCGGTCAAGTCCCTCGGCGGTTCCACGCCCGCCGAAGCGGTGGTGGAGCCGTGGGGGCTCGCCGGTGACCGCCGCTGGATGCTGATCGACACCTCGGGGAAGGCGGTCACCCAACGCGGGCACGCGCGGCTGGCGTTGGCCTCGGCCGAGCTGCTCGCCGACGGGTCGCTCCGGCTGTCCGCCCCGGGGTGCGAGCAGCTCGTCGTCGCCGTGCCGTCCGGGTCGGCGGGGACGGTCACAGTGGAGATCTTCGGCACGAAGGTGGAGGCCGTACCGGCCGGCCCCACCGCCGACGCGTGGTTCCGCGACTACCTCGACGACGAGGTGCGGCTGACATACATGGACGATCCCGCGCACCGCCGCCCCATAGACCCGGACTACGCGCTGCCCGGCGAGACGGTCAGCTTCGCCGACGGCTACCCGCTGCTGGTCGCCACCACCGCCTCGCTGGACGCCCTGAACTCCCTCATCGCGCAAGGGGACCACCCGGACGAAGGCCCCCTGCCCATGGAGCGCTTCCGGCCGAGCGTCGTCGTCGACGGCACGGAGCCGTGGGAGGAGGACCGCTGGACGCGGATCGCGATCGGCGAGGTCACCTTCCGTGTCGCCAAGCCGTGCGGCCGCTGCATCGTGACCACCACCGACCAGCGCACGGCACAGCGCGGCAAGGAGCCGCTGCGCACCCTCGCCCGGCACCGCCTCCTCGGCAAGCGGATGGTCTTCGGCCAGAACCTGGTCCCGGAGAACACCGGCACCCTCCGGGCCGGGGATCGGGTCGAGATCCTCGGGTACAGCTAGGGGGTGTCTTGCCGATCTTGCCGGGCTCGCGTCGCCTGGCACGCGCCTCGCCGCGTTGTCGTCGGTCGCCAATGGCCCCCGTAGCCCTTCGGGCACGGGAGGTGCCCCCACCGCAGTGGCTCCCTCCTCCGCCTTGCGATCCGTCCCCTCGGCCCCAGGGGGCCTGGGGAGACCCCTGCACCAGACGCCGCTCGCTGATCCGGCCTGATCGACAAGACACCCCCTAGGAGCAGCGCCCCTGCAAGGCCGGAACCGTGCGCATGGGCGGTGCAGTCACGGGAACCCGGGAGGTCCGTACGCGCGTTGACGGACCGCCTTGACGGACACGGAAAGGGGGTGCTGGCCCGTTGCACACCGTCCTCGGGCTCTGGCGCTGGCGGCACAACCCCCTGCGCCGGACCACCGATCTCGCGGAGGCGTGGACCGCCTTCGCCGCCCTGCTGCTGATCTGTCTGGTCGCTCCCGCCGTGGGCTGGGTCTCCGGCGCGGCGACCGAATCCGCCCTCCAGCGGACGGCGCGGATCCAACACGAGCAACGTCACGCGGTCACGGCCCAGGCGACGGGCCCCGCCCGCGGACGCGAGGCGGAATCGCGCGACCCCGAGGCATCCGCCGAGCACCGGCTGCGCGAGCCGATCGCGGCGCGCTGGACCGCGCCGGACGGCACGGAGCGGACCGGGGTGGTGACCGTCGCACGGCACAGCGTGGAGCCGGGTGACACCTTCCGCGTCTGGACGGACGACCGGGGCCGCCCGGTGGACCGGCCGATGGACGCGGACACGGTCCGCGACCACGCCGTACTGGCGGGGATCGGCGTCGCGGTCGGGTTCGCCGGCCTGGTCGAGGTGGCCCGCAGACTCGTCGTGGGGCAACTGACGCGGCGGCGGTACGCGCACCTGGACCAGGAGTGGGCCAGGGCCGGCCCGGATTGGGGCAGGACGGGCGCGGACAGCTGAAGGGCACGGGGCCCGGGAGACCCGAGGGCGCCTGCGGAGCCTGACAGCACCTACGGGAACCTGGGCGCACGCAGGGCCCCCGACCGGTCAACTCGCCCTCGCCGCGCGCGCTACGGTGGTGCGACCGTTTCGGCAGCGACGCACGACGAGGTGGGGGGCTCAGCAGCACCATGGCACAGGGCACGGTCCAGGTGACGCACACCGGCACATCGCGGTGGCGGCGCCGCACGGGCGAGTACGCCTCCCTCGCCGCGGCCCTGGAGGCGGCCGCGGACGGCGACGTCCTGACCATCGCCCCCGGTACGTACCGGGAGAACCTGGTCCTGCGCCGGGCGGTCACGCTGCGCGGCACGGACGGGGCCTCGGGCTCCGTCCGGATCGCCCCGGCCGACGGCGTACCGCTGACCGTACGGGCCTCCGCGACCGTGCAGGACCTCCAGGTGGAGGGCCAGGACGGCTCGGCGCCCGCCGTGCTCATCGAGGACGGTACGCCGGAGCTCCTGGACCTGCGGATCGTGACCCGTTCGGCGTCCGGGATCGAGGTGCGCGGGGCCGCGCGGCCCACCGTACGGCGCTGCACCGTCGACAATCCGGCGGGCGTCGGCATCGGCGTACTGGACGGCGCGGGCGGCGTGTTCGAGGAGTGCGAGGTGGTGTCGGCCGGGCAGTCCGGCGTCTCGGTGCGCGGCGGCGCGCATCCGCGCCTGGAGCGCTGCCGGATCCACCACGCCTCCGGCGCGGGCGTGTCCGTGACCGGCGAGGGCACCGGCCTGGAGGCGATCGGCTGCGAGGTGTACGAGATCAAGGGCAGCGGCGTCCAGGTGTCCGCGCGGGCCACGGCGCACCTGACCGACTCGTCCGTTCACCGCACGACGGCCGACGGCGTCACCCTGGACACCGACGCCGCGCTCACCCTGTCCGACTGCGACATCCACGACGTCCCGGAGAACGCCGTCGACCTGCGGTCGCGCGCCGTGCTGACGCTGACCCGCTCGACGGTACGGCGGTTCGGCCGCAACGGCCTGTCCGTGTGGGACCCGGGCACCCGCGTGGACGCCAACCAGTGCGAGATCCACGACAGCACCGGCGACTATCCGGCGGTGTGGGTCTCCGACGGCGCGGCCGCGGTCCTCGAGGGGTGCCGCGTGCGCGACGTGCCGGACGCCCTCTTCGTCCTCGACCGCGGCTCGCGCGTGGACGTCGTCGACAGCGACCTGTCGCAGGTGCGCAACACCGCGGTGTCGGTCAGCGACGGCGCGCTCGTACAGCTGGACGACTGCCGCATCCGGGAGGCGTCGACCGGCGCCTGGTTCCGGGACCACGGCAGTGGCGGCACGCTCAGCGGCTGCACCATCGACGCCGTGCAGACCGGGGTCATCGTCACCAAGGGCGCCGACCCGACGGTCGAGCGGTGCACGGTCACCTCCCCCGCCGAGGCGGGTTTCTACGTCTCCGCGGAGGGCCGCGGCACCTTCCACGGGTGCCGGGTGACGGGCAGCGGAGGGTACGGCTTCCACGTCATGGACGGCTGCCGTACGACGCTGAGGCGGTGCCGTACGGAGCGGTGTGCGCGCGGTGGGTACGAGTTCGGTGAGGACGGCCCCGTCATGGAGGAGTGCACGAGCGACGAGAGCGGCGTCCTCACCGTGGCGGAGGGGGCCGCGCACGGCACGGTACGGACGGCGGCGCAGGCGCCCGGAGGGGGACTGTTCGGTACGGTCCCGGCCCCGGCGGTCCCGGCGCAGGTCTCCGCCCTTCCGGAACGGGCCCCGGCCGCGGCGATCCCCGCCCCGGCGGCGGCGGACCGGCCCGTACGGGGCGCGCAGGACGTCCTGGGGGAACTGGACGCCCTGGTGGGGCTGGAGAGCGTCAAGCGGGAGGTCCGCACGCTCATCAACATGATCGAGGTCGGCAGGAAGCGCCAGGAGGCGGGCCTCAAGGCCGCCTCCGCACGCCGCCATCTGGTCTTCACGGGCTCCCCCGGCACGGGCAAGACCACCGTCGCCCGCCTGTACGGCGAGATCCTGGCCTCCCTCGGTGTGCTGGAGCGCGGTCATCTCGTCGAGGTGTCGCGGGTGGACCTGGTGGGCGAGCACATCGGCTCCACCGCGATCCGCACCCAGGAGGCGTTCGACCGGGCGCGGGGCGGGGTGCTCTTCATCGACGAGGCGTACGCCCTGTCCCCGGAGGACTCGGGGCGGGACTTCGGTCGTGAGGCGATCGACACGCTGGTGAAGCTGATGGAGGACCACCGGGACGCGGTCGTGGTGATCGTCGCCGGGTACACCGCCGAGATGGAGCGGTTCCTGACGGTCAACCCGGGCGTCGCCTCCCGGTTCTCACGGACGATCACCTTCCAGGACTACGCGCCCGACGAGCTGGTGCGGATCGTCGGGCAGCAGGCCGAGGAGCACGAGTACCGGCTGGGCGAAGGCACGGGCGAGGCGCTGCTGAAGTACTTCACGGAGCTGCCCAAGGGCCCCGCCTTCGGCAACGGCCGCACCGCGCGCCAGACGTTCGAGTCGATGGTGGAGCGGCACGCGGGCCGGGTCGCCGAGCTCGCCGAGACGAGCACCGACGACCTGACCCTGCTCTATCCGGAGGACCTGCCGGACATGCCCTGAGCCTCGTCCGTGCGCTGCTGCGGGACGGGCAGCGGCAGGGCGGGCGGGAGCCGGTCGAGCAGGATGGTCCGCTCCCTGGCGAAGACGGGGTCCGCGCGGTAGTCGCCGTGGCCCAGAACCGGTTCGGGCAGCGGGTGTTCGGGGGTGCGGCCGTACACCACCGGATCGCGCAGCGCCTTGTGGTCGACCTCCGGTTTGTCGCCCTCGGCGGGGAGGTTCACCGGGCCGCCGATCGGGTCCGTACGGCGCCACAGGTTGCGCCAGCAGTGCACCTCGCGGTGGAGGGCGGCCAGCGGGGCGGGGCCGAAGTAGGCCGGGAACCACCGTCCGTAGAGCCGCTCCAGCGGGGAGCCGTGCGTGAGGAGCGCGACGCGGCGGCGGGTCGCGGCCGGGAGCTGCCAGACGGCCGCCGCCGCGAGCACGCTGCCCTGGGAGTGGCCGGAGATGACCAGGCGGCCGCCGGTCCGGCCGGTCCACGACGACATCCGCCAGGCCAGGTCCGGGACGGCCCGCTCGGCGTAGCAGGGCGGCGCGAACGGATGGGCGGCGCGCGGCCAGAACGTACCGACGTCCCACAGGATGCCGATGGTGCGCCGCGCGGAGGCGTCCCGGTAGGCGCGCCGGCCCCAGGTGACGAACAGTATGAAGCCGAACCCGATCAGCCATGAGCCGACCGCCTGCGCGGCCTCTGCCACGCTTTCGACGAGGGGGTGCGTCCCCGCGAAGGCCTTGCCGGGCACCGTTCCGCTCGCCCGCGACCCGGCGAGGGCGACCGCGCCGAACAGCAGGGTCGCACCGGAGAGGATGCCCACGAGACCGGGCGCCGAGTCGGTGAGCGCCGCCCGCGCGCGGACGGCGGCGATGCGGCGGGTCCGGACGGGGTCGGGCTTCTCGCCCTCGTACTCCGCCTCCACCACCGGTCCGAGGCGGCGGGCGGTGAGCGCGGTGCGGACGGCGAGGAAGAGCGCCGGAATCAGTAACACGAGCAGCAGCACGGGGATGACGGAGGCCTGCCAGCTGAGCAGCACCGGCGGGCCCACGATGGGCCCCTGTCCGGTGCCGGGGGTGGCGGGCCCGTCGAGCCAGTCGGCGACGCGCTGGGCGACCCCGCCGCTCATCACGCCGCCGAGCGCGCAGGCCAGCATGGCTACGGTGGGACCGCCGAGCCCGTACAGGACGGTGCGCGTGTGCGGGGCGCGGCGGTGGAGGTGCAGGGCGACGGAGGCGAGGGCCAGGACGAGGACGCCCTGGGCGAGGGTGATGACGCTGAAGGCGGTGTCCCCGGGGAGGGTGTGCGCGGAGCGCCAGCCGGGGCGGGACCAGGCGGCGTACCCCATCGCGAAGGCGAGCAGGGCGAGGGACGAGCCGGGCAGCCAGCCGACCAGGGCGCGGTCGAGCCGGTTGTCGAGCCGCTTCTCGCTGCGCCCGCGACGGCACACCACCCACGCGACGACCACCGCGCCGAGCAGCAGGGCGCCTTCGAGGGCCCAGCCGAGCAGCTCGCGCGTGGTGCTCCCCGCGCTCCGGTCGTGGCGGGCCGCCGCGCCGCCGACGGCGGCGGCGATGGTGAGGAACCCGGCGGCGGTGTGCGCGGCGCGCAGCCGGGCGACGAGGCGGCGGCCGTACCAGAAGCCGGGGCGGCCGAGCGCGGGGCGCTGCTGCCGGCCGGTCGTGCCGTCGCCGTCCTGCTCGCCGCGGGGCGGGCGTTGCGCCTCGTACGCGCTCCACGTGCGGTTGGAGAGGTACCACAGGAGCCCGACGAGCGCGGCGGGGACCAGCGCGGCGAGCGCGAGGCGGCGGCCGGGCTGCGACCACCAGCCGCCGTTGGTGACGGACAGGAAGCCGAGCCAGGGCCGCTCGTCGGCGCAGCGGGCGGAGCCCGCGCACTGCCAGGCCGTCAGGTCCAGGGCGACCTCGCAGGCGGCGGCGGTGAGCAGGACGGTGAGGCTGAGCGCGACGAGCCGTACGAGCACGCCGTAGAGCCGGACGGCGGCGGCCCGCCCTTCGGCCGGGGGCCGCATCCAGTGCGCGAGGTTGACCACCATGAACGGCAGGAGCAGCAGCCACAGGGCGCGCGATCCGTTGCCGGAGGTGAGGTTGCACCAGCAGTACGCCTCCGGGACGGGGCCGTGGCGGAAGCGTTCGGGCTCCTTCTCGGCGTCCTTGTCGACGGTGCGGCGGAAGATGGCGGCGGTGTTGTCGCCGGTCACCCGTACGGTACGGGGGTCGTCGAGCATCTCCTCTGGCGTGGTGCCGCCGACGCCGTGGACGAGGAGTTCGAGCGCGGCTCCGGGGCCGGCGGGCTCCGTGGTGGCTGGGTGCACTTCGGCGGCTCGCTCTCTGCGTGGCGGAAAGGGGCGGGGCGGGATGGGAGCGCTTGACAAGAATCGTCCATGGGGGCGGCGATGTGTACGGCTCATTCACGCAATCTCCCCGCCGTACCGCCCTGTGGGGCGCGTGGCAGGATGAGGGGTCCCTGGCGAGCGGCGTCGACGACGTGGAAGGACCGGCCCCTGCGGTGAGCGACAACCAGAACCTCCTCGCGGAGCAGCGGCGCGCCTTGATCCTGGAGGAGGTGCGGCGGCGCGGCGGGGTGCGGGTCAACGAACTCACCCGCAGGCTCAACGTGTCGGACATGACCGTACGCCGCGACCTGGACGCGCTGGCCCGTCAGGGCGTCGTCGCGAAGGTGCACGGCGGGGCGGTGCCGGTGGCCGAGGCCAGCACGCACGAGCCGGGCTTCGAGGCGAAGTCGTCGCTGGAGCGGAGCGCGAAGGAGGACATCGCGCGGGCGGCCGCCGCGATGGTGGCGCCGGGCAGCGCGATCGCCCTGTCGGGCGGGACCACCACGTACGTGCTGGCGCAGCACCTGCTGGACGTACCGGACCTGACGGTGGTGACCAACTCGGTGCGGGTGGCGGACGTGTTCCACGCGGCGCGGGGCACGGCGCCGGGCGCCGGCGCGCCCCGGCCGGGCGCGGCGACGGTGGTGCTCACCGGCGGGGTCCGGACGCCGTCGGACTCGCTGGTCGGGCCGGTGGCCGACCAGGCCATCCGTTCGCTCCACTTCGACGTGCTGTTCCTCGGGGTGCACGGCGTCTCGGTGGAGGGGGGCCTGTCCACGCCGAACCTGGCGGAGGCCGAGACCAACCGTCGTCTCGTGCGTTCCGCACGGCGGGTGGTGGTGGTCGCCGACCACACCAAGTGGGGCACGGTGGGCCTGAGTTCCTTCGCCCGCCTGGACGAGGTCGACCATCTGGTGACGGACGCGGGTCTGTCGGCCGAGGCGCGCGCGGAGATGGCGGAACACCTGCCGGGCCTGATCGTGGCGGGTGAGGACGGCGGCGCGGACACCGGCGCTGACGCGGGCGCGGACGCGGGCTGATCCTCGGGATGGCCGTTTTCCGGATCGAGCGATGGGCGCCGCTGGACGCCGCCGAGGCGTGGCGGCGGGTGACCGACTGGCCGGCGCACGGGGCCCGCGTGCCGTTGACCCGGGTGACCGTGGTGCCGGACGGGCCGACGCACGGCGGCAGCCGGATCAACGCGCGTACCGGGGTCGGGCGGTTCGGGTTCGACGATCCGATGGAGGTCGTGCGCTGGGAGCCTCCCGGGCCCGGGCGGGCGGTGGGCCTGTGCCGGCTGGAGAAGCGCGGGCGGGTGGTCACCGGGTGGGCCGAGATCGCCGTCCACGCGGCCACGGACCGCCGTACACGTGTGACGTGGACCGAGGACCTGCGCGTACGGGGCCTGCCGCGCGCCTGCGACGGGCTGCTGGCGCGCGCCGGGCGGCTGGTCTTCGGACGGGCCCTGGCCGGGCTGCTCGAACCCCGGTGAGCTGCTCGGCTCGGCGTCTCGCCGAGGCGGCCCGGCGCGGGTCACCTCGCCGCCGCCCTCACTCCGGCCAGGAGCCGCTGTGCAGGAACTCGTCGATGGCGGCGCTGTACGGGGCGATGTCCAGGCCCTGTTCGGCCAGCCAGTCGTCGGAGTAGTACTTGTCCAGATAGCGCTCGCCGGGGTCGCAGATCAGCGTGACGACGCTGCCGGTGCGGCCTTGCGCGACCATTTCGGCCACGATCTTCAGCGCGCTCCACAGGCCCGTTCCGGTGGAGCCGCCCGCTTTGCGGCCGATGGCGTTCTCCAGCGCCCGGACAGCGGCGATGCTCGCCGCGTCCGGCACCTTCATCATCCGGTCGATGACGCCGGGCACGAAGCTCGGCTCCATGCGGGGGCGGCCGATGCCCTCGATGCGGGAGCCGCAGTCACTGGCGGCCAGCGCGTTGCCGGTGGTCCACCCTTCGAAGAAGCAGGAGTTCTCCGGGTCGGGGACGCAGATGCGGGTGTCGTACTGCATGTAGTGCACGTAGCGGGCGATGGTCGCCGACGTGCCGCCCGTGCCCGCCGTGGCGACGATCCACGCCGGTTCCGGATAGCGCTCCAGGCGCATCTGCTGGTAGATCGACTCCGCGATGTTGTTGTTGCCGCGCCAGTCGGTGGCGCGCTCCGCGTACGTGAACTGGTCCATGTAGTGGCCGCCGGTGCGGGCGGCGAGGGCCGCGGCCTCCTCGTACATCATGCGGGAGTCGTCGACGAAGTGGCACTGGGCGCCCTGGAATTCGATGAGCCGGATCTTCTCGGGGCTGGTGGTGCGCGGCATGACGGCGATGAAGGGCACGCCGATGAGGCTCGCGAAGTACGCCTCGGAGACGGCCGTCGAGCCGCTGGACGCCTCGATGAGGGGCTTGTCGGGGCGGATCCAGCCGTTGCACAGCCCGTAGAGGAAGAGCGAACGCGCCAGGCGGTGCTTGAGGCTGCCGGTGGGGTGGGTGGACTCGTCCTTCAGGTAGAGGTCGATCCCCCACCGCTCGGGCAGCGGGAAGCGCAGCAGGTGCGTGTCGGCGGACCGGGTGGCGTCGGCCTGGACCTTGCGTACGGCTTCCTTCAGCCATGCACGGTAGTCCGGATCGCTCCGGTCCACATCGAGGGTGGGCGCCGGTTGGTTGGTCCCGGCGGCCCCTGTCGTCCCAGCCTGCTCAACAGGGCTCACGCGTTGCGCTCCTCAACTGTCTCCACTGCTGTCTCTCTGCGAACATACCCTCCTCACCTGCGCAAACGTTCACTTTGATGCTCCATAGGACCGGCTTGGGGAACGGCCGGCCGACGCGCCCTGGTGTACACGCGGGTACTTGGGCAGACTGACCGGACCGGCAAGCCGCACGAAGGGGGCGGGAGAGTCATGGCTGGGCCTGATTTCAGCGCCACGGGCGTACGGATCGAGCGGTGGCCGCGTTCGCTGACGAGGGCGGGCGAGGTCCTGATCGAGGACGGCAGGCTGGCCCTGCTCACCAGCTACGGGCGGGTGATCGACAGTGCGCCGGTGCGCGCGGTCCGGGCGGGCAGGCCGTGGTTCGCGGGGCGCGGCGACGCGACCGTGGCGACGCTCAACGGCCACCGCTACCGCCTGACCATGGGGCGGCGCGGCCGCGGGCCGGGCGGGGCCACGGCCCTGGCCGGGCGCTTCCTGGAGGCGGTCCGCACGGCCGGCACGGCCAGGGACCGAGCCAGGGACCGGGCGACGGACCGGACGACGGACCGGGCCGGCGCTTGAGCCAAGGACCGAGACAGACATCGAACCGCGATCGGTGGCCGCAAGTTGCACAACGGTCACCGCTGGTTCACGCTGGTTTGACATCACTACTCAGGGTGCACCGGCGGTGACGCTGCGATCCAGCCCGCCGGAACCGAACAGCCAGCCATCCACTGGATCCGATCTCCGTCTTCTTCCGGACCTATTTCGGGGAGTCGCAGCCGTGATCAGCCAGGCAAGCAGGCAGTGCACGGTAGAGCTCCAAGCCCTGCCGTCGCGGATCGGTCAGGTCCGCAGAATCGTGTCGGCGCAACTGCGCTACTGGAATCTCGACAGTCTGATCGAGAAAGCCGCACTCGGTGTCACCGAGCTGCTGACCAACGTCCACCAGCACGCCCGACCGGACAAGGTGTGCACCGTCGAGCTCGAGCTGCTGCTCGACCGGCTGACGGTCTCGGTCCACGACCACGACCCCCGCCTCCCGACGGTCCTGGAACGCAACCCCGCCGACCCGCTTCCCACTTCGGGGCGCGGCTTGGCCCTGATAGAGGCGTTCAGCGAGAGCTGGGGCGCGCAGCCGCAGGGCGACTCCGGCAAGGTCGTCTGGTTCACGCTTCCGGCGCCTTCGGCCACTCCCCTGCCGCCGATCCCGTCGCTCCCGGTGTACGGGGCGGCCGGCGGCACACCGTTCACGGAACCGGTCCCCTTCGAGACGGTCGAGGCCGTGCGCGAACGGCCCCCGGCCGACCGGTCGCCCGCCGTGGCGGGCTGACCGGACGGCACGGCACACGGCCGGATGCCACGGCCGGATGCCCGTACGGCGGCGAGGAGCCCCTCGTCGCCGTACAGGTATGCACCCCCTCTGTACCTACTGTTATGTACAGTACGATCATGAGCACTCACGACCGGCTGATCGAGGCCACACGGGACCTGCTGTGGGAGCGGGGTTACGTCGGCACCAGCCCCAAGGCCATCCAGCAGCGGGCCGAGGCGGGCCAGGGCAGCATGTACCACCACTTCGCCGGGAAGCCCGCCCTGGCGCTCGCCGCCATCCGCCGTACCGCCGAGGAGATGCGCGCCGCCGCCGAGTCCGCCCTGGGCGGCAGCGGACCGGCGTACGCGCGCATCGAGGCCTACCTGCGGCGGGAGCGCGACGTGCTGCGCGGCTGCCCGGTGGGACGGCTGACGATGGACCCGGACGTCATCGCCGACGCGGAGCTGCTCGCCCCGGTCGAAGAGACACTGGCCTGGCTGCGCGACCGGCTCGCCGGGATCGTCCAGGAGGGCCTGGACTGCGGAGAGTTCACCGGGCCGCTCGACCCCCGGGACACGGCGGCGGCCATCGTCGCGACCGTCCAGGGCGGTTACGTACTGGCCCGCGCGTCGGGCTCCCCCGCCCCCTTCGACACCGCCGTGAACGGCCTGCTCACACTGCTCGCCGCCCGCACCGACCGCACTCCCCGCACCGCCGCCTGAGGAGACCCCGCCGTGCACGCCATGCAGTACGAGATCACCCTGCCCGCCGACTACGACATGGACGTCATCCGCCGTCGGGTCGCGACGAAGGGGCACCTCCTCGACGACTTTCCGGGGCTGGGCCTGAAGGCCTACCTGATACGGGAGCGCGCGGACGGCTCCCCCGTGAACCAGTACGCGCCCTTCTACCTGTGGACGGCGCCCGAGGGCATGAACGCCTTCCTCTGGGGACCCGGCTTCCAGGGCATCGTCCAGGACTTCGGACGCCCCGACGTACAGCACTGGACCGGCCTCTCGTACGAGGAGGGCCCCGCGGCCGCGGCCGCGCCCCGCACCATGACGCGCCGCCGGGTGCGTACGGACGGGAGCGAGAAGCCCGCCGACGCCGTGGGGCGCGCACTGGAGGAGCACCGGTCGCAGGCCGGCGCGGAGGGGGTGGTGGCCGCCGCCCTCGCCGTGGACCCGCGCCACTGGGAGCTGCTTCACGTCACGTTCTGGGCCGGGGACGCACCGCGTCCGGCGGGCGGTGAGGTGTACCGCGTCCTGCATCTGTCGGCGCCGGAACGGCACCGGCTGCCCCGGGGCCGGCAGTGGTGAGGCGCGGGCGGCTCGGATGAGCCTCAGCTCGCCTGGGACGACACCGTGTGCGGTGCGGGGATGGAGCGGCGGGCGAGGTCGGGCAGGACGGTGGCCAGGCCGGCCAAGGCCATGGCCGCGCCCAGCCAGAGGGGGGCGCGCAGGCCCCAGGTCTCGATCACGACGGCGCCCATGGAGGAGCCGAGGATGATGCCGAGGGTGATGAAGGAGGAGTGGACGGTGTTGACGAGCGGGCCGGGGTTGCCGGCCCGCTGGACGCGGGTCGCCATCGCCGGGTTCATGGTGACGCCGGCCAGGCCGATGCCCATCATGCAGACGACGGCCGGGGCGGGCAGGTCTGCGAAGAGGGCGAAGCCGGTGAGGAACAGCAGGTTGAGCACCAGCCCGATGGCGAGCACCGGCACGGTGTGGCGGTCGGCGAAGCGGCCGACGATGTTGTTGCCGACGACGGTGGCGGCACCGTAGGCGATCAGCAACAGGGGGACGGTGCCGCGGGAGAAGCCGGTCACGTCGGTGAGGATCGGGTTGAAGTAGCTGAAGGCCGAGAAGGTGGCACCGATGATGAGGGTGCTGGTGGACAGCGCGACCCACAGCTTGGGCTTCCGGAAGACGCCCATCTCCCGGCGGAAGCCGCCCCCGTCCTCGGCGCGCTCCATGCGTGGCACGCCGAACAGCGTGGCGACGGCGGCGATCACGGTGATCAGGGTGATGGCCCAGAAGGCCGCGCGCCAGCCGAACCGTTCACCGACCAGCGTGGCCATCGGCAGTCCGAGCAGGGTGCCGAGCATCAGGCCGTTCATCGCGACCGCGATCGCGCGGCCGCGGACCTCGGGACGGGCGAGCTGGACGCACAGGGAGATGCCCACGCCGAAGAATGCCTGGGAGGCGATGCCGGTGATGATCCGCGCGGCCATCATCGTGGAGTAACCGGTCGCCGTGGCGGCCAGTACGTTGCCCGCCAGGAAGACGGCGAACAGCGCCATCAGGGCCGTACGCGGGGGCAGGTTCATCAGGGCCACGGTCAGGAGCGGCCCGCCGGCCGCCATGGCCACCGCGAACGCGGTGATGAGGTAGCCGATCTGCGGAATGGTCGCGTTCAGGCCGTCGGCCATCTGCGGCATCAGACCGGCGACCACGAACTCGCTGGTCACCATGGCGAAGATGCCGAGTGCCAGGACGTATACGGCGCGAGGCACGGTTGGTCTCCTTCTCCTTCGGGTGCTCGGCGGACCGGATCAGGTTATGTATCGATCGGTCCAAAACTTGGGCAGGGAACATCGCCGCACAGGGCGACGTGCACGTCAGTGACCGGGTGACTCCGGGGACTCAGCAGGTCAGGGCGTCCATGGTGACGTCGGCGATGGACTCCAGGACGGCCCGGTCGGCGCCGCCCTGACTGGAGACGCGCATGCCGCCGATGGCCGCGTTGACGAAGCGGGCCAGCGCCCCGGCGTCCCGCGTGGACGTGATGCTGCCGTCCCGCCGCCCCTCCTCGATCACCGCGCGCAGGGCCGCCAGCCGACGGGCCGTGTCACGCTCCAGCATCCCCGCCGCGCGGGCGTCCCGACCGGCCAGCTCCACCGTGGTGTTCACGGTCAGGCAGCCCAGGGCGCGACCACCCGCCCGGTGCTCCGTCTCGCCCTCCACGACCATGGCGAACAGGGCACGGAGGCGGTCGGCGGCACTGAGCCGTTCATCGTCGAGAACGGCCAGCTGCGCCGTCGTCATGGTGTCGATGTAGCGGGCCAGCGCGCGCGTGAACAGGTCGCGCTTGCTCTTGAAGGTGTTGTAGATGCTGCTGCGCCCCAACCCCGTGGCTTCGCACAGGTCCTGGGTGGAAGTGGCCTCATAGCCCTTCTCCCAGAACGTACGCATCGCCGCGTTCAGGGCCCTTTCCTCGTCGAACATCCGCGGTCGAGCCATGCCCCGAGCCTAACCGTTTTGGATCGTTCGTTGCAATACCTCGCGCGGACCCGCAGCCGGGCCCACGCGAGCAGCACCAGTACGGCGATCATGAGCGCGGCGTTGGCGCCGTACTTGACCGCGAGGGACGTGTCGCCGAGCGGCTCGACGACGAAGGACAGGGCCGCGTTGACGAGCAAGGCCGCACCGGACACGGCAAGGACATGTCCGGGTCCCCAGTCCCCGCGCCCCGACCACCACAGCAGCACGCCGCCCGCCAGGGCCAGCGCCACAAGGCTCAGCGCAACCCCGCCCCAGCCCGGTGACGACACCTGGTGTGCGCCCAGGAGCACCACGGCCCCGCACCCGACCGCCCACGGCGGCGGCACCCGGTCGCCGGAACCGCGGCCGGGAGACCTCCGCGGCAGCGTGAAGGCGGCCACGATCAGCCCGAGGGCGAGCAGCGCCGTGGCGCCGAACTGCGCGGGCGTGGCCAGGAAATGCTCGCTGTGCTCCTTGAAGATGACCAGAGCGCCCAGCCCGTACAGGACGACCATCACGGTGATGCCGACCCGCCCCAGCCACGGCCGGTCCGCGATGCTCGGGACACAGGACTCCACGACGCCGATCGGTGCGCAGAAACTCCAGACGACATGGCCGCCGACGAAGCCCACCACGTACTTCACGCTGACCCCGAGGCCGGCGATGAAGGTGGGCAGCCGGTCATGGTCCCAGGACGCGTCGTCCACGAAGTCCGGGTTGAACAGGCTCTGGTCGATCACGCCTGCCTGAATCAGTCCGCATGCCGCACTCAGCAGCACCATCGTCGGCCAGCCGCGCCCGGTCCGACGGGCGGCCTCTCGGATCAGCACGGCAACCGTGCCGTACAGCGGGCCGAGCACCAGCAGCCCGGCCAGCATCTCCCATGGATGGCTGATGATCTGGTCATAGCCGATCAGATATTCGGCACAAATGGGCGACAGCAGTAGCAGCCCCACTGCCGCCCCGATCCGTATGCGCCCCGGTACGGGCGCCTGCTCCGACGTCATCCGCGTTCCTTCGTGTGAGGAGAGCACGAATGAAATCATAAACCGAGCACTCGGTCTATTATTGGGATCGCCGGGTGAGGCACCATGGCGGCACACCAGGAGGGAGATCACGGCATGAGGACGGTCGACCCGGCCAAGCACCGGGCCCGGCGGCAGCACATCGTGCGGGCCGCGGCGCAGCTGTTCGCCACGAAGGGCTTCGAGCGCACCACCACGGCGGAGATCTGCAGGGCCGCCGGGATGAGCGCGGGCAACCTGTTCCACTACTTCGCCAACAAGCGGGCGATCTTCCTCGCCGTCTTCGAGGCAGAGGACAGTGACAAGGCCGAACGGATGGCGGCGGCCGAAGCCGCCGACGACCCGTGGAGCGCCCTGCTGGAGGTCGTCGACCTGCTCGCGGCCCCGGCACTGGAGCCGCTCGCCCCGCAGCTGGTCATGGAGGCCATGGTCCAGGCGTACCGGGACCCGGACATCGAAGAGGCGCTGAGCCGGGCCAACGCCGACGAGAAGAAGACGATCGCCACGCTGCTCGGAAGGGCCGCGGCGGCGGGTCGGATCGATCCGGGGCTGGACCCGGACGCCACGGCGTCCTGGGTCGCGAACCTGATCGCCTCGCTCTACACCGGTGCCGCCACCGACCCGAGCTTCAAAGCCGCCGAGCAGCTCCCCACCCTGCGCCTGATTCTGACGCGGTACCTCCGGGCCGAAGCGCGGGAATGATCAGCAAGGGGTCTGGGCCGCCGCCGCGGGCCGGCCCAGGGTGGCGAGCGGGTCGTCGAGGACCGGCTGCCACGCCAGCTCCGCCGCTCCCACCAGGCTGTTGTGGTCCAAGGTGCAGCCCAGGATGGGCACCACGCCGCTGCGGCCCCACAGGCTGCGGTCGGCGACCACGGCACGCAGCCGTTCGGGGTCGGCGGCGAGGAGCTCGCGGTGGAGGCCGCCGAGGATGATCCGGTCGGGGTTGAGGATGTTGACCAGGCCGGCCAGGCCGAGGCCGAGGCGGTCGATGAGCTCCTCGGTGGCGGCCCGTACGGCCGGGTCGTCGCCCTCCGTACGGAGCAGGTCGCGGGCCTGCTGGAGCAGCGACACCTCGGGGCCCGGGTCGCGCCGGGCGGCGGTGAGGAAGGCGAGCGGATCGGTCTCGACGTCGAGACAGCCGCGGCTGCCGCAGTGACAGGGGCGCCCGCCCTCGGGGTGGACGGTGAGGTGGCCGACCTCCAGGGCGAGGCCGGAACTGCCCGTGTGCAGGCGCCCGTCCAGGACCAGGGCGCCGCCGACGCCGCGGTGCCCGGTGGCTACGCAGAGCAGGTGCTGGGCACCGCGGCCCGCGCCGTGGCGGTGCTCGGCGAGGGCGGCCAGGTTGACGTCGTTGCCGGCGAAGGCGGGGCCCTCGATGCCCGCCTTGCGCACCTGTGCGGCGAAGATGTCCCGGACGGGTGCCCCGGCCGGCCAGGCGACGTGCAGCGGGTTGAGCGCCGTCCCCTCCGGTTCGGCGACCGCGGACGGTACGGCGAGCCCGGCGCCCACGCACCGGCGCCCGCTCTCGCGCAGCAGCCGGGCGCCCTCCTCGACGACGGCCGCGAGCACCTGGGCCGGATCGGCCGTGACGGTCACGCAGCCGGGGGCGGTGGCCACGATGCGGCCGCCGAGGCCCACGAGGGCGGCGCGGAAGCCGTCGGCGTGGACCTGTGCCGCGAGGGCGACGGGGCCGTTCTCGTCGACGATGAGCCGGTGGGAGGGGCGGCCCTGGGAGCCGGCCGCCGCGCCGGGGCGGGAGTCGACGCGGATCAGCCCGAGCGCTTCGAGTTCGGCGGCGACGGCGCCGGCGGTGGCGCGGGTGACGCCGAGCTCGGCGGTGAGCACGGCACGGGTGGGCGCGCGACCGGTGTGCACCAGTTCGAGCGCGGGGCCGAGTGCGCTGCGGCCCCTGTCCAGCCGTGATCGGGTCATGGTCGCCTTGCCGTTCATGGGGCCGAGTCTCCCATGATCCAGCATGCGGACGGCCGGTCCGGTCCCGTCCAGTGCCCGGGGCCGACACCCTCCCGCGCCGGTCCGCGAACTGTTTCGGCCGGTCGTGGACGGGTACTGCGGGTGGCTGACGCAAGCTGCGAGGGCGGCGCGAGGTGCGGGAGGAGGTCCCATGTCACGCTCCGACACCAAGGCGGTGGTACGGGCGCTGCTCGACGAGCAGGCGCGCACCTACGCGGAGGAGGCCGGGATCCACCTCAAGGACACCCCGCAGCCGCTGTACCAGCTGCTGGTGCTGGCTCATCTGCTGAGCGCCCGCATCCGCGCCGACATCGCGGTCGCGGCCGCGCGCGCCCTGTTCGCCGCCGGGATGAAGGACGCGCGGCACATGCGCGACGCCACCTGGCAGCAGCGGGTGGACGCACTCGGAGAGGGTGGTTACCGCCGGTACGACGAGCGGACGGCCACCCAGCTGGGGCAGGTCGCCGAGCTCGTCCTCGACGCGTACGGCGGTGATCTGCGCCGGATGCACGAGAAGGCCGGCGGTGACCTGGACCGGTTGCGCGCGCTGCTGCAGGAGGCGCCGGGCATCGGGCCCGCCGGGGCGGACATCTTCCTGCGGGAGGTGCAGGGCGTCTGGCCGGACGTGGCGCCGTACTTGGACGGCAAGACGCTGGACGGCGCGAGACGGCTGGGGCTGCCCACGGACCGCGACAAGCTGGCCGGCCTGGCCGGCGAGGCGGAGCTGCCGACTCTCGCCGCCGCGTTGGTGCGCGCCGCGCTGGACAAGGACGTCGTCGAGGACGTCCGGGAGACAGTCAACGAGACCTGACCAAGGGAGGACCGGATGAGCACCGCCGACCGCGGCGAACTTCCGCTGCCCGACTACGACCAGCTGCCCGTCGGAGCGCTGGAGCACCGCATCCGGGCGCTCAGCGGCGAGCAGATCGACCAGCTGGTGCACTACGAGCACGCGCACGCCGACCGCCCCATGGTCGTCCAGGTCCTGACGGCCCGCAAGCACCAGCTGGAGCAGGGGGCGACCCCGTCCGGTGGTGATCCGGGCGCGTTCCAGCCCGAACATCCGGGCAAGGCCCAGGCCGGCTCGCCGGTCTCGCCCTCCGGTTCGCCGCAGCCGATCCACCCGCCGCCGCACGGCACACCGTTCCAGTCCGGCAAGCCGAAGGGGAACATGGAACGGCCCTGACCGGCCCGCCGCGGAGCCTCACCGCCCGCGGGAGTGAGAGGGGCCGCCCGGACCGGCGCGGTTGTACGCCGGTCCGGGCGGCCCCTATCCTGACTTTGTGCCGCACCTAAACAAACTACGGACGGCCGTTCCGGGGGACTCAGGCGGAGACACCGCCGCACGCTCCCTGGCCCGCCTCCGCACCGCCCTGACCTTGTTCTTCGCCCTCGACGGCTTCCTCTTCGCCGGCTGGGTGGTCCGCATCCCCGCGATCAAGGAGCAGACCGGCTCCTCCCCCAGCGACCTCGGGCTCGCCCTGCTGGGCGTGTCGGCCGGCGCCGTCCTGACCATGACCCTCACCGGCCGGCTCTGCCGCCGCTTCGGCACCCACCCGGTCACGGTGGCGGCCGGCGTCCTGCTCTCGCTGAGCATCGCGCTGCCGCCGCTGACCCACTCGGCCCTCGCGCTCGGCCTGGTGCTGCTGGTCTTCGGCACCGCGTACGGCGGCATCAACGTGGCCATGAACAGCGCCGCCGTCGAGCTCGTCGCCGCGCTGCGCCGCCCTGTGATGCCCAGCTTCCACGCCGCCTTCAGCCTCGGCGGCATGCTCGGCGCCGGACTCGGCGGACTCGTCGCGGGCGGCCTCGCGCCCCGCACGCACCTGCTGGGCCTCACCGTCACCGGCCTCCTCGTGACCGCCGCGGCCGGTTCCGTACTGCTGCGCCATCCGTCCCCCACCCCGGCGGAGGCGCTTGCCTCGGACGAGCCCGCGCCGCGGCTCATGGACCGCCGGACACGCGGCCTGGTCACCGTCTTCGGGGTGATCGCGCTCTGCACGGCGTACGGCGAGGGCGCGATGGCCGACTGGAGCGCGCTCCACCTGGAGCAGGACCTGGACGCTCACCCAGGCGCGGCGGCCGCCGGCTACTCGCTCTTCGCGCTCGCCATGACCGCCGGGCGCCTCTCCGGTACGGCGCTGCTGCAGCGGCTCGGCCAGACCCGGACGCTGGTGGCGGGCGGGTTGGCCGCGGCCGCCGGGATGCTGCTGGGCGCGCTCGCGCCGACGGTGTGGCTCGCGCTGCTGGGCTTCGCGGTGACGGGCCTCGGCCTGGCGAACATCTTCCCCGTGGCGGTGGCCCGCGCGGGCGCGCTGGCCGGCGCGGGCGGGGTGGCCGCCGCGTCCACGCTCGGCTACGGCGGCATGCTGCTGGGGCCGCCGGCGATCGGGTTCCTGGCCGACTGGTTCTCGCTGCCGGTCGCGCTGACGACCGTGGCGATGCTGGCCGCCGGGGCGGCGATGATCGGTTACGCGGTGCGGGGCGCGTCGGCGCGGGACGCGTCGGTGGGGGGCGCGTCGGCGCGGGAAATTCCGGGGCCGGAGGCCGGTGGCCGCTGACACAATCCCCGCATGGAGATCACCGAGTACCTCGAAACCCTGGCCCGCGACGGCCGGTTGATGGCCGAGGCCGCCGAGAAGGTCGGCCTCGACGCGCCCGTGCCGCCCTGTCCCGGGTGGCGCGTGCGGGACGCGCTGCGGCACACCGGCGTGGTGCACCGCTGGGCCACGGCGTTCGTCGTGGAGGGGCACAGCTCCTTCCATCCCATGGCGGACGAGCCCGACCTGGACGGCGACGAGCTCGTGGCGTGGTTCCGGGAGGGCCACGGGCTCCTCGTCCGGGCGCTGTCGGACGCGCCCGACTCCCTGGAGTGCTGGACCTTCCTGCCCGGGTCCTCGCCGCGCGGCTTCTGGTCGCGGCGCCAGGCTCACGAGACGGCCGTCCACCGGGTGGACGTCCAGGCGGCGGCGCTCGACGACGCGGCACTCGGGCCGGTCGACGCGGAGTTCGCGGCCGACGGGATCGACGAACTGCTGTGCGGCTTCCACGCCCGGGAGAAGAGCCGGGTGCGTACGCAGGAGCCGGCCGTCCTGCGCGTACGGGCGACCGACACCGGCGACGTGTGGACCGTACGGCTGTCGGCCGAGCCGCCGCGGGCGACGCGGGGCGACGACGAGGGCGCGGCCGGCTGCGAGCTGAGCGGCCCCGCGGAGCGGCTCTACCTGGCCCTGTGGAACCGGCTGCCGCAGAGCGCCGTGACCGTTACGGGCGACGAGCGCCTGGCGCGGCTGTGGCGGGAAACCTCCGCCATCATCTGACGGTGGGAGTGCTCAGGCCCGGCAGGCGGCCCCCTAGGCGCCCGGCGATCCCGGCTGCGCTTCGGCCAGCGCCCGGCCGAGCACGGCGCGCTGCAGGGGCCGCACCTCGGCGTGCCGTGCGCGCCCCAGGTCCGTCAGGGCGACCTCGACCCCGCGCCGGTCCTGGCTGCACATGCCGCGCGTGACGAGGCCCTCCTTCTCCAGGCGGGCGACGAGCCGGGACAGGGCGCTCTGGCTGAGGTGCACCCGGGACGCGAGCTCCTGAACGCGGTAGGACGAGCCGTCCTCCTCGGCCGCGGCCTCGGCCAGGGCGTCGAGGACCTCGAAGTCGCTGGCGCCGAGGCCGTAGGGATGCAGCTCGCGGTCGAGTTCGCAGGTCGTACGGGCATGCAGGGCACGCACACCGTGCCACCGCTCGACGAGCGCACGCTCGGAGTTCGACGCAGCCATGGGCACAAGTTACCAGAGACGAGGAGTTCGTTGCAACGGAATTAAATGCGTTTGCATTCAATGCAAGCGCATGTACTGTGCTCCGCATGAATTCTCCGCTCAACGGTTCGTCCCCCTCGTCGCAGGAGCGCTGGAGCCCACGCCTGTGGGGCACCCTGCTGGTGCTCTGCGCCGCGATGTTCCTCGACGCCCTCGACGTGTCCATGGTCGGCGTCGCCCTGCCGTCCATCGGCGCCGACCTGGGCCTGTCCACCGCCACCCTGCAGTGGATCGTCAGCGGCTACATCCTCGGCTACGGAGGCCTGCTCCTCCTGGGTGGCCGGGCCGCCGACCTCCTCGGCCGCCGCCGCGTCTTCCTCATCGCGCTCGCCGTCTTCGCGCTCGCCTCCCTGCTCGGCGGTCTCGTCGACTCCGGCCCGCTGCTGATCGCCAGCCGCTTCATCAAGGGCCTCAGCGCCGCGTTCACCGCGCCCGCCGGACTCTCGATCATCACCACCACCTTCAAGGAGGGGCCGCAGCGCAACCGGGCCCTGTCCATCTACACGACCTGCGCCGCCACCGGCTTCTCCATGGGCCTGGTGCTCTCGGGCCTGCTCACCGAGCTCAGCTGGCGCTGGACCATGCTGCTGCCCGCGCCGATCGCGCTCATCGCGCTCGTCGTCGGTCTGCGGATGATCCCGCACAGCGACCGCGAGGACGCCCGCGGCGGTTACGACCTGCCGGGCGCCGTCACCGGCACGGCCGCGATGCTGCTGCTGGTCTTCACCGTCGTCGAGGCGCCCGAGGTGGGCTGGGCCTCCACCCGCACCCTGCTGTCGTTCCTGGCGGCCGCCGTCCTGCTCGCCGCCTTCGTGGCCATCGAACGGCGCACCGCGAGCCCGCTGCTGCGCCTCGGCGTGCTGCGCTCCGGCTCGCAGCTGCGGGCCCAGCTCGGCGCCGCCACCTTCTTCGGCTCGTACGTCGCCTTCCAGTTCATCGTGACGCAGTACATGCAGGGGCTGCTCGGCTGGAGCGCGCTGCAGACCGCGCTCGCCTTCCTGCCGGCCGGCCTGCTGGTGGCGCTCTCCTCCACCAAGGTCGGTGACGTGGTGGACCGGTTCGGTACGCCGCGGGTGATCGCGACCGGCTTCGCGCTGCTCGTCGCCTCGTACGCGATCTTCCTCCAGGTCGACCTCACCCCTCGGTACGCGGCCGTCATCCTGCCGTCGATGCTGCTGCTGGGCGCGGCCTGCGCGCTGACCTTCCCGTCGCTCAACATCCAGGCGACGAACGGCGTGGACGACGACGAGCAGGGCATGGTCTCCGGCCTGCTGAACACCTCCGTCCAGGTGGGCGGCGCCATCTTCCTCGCCGTGGTGACGGCCGTGATCACGGCCGGCGGCGCCGAGGGCGGCTCCCGGCAGGCGGTCCTGGACAGCTTCCGGCCCGGCCTGGCCGTGGTCACCGCCATCGCGGCCGCCGGCCTGCTCATCACCCTGACCGGTCTGCGCCGCGCCCGTACGGGCGGGCCGTCGGTGGTGGTCGCCAAGTCGACGACGCCGGTGGCCCCTGTGACCGACGACGCGGCCGAGGCCGTCGGCGTACGGGACTGACGCCACGCCAGGTGGTTCTCGCGGCCGGTGGGTTGTGCGCTTGCCCACCGGCCGCCCGCTTGTCAGACTGCCAGGCATGGGGACCAGGACACAGGCGCAGCGTGACGCCATGACCGTCGAGATCGGCTACGCCCTGCTGACCGGCGTCTTCGTCGCGGCGGGGCTCTTCTGTCTGGTGGCGGCCCCCGTGGTCGGCCTCGACCTGGACGGCGGCGCCGAGCGGTCGGTGCTGGTCGCGGCCGCCGTCACCGCGTGCCTGGGGTTCGCGACCCGCGTCGTCCGCGTGCTGTGGCGGTTCGGGGACGGTCGGGCGGCCGGGCCGGAGGCGTAAGCCCGTAGGACGGGTTCAACCGCCCACCGTCGAGAACTACCGGCCCGCTCAGGGCGTCGCGCGGTGGCGAGGAGGTCCCGCTGGGGCCGCCGAAGCAGCGGTCCGTGCTCGCCGTGCTGCTCCACCAGGACGGCAGGCCGATGTCGTACGGGGCGCTCGTCGAGGCCGTGGGGGGCGCCGAAGTCCCCGCGCACGTACGGAACCTGGTGCAGAAGTACGTCTCCGGGCTGCGGCGCGCCCTCGCCGGCGGGGCCGGTGGACCGGAGCTCACGTGGACCGGGAGCGGGTACCGGCTCAGCGGTGCGCGGATCGACGACGTGGCGGAGCGGCGCGCCCTGGTCGACGCGGCGGTCGCGGCGCGGGATGCCGGGGACCGGGCGCGGGCGTACGAACTGGTGCGGCGGGCCGAGGAGTTGTGGCGCGGCGAGTACGCCGAGGGGCTGACGGGGCCGTATCTGGATGCCGAGCGGCGGCGCTGGGCGGAGAAGCGGCTGCTGGTGCTGGAGGCGCGGCTGGCGTCCGAGATCGAGCGGGGGCGCGCGTACGAGTGCGTCCACGAGCTGGTCCGCCAGGTCGCGGCGCATCCCCTGCGGGAGGGGCTGACCGCGCTGCTGATGCTGGCCCTCTACCGCGCCGGGCGCTCCACCGACGCGCTCCTCGCGTACGAGGACGCGCGGCGGCGCATCGCCGAGTCCATCGGCGCGGATCCGGGACCGGGGCTGCGCGAGCTGCACCGGCGGATCCTGCGCCAGGACCCGGCGCTCCTGCCGGACGCCGTGCACGCGCCCGCCGGGTAGCGCCCGGTCGGGGGTCCGGTCCGGGGTTCGGTCCGTGTGCGACGATCACGGGATGCGGCGGCCCCAGGCTGCCGGCCCTTACCGAGAGGGGAGTCAGGTGGAGGACGACGAGATACGCGCGCACTTCGACGGCCGCGCACGTGTCGTGCTGCGGCCCGGCCGGTTCACCGACGCGATGCGGCACCGGGCCGACGCGATGGCCCACGCGCTCGGCTACCGGCTGCTCGCCGTCCGCACCACCTGGCCCAGCGGAGTCCAGCTCGACTACGAGCGCGACGACTCCCCACAGGCACACCGCCGCAGGGAGCTGGCCATCGCCCGGCTGCGGGCCGGCGGGCCGCTGTTGTCGGGGGTCGAGCCGCCCCCGCCACCGCCGCCGGGTCCACCGCCGCCGGCTCCCACGGGGCCTCCCCGGCGGCCGGTCCGGCCGCCCGCGGAGCCCCCGCCGCCTCCGTCCAGCGTGGGACCGGCCGGGCCCCGGATTCCGCCGCCGCCTCCGTATCCGCCTCCGCCGCCTCCCCCGCCTGCGCCTCCGGCCGCACCCGCCGGTTGACAGCCCCGCGCCACGCCGAGCGCGCGCGCCGGGCACGCACGCCGGGTGCGCCGCCGCGTCAGCCCTCGACGCGGCGGTCCAGGGCGTCCAGGGCCCGGCGCGCCATCCCGTGTGAGCGGATGAGGCCGGCCAGCGTCGTCACGCCGCGGGTGATGTCCGCGAAGGCGTGCCACGCCGGGCGGAAGCCGGTGATCGCCGCGTGCAGCAGCCCGGGCCGGCGCTCGAACAGCGCCAGCATCCGCCGGCCGACCGCCATCTCCACGCCCAGGCCCGACTTGATGGCGAACGCGTAGTTCAGCGCCTGCCGCCGCGCGTCGACCGCGTCGTGGGACTCGGCGAGCCGCACCGCCCACTCCCCCGCCAGCCGCCCGGAGCGCAGCGCGTACGAGATGCCCTCGCGGGTCCACGGCTCCAGCAGCCCGGCCGCGTCCCCGCACACCAGCACCCGGCCCCGCGACAGCGGCGAGTCGTCGCTGCGGCAGCGGGTCAGGTGGCCCGAGGAGAGGGCCGGTTCGAAGCCGGCGAGCCCGAGGCGGGCGATGAAGTCCTCCAGGTACCGCTTGGTCGCCGCGCCCTCGCCGCGCGCCGAGATCACGCCCACGGTGAGCGTGTCGCCCTTCGGGAACACCCAGCCGTAGCTGCCGGGCATCGGGCCCCAGTCGATGAGCACCCGGCCCGCCCAGTCCTCCGCGACGGTCGGCGGCACCGGGATCTCGGCCTCCAGCCCCAGGTCCACCTGGTCGAGCTTCACGCCCACATGGGCTCCTATCCGGCTGGCGCTGCCGTCCGCGCCGACGACCGCCCGCGCGAGCACGACCTCGCCGTCGGCCAGGACCACGGCGACCGTGCGCCGGTCGGGCACGGCGGTGCCGTGCTGCTCGACGCGCGCCACCGTCGCGCCGGTCCGCAGCTCGGCGCCCGCCTTCTGGGCGTGCTCGACGAGCGCGGCGTCGAACTCCGGGCGGTTGATCAGCCCGAACAGCATGCGCCGGGAGCGGCGCGTCCGCGCGAAGCGGCCGTTCAGCGAGAACGTCACGGCGTGCACCCGGTCCTGGAGCGGCAGCTCGAAGCCGGGTGGCAGCGCGTCGCGCGAGGGGCCGATGATGCCACCGCCGCAGGTTTTGTAGCGGGGCAGCTCCGCCTTCTCCAGGAGCAGCACCCGGCGGCCCGCGACGGCCGCCGCGTAGGCCGCGGACGCCCCGGCCGGTCCTGCCCCGACCACGACGACATCCCACACCGGCGCGGAGTGCTCGTTACCGGCGTCTGCGTTCTCGCTGCTCACGATGTGCTTCTGCTCCTGTCCCGACGTCCGGCCGAACCCGGCCCGTGCCCATGATCTCGATCGCATCCTACGGCTCGGGCGCGCGCCACCCCCTGTGGGAGGATCGGACGTGCGTTCGCCGTACACGCAACGGTCACCACCGTCAGTCCAACGTCGCACCCACCAGGAGCGTGCCCATGTCCGCCAGCACCGCCGACCCGACCACCGCGCCGATCGCCGAGACCGTCGCCTCCCTCATGCCCCGCGCGAAGGCGGAGCTCGCGGAGCTGGTGGCGTTCCAGTCGGTGGCGGACCCGGCGCAGTTCCCCCCGAGCGAGTGCGAGGCCGCGGCGGCGTGGGTGGCGGACGCCCTGCGCGCGGAGGGCTTCCGGGACGTGGCCGTCCTGGACACCCCGGACGGCTCGCAGTCGGTGTATGGGTACCTGCCCGGCCCGGCGGGCGCGCCGACGGTCCTGCTGTACGCGCACTACGACGTGCAGCCGCCGCTGGACCTGGCCGGCTGGGTGACTCCGCCGTTCGAGCTGACCGAGCGGGAGGACGGCCGCTGGTACGGCCGCGGCGCCGCGGACTGCAAGGGCGGTGTCATCATGCACCTGCTGGCGCTGCGCGCCCTCAAGGTGAACGGCGGGATCCCGGTGGGCGTCAAGGTGATCGTCGAGGGCTCCGAGGAGCAGGGCACGGGCGGCCTGGAGCGGTACGCCGAGGAGCACCCGGAGCTGCTGGCGGCGGACGCGATCGTGATCGGCGACGCGGGGAACTTCCGCGCCGGTCTGCCCACCGTGACGGCGTCGCTGCGCGGGATGACGATGCTGCGCGTCCAGGTGGACACGCTGGAGGGCAACCTGCACTCGGGGCTGTTCGGCGGCGCCGCGCCGGACGCGCTGGCCGCGCTCATCCGCGTCCTGGACTCGCTGCGTGCCGAGGACGGCTCGACGACCGTGGACGGGCTGGCGGCGGACGGCCGGTGGGAGGGGCTCCGGTATCCCGAGGAGGACTTCCGCAAGGACGCGAAGGTGCTCGACGGGGTGGACCTGATCGGTCACGACGCGGTCGGCGACCGGCTGTGGGCACGCCCGGCCGTGACCGTCATGGGCATCGACTGCCCGCCCGTGGTCGGGGCCACGCCGTCCGTGCACGCCTCCGCGCGGGCGCAGATCAGCCTGCGGGTGCCGCCGGGCCAGGACGCCGCGGAGGCGACGAAGCTGCTGGCGGCGCACGTGGAGGCGCACACGCCGTGGGGCGCGCGGGTGTCGGTGGAGCAGGTGGGGCAGGGCCAGCCGTTCCGGGCGGACACCACGAGCCCGGCGTACAGCTCCATGGCCCAGGCGCTGCGGGCGGCCTACCCGGGCGAGGAGATGCAGGCGGTGGGCATGGGCGGCTCGATCCCGCTGTGCAACACGCTGGCCGCGCTCTACCCGGAGGCGGAGATCCTGCTGATCGGGCTGAGCGAGCCGGAGGCGCAGATCCACGCGGTGAACGAGAGCGTGTCGCCGGAGGAGCTGGAGCGGATGTCGGTCGCGGAGGCGCACTTCCTGGTGAACTACGCGCACTCGAAGCGGGTTTGAGCCCGGCGCGGTCCGCCCGGCCCGATCCGCCCGGAGCGGAATCCGCGCTCGGCGGAAGGCCGGGGCACAGGGCGCGGTCCGGGCGTACGTTCGCCCCATGAACGATCACTTTCCTGACCTCGACCTCGTCGAGGTGACGCCCCGGCTGCACATGCTCCGCTTCTCGATCGGTCAGGCCTACCTGTGGCGTGACGCGGACGACGACCTGACGCTCGTCGACGCGGGCTGGGCGGGCGCGGCCCCGGCCATGGAGGCGGCGATACGCCGGGCCGGGCTGCGCCCGGAGGGCCTGCGCCGCATCGTGCTGACGCACTGCCACCGCGACCACGTGGGCGCGGCGGGAGAGCTCGCCGGCCGGTACGGCGCGGAGGTGATGGCGCACGCGCTGGACGCGCCGGTGGTACGGGGCGAGGCGCCGGTCCCGGACCCGGTCCTCCTGGACTGGGAGGTGCCGCTGTACGAGCACGGGCTGACGGTTCCGCCGGCGCCGCCGACCCGGGTGGACCGCGAGCTGGCGGACGGCGACGAGCCGGGCTTCGGCGACGGGGCCCGGGTGGTGCACACGCCCGGCCACACGCCCGGCTCGATCGCGCTCCATCTGCCGCGCCACGGCGTGCTGTTCACGGGTGACACCGTGGCGTCGGTGGGACAGGTGGCGCTCGGCGTGTTCCATGTGGACCGCGAGGGGGCGAAGGCCTCGATGCGGCGGCTGGCCGAGCTCGCCCCGGACACGGTCTGCTTCGGGCACGGGGACCCGCTGACGACCGACGCGGCGCCGGTGCTGCGCGCGGCGGCGGACCGCGACGCGGCACCGACGCCCTGAGGCGTGTCCGGGGTCCCGCCGCTCAGCCCACCGGGATGCCCGCCTCCAGGTTCAGCACGGTGCCGCGTTCGCGGGCGCGCAGGGCCCAGCGGAGGCGTTCGTACCGGATCGGCGGGAGGAGCCCCGAGGCCTCCTCCTCGGTGACGAACCGCCAGGCGCGCAGCTCCGCTCCGGGCAGCAGGACCCCGGCGGCCTGGGCCCCGGTGAGGCGGCCGCCGTCGAAGAGGAGGCGCAGGCCGCCGTAGCCGGGCGGGCGGGGCGGTTCCCAGTCGACTAGGAGCAGCTTCGGTACGGCGTCGAGTTCGAGCCCTATCTCCTCGGCGACCTCCCGCATGCCGGCCCGGGCCGGCGCCTCGCCCGGCTCCACGACCCCGCCGGGGAACTCCCAGCCGGGCTTGTAGGTCGGGTCGACGAGCAGGACGCGGTCCTGGTCGTCGAAGAGCAGCACCCCGGCGGCGAGCGTCTCGCCGGTCGGCTCCGGTGTCTGCACGATCTCGCACGCGTCGACCGCCCCGCCGCGCACCGCCGTGGCGATCGCCTCGGCGGTCTCGTACGGAGTGAGGCGGCTGTTGTCGACGGCGTACGCGTCCGAGCCCAGCCAGCCGCCGAGCGCCGCGCGGTAGGGCTCGATGCGGGCGTACGCCCACTGCCGGACGCGCTCGTCGCCGTCCGGGTCGGCGTCGTCTTCCCGGCGCTCGGCGATACGCCTGCGCAGGATCGTTTCGTCCGGTGTCAGTACGACATGGTGTACGGCGATGCGGCGGGAGGCGAGCCCGCCGAAGATCTCGTCGCGGTACTCCTGTCGCAGCAGCGTCATGGGTACCACCAGCACCCCGCCGACCTCCGCGAGCAGCGCGGCCGCGGCGTCGACGACCAGCCGCCGCCACAGGGGCAGGTCCTGGTAGTCGGTCACCTCGGCGAGCCTCTTCTGCGGCAGCAGGTGGTCCAGCGCCCCGCCGATGACCTCCGGGTCGTACAAGGTGCTGTTCGGGATCAGATCGATCAGTTCGCGCGCGGTACTGGTCTTGCCCGCACTGAACGCACCGTTGATCCAGACGATCACGGCTCCCCCTCCTCCGTAGCCCCCAGTGGCTTTGCCCGCACCACACTGCCACGGAAACCCGCGGCCGGACAGACCGGCGTAGACACTGTCTACGCCGTTCTGGTAGACACCGTCCATGACAGAGACGACCTCAGGGCTGAGGGCCCGCTTGATCGAGACCGGCGTCGAACTGCTCCACAGTGAAGGGATCCCGTCCCTGACGCTGCGTGAGATCGCCCGACGGGCAGGGGTGTCGCACGGCGCACCGCGCCGCTACTTCCCGACCCACCTGTCCCTGCTGTCGGCCATCGCCCGGGAGGGCTTCGCCGATCTCGCCGAGCGGGTCGGCGCGGCCCTCGCCGCCGAGGGCGAAACGTCCCCCAGGGACCGGCTCCTGGCCCTGGGGCGCGTCTACGTGGATTTCGCACGGACGCACCACGGCATGTTCGAGCTGATGTTCCGTCACGACCTGCTGGAGAGCGGCGGCGAGCCGGGGCTTCGCCGGACGACGCTGCCCCTCTTCGACGTCCTCGTGGACCTGGTCGCCCGCGCACGCCCCGGCGGCGAACCGGCGCCGGCGGTCGTCGCGGGCGCGCTCTGGGCGAACCTGCACGGCATCGCGCAACTGTGGCGTTGGGGCAGCCTGCCCCTCGCGACCGGCTGCGACGACGTGGAACCGCTGCTGCGCGCCGCGCTCGACGCGCACCTGGGGAACGAGGCCGCGGCGGAGACGGGGCCGGAGAGCCGGTGAACACGCGACGCCATCGGCGGCTCATCCTCACGGGCAGCGTCGCGGGGGCGGCGATCGTCGCCCTGGACGGGACCGTGCTGACCGTCGCCCAGCCCACCCTGGGGCGGGACCTGCACGCCTCCTTCACCCAGGTCCAGTGGACGAGCACCGGGTACCTCATCGCCGTGGCGAGCCTGCTGGTGTTCGCCGGGCGGCTCGGCGACCGGTACGGCCACCAGCGGCTCTTCGCCGTGGGCATCCTCGGCTTCGGCGCGGCCTCGGCGGGCATCGGCCTGGCGCCCGGCGTGGGCTGGGTGATCGCCCTGCGGGTCGTCCAGGGCGTCTTCGGGGCGCTGCTGCAACCGGCCACGCTGGGCATGCTGCGCGCCGCGTACCCGCCCGACCGGATCGGCCGGCCCCTCGGGCTGCGGACGGCCGCGATCGGCCTGGCGGCCGCGGCGGGGCCGGTGGTGGGCGGGGTGCTCACCACGCAGTTCGGCTGGCGGGCGGTCTTCCTGCTCAACGTGGTCCCGGCGGTCGTGATCGGTGTGGCGGCGTTCGCGGTGCGCCTGCCGGAGCCGGGGCCCCGGCGCACGGTGGGGCTCGATCTGCCGGGCGCGTGCCTGCTGGCCCTCACGCTGGTGTGCCTGGTCCACACCCTCGTCGGCATCCCGGCGGCCGGCTGGACGGCCGCGACGACGCCGGGGCTGGTCGCGGCGGCGGCCTGCGGCGGAGCGTTCCTCCTGTGGGAACGGCGTACGGAGAGCCCGCTGCTGCCGCCGGAGGTGCTCGGGTCGGCGACCGTGGCCACGTCGCTGGCGGTCCTGCTGGCGGCGTCGGCCTCGCTGTTCGGCGCGCTGTTCGCCGGGACGTACTTCCTCCAGGAGGTCCTCGCCCTGGACCCGCTGGGAAGCGGCCTCACGGCGCTGCCGCTGGCCGTGATGATGGTCCTGAGCGCGGCGGTCGCGGATCGGCTGCTGCGCCGCCATGGGCCGCGCCGGACGACCGTGGCGGCGATGGCGCTGCTCGCGCTCGGCGCCTTGGCGCTGTCGTGGCTCGCACTGTCCGGAACCGATTCCGGTTCCGCGGCCGGCGGCGGCTTCCTGCTCCTGGGTGCCGGGTTCGGCACGGTCATGGTCACCGCCACCGCCGTTCTCGTACGCCACGTACCGGTCGCGTACGCCGGGGTGGCGGGCGGGTTGCAGCAGACGGCGATGAACGTCGGGCCGGCGCTCGGCGTCGCCGTGGCGACCATGGTGATGGCCCTGACGGCGCCCGGCACCGGCGCGCCGCGGTCGGCGTGGGCCGCCGAGGGCTTCCCCTCCGCGATCGGCGTGACGCTCGCGGTCCTCGCGGCCGTCGCCGCGGCCGGGGCACTGTGCGCGACGGCGCTGCCCGCGCGCGGGAGCGCGAGCGACGGGCCGGGTCGCGGAGGCCGGACCGACAGCCGCGCTGAGAGCCGTGCGAGCGTCGGCTGCGGCGCCGAGCGACGGTGAACCGCCCTACGGGCAGCTGGGCGTGGGGTTCAGTTCCGCGACGCTGTCGAGCGGGATGTCGATGCTCCGGCCCTGGGCCTGGACGCGGACGCGGCCGTCGCCGCTTCCGGAGGCCAGGGTTCCGCAGAAGGTCCCGGCCGGCGTCGTCACCCGCAGCAGCTGACCGGCCGGTGCCGCGGGCGCGGGCGCGGGCCACCACGAGGTGGCCGCTGCCGCGGCGACCAGTACGACGGCCACGAAGGTGAGGGTCAGCCCGGCGCGCAGCCGACGAGCCGCCCGCTCCTGGGCCTGCGCCGCCGGTCCGTCCGCTCCCGCGGCCCCCTGTGTCGCCCCGGGCTCCGGCACCGGGCCCGGCAGCGGCCACGCCACGCGTGCCACCAGGCAGGTCGCCCAGCACGCCACGGCGAGCGCCACCAGGACCAGGACGCCCGCCACCTCCTCGATGGCGCGCGGAGCCGCCGTCGCGCCACCGCCGCCGCTCTTGAGCACCCCGCAGATGCCGATGAATCCGAAGACCGCGAGCTGGACGGTGTGCCAGCCACGCGCGGAGGTCTGCAGGTCACTCACGCCTCGAATGTTACCGTCTGTGCTGATATCGGCACCTGGTGTCATGAGCAGCTCGCCCTTCGACGGGCGGTTCGACGGGAGCGCACGTGAAGATCGCCTGCGTCGGCGGAGGGCCCGCCGGTCTCTACTTCGCCCTCCTTATGAAACGCCACGACCCGTCCCATGACGTCACCGTCCACGAACGCAACCCGGCAGGCTCGACGTACGGCTGGGGCGTGACCTACTGGCCCGGGCTGCTCGACAAGCTGTACGCGCACGACCCCGAGTCCGCCCGTGCCATCGCCGAGCACTCGGTCCGCTGGAGCGGCGGCGTCGCGCACATCCGCGACGAGACCACGGCGCACCACGGCGACGAGGGCTTCGGCATCGGCCGCCGCCGGCTGCTCGGCGTCCTCGCCGAGCGTGCCCGGGACCTGGGCGTGCGGCTGGAGTTCGGGCACGAGGTGACGGACGCCGGGGCGGACGGGCTGCCCGAGGCCGACCTGGTCGTCGCCGCCGACGGGGTGCACAGCGGGCTGCGCGACCGCCACGCCGCGCACTTCGGCACCGAGGTGGCCGTGGGGCGCAACACGTACGTCTGGCTCGGCACCACCAAGGTCTTCGACGCCTTCACCTTCACCTTCGTGGAGACCGCGCACGGCTGGATCTGGTGTTACGCCTACGGCTACAGCGAGGACCACAGTACCTGCGTCGTCGAGTGTGCGCCGGAGACCTGGCGGGGCCTCGGCCTCGACCGGGCGTCCCAGGCCGAGGGGCTGGCGCTGCTGGAGGAGCTGTTCGCGAAAACGCTGGACGGCCACCGGCTGATCGGCCGGGCGCACCCCGACGGCAGCGCGCAGTGGCTGAACTTCCGTACGGTCACGAACCGGACGTGGTACCGCGACAACGTCGTCCTGGTCGGCGACGCCGCCCACACCACGCACTACTCCATCGGCGCGGGCACCACGCTGGCGCTGGAGGACGCGATGGCGCTGGCGGGCGCGCTGCGCGCGTCACCCGCACTCCAGCCGGCCCTCGCCCGCTACGAGCGGGAGCGGACGGCGGCCCTCCTCCCCCTCCGTAGCGCCGCCCGATACAGCGCGCAGTGGTACGAGTGCCTGCCCCGGTACGTGAACCTGACGCCGCCGCAGATGTTCGCGCTGCTGGGCCAGCGGCACTCGCCGCTGCTGCCGCACGTCCCGCCCCAGCTGTACTACCGGCTCGACCGGGCGGCCGATCGGCTGGAGGCGCTGCGCAGGCTCAAGCGATGGCTGGGCCCGAGGGTCGCGGGCACCTTGCAGGCCGCTCGCTCGCGCCAGGGAGTGTCCGCGAAGTAGCGTCGTCCGCCCGCAGGGCGGGCAGACGGACTTTGCGGACAAGACTCAGGGCGCAGCGGGCGGACTCTGCCCCTTGCGGGGCCCTTGCCCGTCTCTCGCCGATTGCGTGACCGCGTCGAGGTGGGCAAAGACGACGGTGTTCTCCGTGTACCGCTTCTTCTCGTGGTCGTAACTCCCCCCACAGGTGATCAGCCGTAGCTGGGCGTCGGCAGTGTCGGAGTAGACACGTTCGTCAGGGAAGTCGTCCTGCGGGAAACTCTCGATGGTGTCGACGACAAAGGTCGCGGTGGTGCCGTCTTTGCGGCTGATGGCGACTCGGTTGCCTGGCTGCACTGTGCTGAGCCGGGCGAAAACAGCCGGGGAGGTCTTGGTGTCGAGGTGCCCGGCGACGACGGCGGTGCCGAGCTGGCCAGGGGAGACACCGGCAGCGAACCAGCCCACCAGGTTCACATCGTCGTCCGGTGGTGCTTCCAGTCGCCCTGACGGGCCGATGGACAGGTCGGTGAAGGGGGCGTCAACGCCGATCGCGGGGATCCGCAGCCGTGTCGGTACCGAGCGGGGCAAGGACAGCGGGGACTGTTTCCCGACACTCGCTCTGGGTGGCTGGGGAGGTGCCGCCACCTGGCGGACCGGCGCGGGGGCGGACGGCGCGCTCACAGGTTCGGCCCAACTGAGCACGACCACCACGAGTGCCAGCGGCCACAGCAGCATCGGCACGACGCGACGGGACGCCTGTACGCCCCGCAATGCCTTTCGTACGGATGCTGGACGGATCCTCATCACCGACAGCCACCTTCTTCGACGCACGATCCGAGGCCTGAGCCTTTCCGTGTCGCGACCGTGGGACCGCAGCGCCCGCGTGCGAGGGCAGCCGCGGTCCCACGTCTTCACTTCCGGCTATCGCGACCTTCAGGCCGCGTCACCGCCGCTCACGCTCCGGCGCCGGACCATGTAGGCGCCGACACCCAGGCCGCCCAGCAGCACCAGCCCTCCGGCCGCCATCGAGCCCGAGGAGGCAAGGCCCCCGCCGCCGGCGTGCACGCCACCACGCGGCTTGTCCTGCTCGTCCTTCTTCTCGTGGTCCTTCTTCGAACCGTCGTCCTTCTTCGAGCCGTCGTCCTCCTTCGACGACTTGTGCTCCTTGTCCCAGTCGTCACCCGACGTCGTGGCCAGCAGACCGCCACCGGCGTGCACGCCACCACGCGGCTTGCCCTGCTCGTCCTTCTTCTCGTGGTCCTTCTTCGAACCGTCGTCCTTCTTCGAGCCGTCGTCCTCCTTCGACGACTTGTGCTCCTTGTCCCAGTCGT
>NZ_JBIWJG010000009.1:0-30907 GCF_044765045.1 Streptomyces sp. NPDC093546 | reverse complement strand
GTCACCCGACGTCGTGGCCAGCAGACCGCCACCGGCGTGCACGCCGCCGCGGGGCTTGCCCTGTTCGTCCTTCTTCTCGTGGTGCTCGCTGCTGTACGAGGAGTCGCCCTTGTCCCGGTCACCGGCGTTGAAGGCGTAGGCAGCAGGAGCCGTGATCGCGAGAGCCGCCGTAACGGTGGCCGAGGCAAACACAATGCGAGCAGAACGCATGAGGGTTTCCTTCCATCGCGACCACGTCAGTCGACTTGTGTCGGCTTATGGATCCGTAGCGCGACACCAACACCGTCAATCGACAGACCGCTGGGCACCACCTGGACGGGTATCTGGGTGAACAGACCTCCCAGCCCGGCGTCCGCCGGGCGGCTCAGCCGCTGAGGGAAACCGGTGCGGCCGTCGCCCCGTCAGACCGGTGCGGGGACGCGGCCGCCGCGGCCGCGCCCAGCAGGCCCGCGTCGGTGCCGGTGAGCGCCGGGGCCACCGTCAGGCGGCGCACGAAGGAGAGGGTGGCGTAGTCGCGCAGGGCCCGCCGCAGCGGCGCGAAGAGCACCTCGCCGGCGCCCGCCACTCCCCCGCCGATCACCGCGATCTCGATCTCGACGAGCGACGCGGTGGCGGCTATGCCCGCCGCGAGGGCCTGGGCGGCGCGCTCGAAGGACGCGACGGCGACCGGGTCCCCGGCGTGCGCGGCGGCGGCCACCGCGGCGGCCGTGGCGTCACCGTCGGGGCCGGGCCGCCAGCCGTTGTCGAGGGCGCGGCGGGCGATGTTGGGGCCGCTGGCGATCCGTTCGACGCAGCCGCGCGACCCGCAGGGGCACGGGTCCCCGTCCAGCTCGACGCTGATGTGGCCGATGTGGCCGGCGTTCCCGGTGGGGCCCGCGTGGAGCCGGCCGCCCAGGACGAGGCCGCCCCCGACGCCGGTGGAGACCACCATGCAGAGGGCGTTGGCATGGCCGCGGGCGGCTCCCTGCCAGTGCTCGGCGGCGGTCATCGCCACGCCGTCCCCGACGAGTTGGACGGGCAGGCCGCCGGTGGCCCGGCGCACCCGCTCGACGAGGGGGTAGTCGCGCCAGCCGGGCACGTTGACGGGGCTGACCGTACCGGCGGAGGCGTCGACCGGACCCGCGCTGCCGATGCCGACCGCCGTGACGGTGGCCCACAGCGGTGAGGCGGTCAGCTCGGCCAGGACCGCCTCCACTGCGCGCATCACCGTCTCGCCGTCCTCGCGCGCCGGGGTCGGCCGCTGGGTCCGTACGAGAATCCCGCCGCGGCCGTCCACCAGGGCACCGGCGATCTTGGTGCCGCCGATGTCGAGCGCGGCGGTGAGGTCGGAGTGCATCGGCGTGTGGTCCCCCGTGAGAGCTGTCAGCTACTGGCGCGTACCTACGCGTACCCGCGAGTACCTGCGAATACAGGCCTGGTTCAAGAAGAGTCTGCCTGAGGATCCCGGCATTGACAACGTTGTCCAGGGCCTATGCTCGACGCCAACAGGCTGATACACCCATCCATCTCACTATCTGAACATCCGTCTCACCCGACCATCCGACCGTCGGACCATCACATCCGACCCTCCACCCCACCGACCCATCCGACGACGACAGGAAGCAGGAAGCGCGCTGTGGCCCAGACCGCCCGCCACCCCGACCACCGCTACGGCACCCGGCCCACCATGAAGGACGTGGCCGCCCGCGCGGGCGTCGGACTCAAGACCGTCTCCCGCGTGGTGAACGGCGAGCCGGGCGTCACCCCCGACACCGAGCGCCGCGTCCAGGAGGCCATCGAGGCGCTGGGCTTCCGCCGCAACGACAGCGCGCGCGTGCTGCGCAAGGGCCGCACCGCCTCCATCGGCCTGGTCCTGGAGGACCTCGCGGACCCGTTCTACGGGCCGCTCAGCCGTGCCGTCGAGGAGGTCGCCCGGGCGCACGGGGCGCTGCTGATCAACGGTTCCAGCGCCGAGGACCCGGACCGGGAGCAGGAGTTGGCGCTGGCGCTCTGCGCGCGCCGCGTGGACGGGCTGATCGTGATTCCGGCCGGCACCGACCACCGGTACCTGGAGCCGGAGATCCGGGCCGGTGTCGCCACCGTCTTCGTGGACCGCCCGGCCGGGCGCATCGACGCCGACGTGGTGCTCTCCGACAGCTTCGGCGGCGCCCGCGCGGGCGTGGCGCACCTGATCGCGCACGGGCACCGCCGGATCGGTTTCATCGGCGACCAGCCGCGCATCCACACCGCCGTGGAGCGGCTGCGCGGCTACCGGGCGGCGATGGAGGACGCGGGGCTGGCGGTGGACGACTCCTGGGTGTCGCTGGGCTCGACCGAACCGGAGCGCGTGCGCGGCGCGGTCGCCGCGATGCTGGCCGCGCCGGAGCCCGTGACCGCGCTCTTCGCGGGCAACAACCGCGTGACGGTGACGGTGGTGCGGGAGCTGGCCGGGCGCCCGCACCCGGTGGCGCTGGTCGGCTTCGACGACATCGAGCTCGCCGACCTGCTGGGCATCACCGTCATCGCACAGGACGCGGCGGCGCTGGGGCGCACGGCGGCCGAGAGGCTCTTCCGGCGGCTGGACGGCTCGGACGACGCCCCGGCGCGCGTGGTGCTGGAGACGACGCTGATCCCGCGCGGCTCGGGCGAGATCGCGCCGCCGTCCTCCTGAGGCGCCCCCGCCGTCGGCCGGTCAGGTCCGCCACCTCCCGCCTGCCGGTCAGCAGACCGGCAGGCCGGGCACCGGCGCGTCGTTGTCACCGCCCTGGATGTAGACGTCGCTCACCCACACGCCGGCGTTGCCGCTGTCGTCGTCCGTCTTGGCCCACCAGACGTTGGTCCACTCGCCGTGGGTCTCGCGGCGGCCGAGGTTCGCCTGGCAGAAGAAATAGTTGGTGCCGGCGTTGAGGACACCCGCCTCGCTGCCGTCGGCGCGGTACGACTTCGCCCGGGCCCACACCTGACAGTTGTACTTGCCGCCGCCGATGGAGTGGCACACGGGCGCGGGGGCCGGCGCGGACGGAGGCGCGGGGTTCTCGCCGCCGCCCGAGCCCGTGCCTGCGCCCGTGCCCGTACCGGCGCCCGCGCCCCGGGTGGCCGGCGTGCGCGTCGGCGGGCCGGACGGCTCGGTGTCGGAGGCCTTCCCGGACGGGGTGGACGCGGGCGCGGCGGCGGACGTGGACGGCCCGGCGTCGTCGCCCGGTGTCGCGTCGGCGGAGGGGGACGCCTCGGCGCCCTGGTCGAGCGGGCGGCCGGGGTCGCGCGTACCGGGCGTCGGATCGGCCTGGCCGCCCACCAGCGCCTGCCCGCCCTGGGGCTGGTCGCGGTCCATGAAGACGTACGTCACGCCGCCGCCCGCCAGCAGGACGGCCGCGGTCGCCGCGGCGACGAGGAGCCTGGCGCGGCTCCGGCGGCGCGCCGCCCCGGACTCCGCCCGGCCGCCCGTCGGAGCGGCCGCCGGAACCGGACCCACCGGAACCGAAGTCCCCGGAACCGGAGCCACCGGCGCCCCCGCGGCGGGCGGCGGCCCGAAGCCCTGCGGCTGGTGCGGCACGACGTTCCGCTCGGTCGGCACGTACGTCGGCGGGGGCGCCGCCTGCGGCGCCCGGCCCTCGGCCACCGCCACCAGCAGCCGCGCCGCCGTCGCCGCGTCCGGCCGCTGCGCCGGGTCCTTGTCCATGAGCTGCCGCAGTACGGGGCCGAGGGCCCCGGCGCGCTGCGGCTCGGGGAGCGGCTCCGCGACGATCGCGCTGAGCGTCGACCACGTCGACGTACGGCGGAAGGGCGAGGAGCCCTCGACCGCCGCGTACAGGGTGGCGCCGAGCGCCCAGATGTCGGAAGGGGGTCCCGGCTCGTGGCCCTGGGCCCGCTCGGGCGCGAGGTAGTCGAGCGAGCCGACGATCTCGCCGCTGCGCGTGAGGTGGGCGGTGGCGCCGTCGCCGGGGTCGTCCATGGCGGCGATGCCGAAGTCGGTGAGGACGACGCGGCCGGTGCGGTCCAGCAGGACGTTGCCGGGCTTGACGTCGCGGTGCAGTACGCCGACGGCGTGGGCGGCGCCGAGCGCCTCCATCACCCTGGCGCCGATCGCGGCGGCCTCGCGCGGGTCCATGACGCCGCGCTCGGCCAGCACGTCGTCGAGGGAGGGGCCGTCGACCAGCTCCATGACGATGACGGGCCGGCCCTGGTGGTCGGCCACGTCGTGGACGGAGATGACCCCGGGGTGGCGCACCCGCGCGGCGGCCCGCGCCTCGCGCTGCAGGCGCAGCCGCAGGTCCGCCAGTTCGTGCCCGGCGGAGTCCGTGTAGGTACGGAGCTCCTTCAGGGCCACTTCGCGGCCCAGCACCTCGTCGAGCGCGCGCCAGACGACGCCCATGCCGCCGCGCCCGAGCTGCCGGATGACCCGGTAGCGCCCGGCGATCAGTTCGTTCTCCCCCGATGACACCGCTGCCCCGTCCCCTGTGTCGCGATTCCCGTCCGAATACGCGTACAGAGTACGGGGCAGCGGTGTGGGCCCCGGCCCCTACTGGGCCGTGGCCGTCAGGTCCCCGCGCCGCGGAGCGGCGAAGCCGTCCAGGTCGGCACGGGTGAGTCCGGTGAGACGGGCGACCTCGTCGGTGTCGAGAGCGCCGCAGTCGATGCCGCGCAGCAGGTAGGAGCTGAGGGCCTTGGCGGTGGCGGGCTCGTCCATGACGTCGCCGCCGGCGTGGTTGGCGTAGGCGGAGAGGCGCTTGGCGGCCTGCTCGAAGCCCTCGCGGTAGAAGGCGAAGACGGCGGCGTACCGGGTCGGCAGGTGGCCCGGGTGCATGTCCCAGCCCTGGTAGTAGGCGCGGGCCAGGGCGCGGCGGGTGAGGCCGTAGTGGAGGCGCCAGGCGTCGTGGACCTTCTCCGTGGGGCCGACGGGCAGGACGTTGGTGGAGCCGTCGGAGACGCGTACGCCGGTGCCGGCGGCGGCGACCTGCATGATCGCCTTGGCGTGGTCGGCGGCCGGGTGGTCGCTCGCCTGGTAGGCGGCGGAGACGCCGAGGCAGGCGCTGTAGTCGAAGGTGCCGTAGTGGAGGCCGGTCGCGCGGCCCTCTGCGGCGTCGATCATGCGGGCGACGGTGGCGGTGCCGTCGGCGGCGAGGATGGCCTGGCTGGTCTCGATCTGGATCTCGAAGCCGAGGCGGCCGGCGTCGAGGCCGTGGGCCTTCTCGAAGGCCTCCAGGAGCCGGACGAAGGCGCCGACCTGCTCGGCGTAGGTGACCTTGGGGAGGGTGAGGACGAGGCCGTCGGGCAGGCCGCCGCGCTCCATGAGGCCGGTGAGGAAGACGTCGGTGGTGCGGATGCCCCGGTCGCGTACGGCGGCCTCCATGCACTTCATGCGGATGCCCATGTACGGGGCGGCCGTGCCCTGCTCGTACGCCTCCGAGATCAGGCGCGCGGCGCGGGCGGCGTCGGCGTCCTCGTCCTTGCCGCCGTATCCGTCCTCGAAGTCGACGCGCAGGTCTTCGATGGGCTCGCGCTCCAGCTTGGCCCGGACGCGCGCGTGGACGTCGTCGGCGAGCTCGGCGGAGAGGCCGAGGACGCCGGCGAGGGAGGCGGCGTCGGGGGCGTGCTCGTCGAGCATGGCGAGGGCCTGGTCGCCCCAGGAGCGGATGGTGCCCGCGTCGAAGACCTCACCCGGCACGTAGACGGTGTGGATGGGCTGGCGGGTGCCGGGGTCTCCCGGGTAGCGGCGGGCGAGCTCCTCGTCGACCGAGACGAGGGAGGCGCTGATGCCCTCGCTGACCGCTCCGGCGAGGCTCGTCGCCACCTTCTCCTGCTGGCCCTGACCCATTCCCACACCCTCCGAATTTCCACTACACGGAAACAACAATCCGTATGGTGAAGTTAATGGGTGTCCCTGACATGCGTCAATGGTCCCTCCAACGGGCCGGGGCCGCGCGGTGAGATCACCGCGCGGCCCCGGGCCACGTCTGCCGATCGATCCGACGGATCAGCCCTTGCGGGACTTGACCTCTTCGGTCAGCTGCGGGACGACCTCGAAGAGGTCGCCGACCACGCCGTAGTCGACCAGGTCGAAGATCGGGGCCTCGGCGTCCTTGTTGATGGCCACGATGGTCTTCGAGGTCTGCATGCCCGCGCGGTGCTGGATCGCGCCAGAGATGCCCGCCGCGATGTACAGCTGCGGCGAGACCGACTTACCGGTCTGGCCGACCTGGTTGGTGTGCGGGTACCAGCCGGCGTCGACGGCGGCGCGCGAGGCGCCGACGGCGGCACCGAGGGAGTCGGCGAGCTCCTCGATGATCGAGAAGTTCTCGGCGCCGTTGACGCCACGGCCGCCGGAGACCACGATCGCGGCCTCGGTCAGCTCGGGGCGGCCGGTCGACTCGCGCGGGGTGCGGGAGACGACCTTGGTGCCGGTGGCCTTCTCGGAGAAGGAGACGGCGAGGGCCTCGACGGCGCCCGCGGCCGGGGCGGCCTCCACGGCGGCCGAGTTCGGCTTGACCGTGATGACCGGAGTGCCCTTGGAGACACGGGACTTGGTGGTGAAGGAGGCGGCGAACGCGGACTGCGTGGCCACCGGGCCCTCGTCGCCGGCCTCGAGGTCGACGGCGTCGGTGATGATGCCGGAGCCGATGCGGACCGCGAGGCGGGCCGCGATCTCCTTGCCCTCGGCGGAGGACGGCACCAGCACGGCAGCGGGCGATACGGCCTCGTACGCGGCCTGCAGCGCGTCCACCTTCGGCACGACGAGGTAGTCGGCGAACTCGGGCGCGTCGGCGGTGAGGACCTTGACCGCGCCGTGCTCGGCGAGCGTGGCCGCGGTGGCCTCGGCGCCGGCACCGAGGGCGACGGCGACGGGCTCGCCGATGCGGCGGGCGAGGGTCAGCAGCTCCAGCGTGGGCTTGCGGACGGCGCCGTCCACGTGGTCGACGTAGACGAGAACTTCAGCCATGGGACTCAATCTCCTGCGATGCGAAGAATCAGGGGGCGGGTGAGTGGCTCGCGCGAGCCCTAGATGAACTTCTGGCTCGCGAGGAACTCGGCCAGCTGCTTGCCGCCCTCGCCCTCGTCCTTGACGACGGTGCCGGCCGTGCGGGCCGGACGCTCCGCCGCCGAGTCGACCTTCGTCCAGGAGCCCTCGAGGCCGACCTCGTCGGCGTCGAGCTCCAGGTCCTCCAGGTCCAGGGACTCCACCGGCTTCTTCTTGGCGGCCATGATGCCCTTGAAGGACGGGTAGCGGGCCTCGCCCGACTGGTCCGTCACGGACACGACGGCCGGCAGGGACGCCTCCAGCTGCTCGGACGCGGTGTCGCCGTCGCGGCGGCCCTTGACGGTGCCGTCCTCCACGGAGACCTCGGAGAGCAGGGTGACCTGCGGGACGCCCAGGCGCTCGGCGAGGATCGCCGGCAGGACGCCCATGGTGCCGTCGGTCGACGCCATGCCGCAGATGACCAGGTCGTAGCCGGTCTTCTCGATGGCCTTGGCGAGCACCAGCGAGGTGGCCATGACGTCCGAGCCGTGGATGTCGTCGTCCTCGACGTGGACGGCCTTGTCGGCGCCCATGGACAGCGCCTTGCGCAGCGCGTCCTTGGCGTCCTCGGGGCCGACCGTCAGGACCGTGATCTCCGCGTCGTCGGCCTCGTCGGCGATCTGCAGCGCCTGCTCGACCGCGTACTCGTCCAGCTCCGACAGCAGGCCGTCGACGTCGTCGCGGTCGACGGTCAGGTCATCGGCGAAGTGCCGGTCGCCGGTGGCGTCGGGCACGTACTTCACACAGACAACGATCCTCAAGCTCACGCCGGCTCTCCTACACATCGTCATAACTGGGCTGCCTTGTTGCACGCAGCATAGGCGCCTGATGGGACGGTTTCCGCTCGGGGCGGCGGCCGCCCCGGACGAAATATTACTCGTCAGTACACCCAGTGCCTTCCCAGTAAGCAAGCGCTTTGAACTGTGACCTTGCCAACGCTGAGTAACCGGGGTGTACGTACAGGATCCCTCAGTCCCGCAGCCCGCTGAACCGCCCCTGGTGGTACAGCAGCGGCCGCCCCGCGCCGTCCGGATCGCCGGCCACCGCCTGGGCCACGACGATGCGGTGGTCACCGGCCGGGACCCGGGCCACGACGCGGCACACCAGCCAGGCCAGTACGCCGTCGAGGAGGGGTACGCCCTCGGGGCCGGGGTACCAGCGCGTCGGCGGGGCGAAGCGGTCGGCGCCGCTGCGCGCGAAGGTGGCGGCCAGCTCCCGCTGGTGCTCGCCGAGGATGTGGACGCCGATGTGCTCGGCCTCCGCCAGGACCGGCCAGCTGGAGGACGAGGTGCCCACACCGAACGAGATCAGCGGGGGCTCGGCGGCGACCGAGGTCAAGGAGGTGGCGGTGAAGCCGACGGGCCGCTCGCCGTGCGCCGTGATGACGGCGACACCCGCGGCGTGCCGCCGGAAGACGGAGCGGAGGAGGTCGGGGTCGGCATGCTGCTGCCGGGAAGGAACGTCGAGTTCGGACGGGGCCGTCATGGGACGCCAGCCTTTCGATGCGCGGCGGGTGCGGTCAAGGCAGACTCCGCGAAGTAGGTGCGAGATGCGTCACGGCCGGTCACACCGCGTGGCCCAGGGCCGCGATGACATCGGCCTTGCGCGGCTGGCCCGCCGCCCTGCGCACGATCCGGCCCGCGCGGTCCAGCACCAGCACGGTCGGGGTCCTGGCGATGCCCAGGGCGCGGACGAGCCCGAGGCGCTCCTCGGCGTCGATCTCGACATGGGCCACGCCCGCGACCATGCCCGCCACCTCGGCGAGAACGCGCCGGGTCGCACGGCAGGGCTGGCAGAAGGCGCTGGAGAACTGCACGAGCGTGGCCCTCTCCCCCAGGGCCGCTCCGAGCTCATCGGGACCCAGCACGCCCTCCACGCCCTCCACGTTGTCCGTCACCGCTTCCGCCCTTCGTCCGACGCCGCCGTCCCGTGCAGCGCCGAACGGGCCCGCGCTGATTCCCACAGCCCTGGTGAGCGGCCACGACGTGACAAGAATCTCCTCTTCCGGCGGCGCCAGGACTGGCCTGTGGGGCGGACATGCGGCACGATCTGCCCCATGCCGGATACCTACGGCTGCGTAACTTCCGCCGGGAGAACCTCCCCAGGCATCGACGAAGAAGGGTCTTCTCCTGTGGCAGAACTCGTCTATCGGCCGGTCATCGGCGCCGCTCTCACGATGTTCAAGGCGCTCGACCTGAAGATCGACACTCAGGGTTCGGAGAACATCCCGCGCAGCGGCGGGGCTGTGCTGGTCAGCAACCACATCAGCTACCTGGATTTCATCTTCTCGGGTCTCGCGGCGCTGCCGCAGAAGCGCCTGGTGCGCTTCATGGCCAAGGACGCGGTGTTCCGGCACAAGATCTCCGGGCCGCTGATGCGCGGGATGAAGCACATCCCGGTCGACCGCGAGCAGGGCGAGGCCGCGTACCACCACGCGCTCGAGTCGCTGCGCGCCGGCGAGATCATCGGGGTGTTCCCCGAGGCGACCATCTCGCAGTCGTTCACGCTCAAGAGCTTCAAGTCGGGCGCGGCGCGCCTGGCCCAGGAGGCCGGCGTGCCGCTGGTCCCGATGGCGCTGTGGGGCACCCAGCGGCTGTGGACCAAGGGCCGGCCGCGCAACTTCAAGCGCAGCCACATCCCGGTGACGATCCGGGTCGGCGAGCCGGTGGAGGCGCCCACCGACCAGTACGCGGGCGCGATCACGCGGCGTCTGCGCGAGCGGGTGCAGGAGCTGCTGGAGGCGGCGCAGCGCGCCTACCCGGTGCGGCCGAAGGACGCGAGCGACACGTGGTGGGTGCCGGCCCATCTCGGCGGTACGGCTCCGACGCCGGCCGAGGTGCGCGAAGCCAGCTGACCAGCGGCTCAGAGCTCCGTCGGCAGCGTCTTCCACAGGTACTCCCGGTCGCGGGCGACCCGCAGCGCGTTCAGCACGACCGGGTGCGGTGCGGCGTACAGCACCGGGTAGTCGACCTCGTCGAACTCCGGGCGTACGGGATAGGCCAGCTGCTCGTGGTCGAGGACGAACTGGGCGTCGAGGCCCCGGGTGTTGCCCCGCGGGTCCTGGCGTGCCCACGCGCCCCGGCCGGGCAGCCGGACGGCGATCAGGCCGTGCAGCACGGGATTGGTGCCGTCCTCGTCGGTGAGCCGCTGGTAGCACAGGGCGGTGGGGATGGAGCGGGCGCGCAGCAGCGCGGCAAGCGCGTGGGACTTGGCGTAGCAGGTCCCGACGCGCAGCTCCAGCACGTCGGAGGCGCGCCACGGGACGCGCGGGTCGTCGACGTCGGCGGAGTGGGCGACGGCGTCGCGGACGAATTCGAAGGCGGCCTTGGCGTATGAATATGCATCGGCGTGCTCGACGGTAAGCCGCGCCGCGATGCCTCGCACCCGTGCGTGCTCATGATCGATGGCGTCGTCGACGGCGAGGTAGGCGGAGAGCTCCGGGGTGTGCTGCATCAGCTCCATACCCACAGACCCTAAGGAAGCGATCGGCCGGAAGTCAATGAATTTCCGGCCGATCGCATTTTTATGCACTACTTCAGAGGTGCAGCGCTCAGCGTGCCATCTCTTCCTTCAGCGCCAGCAGGAAGGCGTCGACGTCGTCCTCGGTGGTGTCGAAGGAGCACATCCAGCGGACGTCGCCCGCCGCCTCGTTCCAGAAGTAGAAGCGGAAGCGCTCCTGGAGCCGCAGGGTCACCTCGTGCGGCAGCCGCGCGAAGACCGCGTTCGCCTGGACCGGGTGGAGGATCTCCACCCCGTCCACCGCGCGCACGCCCTCCGCGAGGCGCTGCGCCATCGCGTTGGCGTGCCGGGCGTTGCGCAGCCACAGGTCCTTGGCGAGCAGCGCCTCGAACTGGACCGACACGAACCGCATCTTGGAGGCGAGCTGCATCGACATCTTGCGCAGGTGCTTCATGTGGCGGACCGCGTCGGGGTTGAGGACCACCACGGCCTCGCCCATCATCATGCCGTTCTTGGTGCCGCCGAAGGTCAGGACGTCCACGCCGACCGCGTTGGTGAACGCCCGCATCGGGACGTTCAGCGACGCGGCCGCGTTGGCTATCCGGGCGCCGTCGAGGTGGACCTTCATGCCGAGGCCGTGGGCGTGCTCGACGATCGCGCGGATCTCGTCCACCGTGTAGACGGTGCCGAGCTCGGTGTTCTGGGTGATCGAGACGACCTGCGGCATGGCGCGGTGCTCGTCGTCCCAGCCGAACGCCTGCCGGTCGATCAGCTCGGGCGTCAGCTTGCCGTCCGGGGTGGGGACGGTCAGCAGCTTCAGCCCGGCCATGCGCTCCGGCGCGCCGCCCTCGTCCACGTTGATGTGCGCGGACTCGGCGCAGATCACCGCGCCCCAGCGGTCGGTGAGCGCTTGGAGGGCCGTGACGTTGGCGCCCGTCCCGTTGAAGACGGGGAAGGCCTCGGCGGTCGGGCCGAAGTGGCTGTGCATGACCCGCTGGAGATGCTCGGTGTAGACGTCCTCGCCGTAGGCGACCTGGTGGCCGCCGTTGGCGAGGGCGATCGCGGCGAGGATCTCCGGGTGGACGCCTGCGTAGTTGTCGCTGGCGAAGCCCCGTACACCCGGGTCGTGGTGGCGGCGGGCATCGGTCTTCGTGCCGGGGGTCACGGCGTGGATCACGGCTTGGGGGTCAGCCACAGGCGCTGTCCATTCACTTCCTGGGCGGGCTTCTCCCAGAGCCCGGCGACGGCGTCGGCCAGGTCCTTGGCGTCCGTGAAGCCCGCGAACTTCGCATTCGGGCGCTCGGCGCGCATGGCGTCGTGCACCAGTGCCTTGATCACCAGGATGGCAGCAGCGGCCTTGGGCCCCTCCTCGCCCCCCGCCTTGCGGAAGGCGTCGCCGAGGGCGAGCGTCCACGCCTCGGCCGCCGCCTTGGCGGCGCCGTACGCGGCGTTGCCGGCGGTCGGCTTGGTCGCGCCGGCGGCGCTGACCAGGATGTAGCGGCCGCGGTCGCTGCGCAGCAGCCCGTCGTGGAAGGCGAGCGAGGTGTGCTGGACCGTGCGGATCAGCAGCCGCTCCAGCAGGTCCCAGTCGGCGAGGTTCGTCTCGGGGAAGGAGGCGCTGCCGCGCCAGCCGCCGACGAGGTGGACCAGGCCGTCGATGCGGCCGAACTCCTTCTCGGTCTTGTCGGCCCACTCCCGCGTGGCGTTCAGGTCGAGCAGGTCGACGATGTCGCCGGTGACCGTGGCGCCGCCGTGCATGTACCGGGCGGCGTCGACCGCCTCGGCGAGGCGCTCGGGGTCGTAGTCGGCGCCGACGACCGTCGCGCCCGCCGCCGCCAGCCGCAGCAGGGTGGCGCGCCCGGCCGGGCCCGCCGCTCCGGCCACCGCGATGACCGCGCCTTCGAGGGCACCGTTGCCGTTGCCGTTCCCATTGCCGTTCATGGGCGTCGCCTCCTCCTCCGTACGAGAGCTCACGCGGCGACCTGCTCGGCGCTCTGCGCGGTGATCCCCTTGGCGGAGGCGATCACGCTCTTGAGCTTCTTGGCGAGCGCCTCATAGAACATGCTGAGCGGAAACTCGTCCGGAAGCACGTCGTCCACGAGTTTCCGCGGCGGCAGGCTCAGGTCGAGGGCGTCGGGGCCCTTGGCCCAGCGGGAGCCCGGGTGCGGGGCGAGGTAGGTGGAGACGAGGTCGTACGCCGCGAACCAGTGGACGAGCTTGGGGCGGTCGATGCCGTCGCGGTAGAGCTTCTCGATCTCCGCGCACAGCTGGTTGGTGACCTGCGGGGCCCGCTCCCAGTCGATCTTCAGCGTGTTGTCGGTCCAGCGCAGCACGTCGTGCTTGTGGAGGTACGCGAAGAGCAGCTGGCCGCCGAGGCCGTCGTAGTTGCGGTTGCGGTCGCCGGAGACCGGGAAGCGGAACATCCGGTCGAACAGCACGGCGTACTGCACGTCGCGGCCGTGGGCGTTGCCCTCGGCGTCCAGCTTCACGGCCTCCTTGAAGGCGGTGAGGTCGCAGCGCAGCTCCTCCAGGCCGTACATCCAGAACGGCTGGCGCTGCTTGATCATGAAGGGGTCGAACGGCAGGTCGCCGTGACTGTGGGTGCGGTCGTGGACCATGTCCCAGAGCACGAACGCCTTCTCGCACCGCTCCTGGTCGCCGAGCATCTCGCGGATGTCGTCCGGCAGGTCGATGCCGAGGATGTCCACGGCCGCCTCGGTGACGCGGCGGAAGCGGGCGGCCTCGCGGTCGCAGAAGATGCCGCCCCAGCTGAAGCGCTCGGGGGCCTCGCGGACGGCGATGGTCTCCGGGAAGAGGACGGCCGAGTGGGTGTCGTACCCGGCGGTGAAGTCCTCGAAGGTGATGCCGCAGAAGAGCGGGTTGTCGTAGCGGGTCGCCTCCAGCTCGGCGAGCCACTCCGGCCACACCATGCGCAGCACGACGGCTTCGAGGTTGCGGTCCGGGTTGCCGTTCTGCGTGTACATCGGGAACAGCACGAGGTGCTGGCGGCCGTCCACGCGCTGGGCGGCGGGCTGGAACGCGAGCAGCGAGTCCAGGAAGTCGGGCACGGCGTAGCCGCTCGCGGCCCACTTGCGCAGGTCGGCGACGGCGGCGCGGTGGTACGCGGCGTCGTGCGGCAGCAGCGGCGACAGCTGCTCCACGGCGGCGGTGACGCGGTCGAGCGCGGCGTCGACCGCGGCGCGGGCGGGGGCGCCCTCGGCGTCGAGGTCTATGGAGCCGTCGGCGGACTGCCAGGCGCGGATCTCTTCCACGGCATTCTTGAGCGCGGGCCAGGCAGGGTGGTCGATCACCCTGGCGTCCGGCCGGATGTCCGCCCCGGCGTCGGCGGCTACAGCACCACCGGCAGCGTCCTGCACAAGAATTTCCGTCATCACTCTTCCTCCACGGGAGAACCTCGCGTTAAGGCACCGTATCCATGGGCGGTTCTCCGCCACAAGGGGAGTAAGAATAAATTATCCTGCCGACCCCCCGTCGCCGCCGCTGTTTTTCCTGTCCGAGGGGGTGTGGGCGGGGGCATCACGCGCCGGACGGCGGTACGCCCCCGGGGCCGGTTCCGGCCACGACCGCCCCTGCCCCGTCCGCGACGGCCGGAACGGCACGCCCACGTACGGGTGAGGGCGGGTGCGCCGGGGGCGCACGGAAGGGGAAGCGGCCTACTCCATTCCGCCCCCGCGCGACCGGTTCCGCCCCAGGGGGCGGCCGTTAGGCTGCTGCGACCGTGCCGCGCGGCGGCGACTCGGAGCCCGGCCGCGCTCCCGGCCCTCGACGGAAGCGAGAAGATCTTGAGTTTCCTCACCATCGGTCATCGCGGGGTCATGGGTGTGGAGCCGGAGAACACCCTCCGCTCCTTCCGCCGCGCCGAGCGCGTCGGCATGGACGCCATCGAGCTCGACCTCCATCTGAGCAAGGACGGGGCGCTCGTCGTCATGCACGACGCCGACGTCGACCGTACGACCGACGGCACCGGCCCGATCGCCGACAAGACCCTCGACGAGCTGCGCGCCCTCGACGCGGGCCTGGGCGAGCGGATCCCCGTCTTCGAGGAGGTCCTGGACGCGGTGGACGCGCCGCTCCAGGCGGAGATCAAGGACGTGGCGGCGGCCCGCGTGCTCGCCGAGGTGATGCACCGGCGCGACCTGGCCGGCCGGGTCGAGGTGTCGTCCTTCCACGACGAGGCGGTCGCGGAGATCGCCCGGCTGGTGCCCGGCGTACGGACCGTGCTCATCGCCAGCCGCTGGGAGGCGCCGACCCAGGCGGCCGTCGCGGACACCCCGAACATCGTGGACCGGGCGCGGGCCGTGGGCGCCGCCACGCTGGCGCTGAACATCCGGCGGCTGACCCTGGAGACCGCCGAGCGGGCGCGAGAGGCGGAGCTGCGGATCATCGGCTGGGTGGTCAACACGCAGCAGCACCTGCGACTGGCGCGCGCCCTGGAGCTGGACGGGGTGACCACCGACCACCCGGAGATCCGCCGCACGAGCCGGTTCACCGCCTGAGGTCACCCCTGAGCGCTCGCCGCGCACGGCGCCCCTCGGCCGCTGCGGTCCCGTTCGTCACAGGTGTAACCGAAATGCGCTCGGGAACCCGCGAGGTGTCCCAGCCACCCAGGACACCGGAACGGACGGAACGGACACATATGAGCAGCGGCTTCATGGGCCCGGAAGGCTTCGGCCCCGACGCCTTCAGCGAGTTCCTGGCCCGTTTCTTCGGCGGCGGAACATCATCGTCTTCGTCCGGATCGGGCCGGTCCGGGCCCCGGTACATCGACATCGGCCGGCTCATGAGCGAGCCGGCCCGCCGGATGGTCGGCGACGCCGCCTCGTACGCGGCCGAACACGGCAGCCCGGACCTGGAGACCGAGCACCTGCTGCGGGCCGCCCTGACCACCGAGCCGACCCGCGACCTGATCGCCCGCGCGGGCGCCGACCCCGACGCGCTGGTCGCGGAGATCGACCGGACGGCCGGTGAGGGGCCTCCGCAGTCGCGGATCGCCGTCACCCCGGCGGTCAAGCGCGCGCTGCTCGACGCCCACGACCTGGCCCGGCACACCGGTGCCTCCTACATCGGCCCCGAGCACGTGCTCGCGGCGCTCGCCGCCAACCCCGACTCGGCGGCGGGGCGCATCCTGACGCAGGCCCGGTTCGACCCCGGTGCCGTGCCGGGCACGTCGGGCGCCCCGCGCGTGCCGCCCGGCGGATGGTCGGACTCCGGCGTGGACCACCGGCCGCTGCCGCAGCGCAGCACCCCGAACCTCGACAAGTACGGCCGCGACCTCACCGACATGGCCAAGGAGGGCCGGATCGACCCGGTCATCGGCCGCGAGCTGGAGATCGAGCAGACGGTCGAGGTGCTCTCCCGGCGAGGCAAGAACAACCCCGTCCTGATCGGCGACGCGGGCGTCGGCAAGACCGCCATCGTCGAGGGGCTGGCGCAACGCATCGTCGAGGGCGACGTCCCGCACACGCTGCGTGACCGCAGGGTGGTGGCGCTGGACCTGTCGGGCGTGGTCGCCGGAACCCGCTACCGCGGCGACTTCGAGGAGCGGATGAACGCGATCATCGACGAGATCCGGGCCCACACGGACGACCTCGTCGTCTTCATCGACGAGCTCCACACGGTCGTCGGCGCGGGCGGCGGCAGCGGCGGCTCGGAGAGCGGCTCCATGGACGCGGGCAACATGCTCAAGCCCGCCCTGGCCCGCGGCGAGCTGCACGTCATCGGCGCCACGACGATGGAGGAGTACCGCCGCTACATCGAGAAGGACGCGGCGCTCGCCCGGCGCTTCCAGCCCATCCTGGTGCCCGAGCCCAGCCCCGAGGACGCGCTGGAGATCCTGCGCGGACTGCAGGACCGGTACGAGGCCCACCACCAGGTCCGGTACGCGCCCGAGGCGCTGCTCGCGGCCGTCGAACTGTCCGACCGGTACATCACCGAGCGGTTCATGCCGGACAAGGCGATCGACCTCATCGACCAGGCGGGCGCACGGGTGCGGCTGCGCGCCAACTCGGGCGACGCGGACATCCGGGTCCTGGAGCGCCAGCGCGAGCAGCTGGTGCGCGACAAGGACCAGGCGGTGGCGGCGGAGCAGTACGAGAAGGCCACCGAGCTGCGCGACCGGATCCAGGACATCGAGGAACGGATCAAGGCGGGTCGCGGCGAACCGGCGGCCGGGGACGGGCGGGTCCTGGAGGTCACCGCCGAGGACGTCGCCGAGGTGGTCAGCCGGCAGACCGGCATCCCGGTGAGCAGCCTGACCCAGGAGGAGAAGGAGCGGCTGCTCGGCCTCGAGGACCACCTGCGCAAGCGGGTCATCGGCCAGGACGAGGCGGTCACCGCCGTCTCGCAGGCGGTGCTGCGCTCGCGGGCCGGTCTCGCCGACCCGGGCCGGCCCATCGGCAGCTTCCTCTTCCTCGGCCCGACCGGCGTGGGCAAGACCGAGCTCGCGCGGGCGCTGGCGGACGCGCTGTTCGGCAGCGAGGACCGCATGGTGCGCCTGGACATGAGCGAGTTCCAGGAGCGTCACACGGTGAGCCGCCTGGTCGGCGCGCCCCCCGGGTACATCGGCCACGAGGAGGCCGGACAGCTCACGGAGGCGGTGCGCCGCCACCCGTACTCGCTGCTGCTGCTCGACGAGGTGGAGAAGGCCCACCCGGACGTCTTCAACATCCTGCTCCAGGTGCTGGACGACGGGCGGCTGACCGATTCGCAGGGCCGCACCGTCGACTTCAAGAACACGGTCATCGTGATGACCAGCAACCTCGGCTCCGACGCCATCGGCACCGGCCGCGGCCTGCTGGGCTTCGGCGCGACGGACACCGAGGCGGAGGACGAGGCGATGCGCGACCGGGCGCTGCGGCCGCTGCGCGAGCACTTCCGCCCCGAATTCCTCAACCGCATCGACGAGATCGTCATCTTCCGGCGCCTCGACGAGGAGCAGCTGCGGCAGATCACCGACCTCCTGCTGGAGGAGACGCGGCGCCGGCTGCGCGCCCAGGACATCACGCTGGAGTTCGCGGCGGACGCGGTCGACTGGATCGCCCGCCGCGGTCACCAGCCCGAGTACGGCGCACGCCCCCTGCGCCGCACGATCCAGCGCGAGGTGGACAACGAGCTGTCCCGGCTCCTGCTGGACGGCCGCCTCCCGGCGGGCGCGCGGGTACGGGTCGGCGTGGCCGACGGCCGACTGGCGTTCCGCACGGAGGAACCGGCCGAGCCGGGGCCGTCCTAGTCGACGGGAGTGGGGAGTTCCTTGACCAGGAGCTCGAACTGGAGGTCGTCGCGCTGGGGCACGCCGAACCGCTCGTCCTCGTACGGGAAGGGGCTCATCTTTCCGGTACGGCGGTAGCCGCGCCGCTCGTACCAGGCGAGCAGCTCCTCGCGGATCGAGATCACCGTCATGTGCATCTCGCGCACGCCCCACTCGGCGACCGCGAGGCGCTCCGCCTCCGCGAGGATCCGCCGGCCGAGGCCGCCGCCCTGGAGGCCGGGGCGGACGGCGAACATGCCGAAGTAGGCGGCGTCGCCGCGGTGTTCGAGGTGGCAGCAGGCGATGATCCCGCCGTCGCGCTCGAAGGTCAGCAGGCGGGAGGCGGGCGCGGTGATGATCTGGCGTACGCCCTCGGGGTCGGTCCGCTGCCCCTGGAGGTAGTCGGCCTCGGTGGTCCAGCCGGCGCGGCTGCTGTCACCGCGGTAGGCGGACTGCACCAGCTCGACGAGCGCGGGCACGTCGGCCTCGACGGCGTCGCGATAGGTCAGCTCCCGGGCGTCCTGCGGCGGTGCGGTGTCCATGACCCTCCTCGGTACGGGTGTTCCGCGTGCGAGGGTAACCCGGAGGGGTGACGCGCCTCGCGCGCTCCCCTCGTACGACTCTGCGCCCGTATGCGCCCGCGGCGGTGCGGGCAGCCTCCCCGGAGCCGTCTCGTCGAACGGGGAGGTACGCCGTGCACGGAGCCGCGATGCCGGGCTGGCTGCTGGTGGCGCTGTGCGCGGTGACCGGCGCGTACTGCTTGGCGCGCGTGAGGCGCTGCGCCGGTGCCGAGCGTACGGCGGCGGCGGGCGAGGCCCTGATGGGCTTCGGGATGGCCGCGATGGCGGTGCCCTTCTCCGCGCCGGGGACCTGGCCCGTGTACGCGGTGGTGTTCGGGGCCGCGTCGCTGCACGCCCTGTGGTGGGCGGCACCCCCGAGGGGCGGGGCCGGTCATCTGCACCATCTCGTCGGGTCGCTGGCCATGGTGTACATGGCGGTGGCGATGGCCGGCGGGAGCGGCGGGGCGCACGCGGGGCACGGAGCCCCCGGCGGGATACCCCTGCTGACGGGGGCGTTGCTGGCGTACTACACGGTGTACGTCCTGAGGGCCGGGGCCAGCCTGGCCCCGGCCGCGGTGCCGGTCGCGGCGCTGGTACCGGGGGCGGGTCCGGGCGGTGGGGCCGCGGGTGGTGTGCCCGGGCCGGTGCTCGCCTGCCGGGTGTCCATGGGGCTGGCGATGCTGGCGATGCTGCTGTCGCTCTGAAACCGTGGCGTGCGTCACTTGGCGTGCGAGACCGTACCGATGGGTAAGGCGCGCTCATAAGGTGAGGCCCATGGTGGTCTCCCTCACGCTGCTCACACTCGGCGTTCTGACCGCATGCGCGTCCCCGCGGCTGCTGGCCCGGGCCGACTGGGCGGAGCGCGCACCGGTGGTGGCGCTGTGGGTGTGGCAGTGCGTGGTGGCCTCGGTGCTGGTGAGCTTCGGCCTGTCGATGACGTTCAGCGCGGCGGCCGCCTGGCAGGCGGTGCGCGGGCATGTCTTCGCCCCGGCGCCGCGGGGCGTGGTGGAGGCGTACGCCCTGGCCGAGCACGGCCCGTGGTCCGCCGTGCTGGCGGTACTGCTGGCCTGCGGCGGGCTGTGGAGCGCCGCCATGCTCACGCGCGAGGTACGCCGCGCCCGGGCGCGCCGCCGCCGACGCCGCGCCGAACTCCTCGTACGGGCACCGCTGTTGCCGGGCGAGGAGAGGTACGAGGAACCTCTGGTGCTGCTGGAGGGCCACCGCCCGGACGCCTGGTGGCTGCCGGGCGCCGAGCCGCGGCTCGTCGTCACCACGGCCGCACTGCGTCGCCTGAAGGGGCGTCAGCTCGATGCGGTGCTCGCGCACGAGCAGGGGCACGCGCGCGCCCGGCACGACTGGCTGCTGCACTGCTCGGCGGCGTTGGCCACGGGATTTCCGCAGGTGCCGGTGTTCGCGGCGTTCCGCGACGAGATGCACCGGCTGGTGGAGCTGGCGGCCGACGACGTGGCGTCGCGGCGGTACGGACGGCTGACGATCGCGCTGGCGCTGGTGGAACTGAACGAGCACCGGGGCGTGTTCGGCCCGGGCCCCGCTCCGGACGCCCAGTTGCCGCAGCGGGTGAACCGGCTGCTGGCGGCCACCCCCCGCCTCACGGCCGGCCGCCGGCTGCGGCTGACGGCGGCCGCCGCGCTGGTGCCGGTGGTGCCGGTGCTGGTGGCGTTCATCCCGGCGCTCCGGGCACTCGGGTGAGGCGGGGCGAAGGTGGGGGCAGGGCCGAGGCGGGAGCGCCCTGTTAAGGGTCCCGGTTGTCGGGGAGGATCAGAGCATGCGCTCCCCCACACTCCCTCCGCCCACACGCACCCCGTCCGCCTCCGCCGCCGCGCTGGGATCCGGCGCCCTCGCGGGCGTGCTGCTGGTGCTGGTGGCGGTCGAATGGGCTCCGCTGGTCGCCTTCGACCGGGCCGTGGCCGACGGGTTGCACGACTCGGCCGTGCGGAGCCCCGTGCTCACCCGCGTCAACCGGGTGCTGAGCGACTGGGTGTGGGATCCCTGGACCATGCGCGCTCTGACGGCGCTGGCCGTGGTGTGGCTCTGGTGGGCCCGGGAGCGTCTCCTTGCGGTGTGGACGGGGGCGGTGAGCGTGGTCGGGGCGGCCGTCCAGCAGACGCTCAAGACGGTGGTCGGCCGGGACCGGCCGCAGTGGCGGGACCCCGTGGACACCGCCCACTTCGCGGCCTTCCCCTCCGGGCACGCGATGACGGCGGCGCTCACCTTCGGGCTGCTGCTGTGGCTGTTGGCACGGTACGGAAGGGGCCCCGGCACCCGCGCGTGGCGCGTGGTCGCGGTGGCCGGTGCCGTGTCGGTGGCGGGCGTCGGGCTGACCCGGGTGTACCTGGGGGTGCACTGGGCGACGGACGTCGTGGGCGGCTGGCTCCTCGGCGCCTGCCTGGTGGCCGTCGCCGTCCTGGGGTACGAACGGACGGTGTTGTCGCGCCGGGGCTGACCGGGCAAGGATCCCGGCATGACGATCCGCTGCGTCCTCTTCGACTTCTCCGGCACCCTGTTCCGCATCGAGCCGGCCGAGCGCTGGCTGCGCACCGTCCTGGAGGCCTCCGGGATCACCGCCCCGCCCGCCGCCGTCGCCCGCTGGGCCGAGGAGCTGGAGGCCGCCGGGGCCCTCCCGGGGGGCGGCGCCCCGCACCGCGTCCCGGAGCACCTGGCGGAGCAGTGGGCGACCCGCGACGTCACGGCGGACCACCACCGCACGCTCTACACGGCTCTGGCGCGCCAGGTGGAGCTGCCCGACCCGGTGCTGTACGACGCGCTGTACGACCGCCACATGACCCCGGAGGCCTGGGAGCCGTACCCGGACGCGCGCGAGGTGCTCGCCACGCTGCGTGAGCGCGGCGTCGGCGTCGCCGTGGTCAGCAACGTCGGCTGGGACCTGCGCCCGGTGTTCCGCGCGCACGGGCTGGACCGCTTCGTGGACGCCTACGTCCTGTCGTACGAACACGGGGTTCAGAAACCGGACGGGCGGCTGTTCCGGACGGCGTGCGAGGCGCTGGGGCAGGAGCCGGGGCACGCACTGATGGTGGGCGACGACCGCTCTGCGGACGGCGGCGCGGCGGACGTCGGCTGCGCGGTGCACTTCGTGGACCACCTGCCGGCGCGTGAGCGGCCGACGGCGCTGCGCCCGGTGCTGGACCTGCTGTAGGCCATGCGGACCGGACGATCCCCCGCGTCGCCCGGTCCGCATGGCACCACCCCCCGCCGGACGGCCGCAGGGGCGTCGCGCGAGGATGCCCTGAGTATATTGGCTGAGAGCCAGTCAACGCAGGAGTTAAAGCATGTCCCCGCGGAGCGCATCGGTCAATGAAGAACTGCGGCGGCGTTCCCGGGAGCGGCTGCTGCAGGCGACGGTGGAGCTGGTCGGCGAACGGGGCTACGAGGCGACCACGCTCGCGGACATCGCGGACCGGGCGGGCTCGGCGCGCGGGCTGGTCTCGTACTACTTCCCCGGCAAGCGCCAGCTCCTCCAGTCCGCGGTGCACCGGCTGATGCACCTGACGCTGGAGGCGGCCCTGGAGCGCGAGCCGCGCACCGACGACGGCCGCGAGCGTCTGGCGCGCGCCATCGACGCGATCCTGGACCTGGCGGTGGAGCGGCCGGTCCTGATGCGTACGCACATGGCGGGGATCCTCCAGGCGGAGGGGTTCGTGCAGTGTCCCGAGCAGCAGCGGCTGGCCGCGCTGCTGCGGGACACGGTGGCCCGCTACGGGGTGCGGGACGTGGACGCGGACTATCCGCTGCTGCGGGCGCTGCTGATGGGCGCGGTCTTCGCGGTGCTGCTGCCGGGCGCGCCGATGCCGCGGGCGCGGCTGCGCGCGGAGCTGTTCCAGCGGTACGGGCTGGACTGGGAGCTAGGCGTTCCGCCGGACGGCGGGCCGGACGACGGGCCGTCCGGCGGAACGCGGGACCGGGCGGATGGTCAGTCGTCACCGCCGTCTTCGTCGTAGTCGTCTTCGTCGTAGTCGTCGAAGTAGTCCGGCTGCGTCTGCACGTTGAGCTCGTGCATCCGCACCCGCTGCGCCGCGTCCGTGCGCCGGTCGTCGAGCCGGAGGACGTCGAAGCCCTTGCGCTCGTCGTTCGAGTAGATGTGGCCGTTGTAGTAGTACGCCGACCAGGAGCCGCCGGTGGTCAGCTTGTCGGTGGTGAGGGGGCCGCGCTCGAAGTAGGCGATCTCCCTGGGCTTGGCCGAGTCGGTGAAGTCCCAGACGGAGAGGCCGCCCTGGTACCAGGCCTGGACCATGATGTCCCTGCCCTTGACCGGAATGAGCGAGCCGTTGTGGGCGACGCAGTTCTCGGTGTCCGCCTGGTGGCGGTCGATCTTGAAGTAGCTGCGGAAGACGAGCCTGCGCTGGTCGCCCTTGCCGACGATGTCGTAGATGCCGTCGGCGCCGCGGTTCGGCCCGGTGCGTTCGTTGCAGGTGGCGCCGACGCCGCCGCCGAGCTCGTCGGTGAAGACGACCTTGTTCGCCTTCTGGTTGAAGGTCGCCGAGTGCCAGAAGGCGAAGTTGACGTTGTCCTGGACGCGGTCGATGACCTTGGGGTTCTCCGGGTCCTCGATGTTCATGAGGATGCCGTCGCCCATGCAGGCGCCGGCGGCGAGGTCCTTGGAGGGCAGCACCGTGATGTCGTGGCAGCCGGTCGTCTTGGAGACGCCCGGGTTGGTGGGGCCGCCCGGGTTGCCGCCGCCGTCGGATCCTTCACCCGGGAAGAGCACGGGGAAGTTGACGACCGCCGCCTTCTCGGGCGCCTTGCGCGGCACCTTGATGATCGAGATGCCGTCGTGCGGCGGTTGGCAGTCGGGGAAGGCGGCGCTGGGCGCGTACGAGGAGACGTAGACGTAGACGTTCCGGCGCTCCGGCACCAGCGTGTGGGTGTGCGAGCCGCAGGCGGTCTCGACGGCGGCGACGTACCGCGGGTTGCGGACGTCGCTGATGTCGAAGATCTTCATGCCCTCCCAGGAGGACTTCTCGGTCGCGGGCTGCGAGGTGCTGCTGCACGAGCTGTCGCTGCGCGAGGAGTCGGTGGAGAGGAAGAGCAGGTCGCCGGAGACGGAGACGTCGTTCTGGGCGCCGGGGCAGAGGACCTGGGCGACGCTGACCGGTGCCTTGGGGTCGCTGATGTCGAAGACGCGGAAGCCGTCGTAGTTGCCGGAGAAGGCGTACTTCCCCTGGAAGGCCAGGTCGGAGTTGATGCCGGTGAAGGCGTCGTGCGGGACGTTGGCGAGGTGGGTGATGTTGGCGCTGTGGACCACCTGGTCCACGCCGGGTATCTCACCGCTGCGGATGGCCGCCCGGACTTCCGCTTCCGTGTGCGCCGAGACGCTCTCCGGGGCGGCCGGCACGTCGCCGGGGTCGGGCGTCGCGGCCGCGGGACCGGCCGTCAGCAGGGTCGCGAGCAGTCCGGCCGCGGCGGTGGCCACGGCGAGACGTCTGCGCCGCCGCGCGTGAGTGGTGCGCAACGAGGTCACTGGGTCCTCCCTTGGGTCCGTTCGGAGGTGAACGGGTTGCGGACCCCGGCAGTATGTTGCTTTGCATGCACATCTCAACAGAGGCCCTACGCCGTCGTTGAGGAAAGTTGTCGACCGGGGGGCGCGCGAAGGGGCCGCCCCGGGGCAGGATGACCACCGGCCGGCCCACGTGCCCTTGGAGGTTCGTCGTGTTGCACCGCTCGCACCGCACCAGTGCCGCGCCCGTCCGAGGATCCGCCGTCGCCGTGGCGGCCCTCGCCGCCGTACTCGCCCTGGGCGCCTGCGAGTCGGCGCCGACGCGGCCCGACGACCGCGCGCAGGCCAAGGCGGACGGGGGCGGGGGCGGGGTGGTCGTGGCACCCGGGAAGCCCGGCGAACCGGCCAGGACGCTGTCGCCGGAGCAGGCCGCCAAGGAGCTCCCCGACGACAGGCCGAACACGGCGGACTTCACGTACGCCCGCATGATGATCGTCCACCACGGCCAGGCGCTGACGATGGCCGCGCTCGCGCCGGAGCAGGCCGCGTCGGAGCAGGTGAGGAAGGTGGCGGCGCGGATCGCCGCGGCGCAGCGGCCGGAGATCGACGCGATGAAGGGCTGGCTGGAGAACAACAAGGGCCCCACACCGGACAGCGGGCACGACCACGGTTCCATGCCCGGGATGGCGTCCGAGGCCCAGCTGGACCAGCTGCGCGCGGCGCGCGGCGCGGCGTTCGACGAGCTGTTCCTGAAGCTGATGATCACCCACCACCAGGGCGCGATCACCATGGCCACGGAGGTGCTTTCCGAGGGCAACAACGTCCAGGTCGAGGAGATGGCGAACGACGTGATCGCGCAGCAGACCGCCGAGATCAACCGGATGCGCTCCATGTGAGCGCGCGCCGTCCGCGCCGACGGCCGGGGCCCCGGATGGCGCGCGCATCTCCCGCGACGGGCGCGGCGGTGCGATGCTGGAAATCCCTGCGGGAAGGAGCGCGGCCGTGCTTCGAATCGCCGTCGTCGGGTCCGGTCCGAGCGGGGTCTACACCGCCCAGTGGCTGGTGGAGCAGACCCGCGTGCCGGACGTCCGCGTCCACGTCCTGGACCGGCTGCCCTGTCCGTACGGGCTCGTACGGTACGGGGTCGCGCCGGACCACGAGAAGATCAAGTCCCTGCAGAACAACCTCCGCACGGTCCTGGAGCACGAGCGGATCGGCTTCGTCGGCAACGTCGAGGTCGGCCCCCGGGGCGTGACGCCGCAGCGGCTGCTGGAGCTGTACCACGCGGTCGTGTACTGCGTCGGCGCGGCGCGCGACCGCAAGCTGGGCGTGCCGGGCGAGGACCTGCCGGGCAGCTACTCGGCCACGGACTTCGTCTCCTGGTACAGCGCCCACCCGGACGCCGCCGAGAACGGCTTCGGCGTCGCGCTCGCCGCCCGCTCGGCGGTGGTGATCGGGGTCGGGAACGTGGCGGTGGACGTGGCCCGGATCCTCGCCCGGGGCCCGCAGGAGCTGCACCCCACCGATGTGCCGCAGGCGGCGCTGGGCGCGCTGGCGGCGAGCCGGGTGCGCGAGGTGCACATGGTGGGGCGGCGCGGGCCCTCGCAGGCGAAGTTCACCACCAAGGAGCTTCGGGAACTGGGCGCGATGCCGCAGGCCCGGGTGGAGGTCGACCCCGCCGACCTGGCACTCGACCCGGCGTACGCGGACCCGGCGGGGCTGCCGGCGGTCAACCGGCGCAATGTGGAGGTGGTGCGCGCCTGGGCGGAGAGCACCGCGTGGGAGCCGCGGGAGCGGGTCATCCGGGTGCGGTTCTTCCTGCGCCCGGTGGAGGTGCTGGAGCGCGGCGGCCGGGTGGCCGGGGTGCGCTTCGAGCGGACCGTACCGGACGGCGCGGGCGGGGTGCGCGGGACCGGCGCGTACGAGGACGTCGAGGCCCAGCTGGTGCTGCGGGCGGTCGGGTACCGCGGGGTGCCGCTGGAGGGCCTGCCGTTCGACGCCGCGCGCGGCACGGTGCCGCACGCGGCGGGGCGGGTGCTGCGGGACGGCGCTCCGTCGCCGGGCGAGTACGTCGCGGGGTGGATCAAGCGCGGCCCGACAGGCGTGATCGGCACGAACCGGCCCTGCGCCAAGGAGACGGCCACCTCGCTCCTGGACGACGCGGCGCTGCTGCTCCGCCGCCCGGTGGCGGACGACCCGCTCGCCGCGCTGCGGAGCTGGGGGCTCCGGCCGGTGGAGTGGCCCGGGTGGCTCTCCATCGAGCAGGCGGAGGCGGCGCTCGGCCGCACCCTGGGGCGCTCCACGGTCAAGATCGCCGACTGGGCGGAGCTGCTGGGGGCCGCGGGGGTGAGCGGGTAGCCCTCGGGCGGCATACGGAGGCCCGCGCCACGGTCAGGACGACGGCAGCGAGCCCAGGTCGCCGTCGACGACGGTGCTGACGATCGGAGGCCGGCCCCACAGCGCCAGGATCTCGTTCGAGAGGTCGACGAGCCGCTCGTGGTCCCGCAGGCCGTGCGTGGTGATGCCGGCGGCCGCCAGGCTGCGGGGCACGGCACCGGCGTCCAGCAGGGTCCGCCATTCCGCCGGTCCGACCTCCAGGTACTCCAGCCCGGTGAGGCGGCCTATCTGCCGTGGATCGGCGAGGGTGCCCGGATAGGCGGTGAGGGTCCGCAGGCGCGGCAGACCGACCACAGGGGTGAGATCGACCGGCGGGTCGTCCCACACCCCGATGCAGAGCACCTCCAGGTCGGGATGCGCGGCGGCCTCGACGCTCCGTAGGTGTGCCACGTTGACGTGGGCCACGGCCGACCCCTCCCCCCGCCCGCGGGGCCGGTTCCGCCGGCGGCCCCGCGGCTCGACCCCGCGGACCAGGTCGGTGAGCGAGTCGGCGATCAACTCGGCTCCGAGGAACTCCTCGTGGCTCAGCATCACGATCTGACCCGTCCGGCCCGCGGGCCCCGGGGTCAGGTCGACCGCGAGCCGGTCGCCACCGCCGTTGTCGCCGAACACGATCCAGCCGGGCGAGCCGACGAGGCCCTGGACGGCGCTGTCGGGCGGGGTGACGACCGCCTCGCAGGCGGCGAACCGCCACGGGGCCGGCCGGGACGCGGCGTCGGCCACGTACACGGCGTCCAAGGGGAGGAGTTCGCAGCCGACGGTCTCGTACACCGCGTCCCCGGCCCGGGTGTCTCCCTCCCAGTCCTCCCACCGGCCCCGCACGACCCGGTACAGGGCCTTCAACTCGGCGGGCAGCGGCAGACCGAGACGCGCTTCGGCGGCGGCGATCTCCTCGTCGCGGGCCCCGATGGCGCCGGGGAGCCGCTCACGCAACCGCCGCTCCAGCGCCGCCGGATCCGCCGACCGCCTCGGCCGCGCGGCCGAGGCGGGGTCGGGCAGCCGCCGCCACGGCTCGGGGACGGCGCCCTCGACCAGCAGCAGCGCTCCGCCACTCCCCGGTCCCGACTCGACGGCGGGGCTGGGGCCCATCACCCGCAGCCGGGTCCTCCCCGAGGGAGCGATCCGGGCGGAGAACGTCACGGACTCCACACCCGCCACCACCAGCGCGTCCCGCACACGCTCAACGGCTGCACGTTCGGCAGCCGAAGCCCGCCCGCGCGGCCGGGTCCCGGAGGACGACGCCCAGCCGTCCCGGCCCACGGCACCGGCCACGCGTACGTCCCCGCCCTCGCGCCCCACCTCGACCCCGCCGGCCCACGCGCGCATCAGCGGAGCCCACGTCTCGAAGGAACGCAGGGCCTGCAGGGAGGGGACGAAGATCGGCTCGCTCATGGACCGACCCTAACCGTGAAGCCGAGGTCGACTTCCACGGGCTCTGCCTGCCCTGTCCCCGAGGCCGAGCTGCCGTGTAGGACAATCTCGTTATGGACTACGGCGTGGGGGAACCAGCGCGGCTCGGGCTGACCCGACTTCTGGACGGTCGAGTCCTGGGCTGGGCGGAATGGGGACCGGTCGATGGTGCCCCGGTGCTGCTGTGCCCGGGGGCGGCCACCAGCCGGTGGCTCGGTTTCGGCGGCGGCGTCGTCGACTCGGCCGGGATTCGGCTCATCAGCGTGGACCGGCCCGGTCTCGGCGCCTCCGACCCCGCCCCCGGACGCACCCTGAGCAGCTGGGCCGCCGACATCCGCCACCTCTTCCAGGAGCGGTCCTTGCGAGCGCCGTCGGCGGTGGGGTTCTCGCAGGGGGCGCCGTTCGCGCTCGCGCTGGCGGTCGACGGGTTGGTGAACGCGGTGGCCGTCGTGTCGGGCAGCGACGAACTCGCCCATGCTCGCTTCGCCCACTCCCTGCCTCCGCAGGTGAGGGACATGGTGGACGCCGTCGCAGCCGACCCCGACGCCGCCGAGGCCTCCTTCGCGGGCTTCGGCAGCGCCGACGCACTGTGGGATCTGATCATCACCACGAGCCCCGAGGCCGATCGCGCCGTCTACACCGACCCGGTCTTCCAGCATGCCTTCCGGCGCGCGATGGACGAGGCGTTCAGCCAGGGCCCGGCAGGCTATGCCCGCGACACCGTCCTGGCGATGGGCCGTTGGCCGTTCGACCCCGCCGACATCACCGTCCCTGTCGACCTCTGGTACGGACAGCAGGACACCAGCCCGGTCCACTCTCCGGACCGAGGTGAATCGCTCACCCGGATGATCCCGACCGCAACCCGGCACCTGGTTCCCACCACCGCGGGATCCCTGCTCTGGACACACGCCGAGGCCATCCTGCACACCTTGACGGCCCACGCCCGCTAACGACCGAGGGAAGGTCATGACGATCCCGCCGACATTGGAACCGGCCCTTTTCCACGCAGCGTTCCGCGATCAGTTCGAGGCGTTCCTCGACGAGCACCGATCCGCGCTGCACGACACCCTGAACGGGCTCACCGAAGAGCAGGCCCGCAGGTCGCTGGTCGCCTCCAAGACGACCCTGCTGGGGCTGCTCAAGCACGCCGCGTTCGTCGAGAAGGTCTGGTTCGACGAGGCGATCACCTGCCGGTCCCGCGCCGACATCGGCATTCCCGCCACACCTGACGAGTCCTTCGACCTGGACGACGCCGACACCATCGCCTCCGTCCAGCACGCCTACCGGCAGGCGTGCAGGGCCTCGCGCGAAGCCACGGCGCAGCTCGCTCTCGACGACGTCGTACGGGGCAACCGCCGGGGTCCGCTGCCGCTGCGGTGGGTCTACCTGCACGTCCTGCGGGAACTCGCCCAGCACTGCGGCCACGCCGACATCCTCCGCGAGCAAGTGCTCGGCACCACCCCACCGCGCGGCTGAAGCGGAGCGGCTCCAGCGGGCCACCACCTCCTGTCGACGCCTCTCAGGCCGCCTTCTTCCAGACCTTCATGCCCACCTGCAGGAAGGCGGCTTCCCGTAGGGCCGTCTGCTTGACCTGGATCGTGAGAACCGCGATGTCGCCGGAGGCGTTCTTGACGCAGAACTCGGTGCCGTCGTCCGCCACCGTGAGCGACCAGGTGCGGTACGCGGAGCCGGAGGCGCCGGTGAGGAGGTGACGGCAGACCTCGAGGGAAGCGGCCTTTCCGTTGAACATCTGCAGGAACACGCTGGTGTCGCTCCGCAGCGCGCAGTCGACGTCGTCCTCGCAGTCGAGGCGGATGTCGCCCGTACGGTCATCACGCAACATCGGCTCGCGCAGGCTCAGGGAGTTCTTCTCATCCAGCCACGCGGTGGTCAGCACGTCCGCTCCCGCCGCCGGGGAGGCGTTCGGGGCGGGCCGCGACGCCCGGTCCCGGTGAGAGCCGGCGGCGGTCGGCGGGGCGCTGGGCGGCGGCGCCGTGGACCGGGCGGACTTCACCGGGCCGGGTGTCGAAGCGGATGTTTCCGGGGCCCGCTCGCCGAGCCCGAACCGGTCTCCGGCGAGCCACGTCAGACCCGACAGCACCAGAGCGCCCGCCGTCACGGCCGCGGCCGTGATCAGCGCGGTACGCCGCCGTGCGGGCGCCGACCGCCGGGCGGGCCGCACCGACAGCGTCAGGGGTGCGGTGGACGGCGCGACGGGGGTACGCGCCACCGGGGTGCGCACCGGGCCCGGAACGGTCGCCTCGGGTCCCGTGACCTCGCGCCAGACGGCCGGCCCGGCGCCCGCGTCCGCGTCCAGTTGCCGTCGACACGACTCGACGACCTCCGCCGGCGTGGCCCGATCCCCCGGATCGGGTGCCAGGCAGCGGGCGATCAGCGGGCGCAGCGGCTCGGGCAGCCGGGACAGGTCGGGGTCCTCGTGCACGATCCGGTACAGCACGACGGGCGCGATGCCGTCCCCGTACAGCGGTTCGCCCAGCGCCGCGAAGGCCGCCGTCTGGGCCAGTGCGAAGACGTCGGTCGCCGGGGTGACGTCACCGGCCGTCGCCTGTTCGGGGGCCATGAAGTGGGGCGTACCGACGGTGGAACCGGTGGCCGTGTACGAGGAGAGGTCGGCGGCGATCGAGATGCCGAAGTCGATCACCCGAGGCCCGTCGGCGGCCAGCAGCACGTTGGACGGCTTGAGGTCGCGGTGCACGATCCCCGCGGCGTGAACCGACTGGAGCGCCTCCGCCACACCGGCCATCAGCCACAGCACGGCGGGCACCGGCAGGGGACCACGCCGGGCGACGGCCTCCGTGAGGGACGGCCCGGGCACGTACAGCGTGGCGAGCCAGGGGGGTGCGCCGTCGGTGTCGGCGTCGATCAGTTCCGCGGTGTAGGCGCCCCTGACCCGGCGGGCGGCCTCCACCTCCCGGCGGAACCGCCGCCGGAAGGCCGGGTCGTCGGCCAGCTCCGGCCGCACCACCTTGATCGCCACCGGGCGGCCGCCCTGGGTGTGCGACAGGTACACCCGGCCCATGCCCCCCGCGCCGAGCCGGGCCGCCAGGCGGTAACCGGCCACGACGGGAGGGTCGTCCGCCTGGAGCGGCTGAAACACCTCGGTGGTGCTGTCCATCCGACTGTCGTCCCCCTGGTCCCCGACCGGCCGACGGGCCGGCCCGGGACGGCAGCCTAAACGGTGGCCTCCGCTGACCTGCGATGCTCCCCCCCCCTCACAGATCGGCAAGACACCCCCTAGTAGTGCTTTGTTAGCTGGTCTTGTCACGTGGGGTGTCTGGTAGTTCGCTGGCTGTATGAGGGCTGGGGAGCTTGCAGCGGTTCGGGGC
>NZ_JBIWJG010000008.1:0-313422 GCF_044765045.1 Streptomyces sp. NPDC093546 | reverse complement strand
ACGCGACCGTGTGGGACGCCAGGGCCAGGCCCGGCAGCTCGTCACGGAGGTTCTCCATGATCCGCGTGTACGGCACGGAGGCGCCCAGACGGACGTTCTCCTCGCCGACCTCGTATTCGCTCAGCAGCTCGATGCGGTTGAGGTCGAGCAGGTACTCCGGCCTCCGGTGGTCGAAGTTGATCTCGACCATGACATCGGTGCCACCCGCGATGGGCACGGCCGTGGGGTGCTCGGCCTTGGCGGCGAGCGCCTCCTCCCAGCTTGCGGGGCGAAGGAAGTCCATGAGTGGCTCTCTTCTACGTGATCCGGTGGTACGTGATCCAGGTGATCGACGTGTGCCGTGATCTGCGTGATCGGTCGTTCGCTGGGGCACGGGGGACGGCCGGGCCCACGTTCTCGTCTTCATGTTCACGTGCTGTTAACGCGTCGTGGAGCAAGTACACCCAGCGGTGCTCCACCCGGTGCAGTCGCTGAACATATGAAGGAGTTGGCTGGCCGCCCTCCTCGTCTTGTAGATTCGAACGAAAGGCGAGGACCAGTAACCTCTCCGTTTCCCCCCGGAAACGGTGGCCACGGGTCACCGGCCACAACCAGACACCCACGAAAAAGATCGGCGGCGACGAGATGCGGCTGCGCGCACTGCTGGAAACCGACGCGCTGGGGCTGCGGCTGCTCGGCGGCGAGGACGAGCTCGACCGCACGGTGCGCGGCGTGATGACGACGGACCTACGGGACCCCAGCCGGTACCTGTCGGGCGGCGAGCTGGTGCTCACCGGCCTGGCCTGGCGGCGGGACGAGCACGACTCCGAGCCGTTCGTCCGGATCCTTTCGGCGGCCGGCGTCGCGGGCCTGGCGGCCGGCGAGGCGGAACTGGGCGCCATCCCGGACGATCTCGTCCAGGCCTGTTTGCGCCACCGCCTTCCCCTCTTCGCAGTAAACGAGTCCGTTGCTTTTGCAACGATCACGGAGCATGTTGTTCGACAGGTGTCGGGTGAGCGGGCCGGCGACCTCGCCGCCGTCGTCGATCGGCACAGAAGGCTGATGACGTCCGGCCCCGCCGGCGGCGGGCCCGAGGTCGTCCTGGACCTCCTCGGCTCCGACCTGGACCTGCACGCCTGGGTGCTGTCGCCGACCGGGCGCCGGATCGCGGGTGCCGGGGCGCCGCTGCCCGCCGAGGTGGGCGCCCGGCTCGCCGGCGAGCACCTGGCCGCGACCCGCACCGGGCGGCGCGGCCCGCACCGCGCGCAGGTCGGCCCCACGACGTACTCGCTCTTCCCGATCCGGAACACCGGTCGCGGCGCGGCCCCCGCGGCGCGCGATGTGCGCGAGACCGTGCTGTCCGATTGGCTGCTGGCCGTCGAGGCCGACGCGAGCGACTGGCCCGCCGCCCGGCTGGACCTCCTCCAGGGCGTCACCCAGCTGATCGCCGTCGAGCGGGACCGGCGGGACGCGGCGCGTACGGTACGGCGGCGGCTCGCCCAGGAGGTGCTGGAGCTGGTCCAGACGGGCGCGGCTCCGGCGGAGATCGCGGCGCGCCTCAGGGTGGCCGCGCCGGTGCTGCTGCCGGGCCTCGGGACCGCGCCGCACTGGCAGGTCGTGGTGGCGCGCGTCGAGTGGGGCGAGGAGGGCGCGGCCCCGGCGGGCGCCGCCGGCGGCGGGACGGCCGTCACGGGCGGAGCGAAGGGCGCGCCGGCCCTCGAGTCCGGGCCGGTCGCGCAGTCGCTGCTGGAGGAGATCCTGGTCGACCCGGCGACCACCGGACCCGACTCGGCCGACCGGATCGCGGTGGCGCACACCGGCGACGAGGCGATCGCCCTGGTGCCGCTGCCGGCGGTACCGGGGGCGGACGGTCCGGGTGCCTCCCCCGAGGACGCGGACGAGGAGGGCGTGGTCGCCGCGCACGCCGGCGGTCCGGGGCTGCACGCGGACGCGCTGCTCGCGGCCGTACGGGAGCCGCTGTCGGCGGGTCTCGCGGACGACGGGCGGCTGACGCTGGGCGTGAGCGCCGCCGTGCACTCGGCCGAGGGGCTGCGCGGCGCGCTGGAGGAGGCGCGGCACGCGCGGCGGGTGGCGGCGGCGCGGCCCGGGCGGGTGTGCGCGGCCGGGCACCACGAGCTGGCGTCGCACGTGCTGCTGCTGCCGTTCGTGCCGGACGACGTGCGGCGGGCGTTCACGGCGCGGCTGCTGGACCCCCTGCGCGACTACGACCGGCGCCACCGGGCGGAGCTGATCCCGACGCTGGAGGCGTTCCTCGACTCGGACGGGTCGTGGACGCGGTGCGCGACGCGGCTGCACCTGCACGTGAACACGCTGCGGTACCGGGTGGGGAGGATCGAGCAGCTGACGGGGCGCGACCTGTCGCGACTGGAGGACAAGCTGGACTTCTTCCTCGCACTGCGCATGTCGTAAGAATGTCCTGACATACGGTCAACCGCCCCCGCTGCGCCCGAGAAAACCGGTAAGCGACTCCCGATGTCCGGACATAACGACAACGACACACTGCACCTGGACACCCTGCGCGGCGATTGCGCCAACTGCTTCGGCCTCTGCTGCGTCGCCCTGCCCTTCACCGCGTCGGCGGACTTCGCCGTCGGCAAGCCGGCCGGCACCCCGTGCGGCAACCTGCGGGACGACTTCCGCTGCGGCATCCACACCCGCCTGCGCGACGAGGGCTTCCCCGGCTGCACGGTGTACGACTGCTTCGGCGCCGGCCAGAAGGTCTCCCAGGTGACCTTCGGCGGGCGCGACTGGCGCCGGAACCCGGACACCACCCAGGCGATGTTCGCCGCCTTCCCCGTCGTACGGCAGCTGCACGAGCTGCTCCGGTACCTCGCCGAGGTGCTGGAGCTGAAGCCCGCGCGCCCCCTCCACGGGGAGGTCCGCCGCGTCCTCGACGACACCGAGCGGCTCACGCTGCTCTCCCCCGCCGAGCTCGCCGCCCTCGACCTCGGCGCCCACCGCCGGGTCGTCGGCGACCTGCTCCAGCGCGCCGCCGAGCTCGTCCGGGCGGGGGTCCCCGGCGCGCGGTCCAAGAAGAAGAACCGCCGCGGCGCCGACCTCATGGGCGCCCGTCTCACCGGCGCGGACCTGCGCGGCGCGAGCCTGCGCGGCGCCTACCTCATCGCGGCCGACCTCACGGGCGCCGACCTGCGCCAGGCGGACCTCCTCGGCGCGGACCTCCGCGACGCCCGGCTGGCCGGCGCCGACCTCACCGGCGCGCTCTTCCTGACCCAGCCACAGCTCAACGCGGCGCGGGGCGACGCCCGGACGGTCCTGCCCGCGCGCCTCGCACGGCCCGCGCACTGGGAGGCGTAAGAGCGGCGCAAGAGGCACAACTCACCGGACAGATGTGCGACATCACACCAAGCGGACCGATGAGACGTTCTATATTCGGATCGTCATGCCGGATGAAGCATGCCTTTTCCTCGCACCGAGAGAGCCACAGCGATGACCCGAAGCGCCCGCAGCCGGGGCCGCAGACGAGCCGGCAACCGCGGCTCCCGCGCCCGCACCGCCCTGATGACCGTGTCCGCGCTGCTGCTCGTCTCGGTCGCGCTGTTCCTCGGCAGGACCCTCACCGGCGGCTCCGAGACCCCGGCGGCGGCGACGGGCACCGGCGGCGACGGCGAGGCCCCGCAGGCCCAGGGGGAGCGCCCGCCCGCCGGGGCGAACGCCCGTAAGCGCGCGGCGCCCTGGGACGGCAAGGTGGAGGTGCTGGGCGACGGCTCGACCTCGCACACCGGGCCGCAGCCGGACCAGCTGAAGCCCGAGAAGCTGAAGCCGGGCCAGAAGCCCCCGCAGTTCGTGGTCTTCTCCTGGGACGGCGCGCTGGAGGGCGACGACCACCTCTTCTCCCACTTCCGCCAGGTCGCCAAGGAGAGCGACGCGCACATGACCTTCTTCCTGACCGGCATCTACCTGCTGCCGAAGTCGAAGTCGGACGTGTACGACCCTCCGCAGCACGACCGGGGCTCCGCCGCCATCTCGTACCCCACCGACGACCACATCCGGACGACGCTCACCCAGCTGGGCGGCGCCTGGAAGGACGGCCACGAGATCGGCTCCCACTTCAACGGCCACTTCTGCGGCCCCAAGGGCGGCGGCGACTGGAGCGTCGACGAGTGGAAGAGCGAGATCGACCAGACGTACGGCTTTATCAAGAAGTGGAAGACCCACACCGGTTTCGCCGACATCCCGCCGCTGCCGTTCGACCCCGACCGCGAGTTCGTCGGGGGCCGGGCCCCCTGCCTGGAGGGGCAGAAGAACCTCATCACGGCGAGCAAGGCGTACGACTGGCGCTATGACGCCAGCTCGCCCGGCGGCTTCCAGGCGTGGCCGCGCAAGCAGCAGGGGATCTGGGACTTCCCGCTGCAGCTGCTGCCGTACCCGGACAAGGAGATCCAGGTCCTCTCCATGGACTTCAACTTCCTCTACAACCAGTCCAAGGGAGAGACGGACGGCGACCCCGCCCTGTACCCGACCTGGAAGAAGACGACGCTGGACGCGTACATGAACGGCTTCAACCGGGTCTACAACGGCAGCCGGGCCCCGCTGTTCATCGGCAACCACTTCGAGCAGTGGAACGGCGGCATCTACATGCAGGCCGTGGAAGAGATGATGCGGGACGTCTGCCCGCGGAAGGACGTGGAGTGCGTGTCCTTCCGCGAGCTGTCCGACTGGCTGGACGTCCAGGACCCCGCCGTCCTGGAGCAGCTTCGCTCGCTGGACCCGGGCCAGGCGCCCGACTGGAAGGCGCTCGTCAAGTAACCCGAGTAACAGCGATCAGGGCCGGGTGCGGTGGCGGTACGTCCCTCATGGGCGTGCCGCCCCTTGCGTCCGGCCCTCCGTGTAGTCGCGCCAGATGTCGGCCGGAAGGCTGCTGCCGAGCGTCCCGGCCTCGGCGCCGGCCACCCGGTCCAGCGGCAGCAGGTCCAGCTTGCGCAGGTCCATCCGGTAGAGCACCACGGCCGTGGCCTCCTGCTCGGTGTACCCGACGAACCACGCGGCCTTGTTGTCCTGCGTCGTCCCCGTCTTGCCGGCCGCGCGGACCCCCGGCACCCGCGCCTTCGCGCCGGTGCCCTCCTCCATCACGCCCTCCAGCGCGTCGGTCACCTGCCGCGCGACGTCGGCGGAGAAGGCCCGCTGGGAGCGCACGGCGGGCAGCCGGACCTCCTGACCGTTGCGGGTGACGCGGAGGACCGAGTACGGCTCGGTGTGCATGCCCTTCGAGGCGAACGTTCCGTACGCCGTCGCCATCCGGATGGCGCTGGGCGTCGAGGTGCCCAGCGAGAAGGCCGGTACCTGCGGACCCATGCTGGACGGCAGCAGCCCGGCGTTCACGGCGTGGCGGCGCACCCGGTCCAGGCCCACGTCCATGCCGAGCTGGAGGAACGGCGTGTTGACCGAGTTCACCATCGCCTCGCGCAGCGTGATGGACGCGCCCCACGACTTGTCGCCGTCGTTCTTGCCCTTCACCACCCTGCCGTTGCGGTCCCAGTAGGGGCCCTCGGGCGTCATCACGGAGGCGTTGTGCCGGCCGTCGTACGGGGTGGAGGGGGTGACGGGCACCCGGGGGCCCTGCCGTTCGCGCATCACGCCTTCGCTGAGGGCCGCCGCGTAGACGAACGGGGTGAAGGCCGACCCGGCCGGGACGGTGACCGCGTTGGACTCGTTGAAGCCCTGCTTGAGGAAGCCGGGCCCGCCGTACAGGGCCAGGATCTTCCCGTCGGCGCCGACGGTGGCCGCACCCGTCCTGACGAAGGTGTCCTCCTCGCGCTTCTTCGGGTCGAGTTTCGCCCGGGCCGTGTGGACGGCCTTGTCCAGGGAGTCGGTCCGCTTCTTGTTGAAGGTCGTGTAGATCTGGTAGCCGCCGAGGTCGAACTCCGCGTCGGAGACCTTGCCGCTGCGGGTGACGTAGGACTTGGCGAGTTCGACGAGGTACCCGTGCTGGCCGCTGAGGTCGGTCCGGCCGCCGGTCACCTCGGTGGGCTCGGGGAACTTGGTGAACTTCGCGCGCTCGGCCGGCGAGAGCTTGCCGATCTCGACCATGCGGTCCAGCGTCCACTCCCAGCGCTCCACGGCCCGCTCGCGGTTCCCGCCGCCGAGCGCGGGGTCGTACAGGCCGGCGCCCTTCAGGAGGGAGGCCAGGAAGGCGCCCTCGCTCGCGTTGAGCTGGGACACCTCCTTGCCGTAGTACGCCTGCGAGGCGCGCTGGATGCCGTAGGTGCCGCGTCCGAACCAGCTGGTGTTGAGATAGCCCTCCAGGATCTCGTCCTTGCTGAACTTGTTGTCCACCTTGAGCGCGAGCATCACCTCGGTGAACTTCCGCGAGAACGTCTGGTCCTGGTTGAGGTAGGCGTTCTTCACGTACTGCTGCGTGATGGTGGAGCCGCCCTGTGTCTCACCGCCGCCCAGCATCCGGGTGATCGCGCGCGTGATGCCGGACGGCGAGATGCCCGGGTCCTCGTAGAAGCTCGCGTTCTCGGCCGCCAGCACCGCCCATCGGACGTCCTCGGGCACCTCTTCGAGGGGCATCTCCTGGCGCCGCACCCATCCGGTGCGCGCCATCACCGAGCCGTCGTCCCAGTAGTAGACGTTGTCCTGCTGGGTGGCGAAGGAGTTCAGGTCCTCCGGTATCTCCGTACGCCAGTACGCGAGGGCCAGACCGGTCGTGACGAGCCCCACGGTGATGAGCAGGGAGCCCACGAGCTGCCGCCACGAGGGAATCCACCGGCGGAACCCCTGCCGGCCCGGGCGGGGGTAGTCCGGCCGCATGCGCCGCGCCAGCGGGAGCAGCACCGCGAGCCGGTCCACGGGCACCCAGGAAGGCAGCTGCCGCCGCGGCTGCCGGGCGGCCCTGCGGGAGCCGGCGGCCCCGGCGCGCGGCTCACCGGCGGAGCCCCCCCGGCCCGCCGAGCCGGAAGGGAGGGCCCGCAGGGCCATCGTGGACTCCGTGTCCACACGACCGGCGGGGCGCTCCGGGTGCTCCGGGTAGGCAGCGTGCTCCGGGTGCTCCGGGTGCTCCGGGTGCTCCGGGTGCTCCGGCCGGGTATGACCGGTGGGCTCCGCGCGTACGGAACCGAGGCGTCCGGCCCCTCGACGCGGAGCCGGTTTCCCCCGCTTACCCACGGCGCATCACCACGTCCTCGCACCTGACGACACAGCCGACCACGGTCATCGACATCGTTCCCCCCAAGAAGTCCACAGCGTGGCCCGCTGTGCGCACGCCTTCTTTACGGTATTCACCCTATGAAAGGTGAAGTTTCACCGACTCCGGGGGGCTGGTTCAGCATCCGGGCAGCCGCGTGCTCATCGCCGCGCGTAGTCCGCGAGGGCGGGCTCCAGCAGATCGAACGCCCGGGTGGCCTCCTCCTCCAGGACCGCCGCGATCTCCGGATTGCCGCGGCCGGCGAGCGTGAGCTCCTGGATGCGCTGGAACAGGACGCGGTGCACCGCGCCCAGCAGGGCCGCGGCGGTGCGCGCCGCGATGTCGTCGCCCGGGACACCGGTCGCCTCGGCGAGGGCGGCGGCGAGGGCGTCCTCCCGCTGGTCGTGCAGGCCGCGGAGGCAGGCGGTCAACGTGGGGCTGGCGGCGATCATGCCGGTGAACTCCGGACCGGCGAACCCCGCGACGGGGTCCTGGGCGGCGACGGCGGCCAGGAAGGAGCGGCGGAGCGCCGCGAGAGCGGTCTCCCCGGGGGCCCGGTCGGCGACGGTACGGGCCAGGCCGGCGGCGAACTCCTCCTGGTGGTCGAAGGCCAGGTCCTCCTTGCGCGGGAAGTAGTTCGTCACCGTCTTCTTGGCGACGCGCGCGGCGTCGGCGATGTCGGCGATGGTCGTGGCCTCGAAGCCCCGCTCCAGGAAGAGCCGGGTCGCCCGGTCGGAGATCAGCTGCCGCGTCTCGCGCTTCTTGGTCTCCCGCAGGCCCGGGGCCGCGGTGTCCGTCGCACTGCTCGTCTGCTGCGTCATGCAGAAATCTTACACCGATAGCATCTTTATGCCGGATACTCGCATACCCCGCCGCTACTTTTACACCGGTCGTACCGGTCCGGGCGGGTGCGGATCAAGGGATGTGACGTAACCCTTACGGCACCCCCGGAGGGGGTGACCTCGAGACGCCCGGCGGTGTGGACTCCAGAGCGACCGCGTTGTCGATCTTGCGATGGAGTGATCATGAGTCGGTTCCGTGCCGTGCCGGCCGCGTCCGCGGCCCTGGCCGCCGCCTTGCTCGGTGTCCCCGCCCCCGCGTGGGCCGCCACCCCGGACGTCCCCGAGACCTTGCGGATCTCGACCGGCCCCTACGCGGGCTTCCAGTCTTGCGGCGCTCAGACGCCGCCGACGTTCAGCACGACCAACGGTTCCGCGCCCCTGTTCGCCGCTTCGGTCAGGGGCGTGGACCCGCAGCCGAACCTGGGCGGGACGATAGAGCTCGCGCGGCCGGGCGAACAGCCGTTCCGCACGCTCCAGGTCACCACCGGTCCGGTCGGGCACGAGTGGGGCGTCCAGATTCCCACCAGCACCTTCAGCCCCGGTGACTACCGGTGGCGGATCCGCGCCGAAGGCTCCGACGGCCCGTCCGCCTGGGCCGCCTGGTGCACGTTCACCGTGACCGGCCCGGCGCCCACGCCCACACCCACGGAGTCCGCCTACAGCCCCGACGGCGGCAGGCACTGCCTGGACGTGAGCGGCGCGAGCAAGGAAGACGCCGCCCGGGTGCAGCTGTGGGACTGCAACGGCTCCTCGGGCCAGACCTGGAAGACCACGCCCGAGGGCACCCTGGTGAACCCGAACTCGGGCAAGTGCCTGGACGTGGCCGGCGCGGGTACCGCCAACGGCACCAAGATCCAGATCTACACCTGCAACGGCACCGGCGCCCAGCAGTGGCGCTACGACCAGCCCACCCCGGGCGCCTTCACCAACCCCCGGTCCGGCAAGTGCCTGGACGTGCCCTACGCGAACTTCACCAACGGGGTCCAGGTGCAGATCCACGAGTGCAACGGCACGGGCGCCCAGGTCTGGAGCGCCGTGTCCGGGGACACCCCCTAGCCGCGCCGCGTCCCGCGTACGCCGTTGTGACGCAGCATCTGGCCGGCGGCCAGCGCGCGGTACAGGGGGCTGGCCTCCAGCAGCTCCTCGTGGTCGCCGCAGGCGACGGCGCGGCCCTCGTCCAGGACGACGATCCGGTCGGCGTGCTGGACCGTGGAGAGCCGGTGCGCGATCACCAGCACCGCGCACTCCCGGGCCGCGTCCCGCATCACGGCGGTGAGCGCCGCCTCGTTGAGGGCGTCCAGGTGGGACGTCGGCTCGTCCAGCAGCAGCAGGGACGGCCGGGCGAGCAGGGCGCGGGCCAGGGCGACGCGCTGCCGCTCGCCGCCCGAGAGGGTTCCGCCGCGCTCGCCGAGCCGCCCGGACAGGCCGCCGGGGAGGCGCCGTACGACATCCTCCAGCTGGGCGAGTTCGACGACGCGCCGCACCTCCTCGTCGGTGGCGCCGGGCGCCGCGTAGGCGATGTTGTCGCGCAGCGTGCCGTGGACGACGTGGGTGTTCTGGTCGACGACCGCGATACGCGCCCGGCACTGCGCACGGGTCAGCTCGGCGGCGGGCCGCCCGTCGAACAGCAGCGTCCCGGAGTCCGGTTCGTAGAACCGCGCAGCGAGCGCGAAGAGGGTGGACTTGCCCGCGCCGGAGCGGCCCACCAGGGCCACCTGCCGGCGGTGCGGGACGGTCAGGGTGACACCGCGCAGCACCGGCCGCCCCGGGTCGTAGCCGAACCGGACGTCCCGCAGGGCGAGGACGGGCGCCTCCGCCTTGGCGAGATCCGGTGTACGAGGTGTCGCCGTCCACCGCGCGGGGCCGGGCTCCGACGGCTCCGACGGTTCCGCCGCCAGCGCCAGCGCCTCGGCGATGCGCTGATGGGCGCCCATGCCCCGCTGGATCAGCCCGACCGCCCGGAAAACCGACGACAGCGGCAGCACGAGGTACGACGCGTACAGCAGGAAGGCGACGAGGTCTCCGAGGGAGTCGGAGCTGCTGTTCACCCGCAGGCCGCCGATGACCAGGACGATGAGGAACGAGCCCTGGACGGCGAGTTCGACGGCCGGACTCATCACGGAGGCCAGCTTCGCCGTCCGTACGCCCGCGTCGTACGCCGCGTCCACGCGCTCCCCGATGCGCCGCGCCTCGCGCTCCTCCGCCCGGTGCACCCGCACCATGGGCAGGGCGCCGAGCGCGCGCTCCAGGTCCGCGGCGAGGGCGCCCACGGCGTTCTGCATGCGGCTCGACGCGGCGCGGATGCCCTGGAGCAGCGAGGTCACGACGGCGGCGGCGGCGGCCACCGTCAGCGCGACGAGGAGCAGCAGGACGGGGTCGAGCCAGGCCATGAGCACGATCGCCCCGGCCGCCACCAGCGCGCCCGTCACGAGGTCGACGAGGGCCTGGGACACCACCTCCCGCAGCAGCGTGGTGTCGGCGGTGACCCGGGCGATCAGGTCGCCGCCGCGGTGGCGGTCGTACTCCCGCATCTCCAGCCGCAGCAGCCGGGCCACGAGCCCGTGGCGGAGTTGCCGTACGACGCCCTCGCCCATGCGCTCCAGGACGAAGCGCCCCACCGCGCCGGTGGCCGCCTCGGCGGCGAACAGCGCGGCGAGCAGCGCCAGCGGCGCCCAGAACGCCCCGCCGTCCCCGCCGTCCCCGGCGCGCCCGCTCCCGTCCACGACGAGCCGGGCCACCAGCGGCTGCGCCAGTCCGAGCGCGGAGCCGACCAGGGTGAGGGCGGTGGCGGTGGCGACGGAGGACCGGTGTCCGGCGGTGAGCCGGTAGAGGGTGACGATCGCGGCCCGGGTGGAGCGGTCGGCCTCCGCACCCGAGCGGCCGGCCCCCGCCTTCTCCGCGCCGGTCATGGTCCGGGCGGTCCGCTCGCCGCCGGGTCCGCCGCGTGACCCGGGTCCACCGGTGCGACCGGAGCCGCCGGTCCCACCGGTCCCACCGCGATCAGCCGTCGGAAGTAGTCGTCCGGCACTCCCTCCCCCACCGGCCGCCCCTCCGCCTCGATCCACGCGTGCGCGGTGAACGGCGGCACGACCCGTACGCCCGTGCACCAGGTCGGCCAGCTCCCGCCCAGCCGGCACAGCAGCGCCGCGCCCAGCGAGCGGGGCAGGCAGCCGCGCGGCCCGGCGCAGCGCAGGCTCACCGCGCACAGGGCGTCGCGGGCGGCCCCGGCCTGCGCGGTGGTGGCGGGCCGGGCCCCGCGGCGTACGACTCCGAGCACGGCGCGCACCCGGCGCGGCGGCAGCAGCGCCAGCGCGAACGCGGGCAGCAGCACGAGCCGCGCGGCCAGCCGCCGGGCGAACGGCACTCCGGTGGGCCGCTCCAGCGCGCTCGGTGTGGTCATGCGACCAACCCCGAGGAGCGCAGCTCGGCCACCAGGGCCGCGACGTCCTGCTCCGCCCGCGTCCGGTCGATGTCGTACGCGGCGACGAGCGCGTCCGCCGCGGCGGCTTCGTCTCCGCCCGCCATCAAGGCGCGGACGACGACGGTGCCGGTGGGGTTCAACTCCCAGTACTGTCCGCTGCGTTCGTCGAGGAGGACCGTGCCGTAGTCGGTGTCGGCGGTGGAGACGTCGGCGCCGAAGCGCAGTGCCATGGCGGGTTCCCTTCGGTCGGGGGCTTCGTGGCGGGCGTGAGGCCGCGCAGCCAGACCTCGCAGGCGATCGTCGAGTAGAGGATGGCGTCGCGCAGCCCGGGCGTGGAGGGCCGCTCGGCGAGGCGGCGCAGCGCGGCGCCGTCCACGAGGCCGAGGCGGGCGAGGCGTGAGTCCTCCCAGAGCGCGAGCAGGTCGGCGCGATGGGCGCGCAGCCCGTCGGCGGCGTCCATGGAGGCGGCTGCCTTGTTGGTGCGCCGCAGGCACGTCTCGGGCACGATCCCGCGCATGGCGGCGGTGAGGAGCGGCTTGTACGCCCACGGCGTGACGCGTTCGTCGGGCCGGACGGCGAGGCAGGCCTCGATGACGCGGTCGTCGAGGAACGGCGAGGCCATCGGCACGCCGGCGCGGGCGGCCATCCGGTCCCACTGCCGGATGATGCGGCTGCCGGCGCGGATCTGGTCCAGGTCGGCGTGCAGGCCGCGGTCCCGGTGAAGCGGTGCGGCGGTGGCGGCGGCCTCGCGCAGGGCGCGCCGCGCGGCCGCCTCGGCGTCGGGCGTGACCCAGTCGAAGAGGCGCGGGGGCATGCCCCAGCCGAGGCTGGTGGTGACGGTGGCGGGCCCCGGGTCGCGCAGGTGGCCGCCCGCGTCCGCGAGCCACGTGCCGTAGGGGCGGGAGTCGGCGAGCGCGCGGAGCGTGGTGCCGAGCGGCCACTGCCACAGGGCGCGGAAGCCGCGCAACTGCCGTGCGGCGAACAGCGGTCGGGTGCGGGCGAGGCGGTGGTAGTACGCCTCCGAGCACCAGGCCACGTGGTCGCCCCCGATGCCGGTCAGGTGGAGGCGGCTGCCCCGCTCGGCCATGGCGGGCAGGTGGTGCAGGACCCGGGAGCGGTCCATGACGCCGATGGTGGGTTCGTCCAACAGGTCGTCGATGGCGAGGAGGTCGGTGTAGACGAGGGGGGAGGCGTCGGCGTCCCACACGACGTGTTCCACGTCGGGCAGGAAGCGTGCGGCCTGCCGTGCCCAGTGCAGGTCGGTGTCGGCGGGGTCGCGCCCGGGCCAGGTGCTGGCCACCACGTGGGCGGGTGAGCGGTCGGCGAGGAAGCAGATGGTGGTGGAGTCCAGGCCGCCCGACAGGTCGCAACTGACCGTGCCCCCGGCGCGGGTGCGCGCGTCGACGGCCTCGGCGAGCGCCTCGCGGACCAGCGGCGCGCCGTGGGCGAGGGTCCGCGCCGGCTCCGGCGGGGTCCACCAGCGCGCGTGCCGTGCGCCGCGTCCGTCCGGCGCGACGACGAGCGCGTCCTCGGGCGGTACGGCGGTGACGCCGCGCCACATCGGTGTCTCGGCGAGCGGGTGCGGCACGGGCCACAGCAGCCGGACGGCGAGTTGCTCGGGGTCGGGGTCGCGGCCCAGCGCGGCAGCGAGCACGTCGGCGCGCGACGCGGCCACCCGTACGCCGCCGACCGCCGCGTGGAAGACCAGCCGCAGCCCGGAGGCGGTGCCCTGCACGCGGAGCCGGCCGTCGAGGACGGCCACCAGGTGGAAGCTGCCGGGCAGCGTCCGGGCCAGGGCGTCCAGTTGCGCGAGGTCCCGCAGGCGGGCGGCGTGCCGGTGCAGCGCGGGCTCGTCGAGCGGGCAGCAGCCGATGACGGCGAGGAGCGTGGAACCGGCGCGGGCGGCCACGATCTCGTCGTCGTGCCAGCGGCCGACCAGCCAGGGCCGCCCGGAGGGGTGGGGCAGCGTGCGGGTGGCCGCGCGGGTGTCGGTGGTGCGGGTGAAGAGCCGGGCCACGGCGGGCGCGGCCGCGTGGTCCGGAAGGACCACGAAATCCGCGTCGCCGGGGCCCGGTCCCGCACTCTCGTGCGTGTGTGTCATGGCGTCGATTCGCTCGACCCGTCGACCGTCAGTTCTTGCTCAGGATCAGACGGTCGTTGCCGGAGCTCTGGAGGAGTCCGGTCTTCTTACGGAAGGAACCCAGGCGGACGAGCATCGGTGCCTCGTATGCCTTCTTCATGGATGTCTCCTTCTGTTCGGTTGTCCACCCGCCCTGTGATGGCGGGTGGCCCGGTAACAGAAGCAAGCCCCAGGTCAACGCCGTACCGCAATGGCCCATCCGTTACTCAGATTGTCGTACCAATACGCTGGATGGAGGACGGGAGCACGCGCAGAACCGCACAGAAGTCCAACACCCGCCCGTCAGGGTGACGTCGTTTCAGGCTCCGATCGGCGTGGCGACACCTCGCCACCTGCGTTTTCCCGGAATTCAGCGCTCCGGTTGCCCGGGGGCGCACACCCCGCCGCCATGGTCGCCGCCCGGCGCGGAAGGGACGTTCCGCGCGCCCGTTTCCCGCTCGCAGTCACCGGGTGAGCACCCTCGCGAACGCCCCCTCCTTCACCGCCGACAGCTCCTCCCACGTGCCGGCCTCGGCGATCCGGCCGCCCTCCAGCACCGCGATCCGGTCCGCCCGGCGGACCGTCGCCGGGCGGTGGGCGATCACCACCGTCGTACGACCCCGCGACGCGGCCGCCAGCGCCGCCGACAGCTCCGCGTCCCCCGCCGTGTCCAGATGGGCCGTCGTCTCGTCCAGGACCAGCACCCGAGGGTTCGTCAGCAGGGCCCGGGCGAGCGCCACGCGCGACCGCTGGCCGCCGGAGAGCGTCGCTCCCCGCTCCCCCACGTGGGTGTCGTAGCCGTCGGGCAGCGCCTCGGCGATCCGGTCGACGCCGCACAGGCGGGCGGCGGCGCGCAGCTGACCGTCCGTCGCGTCCGGCGCCGCCAGGCGCAGGTTGTCGGCGAGCGTCCCGTGGAACAGCGGCGCGTCCTGGCCGACCACCGCGACCGTGCGCCGCAGCTCCTCGTCCGCGAGGTCGCGTACGTCGACGGGTTCGCCGTACGCGCCGACGAGCTCCACCGCCCCCTCCGCCGGGTCCCAGAACCGGGCCAGCAGCGCCGCGACCGTCGACTTGCCGGCGCCCGACGCCCCCACCAGGGCGAGGGTCTCCCCCGCGCGGACCGTGAGGTCGAGGCCGTCGAGCACGGGAGCGCCGCCGTAGTCGAAGCGGACACCCCGCAGCCGGATCCCGAGCGGTCCGGTCGGTGCAGGCCTCGGCGCGGCGGGCGCCGGCGCACCGGCCCGGGCGCGGATCGCCGCGCCGACGCGGGACGCCGCCGCGCGCAGCCCGCCCGCCTGGCCGAGCGCCGCGGCCGAGTCGGCGACCGGCGCCAGGGCGCCGAGCGCCAGGGCCATGGCGGCCGGGGCCCACGCCCCACCGAGCGTGTGCGCGGCCGCCGCGACCACGCCGACGACCGCCGCCACCACCAGCAGGTCGCGCACCGCCGCCGCGCCCGCCTCCCACGCGTGCTCGGCCCGCTGGGCCTCGCCGAGCCGCTCGCCGTGGGCGCGCAGCCCCGCGCGGCGGCGGTCCAGCGCGTCGAACGCCAGCAGTTCGCGCATCCCGTCGACCGTCTCGACCACCTCGGCCGACAGGTCGGCCGCGGCCCGCCGGGTCCGGGCCCCGCGCGCCGCCCGGCCCCGGCCCTCCAGCAGCGGCGCGAGGACCAGCAGCCCGGCCACGGGGAGGACCGGGGCCAGCAGCCAGGGGTCCAGCACGGCGAGGACCGCCGTACCGGCGGAGAACACGACGCCCGAGGCGAGGAGTTGAGCGACGGCGTGCGCGTAGAAGAACTCCAGCGCCTCCACGTCGCCCAGCGCGGCCGCCGCCAGGTCGCCGCTGCGGCGGCCGGCTATCCGGGCGGGCGCGCTGCGGGCCAGGCCGTCGAAGACGCGTATCCGCAGCTCCGCCAGCACCCGGTACGCCAGGTCGTGCGACAGGTCCATCTCGCGCCAGGTGGCCAGGGAGCGGAGGAGCACCAGGGCGATCAGCGCGGCCGTCGTGGCGGCGGCGGGGGCGGTGCGCTCCATGACGGCGGTGCCGACGGTGTGCGCGGCGAGCGTGACCAGCGCGACGAGCGCCGCCTGGTCGACGAGGGCGGCGGCGAAGGTGCGTACCGTCATCGCCTTGTGGGCCGCGAGGACGGGCAGCAGGGCCCGCAGGGCGCCCCGCTCGGGCTTGTCGACGAGATGGGTGCTCATGCCGCCTCCTCGTGGGTGCGTCCGGCGGCGACGAGCCGCGCGTACAGGGAGCTGCGGGCCTGCAGGCTCGTGTGCGTGCCGACCGCGTCGACCCGGCCGCCGTCCAGCACGACGATCCGGTCCGCGTCCCGTACGGAGGCGAGGCGGTGCGCCACCACCAGGCACGTACGGCCGCGCGCGGCGCGGAGCAGCTCGCGTCCGATGAGGGCCTCCCGGCGTTCGTCGACCGCGCTCGTCGCCTCGTCGAGCACCAGGACCGGGGCGTCCGCGAGGAGCGCCCGGGCGAGCGCGAGGCGCTGGCGCTGGCCGCCGGAGAGCGTCGCGCCGCGCTCCCCCACCTGGGTGCCGTAACCGTCGGGCAGGCGGGTGATCTCGTCGTGGACGCCCGCGGCGCGGGCGGCGGCGTACAGCTCGTCGTCGGTCGCGCCGGGGCGCGCCAGGCGGAGGTTGTCGGCGATGGAGGCGTGGAAGAGGTACGTCTCCTGCGACACCACCGCGATGCCGCGGCGCAGCGCGGCGAGCGCGTAGGCGGTGTGGTCGGTGCCGTCGAGCGTCACGCGGCCGCCGTCCGGGTCCCAGTGGCGCAGGAGCAGGGCGACGAGCGTCGACTTGCCCGCGCCGGAGGGGCCGACGACGGCCGTCGTACGGCCCGCTTCGGCGGTGAACGACACACCGCGCAGGGCGGGCGCGGTGGCTCCGGGGTAGGTGAAGCGCACGTCGTCGAAGCGGACGGCCGGGGGGTGGGCGGGGGGCCGCAGGCCGCCCCCGTCCGGTACGGACGGCCGCGCTGTGCGGAGCTCGGCGATGCCGTCGGCGGCCGAGACGCCGAGATAGCCCGCGTGCCACTCGCGCGACAGGTCGCGGACCGGGCGGAAGCACTCGGAGGCCAGCATGAGGAGCAGGTACGTACCGGTGGCGGCGGTCCGGCCGGACGCGGCCGACGCGCAGGCGACCAGCGCGGCGGCGACCGTGCCGCCCTGCACGGCGAGGTCCGTGATGCCGGTGTCGATCAGCGACACCCGCAGCTTGGCGACGGTGGCACGGTGCAGGGCGGCCGACCGCTCCTCCAGGCGCGCGCGGACGCGGGCGACCGCCCCGGCGGCCCGCAGCGCGGGCATGCCCTGCAGCGCCTCCAGGTAGTCGGCGGAGAGCGCCTCGTACGAGCCCCAGTGCTCCTGCCCGCGCCGGGCCAGCAGCTTGTCCCACCAGCGGGGGGCGAAGAGGGCCAGGACCAGGGCCGGGGCGAGGGCGAGGAGCGCGACCGGCTCCACCACGGCGACGGCCAGGAGGAGCAGCGGCGGCAGCACGCAGGTGACCAGCAGCTGCGGCAGGTAGCGGGAGACGTACGCGTCGACGCCCTCGACGCCGTCGACGAGGGTGGCGCGTACGGCCCCGGCGCGGGCGTCCGTGCCGCGGCCGACGGGGCCGAGGGTGCCGAGCCGTTCGAGGAGCGCGTCGCGCAGGCCCGTCCGTACCCGCGCCCCGGCGCGGACGGCGAGCGTGCGCTGACGGCGGGTCAGCACGGCGCGGACGGCGACGGCGGCGAGGACGGCCGCCAGCAGGGCGGGCAGGGTCTCCGTCTCACCGCGCGCGATCCTGGCCAGGGCGAGGGCGAGCAGCACCGCTTGCGCCAGGTGCGTCGCGGCCACGGCCCCCAGCAGAGCGGTCGCCCCGAGGAGGGGGCGGCGCGCGATCCGGGCGGCGCGCAGCAGCTCCGGGTGGAGCATCATGGCCGATGGGTCCCTTCTGAGTGAGCGCCCAGGGCGAGGGCGTGGACGATGTCGGGCGGGCCGCCCGGGCCGTGCTGCCAGGAGCCGACGGGGCGCGAGGCGAGCCCGAGGTGGCCGGCCACGGCCTGGGCCAGGCCCACGGCGTAACCGGCGTGCAGGTGGGTGTGGCGGACGTGGGCCGGGGGTGCGTCGTCGGGGCAGCCGTGCGCGAGCAGCAGGGCGCCCGCGTGCCCGACCCAGTGCTGGCCCGCGGCGCGGGCCGCGAGGGCCTCGGGGGCTGTGTCGGTGAGGAGCCCCCACCGCACCGCGGTCGTGCGGCGGGCCGTCGCCAGGACCACTTCCAGCAGGTGGCGTTCCGGTACGCCTCCGAGGGGCGGTTCCGCGCTGCGGCGCGACAGCAGCGCGGCCTCCGGTAGCGGGGGCGCTTCCGCGCGCCGCCACGTCGCCGCTCCGGGAAGCCCGTCGAGGATCCGCCACGTCTCCTCCAGGACCGGAGGCGGCATGTGAGGCGTCGGCGGGGGCGGGGCCCCGGGCCCGTGGGCCGACCAGTGCTCCAGGACGTCACGCGGGCCGGGTGTCAGCCGGACGGCGGCCAGCGGGTGTTCCGGTTCGGCGCCGTGCCGGTCGGGCGGGAGTCCCGCCGCCCGGGCGAGGAGCGTCACGTCGGCGTCCGGGCACCACTCCGGCGCGCCCGCGAGCGCGAGGGCGGCGGCCGCGTGGCCGGTGTCCAGGAGCAGCAGCGGCCAGGCGCGGTGGCCGTAGTGGGAGACCGTGCGCCGGGCGGTGACGGTCAGGACGGCGACCGCGCCCGGCGGTGCGCCGGCGGGCGCGGTGGTGCGCGCGATCAGGCGGTGGCGTACGGGGTCGTAGGCGTACCGGCCCGGCGGGAGCGGGGTGCCCGGGCCCAGCAGGAGATGGGCGTTGACCGGGTGCAGGGCGCCCGCGGACGCGGCTGGGCGCAGGCGGCCGCCCGCGAGGGACAGCCGCAGGAGCCGGTCCAGGGGCGGCGGGACCGGCCGGGGCTCGCCCGGCCAGGGGGTGACCTGGCGTCCGGCCGGGAAGTCCGGGCCGGGCGGCCGGGGGGAACGGGCTCGGGTCAGGGGGTTCATCACATGTGGGGCGGCGGCGCGAGGGTGAAGTCGGCGGCCGTGGTGGGTGCGTTGGTACGCCAGTGGCGGTCGAGGGCCGCCTCGGCGAAGCGGGGGCAGCCGAGGTAGGCGAAGGCCGCGGGCTGGTTGGGGATCAGGCCGGAGACGAGGACGCGGGCGACGCGCAGGGGCGTCTCCCGGACGTCCTCGGTCGTCAGGTCGAAGGTGAGGATCCGGTGGCCGGCGAGGCGGGCCTCCAGCTCGCCGCGGGTGCCGGCCTTGACGTCGGTGACGGGGACGGTGCCGAGCGACGGGCTTGTGAAGCGGCGCGCGTACGGCGCCATGCGCGGGTCGAGCCACACCTGGACGTGGGCGCCGAGGTCGCGTACGGCGGCGAAGTCCTCGCCGCAGTCGTCGAGGTAGCGGCGGTCGGGGCGGTGGTCGAGGTAGAGGCCGCGGGCGAGCATGCCCGCCTCGATGGCCTGGAAGACCCAGCCGTCGGCGTCGGTGGTGCCCTGGGTGAAGACCCAGGTGTGGACGGCCTCCAGGACGGCCTTGCGGGCGGCTTCGGCCGGGTCGTAGCGGCAGGCGAAGCCGGCGGCGTACAGGCCGCGCGCGGGGTCGTGGACGAGCGCGGCCATGCAGGGCGCGAACTCGGAGGGCATCTCCACGATCCACACGTCGAGGTCGCAGCCCGCGAGGTCGCCGGTCAGGCCGGGGACGCTGGCGGGGTCGATGCCCCGGGTCGGGCCGTCGAGGTGCCACCACAGTTCCAGGGCGTCGCGCTCGACGATCTCGAGGAGCGCGCGTTCGACGGCGTCGTCGAGGCCCTGGCCGGTGGCGATGCCCGCGTAGTTGAGGTGGTGTGTGCGCGGGAGCGAGCGGTGGGCTCCCTGGCGCCAGTTGAGGTGGGTGAGGGCGACCGGGGCCCAGACCTCCTCGCCGTCCTCGGTGCCGCGCGCCCAGAGGGCGGGGGTCTCGGGGGTGAGGGGCCGGTACGGGAACCCAGGGCGGGCGTACTGCCAGGGCGCGTACGCGGGCAGGTCGCCGGGGCCGTACAGGCGCTTGCCCTCGGCGGCGAGTTCGGCGGCGGTGGCGCGGCGCGGCGCGTCGGGGTGGCCGGGCGGCGGGACGCGGTTGCCGCAGTAGCGTTCGACGGCCTCGGCGATGGCCGCGACGCGGGCGCCGGCCGGGTCGCCGAAGGTGGTGCCGAGGGAGACGCGGTCGGCGGGCCAGGCGCCGAACCGGCGGGCGTCGGAGACGTCGGCGGTCATGGCGGTGTAGCGGGGCGGGGCGCCGGTGGGGTGCGGTACGGGCTCGACGCCGCGTATCAGCCCGCAGACCGGGTCCACGAGGGCTTCGATGTTCACGTCTGGATCTCCTGTACGGGGTCGACGGGGCGGGCGCCCCGGACGACGGGGAGGAGCAGGGCGCTGCCCCGGGTGCGTACGGTGCGGTGGGACGGCAGCAGGCGCGTGGCGGTCACCGGGTCCTCGCCGGTGTGCGGGTTGCGTGCGTGTGCCGGGAAGTGGTGGCCCGCGACCTCCAGGCGCAGGCGCGTCCCGGCGGGCAGGCGCCGGGCGAGGTGGCCGAGCGGGACGGTGAAGGGCCCGGGTTCGGTGCGGCGCACGATGCCGGTGGCGAGCGGGTCGGCGCGCCCTTCGGGATCGAGGGCGACGAGCCGTACGGCCCAGTCGGCGCTCGGCGCGTCGGCGGTGGCGTCCAGGGCCGCCTCGGCGGGGCCGAGCAGGTCCAGGGGGCGCGGGAGCGGCGGCGAGAGCAGCAGGCAGCGGTCAGGGGTGCCGTCGGCGGGGACGTCCAGGCCGTCGGAGCGGACCGGGTTCTCGGGGTCGGCGACGAAGTCGGCGCCGCGCAGCAGCCGCAGGCCGGTGCCGAAGGCGTACGGCGTGGGCTGGACGGGCCGGGGGCGGTACCAGTGGTCGCTGCCACCGAGCGCGACCGCGCCGGTGCGGCAGCCGGTGAGCGCGCCGTCGAGTGCGGCGCGGGCCCAGCCGGTGTAGAGGGCGCCGAGGGAGAGGCGGTGCGCGGGGCGGGCCTCGGGCGCCGGTTCGGCGGTGAGCCGGTGGCCCCAGGGGCCGAGCAGCAGCCGGGCGGGGCCCGGCCAGCGCCGCCAGAGCCGCAGGGTGTCCGCGGCGAACGGGTCGCGGGTGCCTCCGACGGCGAGCAGTGGCACGGCGGATGCGGGCGTCTCGCGGCGTGCGGCGCGCCACAGGGCCCGCCAGGCCGGGGAGTCGAGGATTCCGGTGACGGGGAGGTGGTCCAGCGCCCGGGGGGTGGCGGGGAGGCCGCCGTGCTGGGACCACCACCCGACGCGCGCCCGGAGGCGTTCGGGGCCGGTGGTCTCGCGCGCGGTCTCGGCGAGCCCCAGCGCGGGGACGGCGGCGATCACGGCGTCGGCGCCGGGGGTGACGAGGGCGCAGTGGGCGGCGTAGGAGGCACCGGCGGCGACGACCCGGCCGTCGCTCCAGGGCTGGGCGCGGACCCAGTGGAGGGTTGCCTCGCCGTCCGCGCGCTCGTGGTCGCCGTACGGCTGCCAGTCGCCGTCGGAGCCGTGCCGGCCGCGTACGTCCTGGGCGAGCGCGGCGAAGCCGCGGGCGGCCCAGCCGCGCAGCTCGGCGCGGTGGTGGCGGCGGTCGTAGGGCGTGCGGACGACGACGGCGGGGTGGGGGCCGGGTGTCGGGGGCAGGCAGACGTCGGTGGCGAGCCCCTCGATGCGGACGGTGCTGGTCACGGTCGGGCGTCCAGCGGGGCGACGTCCGGCACCGGGAGGACCGGGTGTTCGGTGACGGTGAGGTCGCGCAGGTCGAGGCGGCGCAGGCGGCGCCGTACGGGCAGGGAAGCGCCGCCGGCCCAGGCGAGGAGGTCGCCGGTGAGGAGGGCGGCGGTGAGCGCGGCGGAGGCCTCGGTGTGGCGGCCGCCGTCGGGGGTGGTGTGTCCGGCCCAGTAGGCGGCGAGTTCGCGGTGCGCGGGGGTGGCGGCGAGGCGCCGGAGGCGTACGTGCGCGGAGGTGACGTCGCCGGGGGCGCAGGCGAGGGGCTCCAGCCAGGCGTGGGCGCCTTCGCGGTGGCAGCGCAGGAAGGCGGTGCCGCGGGCGGGGAGCCGGTCGGCCTCGTCCCAGACGCCTTCGGGGGCGGGCCCGTCCAGGCACCAGACGACCGCCGTCCGTGCGGGGTCCTCGTCGCGGTCGGGGAGTTCCTCCCGCACGCGGGCTCCCGCGTCGCGGACGCACCGCGTGAGCGGCCCTGTCAGCCCGGGGTCTCCGAGCACGACCACGGTGCGTCCGTCGAGCGGGGCGGGAGCCTGCGTGCGGGTGGTGTAACCGGCCTCCTCGAAGACGTCGGCGAGGGCTGCCAGTTCGCCGGTCGCCGGGAGGCCGGTCGTCAGATGTGCCAGGAGCTCCGTCTCGTCCACGTCTCCCGTGTTCACCCGCAGGAACGTTCCGTCGGGCGTGCGGACGGCGAGGCCCCGGTCAGGGACGGTGACGAGGGCGACGCCGGGCGCGAGCCGCACGGTGGCCACGAGGTTCCTCCAAGAGAGACGGGCGGGACGGGGACGGGACGGGCCCGCCCGGGAAGGCGATCCGGGCGGGCCCAGGCACGGGTGACGCTGAGGCGGACTTACTCGGCCGCGTCGGCCTCGACGGCGCCGGCAGCGTCGTCGAAGGGGTTCTCGACGAGGGCGTTGGAGTGGGTCGCCGACAGGTGGGCGAGCTGACCCTGCTCGGCGATCGGCGTGAACACCTTGTTCTGCTCCATGAGTTGAGCCTCCGTTTTCTCCGGGTGACCGCGCCGCCGGACCGGCGACGCACTGCAGACACTAATGAATATGATTTTCATTTCGCAAGGGCTGGGCGGAGGGAAGAGGGTGATCTGGGTAACACACGGGCCAGCCACCCTCCGGATCGCGCCCGACCCGGCCCGCGACCCCGAGGACATCGGCGAGCAGGGCCGGGGTGACCACCTCGGCCGGCGGCCCGTCCGCCGCCACCCGGCCGTCCCGCAGCGCCACGATCCGGTCCGCGAACCGCGCCGCGTGCCCCAGGTCGTGCAGCACCATCACCACCGTCAACCCCCGTTCCTCGCGCAGCCGTACGACCGTCTGCATGACCTCCAGCTGATGCCGCAGATCGAGGTACGTGGTCGGCTCGTCGAGCAGCAGGACACGGGTGTCCTGGGCGAGCGCCATGGCCAGCCGCACGCGCTGGCGCTCACCGCCCGACAGCGCGTCCACCGGCCGGTCGGCCCACTCCGTGACCCCCACGTCCGCCATCGCGCGGGCGCACACCGCGTCGTCGCCGTCCCGCAGCATGCCGAGCGGCCCGCGGGCCGCGTACCGCCCCTGGCGTACGAGCTGCCGTACCGTCATACCCGGTACGGCAGGGGCCTGCTGGTGCAGCAGGGCGACCCGACGGGCGGCGGCGCGGCGCGACAGGCGGGCGAGGTCGTCGCCGTCGAGCAGCACCCGCCCGGCGGCCGGTTTCAGCAGCCCGGCGCAGAGCCGCAGCAGGGTGCTCTTGCCGCAGCCGTTGAGGCCGACGAGGGCGACCAACTCGCCCGGGGCGATGGCCAGGTCGACGCCGTCGAGCACCTCGCGGCCCGGGTAGCCGAAGCGCAGCCCCTCGACACGTACGGAGCCGGTGGCCGTGGTCACCGGGTCCAGCAGAACGCTCACTTCCTCACTCCTCACTCGCCGTGCGGCGGCGCGCCACGATCAGCAGCAGCGCCGCGCCCACGCAGGTCGTCAGCGCCCCGGCGGGTACGCTCAGCCGGTCCATGTCCAAGGCCCGCGCCGCCCCTTGCGACAGCCACTGGGCCCCCGCGTCCGCCCCGCCGACCACCACCGCGCCGAGCAGCGCGGCGCCGGGCAGCGCCAGGCGCAGGTCGGCCCCGAAGAGCGCGAACGCGAGGTGCGGCACCAGCAGCCCGACGAACCCGAGCGCGCCGACCGTCGAGATTGCCCCGGCGGTGAGCGCCACGGCGCACACGAGCGCGGCGACCCGCGCCCGGCCGGTGTGCAGCCCGGCCGCAGCGGCCTGTTCGTCACCGCAGCGCAGCAGCGTCAGGGGTGCGGCCAGGGCGTAGGCGGCGACGGCCCACACGGTCGCCCACGGCCACAGCAGGTTCCAGTGGGCCCACACCCGGCCCTCGGTGGAGCCGACGAGCCACTGGACGACGCTGCCGAGTTCGCCGGGGGCGACCAGCAGCATCACGGCCGTCAGCCCGGCGAGCACCGCCGAGACCAGCACGCCGTACACGGCCATCTGCGCCGGATCGCCCTTCTCGCGCCCGGCCAGCAGCCACAGCAGGCTCGCCCCGGCGAACCCGCCCAGGCAGGCGGCGGTCACCACGGCCGCCGGGGACTCCCATCCGGCCAGGCCGAGCCCGGACGCGGCGACCGCGCCGAGCACGGCGCCCGGCGCGACGCCGGTGACCTCGGGACCGGCGAGCGGATTGCGCAGCGCCGACTGGAGGACCGTGCCGGCGAGCCCGAGCGAGGCGCCCGCGGCCAGGGCCACCAGGGTGCGCGGCAGGCGCAGGTGGAGGACGACGTGCCGGGCGGTGGCGTCCCCGCCGCCGCCCAGGACGTCCCACACGCCGGCGGCGGGGACGGCGCGTCCGGCGATCAGCCCGGCGGCGGCCACGGTGCCGACGAGCAGCAGGAGAAAGGTGGTTCGCCGTGCGTACGTCATCGGCGCGACCTCGCTTTCAGCAGGGCGACTCCGGCGGGGACGCCGACGAGCGCCGTCCAGGCGCCGACCGGGGTCTCGATCGGTGCGAGGGCGAGCCGCGCCGGCTGGTCGGCGCAGGCCACGACCAGCGCGCCCCACACCGCCGACCACGGCAGCCAGCCCACCGCGTCCGAGCCCGGGCGCAGCCGCCGCGCCAGGTGCGGCGCGAGGAAGCCGACCCAGGCGACCGGCCCGCACACGGCGACCACCGGCGCGATGAGCAGCACGGAGATCGTGAGCGCCGCGAGCCGCGCGTGCCGGACCCGTACGCCCAGGGCCTGGGCGTCGTCGTCGCCGAGGCGCAGCACGCTCAGCACCGGCGCGCAGAGCACCAGCGCCGGGACGGCCACCACCAGCCAGGGCGCGAGGCCCGTCACGTCGTCCCAGGTGCGGGCGGAGAGGCTGCCGAGGAGGTAGCGGTAGATGAGCTGGAGGTCGAGCTGGTCGGCCAGCACCATCAGGACCAGCAGCCCGGCCTGGAGGGCGGCGGCGACGGCCGCGCCGGTGAGCAGCACGGCGGACGGGCTGCGCCCGAACCCGGCGGCGAGCAGCGTCAGTACGCCGCCGACGGCCGCACCGCCGATGGCGAGGAGCGGCTGCACGGCGAGCGGCACGGACAGCGCGAGCACGAGCGGGGCGGCGACCCCGAGGGCGGCCCCGCTGGAGACGCCGAGCATCTCGGGGACGGCGAGCGGGTTGCGCAGCGCCTCCTGGAGGACGAGCCCGGCGGCGCCCAGGCAGGCGCCGGCGACCAGCGCCAGTACCAGCCGGGGCAGCCGCAGTTCGGTCACGATGACGCCGTCGAGCCCGTCCCCGCCGAGCGCGTCGGCGAGCACGGCGGGCGGCACGTACGGCGTACCGAGGCAGAGGGCGCTGCCGACGACCGCCAGCGACAGCACGGCGGCGGCGACGGTGAGCTGGCGCGCGCTCACTTCAGTGCGGCCGTCGCCTCGTCGAGGACGATGCCGAGCGACCGGGTGCCGCGGCCCTTGGCCCAGACCTCGGAGTCGACCTCGTGGACGTCGCCGTTCTTGACGGCCGGGATGCGCGACCAGAGCGGGTTCTTGGCGAGCTTGTCGGACAGCTTGCCGTCGGACGGCCCGCCGAAGGAGAGGGTCTCGACGAACATCACGTCGACGTCGGCGGCGAGGATCTCCTCCATGCTGTACGTGCCGTCGACGCCGCGGCTCTTCCACGGGTAGTCGGCGATCTTCGGGAAGAGACCGGCGGCGACGTCGTTGCCGGGGGTGGCGACGCCGAAGTTCTCGTCGCTGCCGAAGATGATCAGCGCGGTCTTGTCGCTCTTGGCGCTCTCCGCCCGGGCGAGCTTGGCCCGGAAGGCCTTCTCGGCCGCCTCGCCCTGCTGCGTACGCCCGGTGAGGGCCGCGAGGTCGCGCAGGTAACCGACACTGTCCTCCCAGCTGTTGGGCTGCACCGGCCAGAAGACGGTGGCGCCCTTGAGGGCGGGGGCGAGCTTGCCGTGCGTGTCCTCCAGGCCGATGACGAGGTCCGGCTTGTACGACAGGATCGCCTCGGCCTCGGGGGCGAGGAACCCGCCCGGTACGACGGGGACCTTCGCGGCCTTCTCCTTGCCCAGGAACTTCGGGTGGGCGAGCAGCTTGGAGTTGGTGGCGGCGGGCGTCATGCCGAGCTCGGCGAGCATGTCGTCGCAGAGCGCGACGAGGCAGACGACGCGCTGCGGCGGCGCCTTGGTGGTGACGGTGACGCCCTTGCCGTCGGTGACGGAGCGCGCGGCGGTGATGGGCTCGACCTCGACCTCGGTCTTCGCCCCGGCCTTGGCGCCGTCCTCGGCGCCGCCCTTGGTGCTGTCGGCGGCCGAGCCGCAGCCGGCGAGCAGCGTCCCCATGACGGCCGCGGCGGCCCAGCGGCGCACGGTGATTCCCAGCGTCCTGCGTGACATATGGCTCTCGGTTCTCTGTCTCGGTCCCGGGGCGGGATCGGGCGTGCGGCAGAGGCGCCCCGGGCCGCTCCCCCACCACACAGATGTGCCACATGATAATCATTATCAACAATGTCGCCGTTCCACCACCCTTTGGGAGCCCCGTCATGCCCCTCGCACCGCGCCTGCTGGTAGCCGATCAAGTCGCCGGACGCATAAGCGTGTTGGACCTGCCGGACGGCCGCGTCTCGGGTGTCGTGGAAGGCCGGCACCTCGCCGAGCACGCCGGCTTCCTGGCTCTGCCCGGGGGCCGCTGGGCGTTCGTCGACGACCTGGCGGGCGAGCTCGTCGTCCTCGACCCGTACGGTCCCGACGCGGGCCGTCCGCTCGTCGCGGCGACCGCGCCGGTGGCGATCCCGGCCGAGCACCTGGCCGTCGACCCGTCGGGGCGGTACGCCGCGGTCACCACGGGCCTGGGCCGCAGCTGGGAGCCGTGGTCGGACCTGCTGACGGTGGTCGACCTCGACGGCGGCCGGTCCGTCCGGGTCCGTACGCGGGTGGGCGAGCCGGGCGTCACGGTGCTGGGCGGACCCGAGGGGTCCGGCGAGCCCGGCGGTGCGCTCCTCGTCCTGCGGCACCGGGAGCCCGGCGCGCTGGCCGCGTACCGGTACGACGACCTGCTGGCCGCCGCGCCCGCGTGCCCGCCCGCGACGCCCGCGTACGAGACGGAGCTGCCCGACCACGACGGCCACGGCGACGCCCACGACCCGCTCACGGGACGGCTGTTCGCGGCCGCCGGCTCCGGGGTGCACCGCGCCCGGCGCGAGGGCGACCGGCTGGTGGCCGAGGAGCCGCTGCCCTGGGCGGGCCCGGGGCGCGGCTACTACCTGCGGCTCGATCCGGTACGCCGGGTGCTGTGGTCCTGCGTACGCGGCGGGCCCGCCGACCCCGGGCGGTGGCCCGAGTGGACCAACGACGCCTGGTTCCACGCCCTCGACACCGGGCGCACCGGGCGCGTGCCCCTCGGCCCCGGCCTGGTGTTCCGGCTCGCGGTCGCCGCGCGGCACGTGGCGTACGCGCGCGTCCACCCGGACGGCGACGAGCTCGTGCTGCTCGACCGCGACGCGCCGCGGGTCGTCGCCCGCCGGCCGCTGCCGCCCATGGACGGCGCGCCGAGGCGCGGCGCCACGCCCTGGGACGGGGTGCAGCGGCGGGCGATCGCCGCGTCACCGGGCGCGGACCTCGTCGCCGTCACCCGGGGCGGCCACGGCGAGGTTCACCTTTTCGACGGAACCGAGCCGGTGGCCACGTACACCCTGCCGACCCCTCTCGACGACGGCGGCCATCTGGCGCTGACGGCCCCGGGGGACGGCGCCTGCGGCGACCCGGTGGGCCGCTGAGGGGCTGCCGAGGGTTGCCGAGGGGCACACGGCGGGCGCCGCTGAGGGTGGCCGGCCGCCCACTGATTGTGAATCAATTCACCTGACCCTCTTGGCCGGGCGTGCCGATCCGTGCTGAGATGCCGTCCGGACCATTCGTCCGCACTCAACAGCTCGATGGCGCGCTCGGGGAGGGCAATGTGGCGCATACCGCCATGTCTGGTTCCGGAACGACCGCAAGCGACGATCCCCTCCAGACCGCGGTATGGCGGCTGCGTTCCCGCGGCTGCTGGAGCGACGCGGCCGCCCTCCTCGAAGCCCGCGCGGACGACCCGGCGCACGCGCTCCAGCGCGCGGCCCTCCTCATCGAGCGGTGCCTGTACACCGAACAGGGCTGGGCCGAGGCCGAGGACGCCCTGCGCGTGGCGGAGGCGCTCGCCCAGGACGACGGCGAGCGCGGCGCGGCCGCCTGCGAACGCGGCTACCTCGCCTACGCGTCGACGCTGCTCGGCGTGCGGGACCGGGCCGACGAGGCCCGGGCGGCGCTCGGCCGCGCCGCCGCGCTGATCGGCCCCACCGCGCCGGGCCGCCCGCTACTGGACTTCCGGCGCGGCCTGCTCGCCCAGAACCTCGCCGACTCGCCGCAGGCCGCCCGCGCCGCGTACCGCCGCGCCCACGCGGGCGCCACCGCCCAGGAGGACCGGCTGCTGCTCTCCTTCACCTGGCGGCACCTGGCGGGGCTGGCCCTGCGCGACGGCGAGCTGGCCGAGGCCCGGCACGGCTTCGCCGAGTCGCTGCGGCTGCGCGAGGAGCTCGGCTACCTGGTCGGTACGGCCCCGGCCCTGGCGGCCCTCGCGGAGGCCGAGCCGGAGCCGGAGGCGGCGCGGCTGCGCGAGGAGGCGCGGCGGCTGTTCCGGCTGCTGGGCGGCGTACCGACGTGGCTGGCCGGGCAGTTGGCCGCCCAACCGGCGGCCTGAGTGCCTGCTCGGAGGGCGTTGTCAGAGGGCTCTGCGATCATCGGGGCCATGAACGACACCAGCCTCGACCAGGCACGCACAGCCGTCGACACCCTCCGCGCGCGCGAGGGTGTCGAACTCCTCGACGGCATCCCGGACCCCGAGCTCGACGGGTGGCCGATCGCGATACCCGAGGCCGTACGCGCGGTGCTGCGCGAGGTCGGCGGCGTACGGGTGGGCCGGGAGCGCTACGACTTCACGCCCCGGGGGCTCGACGCCGGACGGTGGGGGACGGGCGACGTGGTCGTGGGCGTGGGCGGCGGCGAGGACTGGGGGCCGGTGGTCCGCGTACAGCCGTACGACGATGTGGAGATCGTGGTCGAGGCGCCGTCGTTCACCTCCTGGCTGACGACCCTGGGCGCGGAGCGATCCGTTCCCGAGGTGTCCCTCACCGCGATCCCCTCCATCGAGGCGGCCGAAGGCCCGGACGCCGAACTCGCCGCGCTGGCCGACGGCGGCGACTCCCTCACCGACCTGGTGGACCTGCGGGCGGTTCCCGGCTACCCGTGCCGGGTGGCCTGGGAGCCGCACTACTCACTGGAGTACGAGACCGCCGACACGGGCAGCAGCGACATCGAGTACGAACTCATCGGCGACGGCCGGGCGTTGCTGCTTCGCAGCGTGCCCAGCGGTGACTTCCTCGACCGCCCGGTGCGCCGCCACCGCGTCCCCGCCGACGCCTCGCGCCTCGCGGTCGCCGAACTGCGCGCCCTCGCCGCCGACCACCCCGAGCTGGTGACCCTCGAACCGGGCTGCGCCGACGCCGAGATGGACACCTGGCCGGTCCCGGTCCCGGAGGACATCCGCACGGTGCTGCGCGAGATCGGCGGGGTCCGCATGCCGGGCCTGCACACCCTGCGGCTGCTGCCCGGCGCGCCGGAGCACACCGTCGATCCCGAGGTGCACCGCATGATGGGCGGCGACGGCACGTACTGGCCGATCGCCCGGGTCACGTACGGCCCCAGCGTCGCGCTCGCCCAGATCCGCATCGATGCGGACACCGGCGAGTGGGGTTACGCCGTCTCGATCCCCACCGGCCCGCGCGAGCTCGCCGAGGACCCGGAGCTGTCGCTGCTGGCCGAGTCCCTGCCGCACCTGCTGCTGACCGTCGCCGGCGTCGCCCGCGAGGCGATCGAGTCGCCGGACTTCGCCCGCCGGGTCTCGTCCGCCCTCGACTGGTTCATGCCCAACACCGGCGAGCCGTGGACCCGCCCGGTCCCCGTCGAGGAGTGGTCCGACTCCACCGACCCGCTGCGCGCCGCGCTCGCCGAGCTCCCCCCGGGCACCCACGTCGCCGACCTGCGCGACTCCCCCATCCCCACGGACCTGTGCTTCTACCGCTCCGAAGCCTGGTTCTACGAGGCGGGCTCCCTGGACCACCTCCACTTCGTGGCCGGGGGTCGCCTGGTGGCGGCGATACCGAGGAAGGAGGCGTAGGGCGGGGCGCCTCTCAGCCGATCGGGGCGTACACCACGCCCAGTTTGTCGATCTCGGCTCCTGAGCGGCCCGTGAAGCCGACGATCCGCCAGCCGGCGGGGGCCGCGTAGGTCACGGAGTCCGAGGTGGCCGTGCCCGCCGTCAGGGTGCGGCTCTTGTCGGTGGTGAAGGCGGCCGAGAAGATCCGCGTCCGGCCGTCCTTCACGCCGCGCGTGAGCGTCACCGAGGTGAGGTGCTCACCGGGGGCGAGGGTCAGGGACGTGGCCGTGCCGCCCGTACCTCCGTGGGACAGCGTCGTACCCCCGTCGTGGGTCAGCGCGACCGCGTCGAGGCGGGCGGCGCCGCGCAGCGTCAGCGTGCGGGGCGACACCGGCGACGGCAGGGCGGCCGCGTCGTTGAACGCGGTGCCGTGCGGGCCGCCGAAGAAGTCGCTCGCCCGGAGCTTCGGGGCGCGCGTCCAGGAGAACTCCACCGTGTGCGGGAAGTGGTCCGAGAGGTGCCGGCCGCCCGCGTCCAGGAACGACTCCCACGCGTTGTCGTAACGGGTGGCGGAGAGGTTCATCAGGCTGCCGCCGCGGTAGAGGATCTTGTCCACCACCTCGCAGTCGTTCGTCGGCGCGGTACCCGAGCAGACGAGCGCGTCACCGCCCTGCGCCGGGGCGCTGCCGCCCCGCACGAGCTGCACCCACGCGTCGGTCAGACCGTTCTCCTGCGCGAGGGTGCGGATGTTGTCGCCGGTCCGGGTGTAGCGGGTGTTGGTGTCGCCCATGACGATCACCGCGTTACCGGCCGAGTTCGCCCGGATGAAACCGGAGAGCTGCTCGATGTTGGCCCGGCGCGCGGCCAGCGCCGCGTCGGTCACGTCCGCGTTGGCGTGGACGTTGTAGACGTCGACGAAGATCCCTTCCGCGAGCCGCACGCGGGCGAGCGTGAACCCCTTGGGAGTCAGGCAGTCGGTCCCGGCGCACGCCTTCCAGTCGACCCGTTGGAAGTCCTCGAAGGGCTGGTCGGAGAGGGTGTTGAGCCCGTCGCCGATTCCGGCACCACCGCTCGTCGCCGTGCGGTACGGGTGGTTGTCGCCGGCGTACAGGGCGGCGTGGTAGTTGAAGTCCTCCTGCACGTTGACGATGTCGTACGCCGCCAGGCGCGGGGCGATGAGCGGGGTGTTCGTCTTCGGGTTGCCGGAGCTCAGCCCCTCCGGCAGACCGGCGATGTTGTACGTGAGGACGTTGAAGGTGCCGGAGGCACTGTCCGCGGCGGCCGCGGGGCTCGCGTCGGTGGCGGCGAGCCCGGCGAGGGCGAGCGTGCCCGCCAGTAAGGTGCCGACGATTTTTCTCATGAGGGGACTCCAGTCGCTCGATGGGAGACGGATCGACCGGGCCCAGCGTGGTGAGCGACTCGGCAACGGCGCAAGGGAGGTTGCGTAAACGACGCCCTACGCGTCACAGCCGCAGCTCGGCCCAGACGGTCTTGCCGACCGGCACCCGGTCCGCCACGCCCCACGCCTCCGCGAGCGCCGCGACGAGTACGAGCCCGCGCCCGCCGTCCCCGTACGGCTCAGGCACGGCCATCATCGGCCGCCGCTCGCCCCGGGTGTCGCCGACCTCGATCCGTACGATCCCGGAGTCCCCCGAGAGCAGGAGCCGCAGCTCGAAGTCCCGCCCCGGCACGCGCCCGTGCGTCACCGCGTTCGCCGCGAGCTCCCCGACGACGAGCGTGGCCGCCTCGGCGCAGTCGCTGCCGTACGGGATGCCCCACGCGTCCAGTCGGTGCCCGGCGAGGTGCCGGGCGAGGCGGGCGCCGCGCCGCGTGGAGCATCCCTTTGCATGCTGAAGCGATTGCGAGGAACGCCATGATGGAGGCACCGGCCAAGTTGTCCTGGTTCAAGAGCAGTTACAGCGGCTCAGCAAACGACAGCTGCGTCGAGGTCGCCACCTGCCCCTCCACCATCCACGTCCGCGACTCCAAGGACCCGGCCGACCCCCACCTCACCCTCTCCCCCGCCGCCTGGGCCGCCTTCGTCCCGCACGTCCGCTGAGGAGCTCAGCTGCCGGCCAGGGGCGGGAGACCCTCCGGCGGGGTGATGCCGAAGGTGGCGGTGAGGACGGCGGGGAGTTCCTCGTCGGTCACGTCCCGTTCGGTGCGGGTGCCGTCCGCGCGGGTCTCGGTGAGGCGGCGGTTCGCGAGGGACAGGTGGGTGTCGTCGGTGACCCGCTGGACGTAGAGGGTGCGGGAGAAGGGCGAACGGGGGTTCGTGGCGATGTGCCAGTTGATGACCTCGTAGTCGGGGGCCTCGAACGGTTCGATGGTGAACGCGTACTGGTCGGCCCACGTCCCGGCGCCGCCGTCCTCGGCCGACTCGTACGCCTGGAGCACCCACATCTCCAGCGGACCGTCGTGCGGGGCGTGCACCAGTCGGTGGCGACGCGTCCCGGCGCGGAACTCGGTGTCGGCGACCAGCGGCACCGCCTCGATGAGCGAGCCCGCCGCGCCGAAGCCGACGTCCGCGAGGAAGCGGTCGTCCTCGCCCGGCACGTCGACGAGCAGGCACATGTGCGTGCGCGGCCGGATCGCGCCGCCGGCGCCGACGAGGACGCGGGCGGCAAGCCGGGTCACGCGGAAGCCGAGGGCCTCCAGGGCGGTGGCGAAGAGGGTGTTGTGCTCGTAGCAGTAGCCGCCGCGCCCGCCGTGGATCAGCTTCGCGACCAGGTCCTCGACGGCGAGGGACGGCGCGATGCCCCGGATGGGGTCCAGGTTCTCGAACGGGACGGTGTAGAGGTGCGCGCGGTTCAGGGCACGCAGCGTGTCGGCGTCGGGCGTGCGGGGGCCGGGGAGCCCTATGTGGGCGAGGTAGGCGTCGAGGTCGAAGAGCGGGGCGTCACCGGATCTGATCATGCTGCAACCGTACGCAGGTGCCGGCCGGATCGACCAGCACCCGTATCCGCATCGGAGACGCTCGGAGCCGGGCGGCGCTAGCGCCGGTGCCGCTCGATCTCGCGGGCGGCCGACAGCGCGAAACCCGCCACGTTGCGCGGACAGCGCCAGGTGGATTCCGGGTCGGGTTCGCCCTTGGCGTCGAGGTCGTGCCAGGTGTAGTCGGTGCCGCAGGTCAACAGCGCCAACACGGTCTCGAAGGACTCCAGGTGCGTGTCCAGGTCGTCGTCGCACGGATGGCCCGCGTGAGGGCACGCGGCCTGCGCGACGGCGGGGTCCGCGGCGGTGGCCGTCAAGGCGGTCACGATCCGGCGCGCCACCTCGGGGGCCGCGTCGTACAGCGCGTGGCCGTGCGTCCACACCAGGCCCAGCGTGTAGAACGCCGTCGCATCGGGATCGACGGGCTGCTCGGCCCGCGCCTTCTCAAGGCGCTCCACACAGTCCAGCAAGGCCTCGTCGTGCTCCCCGAGGAAGTAGCCCTGATACAGGGATTCCCAGTCGGCGATCAATTCTTCCGCATCAGCAATCATGATCACTGAGGACGCTCGGCAGCCGGCCACGGTTCCCCGTCCGTTGTCAGGGCCCGACGACGGGCCAACGGTCGGGGTCGTCGCCGTCCACCCTCCCGGTATTCACGACACCCACTGGTTCATGAGCTACCGGGACGAGGACTGAACCCCCGTCGTCGTGACGTGGGTCGGCGCCTTGCGCTGCGCGCCCGTGCACTGCAGGGCGAGGTTCTGGTCGGACTGCGCGAGCTGCTTCAGGGCGTCGGAGAGGCAGGTGCGGAGGGCCTGCTGGCCGTAGAAGTTGGGGTGGAGGGCCTCGGCCTCGTCGGTGGCGGGGAGGGGGGTCTTGGAGCGTTCGAAGTAGCGGGCCCACTGCGCGTCGGCGGCGGCGGGGAGGTAGACGCGGCCGCGGGTGGTGAGTTCCGCCTGGTGGGTGGCCTTCTGGCAGACCTCGTGGCCCTCGGCGAGGCGGCGGACGTCGAGGAAGGACACCTGCTGGGCCGTGGCGGCCTTCTTCAGGGAGGCGGAGAGCGCCGGGTAGACCTCGGTGTTCAGCCAGGCGAGGTCGCGGTTGTAGAAGGGGCAGCCGAAGGTGGACCAGCGGTTCCAGGTGTGTTCGTCGCCGGCCGTCGTGGCCGGGTCGCCGGGGGCGAGGGTCGCGGGGTAGGACTGGAGGACGATCCGGGCCGACGAACCGGCGGCCGCGAGGGCCTCCTTGACCTTGGCGACCGTGTCGGCGGCCTCCTGCTCCGCCGCCTTGACACTCTTGAGCACGGGCTCCGTCACCGCCGGGTCCGTCGAGCAGTACGCGTTGGCCTTCCAGGACGCGGCGCACTTCCGGGCGGCTTCCGGCAGGGCGGAGCCGCCGACGGAGAGGATCACGTAACCGACCTTGGTGCGCTCCAGGGCGAGGAGCGCCTTCAGCTGTTCGAGCTGGGGCCGCTCGCTCCGGTAGGGCTCGCTCAGGACGTGCCGGGTCTGCGCGCCGGAGCAGGCCAGGTTGAGGGGGTGGGCGACCACGCCGTGCGGGCTGGGCGCGCCCTTGGCGCCGTGGATCTCGGCCGTGTCGGAGCGGTGGCAGTCCGAGGCGCTGGGGGCGTACACGGAGTCGAGCGGCAGGTTCTCGGCCTGCGTGCGGTCCGTGGCGGCGCGCAGCTCGGCCGGGACACCGCCCTTGGCCCAGTCGCCCTCCGCGTTCCCCTTCCAGCGGGCCGCCTCGCCCGCGATGAAGCCGTCGCCGAGGGCGACGGCGTACACGGAGTCCGGGGCGGGCTCCGGCGCGGGGGCCATGGCCGTGAGCGAGGCGGGCAGCGCGACCAGGGCGCAGAGCGCGGCGGTGCGGCGACGGCGGCGGCGCGAGGAGCTCATGAGGGCGGCGTCCCTTCGGACGGGCGGGGTGGGTTCGAGGGGATCCTGACCACCACGGGTACCCCGGTCGTGGGCCGGGGGCGCCTGATCACCCGGAGGAGCGTTCCGCCTGGGCCAGGCAGAGCAGTACGTCGTCCAGCCCCAGGACCAGCGAGCCGTCGGCCGTCACGGCGACCGCGCGGATCCGGGGGCCGGGGCGGAAGCGCTCGACCTCGCCCGTGTCGAGGTCGTGGAGTTCGGCGAGGCCGTCCGCCCAGGCGACCGCGAGGAGCCGGCCGGTGGCGTGGAGGGCGACGACCGGGTGCGGGCGTTCGGCCACCGGGCGGCGTGCGGGTGCGCGGCCGGGGCGCCAGGCGCGTACGGCGCCGTCCGTTCCGCCGCTGTACGTCACGGGGTACGCGGTCGACGCCGTGGCCGTCAGCCCGGTGACGCGCCCCGCGTGCAGCGCCGCCTGGTCCACCCCGCCGAGGCCGAAGGCGTGGACCGTGCCCATCCGGTCGCCGGTCAGCACGGTGGGGCCGGCGGTGGCGAGGGCCGTGGCCGGGTGGCGGGCCAGGGTGGCGGCCACCGCCTGCGTCAGCCGGGTCGGCGGGCCGCCGCGCGTGTGCAGCCGGCCCCGTTCGTCCAGCTCCAGCCGCGTACCGTCCGGGAGGCACGCGACCGCCGTGGCGCGGGGCTCGTCCGCCGCGATCAGGCGCCCGTCGGTCGTGGTCGTCAGCGCGGTGCCGGGCATACGGCGTGACCACGCCAGGCGCCACGGCTGCCCGGCGGAGAGTTCCGCGAGCGCGGGCGCGAGCCGGGGGTCGGCCGTGTCGTCGAGCGCGGTGAGCAGGACCAGCGCGCGGCCCGCCGGGGTCTGGTCGTCGCGGACCAGGGCCTGCCCGGCGCGCAGCCACGCGGCGCGCAGGCCCCCGTGGGCGTCGGCGCCGGACGCGTACGCCTCGGTGACGCCCGGCGGGTCGGCGGCGCACACGGCCGCCGGGTCGTCGAGGTCCACCGGGGCGGTGGGCGCCGGCGGGGGCGGGCCGGTCGCGATGACGTCGACGTGGCCCAGGGCGCGCAGCGCGTGGACGAGGTCGTCGTCGGGGGCGAGGTCCACCCGTACGGTCCGGGGCGGGCCGGCCAGCAGTGCGGACAGCAGCTCGGCCGGGGTCCCCGCGACCACGCCCAGCCGGTTGGCCAGCGCCCACACCGCCGCGCGCCCGGTCACGCCGGTGCCGCTCACTTGGCGCTGGTGAAGTGCTCGCGCACCAGCGACTGCACCACCGTGAGGTCCTGGGCGATCAGCGCCTCCAGCAGGGCGCTGTGCTCGGCTGCGTCCGCGACGAGGTCGGCGCGGCGGGCGCGGGGCTGGTCGGTGAGTGGCCACTGGGCGCGGCGGTGCAGGTCGTCGGCGATGTCGACGAGCTGGGCGTTGCCGGCCAGCGAGAGGACGGCGCGGTGGAAGGCGCGGTCGGACTCGGCGTAGTGGGCGAGGTCGCCGCGGGCGGCGGCCGCGGCGGTCGCCTCGGCGAGGGGCCACAGCTCGGTCCAGCGGTCGGCGGGGATCGTGCGGGCCAGGCGCAGCATGACGGGCACCTCGATGAGGGCGCGGACCTCGGCGAGCTCGGCGAGCTCGCGCGGGGTGCGCCGGGTGACGCGGAAGCCGCGGTTCGGTACGACCTCGACGGCGCCTTCGAGCGCGAGCTGCTGCATCGCCTCGCGGACCGGGGTGGCGGAGACGCCGAAGCGCGCGCCGAGCGCGGGCGCCGAGTACACCTCGCCGGGGGCGAGCTCTCCGCTGACGAGGGCGGTGCGCAGGGCGTCGAGGATCTGCCCGCGCACGGAGTGCCGCTGCACGAGCGGCGACGCGGCGCCGGGGCCCGGGACGGTTCCGGCTCCGGGGACGCCGGGGGCCGTGGGCTCGCTGTGGGTGTGTTCGCCGCGTGCCTGCTGTTCGGGGAGGCGGGCTGCCGGGTGCGCGCCGAGCCGCTGCCCGGGCAGTGACCGGTGCGGCGGGTGCGACGGGGTCGTCGCCCGGTCGCGCGCGCTGCCCTGCTGCTCCACTCGGGTCCTCCTGGTGCTTGGTGCCAGGGCCCGGCTCGCGGTGGAAAGGGCCCGTGTGCACGATAGGCCACGGAGTCGCGGTTCCCATGTCGATCAGATCGGGTAAGGTAAGGCTAACCTGCCAACGATCGTGATCGGTGGTCCCTGCATGACCGTCCCCGCGCTCCTCGCGACGCCCCGCCCCACCCTCGTGGCCTCCCCCGTCGCCGAGGCGTACGCCCGCCTCGCCGAGGTCTTCCCGGGGCTGCGGGTGCGCGAGCTGGCGGACGGCGAGCCGGCGCCGCGCGGCGCCGGCTGGGTCGGCGCGGACGAGCTCGCGGGCGGCGGGGAGGCCCTGGACGCCTTCCTCGCCTGGGACGACGCGCAGGTGCTGCGGGACTACGGGCAGCGGGCCCGGCCCGACGTCGTCGCCAGCTTCGCGCTGCACCGGTACGCGTGGCCCGCCTGCCTCCTCGTCACCGTGCCGTGGTTCCTGCACCGCCGGGTGCCCCGGCTGCCGGTCGCGGACGTGGCGTTCCAGCGGGCGCTGGGCCGGATGACGGTCCGGGTGCGGGAGTTCGCCTGCCTGCCCGGCGACCCGGCGGCCGCGCTGCCCGGCGCCCGGGTCGTCCCGGACGAGGAGGCCCTGCGCGCCGAGGTGCGGGCGGCCGTGGCCGAGCACCTGGGCCCGGTCCTGGAGGGCTTCGGGCCGCGCATGCGGCGCGGCAAGCGCGCCCTGTGGGGCATGGCGACGGACGAGATCGTCGAGGGGCTCTGGTACATCGGCCACCTGCTGGGCGAGGAGCCGCGCGCGATGGCGGAGCTGGGCCTGCTGCTGCCGGGGACGGGCCGTGCCGGTGCGAGCACCGGGCCCGAGGCCGCCGCCCGCGCGGCCGCGACCAAGCCGTACGTCGGCTCGGCCGGGTTCCGCGAGCTGACCGGGCCGGGCGGCGAGACGCTGCCGACCCGCGACCGGGCGAGCTGCTGCCTCTTCTACACCCTGCGCCCCGAGGACACCTGCGTCACCTGTCCGCGTACCTGCGACGCCGACCGCGTACGCAAGTTGAGCGCATCGGCGTGACCTCCACGCCACCCGCCCGGGTGGCGTGAATCGAACACAACTCGCGCCATCGCTACGGCCGTTCGATCAGATCACACCTATTCGTATGCCGTGCGACCCCGATGGCGTCCTCTTGCTCCGAAACCCCGTGGTGCCCCGCGGCGGTCGGCCAATATGGCGGCCGACCGCCCTACCGCGAGCGACGATGCGAGGGACACCGCATGAGACTGACCGACATATCGCTGGACTGGCTGCTTCCGGGCGGCGTGATGCTGGTGGGGGTCGTGGCGGCGGTGGCGGTGCTCACGCGCGGCAAGCGAGCCGGCGAAAAGGCCGCCGACGACTCCTGGGAGCGCGGCGAGGAGCGCCGCCGCCGCAAGGAAGCCGTCTACGGCACCGCCTCCTACCTGCTCCTCTTCTGTTGCGCCGCGGTCGCCGCCGCGCTCTCCTTCCACGGCCTGGTCGGCTTCGGCCGCCAGAACCTGAGCCTGTCCGGCGGCTGGGAGTACCTGGTGCCGTTCGGCCTCGACGGCGCCGCGATGTTCTGCTCGGTCCTCGCGGTGCGCGAGGCCAGCCACGGTGACGCGGCGCTCGGCTCCCGCCTGCTGGTGTGGACGTTCGCGGGTGCGGCGGCGTGGTTCAACTGGGTGCACGCGCCCCGGGGCGCCGGGCACGCGGGCGCCCCGCACTTCTTCGCGGGCATGTCGCTGTCGGCGGCCGTGCTGTTCGACCGGGCACTGAAGCAGACCCGCCGGGCGGCGCTGCGCGAACAGGGGCTGGTGCCCCGGCCGCTGCCGCAGATCCGGATCGTCCGGTGGCTGCGGGCGCCCCGCGAGACGTTCGGCGCGTGGTCGCTGATGCTGCTGGAAGGCGTACGGACGCTGGACGAGGCCGTCGACGAGGTCCGCGAGGACCGGCGGCAGAAGCAGCAGAGCCGGCTGCGGCGGCGTGAGGAGGCGAAGCGGGAGCGGGCCCGCCTGCGGGCGTTCAACCGGCAGCACCGGGCCTGGGGGCTCGGGCGCGGCGGCCGCCAGGTCGACGTCCGGACCATGAACCCCGCGATGAGCGCCGCCATGAACTCCGCCCTGGGCTCCACCCACGTCGAGGTGCAGCCCGTCAACCACGCGAACCGCTCCTCCGGATCCGGCTCCGCGTCGACGACGGTGGGGTCCTCCATCGCGGAGCCTGCCATACCAGGGACGGGGGAGCCGCCGCCCCGATCCCGGCCCTCCCTCCAGGCCGTGAAGGACGCTGAACCGCGTACGGTCGACCTCACCGCGGAGGACGACACGCAGTCGCTGCCACGGCTGGAGCCGCTGGACTCCCTGGAGCGGAAGCTCAAGCACCTGGAGCAGCAGTTCGGCTGAAGCGCCCCGTGGGGACGTGTCGTCGGCGGGTCCGTCCGGGCGCCCCGTGCGTCAGGCGGGCCCGTCGGAGCCGGCCAGCTCGAACCACACCGTCTTGCCCATCCCGTGACCCCGTACCCCCCACGCGTCGGCGAGCGCCTGCACCAGGAAGAGTCCTCTGCCGTGCGTGCTGTCGTCGGCCACGGATATGTGGGGCAGCGGCGGCGCCCCGTCGAAGTCCCGCACCTCCACCCTTAAGACGCTCCCCGGGTGGACCGTGGCCGTGACGACCGCGCCGTGCCGGGTGTGGATCAGCGCGTTGGTCACCAGTTCGCTGGTGAGCAGCTCCGCCGCGTCGGCGGAGCCCGGTTGGCCCGAGTGCCGCAGTAGCTCGCGCAGTCCGTGCCTCACCTCCCGTACGGCCGTGAGGTCCTCGCCGGTCACGTGCTTGCGCCACCGCGTCGGTCGTGCCGCTGCCTGACGCCCACTCATAGCCCCCACCCGCACGTCGTCGGCCCTTTCGCTCGAACTGGTTCACGGGATGCATGCCCCTGCCCACACGCCGCCACGCCTGCGATTGCCAGGCCAGGGGGGCGGTCAGGGGGGCGCATCGGGGTACGGCCGGGCGTCAGGGCCGGGGGATGTTGCGCAGGTTGGAGCGGGCCATCTGGAGCATCCGGCCGACCCCTCCGTCCAGCACGATCTTGCTGGCGGAGAGCGCGAAGCCCGTCACCATCTCGGCCTTGATCTTCGGCGGGATGGAGAGGGCGTTGGGGTCGGTCACCACGTCGACGAGCGCCGGACCCTTGTGTTTGAAGGCGTCCTTCAGCGCGCCCGCGAGGTGCTTCGGCTTCTCGACGCGCACGCCGTACGCGCCGGCCGCCCGCGCGACGGCCGCGAAGTCGGGGTTGTGGTTGTCGGTGCCGTACGACGGCAGGCCCGCGACGAGCATCTCCAGCTCCACCATCCCCAGCGAGGAGTTGTTGAAGAGCACCACCTTCACCGGCAGGTCGTGCTGGACCAGGGTAAGGAAGTCGCCCATCAGCATCGAGAAGCCGCCGTCGCCCGACATGGAGACGACCTGCCGCTTGCGGTCGACGAGTTGGGCGCCGATGGCCTGCGGCAGGGCGTTGGCCATCGAGCCGTGCCGGAACGAGCCGAGAATGCGCCGCCGCCCGTTGGGGGTCAGATAGCGGGCGGCCCACACGTTGCACATGCCGGTGTCCACGGTGAAGACCGCGTCGTCGTCGGCCATCTCGTCCAGGACGGCGGCGACGTACTCGGGGTGGATCGGGGTGTGCTTCTCCACCTTCCTCGTGTACGCCGAGACGACCCCCTCCAGGGCGTCGGTGTGCTTCTTCAGCATCTTGTCGAGGAATGTGCGGCTGGACTTGGGGCGCACGCGGGGCACGAGGCAGCGCAGGGTCTCGCGCACGTCCCCCCAGACGGCGAGGTCCAGTGTGGTGCGGCGGCCGAGGTGTTCCGGCCGCACGTCGACCTGGGCGATCTTGACGCCGCCGTCCGGGAGGAAGGCGGTGTACGGGAAGTCCGTGCCGAGGAGCAGGAGGAGATCGCACTCGTGCGTGGCTTCGTAGGCGGCGCCGTAGCCGAGCAGCCCGCTCATCCCCACGTCGTACGGGTTGTCGTACTGGATCCACTCCTTGCCGCGCAGGGCGTGGCCGACCGGTGCCTTGACGCGCTCCGCGAACTGCATCACCTCGGCGTGGGCGCCCTTGGTGCCGGCGCCGCAGAAGAGCGTGACCTTGTCGGCGTCGTCGATGAGCCGGACGAGCGCGTCGATCTCGGCGTCGCCGGGGCGGACGGTGGGGCGGGTGGTGACCAGGGCCTGCTCGACGGGCTTGTCGGGGGCGGACTGGGCGGCCAGGTCGCCGGGCAGGGCGACGACGCTGACCCCGCCGCGGCCGACGGCGTGCTGGATCGCGGTCTGGAGGACCCGGGGCATCTGCTGGGGGCTGGAGATCAGCTCGCAGTAGTGGCTGCACTCCTGGAACAGCCGCTCGGGGTGGGTCTCCTGGAAGTAGCCGAGGCCGATCTCGCCGGAGGGGATGTGCGAGGCGAGGGCGAGGACCGGGGCCATGGAGCGGTGCGCGTCGTACAGGCCGTTGATGAGGTGGAGGTTGCCGGGGCCGCAGGAGCCGGCGCAGGCGGCGAGCCGGCCGGTGAGCTGCGCCTCGGCGCCGGCCGCGAAGGCGGCGGCCTCCTCGTGGCGCACCTGCACCCAGTCGATGGAGCGGGTGCGGCGGATGGCGTCGACGACGGGGTTCAGGCTGTCGCCGACGACGCCGTACATCCGCTGGACGCCGGCGCGCACGAGGATGTCGACGAACTGTTCTGCCACGCTCTGTTTGGCCATGGTCCATCCATCTCACGGCCGCGGCGTTCACGCCTCTTCATTCCTCCCACAGGGCCACGGCCGTACGGTCATCGGCGTAGCCCTTCACCCTGAGCTGGGTGTCCACGAGGAACCGCGCCAGGCCGGGCGGCCCGCCGCTCCCCCACCGCTCGGCGAGCTCCTTGGCCAGCGCGCCCTCGCCGCGCATCGGCTCGGCGAACCCGGGGCCGGCGAGCAGCAGCGTGTCGCCGGGGCGGGCGACGGAGGCGCGGAAACGGAACGGTTCCGCCGGGGGCGGGACCGGGGGTTCGATGTACGGGGAGGGGGGCGTGGGGACACCGAGGTCCATGGTCAGCCGGTCGCCCTCCGGTGTCTCGGCGGGCGCCGCGTCGGCCCTTGCCGGGTCCGGGGGTGAGCCGTAGCCGACGACGGGCTCGCCGGTGAGGTCCTTCCGCTCCGGGGGCCGCGGCTCGATGTCCTGCCAGACGCCGCCGCGCAGCCGGAACAGCCCGCCATCGCCGACGCCGAAGAACACGCGGGTACGGCACGCGGGGTCGGCGGTCATCAGCAGGCAGCGCAGCCCGGCGGTGTACTCCTCCGGCGCGACGCCCAGCTCGGCGGCGCGGGCGCGCAGCGTGCCGTAGGTGCGGTCGGTCAGGCGGTGCAGGCCCGACTTGAGGTCCCGGCGGCGGCCGGCCCTGATGTCCTCGGAGAGCCGCGCGTGGCTGCGGCCCACCGCGTCGCCGATGCGGCGGCAGGCGTCGGCGGCGGCGAGGTGCGCGGCCTCGGCGGCGCGCGCCCCGGTGGCGACCGCGACCAGCACCAGCGCGGCGTCGCCGCCGCCGAACCGGGCGGTCAGCAGCGCGTCGCGGCGCGGCTCGCCCCGGTACCGCGCGGAGTCGCCCCGTACGGACGCGGCGCGCAGGGTGTAGGTGCCGTAACGGGCGCCGTCGAGCACGGTGTCGGCCACCAGCTGCCCCAACTGCCCGGCGCGGGCGGGGGGCAGGGCGGTCGGCTCGGCGTCGTACGTCGGCGGGCCGTCGCCCACGTACCCGGCGCGCGGGCCGGGGAGTCGGGGCGCACCGGCGGGCGGGGCGTCGGGCACCGAGTCGGCCACCGTGCCGGACGCCGAGTCGAAGCGGTCGTCCAGTGTGTCGCCCGTCGCGGCCGGGGCCGTGTCCGGTGCGCCGTCGTCGTACAGCTTCTCCCACCAGTCGTCCTCGCCGGCGGTGGGCGTCTCCCCCTGTGGGCTCATGCCCTTAATTGTCCACCGCCCGGTGCGGCGGAAAACGGGCATCCGGAAAAAGACGACCGATCCTGATGACGTGTCGATGGAGGTTCCTGCGACGGCACCATGGCAGGGGGGCGGGTGGGCCGGTCATGATGAGCGCGGCGGATTCGCGCCGTGGCCGTTTCTCGCCACGGCCACTGGAACGAGGGGGCTTCAGGGGTGCTGTCCGCGATAGGGCTGGACGAACGGCAGGAGTCGGCGTATCGCGCGCTGGTGGCGCTGGGTGCGGCGGAGGTCGCGGACCTCGCGCACCGGCTGGCGCTGCCGGAGCCGGACACCGAGCGGACGCTGCGGCGCCTGGAGTCGCGGGGCCTGGCCGCCCGGTCGCCGGCGGGCGCGGGGCGCTGGGTGGCGGCGCCGCCCGTCGTGGCGCTGGGGGCGCTGCTGACGCGGCAGCGGCACGAGCTGGAGCGGGCGGAACGGGCGGCGGCGGCGCTCGCCGAGGAGTACCGGGCGGAGGCGGCCGGGCCCGTGGCGCACGACCTGGTGGAGGTGGTGACGGGCGCGAGCGCGGTGGCGCACCGGCTTCGGCAGCTCCGCCTGGGGGCGGTGCGGGAGGTGTGCGCGCTGATGACGGAGCCGTACGGTCCCGGCCCCGATCCCGAGCCCGATGCCGAGCACGCGTCCGCGTCCGAGTCCGCGTCCGTGGAGTACCGCGCGGTCGTGGCGCGCGAGGTGCTGTCGCGGCCGGACGGGGTGGCCGGGCTGCTGCCTCGCGCGGGGCGGCTCCGGGTCGCGGACCGGGTCCCCTCGGAGCTGGTGATCGCCGACGGGACCGTGGCCGTGGTGCCCCTGACGCGCGGCCGGGACGCGGAACCGGCGGCGCTGGTGGTGCACGCGAGCGGGCTGCTGGAGTCGCTGACGGCCCTCTTCGAGGCGGTGTGGCGCGAGGCGGTGCCGCTGCGGCCGGGCTCCGCCAACCGCGTGGCGCAGGGCGCGGCCCCCGGCCCGGACGCCACGGACCTGGAGATCCTCTCCCTGCTGCTCGCGGGCCTGACGGACGCGAGCGTCGCCAAGCAGCTGGACCTCGGCCTGCGCACGGTCCAGCGCCGTGTGAAGGCCCTGATGGAGGCGGCGGGCGTGACGACGCGCCTCCAGCTGGGCTGGCACGCGTACGCACGCGGGTGGGTGGCGCGGGGCTGACGCCGACCTGCGCGGAAGGAGCGGGTCCGGCAGGCTGGACGCGTGGGTGCGTGGCAGCTCGTCGTGACCGGGACGGTGATGCTGCTCGGCCTGTTCGGCGTGCTGGTCCCCGGGGTGCCGGGCACCTGGCTCGTCTGGGCGGCGACCGCGTGGTGGTCGCTCCACGAGAAGAGCGGCCTCGCCTGGTGGCTGCTCGTCGGCGCGACGGCCCTGCTCCTGCTGACCCAGGTCGTCGTCTGGCAGCTGCCCGCGCGCCGGCTGCGCGGCGTGGGCGTCACCGTCCGGATGGTGGTGTACGCGGGTGTGGGCGCGCTGCTCGGCTTCGTGCTGGTCCCGGTGGTCGGAGCCGTACCGGGCTACATCGGCGGCATCTACCTCTCGGAGCGGTTCCGGCTGGGCGGCCACGGGCCGGCCGTCGCCTCGACCCGGACGGTGATGCGGGCCATCGGCGCGAGTGTGCTGGTGGAGCTGTTCGCGTGCCTGCTGGTCGTCGGCGGCTGGATCGGCGCGGTGTTCGGCGGCTGAGGGTCCGTCGGGCCACCTCTCAGGTACCGGGTGGCGTACGAACGCCAGGGCCGCCACTCCTCCCGGTCCGCGCGCTCGTCGAGCGCCACGTCCGGGTCGCCGAGGGCGCGCATCCGGATCAACGCGGCCGCCCGGGCGCCGACCCCGGGCAGTGCGCGCAGGGCCCGCTCGGCCTCGTCGCGGTCGGCGCCCGGGTCGAGCCGCAGGTCACCGCCGGCCAGCGCGGCGGCGAGCGCCCCGGCCCTCGGGTGTCCGACGAGCGCGGCGGGCTCGGGGAACAGGTGGGTGAGGCCGCCGCACGGGGTGTCGAGCGGCGTTCCGTACTCCTCGACCAGCCGCCGCGCCTCCGCGTGCCCCACCACGGCCCGGACCGCGAACTCCTCCGGCTCCGCGGCGCCGGGCGACCGCAGGCCGGGGCGGGCGGCCGCGAGGGAGCCGAGCCGCTCGGCGACCGCGTACGGGTCGGCGTCCAGGTCGAACAGGCGGCGCAGCCGCTGGACGGCGGTCGTCAGGTCGCGCAGGTCGCTCAGGTGGACGCGGGCCTCCAGCCACGGCCCGGAGGACCGCTCGTCGACGGCGGCGGTCCCGGAGCCGTACGGCAGCCGCAGCGTACGCCGGTAGGTGCGCGCGCCGGGGCGGCCGGCGATCTCCTCCACGCCGTCGACGGCCTCGCCCTCCAGCAGGTCGAAGACCTCCCGCGCGGCGTACGCGCCCCGGTACGCGAGCCGCAGCGGCACCCCGCCGGGCCCGGCGGCCGCCCGGCCGCGCCGCTCGCCGCGCAGCTCGCTCGGCGTGCGCGCGTAGATCTCCCGGATCGTGTCGTTGAACTGCCGCACGCTGGAGTGCCCGGACGCGAAGGCGATCTCCGTGACCGGCAGCGGCGTCGTCTGCAGGAGTGTCCGCGCGGTGTGGGCGCGCTGGGCCCGGGCGAGCGCGACCGGCCCGGCGCCGAGCTCGGCGTTGAGCAGCCGCTGCACCTGGCGCGCGCTGTAGCCGAGCCGCTCCGCCAGTCCGGGGACGCCCTCGCGGTCCACGATCCCGTCACCGATCAGGCGCATGGCCCGCGCCACCACGTCCGCGCGTACGTTCCAGGCGGCGGACCCCGGCACGGCGTCGGGCCGGCAGCGCCGGCAGGCCCGGAAGCCGTGGCGCTGGGCCGCGGCGGCGGTCGGGAAGAACGTGACGTTCCGCCGCTTGGGCGTGACGGCCGGGCAGCTGGGCCGGCAGTAGATGCCGGTGGTCACCACCGCGAAGAAGAACTCCCCGTCGAAGCGCGCGTCGCGGCTGCACACCGCCTCGTACCGGGTGTCCGCCTCGCTGTCCGTCTCTGTCACGCCTCCAGTGTCGCCGGGCCGCCGGGTGCGGTCCGGCGGTTTTCGGACACCGCGTTCGTTCTCCCGTTCACCCGGTCGTTCATCCCGCGGCGAGCGCGTTCTCGGTCGCCCGCGTGGCCGGGTGCCGTGATCCCAGCACCTCCGCCTGGTGAGGGAGCAGCCCGGCCAGCAGCTCCCTGGCTTCCGCCGGGCGGCCCGTCCGCAGTAGGACGTCCGCCAGGCGGGCGCGGGTGGCGAGGGTGTGCGGGTGGCGGGCGCCGTTGCGCCGCGCCTGCTCGGCCGCCGTCGCGGACAGCAGCTCCACCGCCTCCTCCGTATGTCCCGCCCCCGCTCGCCCGAGCAGCTCGCCGAGGCGTGAGCCGGCGTCCAGTACGTCGGGGTGGTCATCGCCCAGCACCCGGGCCCGGTCCGCGAGGACCGTGCGCAGCTGGGCCACGCCCGCCTCCGGGTCTCCGGCGGCGGCGGTCCACCACGCGATGCCGAGGCGGGTCGTCAGGACCTCGGGGTGGTCCTCGGAGCCGTACACCTCGATCCGCTCGTCGCGCAGGGCGGTGAGCTCGCGCACCGCGCGCTCCGGGTCGCCACTATCCCCGTGGATCCAGGCGATGTTGTGCCGGGTGATCAGCACGGTGGGGTGGCGGTCGCCGTTGACGCGCCGCTGGTCGGCGAGGAGTTCCTCGTGGAGCCGCAGCCCCTCCACCGGGTCGCCGAGCTCCCAGGTGTAGCGCGCGATGTTGAGCCGTACGAGGAGCGCGTCGGGGTGGTGCGGGCTCTTGACCCGCTCCACCTGCGGGAGCAGGTCGCGGTACGCGGCGAGGCCCTCCCGGGGCCGGCCGCCCTCGGCGGTGAACTTGCAGATGTTCATGCGGCTGAAGACGACTTGCTCGTGGTCCTCGCCGAAGACCTCGACGCGGTCGCGCAGCAGTCGCTCGTGCATGGCGAGCGCCTCGTCCGGCCGGCCGAGGCGGCCGTACCAGTACGCGATGTAGTGGCGGCTCTCCAGGACGTCCCGGTGCGTGGGCCCGAGGACCCGGATCTGGTGCGGGAGGAGCTCCTCGTGGAGCCGCAGGCCCTCGGCCATCGCCCCGCCGCGCCCGGTCCAGTAGGCGATGTGGTGGCGGGTTTCGAGAGTCCGCCGGTCGTCGGGCCCGAGGACCCGGGTCTGGGTGGCGAGGAGTTCCCGGTGCAGCGCCACCGCCTCGGCGAAGCGGCCCATTTGGCCGGTCGCGTAGGCGATGCGGTGCCTGCTCTCCAGGGTGTCCTCGTCGTCGGGCGGCAGGACGCGCGACTGCACCTCCAGCACCGCCTCGTACATCGCGCGCGAGGTGCTGTACGACCCGGCGCGCCCGGCCCAGTAGGCGGCGTGCTGGCGGGCCCGCAGGGTCGCGATGTGCTCCGGGCCGGGCCGGGCGGACAGCCGCTCGCACCAGGCCAGCCACCGGTCGCGGTTGGCGGCCGCGTCGGTCGAGGGCCGGGCCTCCAGACTGGCGAGTACGCGCTGGTACTCGCCCAGCTCCCACAGGTGTACGGGCTCGGCGTCGCGCGCGTACGCGTGCAGGGGATCGTCCGGATCGTGCTGGGTCATGGGTGCCATTGTGCCGAGCGCTTCGGCGAGGGCACGGTGCCCTTCCGTCGGGGACAGCCGCCCCTCGAGCTCGGCCGTCTCGGCGATGTGGTCCACCATGGTCTGGTGGTCGGCGCCGATCATCTCGCCGACGCGGGGCTCGGGGACCCGGCTCAGCAGCCCGGGCAGCAGCTCCAGCACCTGGTCGAGTTCGGGTTCGGTGCCGGGGCCGTGGAGGTGCGCGGCCGCCCGGAGCAGGAGGGGGCGGGGCAGCACCGGGCCCTGGCCCACGGCGCCCAGGACGTTGAGCACGGCGTCCACCCACTCCGCCCGGCCGCCGGGCGCGTTCCTGCGGGCGCGGTCCCAGGCCTCCTCGTACAGGGCGTCGTGGAGGGTTTCGGAACCGGCCGCGGCCCCGGCCTGGACCAGCAGGCGGACCGTCTGCCAGTTGCCGGCGGCCCGCCGGAGGATGTCGGCACGCCGTCCGGCCCCGCCGCCCTCGGTGCGGAGGTACCCCTTGATCTGCTCGTCGGAGGCGGGGGTCATGGGCAGCCGGTGCCAGGAGGCGGGCAGCCGGATCCCGTCGCGGCTGGTGACGACGATGCCGAACCAGGGAGGCGTGCCCTCGACGAGGCTGTCCAGCGCCTCGGTCAGGCGCGGGATCTGGCTCGGTTCCATCTGGTCGAGGGCGTCCACGACGACGCGTACGGGCCCGGTGGACGCGCAGCGGGACAGGGGCTCGGCCAGCAGGCGCCGCTGCGGTGGCATCGCGTTGCGTTCGGACTGCGGCACTTCGCTCCGGAACGCCGCTTGGGCGGCCGCGAACCCGGGAAGATAGGCGGCGAGTTGGCGGGCGACGTCCGAGAGGACCCGTTCGTCCGCGGAGGTCGGACCCAGGTGGTGCAGGGCCGTGACGCGGAACTTCGCGGCGTGCGCGAGGAGTTCCGGTCTGCACAGCGCGGCGGCGAGCACGCTCTTGCCGTACCCCTTGCGGCCCACGACCGCCACCGCGCGGTGGGTCGTCACCGCGTCGATGATCCCGGGCAGCGACTCGGGCGTCTGGAACCGCCGCAGATGCGTCAGCTGCGCCTCGCCGGGCGGGCTGAACGCCAGCACGCTGAACGCCTTGACGTAGGCGGCGTTCCTGGAGATCCAGTGCGGTCGTGCGGGGTCGGGGCCGCTGTAGGCGCCGCCGTGCGCCACCGTCTGCGGCTGCTGCCCCCTGGTCGCCGAGCCCGCCGCCCAGCGCAGCTGGTCGTGGTGGAGGAGGCGGTCCAGGCGCGCGTGGCCGTTCCGCAGCACCCGGTTGACCTCGCGTACGAACGACAGGCCGTAGGCGGGCTGGTCGGTGGAGGCGGAGGTGAGGACCGCGATCTCACGGCCCCGTTCCATGGAGGCGGGGAACCACTCCTGGGCGGCGGCCAGCGCGGCGACGCCGGACTGGCAGGCGTCGATGACCACGGCCAGCGCGCGGACGTCCCCGTGGCGGGTCAGTCCGTCGCGCAGGCCTGCCGGGACCGAGTAGGCCGTCCGTACGTCGAGCGCGGCCGGGCTGGTGGCCACGGGGTAGAGGAAGTCGTCGTGGCGGACGCCGACTCCGTGGCCGAGGAAGGCGAGCAAAAGGGTGGCGGGCCCGTCCTGGGCGGACGCCGTGGTGTGGGCGAAGGCGGCGGCGACCGCGTCCCGCACGGCCTCGACGCCGTCCGGGTCGAGCAGCAGGCCGCCGCCGTGGGCGGGCAGGCAGCCGCCGCGGTCGTCGTCGAGCAGATGCGCGTTGAGCGCCTCCGCCTGACGCGCGAGGTCGTCCAGGTGGCGGCCGGAGCCGTCCCACTGCGCGGCGATCACCAAGGAGAAGCGGTTCGACATCGCGCCATTATCGGTGATTGAGCGTTGGGCAAAGGCGGCTGCCTGATGGCGAGTTGACCGTCCACGGGCTGAGAAGGGATCCTGGTGCGACAGCGACAAGCCCGGGCCGGTGACGGCCGGCGCCGGGCCGGCGGAGGGGGACCGCGCACGGTGGCAGAAGTCGTTCTCGTCCATGGCATCGGCCCCTTGGACCAGCCCGTCGGCGAACTCCACGCCGAGTGGACCGCGGCCATCAGCGGAACCCTGCGGGCGGCCGGCGAGTCGGACCTCGCCGATCGGCTCGCGACCGGGCACGTCAGCACTGCCATGGCGTACTACCGCGACCTCTTCAAGCCGTACACGCCCCGCGACGAGTGGGACCAGCCGCTGCCCGAGACGATGGCGGCCACCGCCCAGCGTGTCGGCCAGGACCTGCTGGAGAACGTGGAGGAGCACGCCGCCGACCCGGACGACCGCGCGGAGGCGGCACGGGAACTGACGGTGTTCCGTGAGGATCTCGGGCCCGAGCAGGGCGTTCCGGAGCTGCTCCGGCTCACGGTGGGCAGCCTGGCCCGCTGCGGCATCGTCGCGCGCTCGGTCTTCGGCGCGCTGAAGACCACGCTGCTGCGGAACCTCGCCCAGGTCGCCGCGTACTTGGAGGACGAGGACATCCGGGAGCGGGCGCAGCAGGCCGTGCTGGCCGAGATCGGGCCGGAGACGCGCGCGGTGTACGCGCACTCCCTGGGGACGGTCGTCGCCTACGAGGCCCTGCACCGGCTGGACGCGCCGCTGCCGCTGCTGGTGACCTTCGGTTCGCCGCTGGGGCTGCGCACGATCGTGCGGGAGCGGGTGCGCCCGCAGCCGCCGTGCGCGCCCCCTCAGGTGGCCCGCTGGGTGAACGTCGCCGACCGCGACGACTACATCGTGGCGTCGATGAACCTGCGCAAGGTGCTGACGGGTCCGTGCGAGGCGCTGGAGGAGACGAGGAAGGTCTCGAACCCCGGTCTGGACGCGCATCCGGCGGTCAAGTACCTCGGCCACGACGAGACGGTGCTGCCGCTGGCCGAGGCGCTGCGGGGCGGCGTCGCGGAGGCGGCCGCTCACTGACGCGGCCGCTCACCGACGCGGGGTGCCCACGCGGGGTGCCCGTGCCCGGAAGGTAGGCAAGCACGGGCACCCGGTGCCGGCCGGCCCGGTCGTACGGGTCGTGCCGGCGGTACCGCGTCAGCTCACGCGCCCCCGCTTCGCCTCCATCGCCGCGCGGCCCTGCGCGCCCTTGCGCTTCCAGTCCTTGCGGATCTCCGCGCGCAGGCGGGCGTCGGTCTTGGCGACGATGTACTGGTTCTCGCGGAGGAGCTTGCGGTAGCTGTCCAGGCGCCGCTCCGGCAGGGTGCCGTCCTCGATGGCGGCGAGGACCGCGCAACCGGGCTCCGCCTGGTGGGCGCAGTCGTGGAACCGGCACTCCTCCGCGAGCTTCTCGATCTCGGAGAACACGTGCCCCACGCCCGTCCCGGCGTCCCACATGCCGACGCCGCGCAGCCCGGGCGTGTCGATCAGCACGCCGCCGCCCGGCAGGAGGAGCAGGTTCCGGGTCGTGGTGGTGTGCCGGCCCTTGCCGTCGACGTCGCGGATGGCCTGGACGGCCATGGCGTCCTCGCCGAGCAGCGCGTTGGCGAGGGTGGACTTGCCCGCGCCGGAGACGCCGAGCAGCACGCTGGTGCCGCCCGCCACGACGGCGGCGAGCACGTCGACGCCCTCGCCGGTGGCGGAGCTGACCGGCAGGACCTGCACGCCGGGTGCGGCGGTTTCGACGTCCTGCACCAGGTACGACAGCCCCACGGGGTCGGGCACCAGGTCCGCCTTGGTGAGCACGACGAGCGGCTGGGCGCCGGACTCCCAGGCGAGGGCGAGGAACCGCTCGATCCGGTTCAGGTCGAGCTCGCCGGCGAGGGAGACCGCGATGACGACGTGGTCGACGTTGGCCGCGAGGATCTGCCCCTCGGACCGCTTGGAGGAGGTGGAGCGCACGAACGCGGTACGGCGCGGCAGATAGGCGCGTACGTACTGCGGAGTGCCGTCGGGGTCGACGGCGGCCCAGTCACCGGCGCAGACGACCCGCAGCGGATCGTGCGGCGTCACGAAGGCGGTGTCCGCGCGGACGAGCCCGTCGGCCGTGACGACGTCGCACTGGCCGCGGTCGGCCCGTACCACCCGGCCGGCGAGCAGCCCCTGGGCGGCGTACGGGGCGAATTCCGCCTCCCACGCCGCATCCCAGCCGTACGGGGCGAGGGGATGCGGCGCGGAGGGAGAGGAGAAGGCGAAAGAAGAGGAAGAAGACGAAGAGGACGACGAAGTCGACGAGGACAAGGGGGGAACCCTTCGAGGAAGGGTGACCTCCGGCGAGGGCGCGCGCCCGGACGGGCACGCGGCTCAGGGATGCGTTGCGTCAGCCGGAGGCCACGGGAGTGGCGGTGACAGGGAACTGGATGCGGGCAGCGCCCAGCGCAATGACAGTCATCGGTCAACACCTCCCGCCCATAGTTCTGACGTTCTCGTCGTGGTCGTGCGAACGGCTTTACCGTAGGCGACTTCCGCCCACTCGCGCCAATGTTTTTTCCTAGCATGTGACGCGACGGGTGGGCGGCGGGCGGTCGTTGAGGAACCGAGGGGGGCTCATGTCACAGCCGGTGCGGTTGGAGATGCCGGACGGCCAGGTCATCTGGGCGACGGTCGCCGAGGAGGGCGGACCGAGCGACTCCGGGATCGGCGAGCGGCTGGTCGAACGGCTGGAGGGGTTCCAGCAGTCGCTGCGCGCGGTCGCGGTGAACACGCGCGCGGCCGTGGCGGGGGCCATGCCGGACGAGGTCACCGTCGAGTTCGGGCTGGAGCTGGCGGCCGGCCAGGACGGCGTGGTGGCGGCCGTGGTCGGCGGCAGCGGCAAGGCGGCGTTCAAGATCACGCTGAAGTGGAACGGCCCCGGGGCGATGGTTCCGGCGCCGCCTGCGGTACCGGCGCAGCCGCCCGTACCGCCGCAGCCGAGCCGGCCGCCGACAGCGACGCCGGCATCGACCCCGGCCACGGCACCTGCTTCGCCGCCCGCGGCCTCCCAGGACTGAGGAGCCGACCGACATCTCGACGACCCCGATGCACCGGCCCCCACCCCTCGCGCTGCTCCAGGAGCTCCTGGAGAGCTGCCGCGTCCGCGTCGACGGCGTGACCAGAGGGGCGGGCTTCTTCGTGGCGCCCGGTTTCGTGGTCTCGTGCGCGCACGTCGCCGGCGCGCGGCCCGGCGCGCGGGTGCCCGTCGAGTGGCAGGGCGCCCGTTACGAAGGGGTCGTGCGGACGGCGTCCGCGCCGCCGCCCCGGCCCGGGCGGGGCCTGTGGCCGTACCCCGACCTGGCCGTGCTGGAGCTGCGCGACGCGCCGCCCGGCCACCCGTGCGTCTGGCTGCAGGGGCTGCTGCCCGCGGCGGGCACGCCGCTGACGGCGGCGGGGTTCTCGGACACCTACGAACCGGGCGTGCCCGCCGCGCGGACGGCCGAGCTGCGCCGGGGCGGGAGCATCTTCCTGCACGGCGGCCGGATGATGGAGCTGGCCGGGGCCGAGGTGAACGAGGGCCTGTCCGGCGGGCCGGTGCTCAGCCACGCGTCCGGCGGCGTGTGCGGCGTCGTCAAGGCCACCCGCCTCAAGGGCAGCGACATGGGCGGGCTGGCCACGCCGGTGAGCGCGCTGCGGTTGCTGGACCCGGACGTCTACCGGGCTCTGATACGGGCGCACGACCGGTTCCACGGCGAGGACGCCCGCTGGTCGCGGGCCGCCGACCGTGTCCAGGCGTACGGGCCCGCGGAGGGCGGTATCTCGCCGGCGGCGACAGCGGCGGCGGCCGGGCTCGGCGGCGACGAGCACCGTCACCTGCTCGCGCTGCTCGCCGCCTTACCGGTCGCCCCGGCGGCCGGGACCCACCGCGCCGCGTTCCTCGCGGCGGCGGCGCCGGGCGCTGCGCCGCAGGAGGACTACCCGCTGCTGGACCACCGGGACGTCTTCACGGACCTGGCCGCCCAGATGCCGCCGGAGGACGGGGAGTTGCCGTACGAGCTGGCCTTCGCCGCCGATCGCGCGGCGCGGGGCGGCGGACCCCGGGACGCCGTACAGCAACTGCGCGACCGGGTGCTGATCGTCGCCGGCCGGCTGGGGCTCGGCGACGCGGCGCAGCGGCGGCTGGCCGGCGGACGGGCGGCCGGGGAGCGGCCGTCGATCATCGGGCGGGTGCGGCACTCCCTGCGGGACCGGGAGCTGTACCACGTGATGGTGTGGCGCTACCGCTCCCGTGCGGACATCGTGCCGGTGGCGGCGGAGTCGGAGGCGCTGCCACTGAAGGAGGCGCTGGGGCTCCTCGCGGAGCTGCTGCCGGAACAGATCGACATCATGGGCGGGGTCACCAGCCCGGGCCTGATCGAGTTGATCCTGCCGAGGGAGGCGCTGGACGAGGAGTTCCCCGACTGGCTGCTGTGGCCGGACTACCCGTGGTTCGCGCTGGGCCGCAAACAGCACGTGGTGGTGCGCCCGTTGGAACGGCACGAGGCTCCCGAGCTGCACGCCGCGTGGGAACGGCGCTGGGAGCACCTGGACGGCCGGGCGATCGGCGAGGCGCTGGTGTGCGTGTGCGGCCGCGACGGGCAGCACCAGGCGGCGCTGGGGGCGTCGTTCGACGGGGACCCCACGCTGGCCGCGCTGGCGCTGGCCGGTTCGCCGCGCTCGTCGGCGCCGGTGTCGGACGCGTACCGGGTGGCCGTCGCCTCGGGAGTGCCGATGATGACGTGGCGGCGGGGCGCGGCGGCCTGCGCGCGCGGGGACGGCGGTAGGTGCGGGGCGCCGGGACGGCAGGCCTGCCCGGGTGACCGGTTCTTCGCCGAGGCTCGGGCGGCGCTGGCCGCGACGGACCGGGACGAACTGCCGGAGAAGGTGTGCGCGCTGCGCAACGAAGCGGTCGCCGCGGCGGGTGCGGGCGAGGACCACATCGGGGAGCGGATCGTGCTGCTCTGGGACGACCCGCGGCGGCAGATCCCCCGACTGCCCCTGTCCCCCGCGGAGGCGGGGGCCGAGGAAGGACTGGCAGGACCCACATGAGGCACCCCACATGAGGCACCCCACATGAGGCACCCCACAGAGGCGACCCCCATGAAGCAACCCACATGAGGCATACGACATGAGGCATACGGCGCGCACGGCGGGCGAGTGGCGGATCTACCAGGGCGTCAGCGAGCCGCACGACGGCATCGACAGGCTGCCCGCTCCCCCGCCGTGGCGGGACTTCGGCCGCGGCGTCGAGCCGACGCCGTTCGACCGCGACGCGGACGCGGACGGCGGGCGGCGGCTGCCGCACGCGGACGCCTACCGCGCGGACGAGCCCACCGTCGAGGCGGTCAACACCGCGCTGTACCTGCGCAGGCCGCTGCTGGTGACGGGGGACCCGGGCACCGGCAAGTCGACGCTCGCGCACGCGGTCGCGCGCGAGCTGCGGCTGGGCCGGGTGCTGCGCTGGCCGGTCAACAGCAAGTCGGCCCTGCGGGACGGGCTGTACCGGTACGACTCCCTCGGGCGGCTCGAAGAGGCGGGGGTGGCCCGCGAGACGGGCGATCCGGCGCCGGTCACGGACCTCGGTCGGTTCGTCCGGCTGGGGCCGCTGGGCACGGCGCTGGCGCCGTACGCCCTCCCGCGGGTCCTGCTCATCGACGAGATCGACAAGAGCGACATCGACCTGCCCAACGACCTCCTGGACGTGTTCGAGGAGGGCATGTTCGAGATCCCGGAGCTGTCGCGCGTCGCCGACCGGCAGCCGACGGTACGGGTGCGCCCGGCCGACGACGGTGAGCCGGTGACCGTGACCGGCGGCACGGTGCGGTGCCGGACCTTCCCGTTCGTCATCCTGACCAGCAACGGCGAGCGGGAGTTCCCGCCCGCGTTCCTGCGCCGCTGCGTACGCCTCCACCTGCCGGGGGTCGACGACGAGGAGCGGCTGCGCGCGATCGTGCGCGCCCATCTGGCGACGGCGGCGGACGACGCGGACGAGGTGATCAGGCGGTTCCTGGCGCACGCGGCGACGGGTGAGCTGGCCACCGATCAGCTCCTCAACGCCGTGTACCTGGTGAGCCGTACGAGCGGTGACGGCGCGCCGGACCTCGAGCGGCTCACGGAGCTGGTGTTCCAGCACCTCGACGTGACGGTGCCCGCGCCCCCGCGGACGCCGTCGGCCGGGGCGTGACCGGTCGTGACGATCGAGCGGCTCGGCGCCCTGCTCGCCGCGCTGGATCAAGGCGGCGGGCCGCCGCGCCCGCGTGACGTCGCCGAACTGATCTGGCTGGCGCGGAACCTGCCCGCGCCGCCGCCCGGTGAGGGGCCCGCGCCGGGCGGGGCCTCCGGCGCGGCCGAGACGGCGGACCCGTCCCCGCCGGACCCGTCCCCGCCCGGCCGGTCCGGGCCGGTTTCGTCCCGGTCGGCCTCGGAGGCCTCCGCGTCGGCGGATCCGGGTACGCGGTTGTACCTGCCGCGGCCGGAGGCGTCACCAGCGACTCCCGCCGTGGCGCCCGCTCCGACGGCTGCCGCTCCGGTACGCCTGGCGGCCCCGGCCACGCTGCCGCACGCCCGCGAACTGGCGCGCGTGCTACGACCGTTGAAGCGGCGCGTCGTGTCGGCGGTCCGTACCGTGCTCGACGAGGACGCCACGGCGGACCTGGCCGCCGAGCGGCGGCACTGGCTGCCGGTGCTGGCCCCGGCGGCGGACCGCTGGTTCGACGTCACGCTGATCCTGGACGCGTACGGGGACGGCGCCGCCTTCTGGGCTCCGCTCGGGCGGGAGCTGACCGAGCTGCTGCGGCGGACGGGCGCGTTCCGTGATGTGCGGACGTACTGCCTGCGGCCGCGCGCCGACGGGCGGCCCGGACTGGCACCGGCCGCGTCGGCCGCCGGGACCGACGCCGCATCCGCGTTGCGGGCCCCGGCGACGACGCTCGACCCGACGGGCCGCACGATCACGCTGGTGCTGACGGACGGCGTCGCGCCGCAGTGGCGGTCGGCGGCGCTGCGCACGGTACTGCGCCAGTGGGCGGCGGCGGGACCGACAGCAGTCGTCCAGCCGCTGCCCGAACACCTCTGGGACCGCACGGCGCTGCCGCCGGTGCCGGTCCGCTTCCGCTCCACGGACCGGGGGGCGCACGGCCTGGCGTACGCCCCGTACGCGCTCGGTGTCCCCTCTCCCGGGCCGGGCGACATCGCCGTGCCGGTGCTGGGCGCCACGCCCGAGTGGCTGGGGCCGTGGGCCGCGGCGGTCGCGGGGGCGGGCGCCTTCGACGGCGCGGCGGTGCTGCTGACGGCGGCGCCCGATCCACCGCTGCCGCGCGGGCCGCAGCCGGCGCCCCCGGTGGCCTTCGAGGACTTCCGCGCCACCGCGCAGCCGCGCGTCTTCCGCTTGGCGGCCTATCTCGCGGCGGCGCCGCTGAACCTGCCGGTGATGCGGATGGTGCAGTCCACGATGGTGCCGGACAGCCCGTTGTCCGACCTCGCGGAGATCGTCTTCAGCGGCCTGCTGCGCCGGCTGCCGGGGCCGGACGGCGGGGAGGGGCTCGACGCCGCGTACGAGTTCGCGCCGGGCGTGCGGGAACGGCTGCTGGGCACCATCCGGCGCGACGAGGCCGACGAAGTGATCGCGGCGGTCTCCGCGTACGCCGACGGGCGGACGCGCGGCGCGGGCCCGCGCTTCACCGCGGCGGCCCCCGCCCCGGGCGGCCCGCTCGCCCTTCCCGCGGGGGCGCGGCACTGGGCGGAGGTGCGCGGCCTGGTACGGCGCAGGCAGGGGCTGCGGGAGGAGGCGGGGGCGGCGGAGGGGCGGCGGTTCCTGATCACGCTGGGGGCGGAGCGGCCCGAGGTGCCGCCCGGGGAGCGGGACCGCACCGTGAGCGTGCGCAGCGTCGGCGACCTGGCGGACGTCCTCGTCGACTCGGGCTACGTCCACGTCCTGCCCCAGCTGACCTTCCGCACCGACGGCGACGAGGTGCTGCGTGAGATCGACGCGTGGGCGGCAAAGGTACGGCTCCGGTCGTCGGACGCCGTGATGGTGTACGGGAGCCACACGGACTGGGCGGCCGATCGGTATGTGTTGCTCGGGCACGGCGCCGGTACGGCGGTCGCACTGGACGCGCTCCACGCCGCACTGACCGCCCGAGGGCTGGGACACGCGATGTTCGTGTTGGACGTTGACGTGGCCGGGGACGGGATGCCGGAGGGCATGCCCCTGGAGGAGTTCGCCGGGGCGGCCGGTGGGACCACGGTGACCGTGCTGGCGGCTGCCACGCGCCCGGGGCCGGGCGGGGGGACCGCCCTCGCGGAAGCCATGGCCCGGGTGCTCGGGGAGACGACGGCCGATGAGGCGCGGCCGTTCCTGGACACCGCGGACACCCTGGAGAGCATCAGGCGCCTCTACGAACGCCTCGTTCGGGAGGCCGGCGTCGCGCCGGGGTGGAGCTGGAGCCGGTGGTCCGTCACGGACGGTACCGAGGCCCCGCTCTTCCCCAACCCGCTGCACACGCCCGCGCTCGCCGCGCTGGCGTCATGGGCGCGCGGTGACCGCCATGACGGGCGTCTGCGCGCGGTGATCGGCGCCCCCGGTACGGGCGGGAGGACGCTGCTGCGACGGCTGGCCAGGCTGGTTCCGTCCTCCTCGTCCTGGCTGCAAGGGGGCGATCGCAGGTTGCCGTTCGCCCTCGACCTTCCGCAGATGCAGTCGGGGGCGACCCCGGAGCCGGTCACGCTGCTCGTCGACGACCTGGACACGAGCCGCACGACGGAGAGCACCGCTTTGGAGGGGCTGCGACAGTCGGCCGCGCTCCCCCGTGTCAAAGTCGTCGTGGCCACCCGCCCGGAGAGGCTGCGTCTGCTCGGCCCGGACGTGGAGGTGATCGACCTCGAGGAGCAGGCGTACCGGGCCGCGCCCGAGGACTTCGTGCACGCGCTGCTGGCGGGCGTCCGGGACGCCCGTGCGCTGGCGGCGACCGTCGTCGAGTGGGCGGGCGGCTCCATCGCCCTCGCGCGCTCGCTGGCCGGCGCGGTGACGGATGCCCGCCTCACCTCCGACTCCCCCGCGGCCTCCTGGCTCTCCGAGGCGGAGGCCGCAGCCGACACCCGGCTCGGCCGCTTCGGGGACGACCGGGCGGAGGTGGAGCGGTGGCTGCTGCCGCTCGCGTACACCGGGCACACGGGTGCGCCACTGCCGTCGGACGTGTGGACGGCCCTGGCCGACGCCCTGCCGGGAGTCGGTCGCGAGCGGCGGGACACCGGCTGGGTGGTGGAGACCGCCGCGGACCTGTTCATGCCGGGCACGTACCGGCTCTGCCGCGCCGTGGCCCTCTACCTGCGCGCCGGGGACGACCCCGGGTCCGTACAGGCGCTGATCACGGAGGCGCTGCTGGACCTGGTGCCGCGCAGGGCGGAGGACGGGCGGCGGAACTGGCCGTCGGCGCCGCCGTACGTCCTGGCGTACCTCTCCACGCACGCGGCGGCGGCCGGGGCCCTCGACCCGCTGCTCGACGACCGGGAGTTCGTGCTCCACGCCGAGCCGAACCGGCTGCTGCGCGCGCTCGGTTCCGTCACGACGCACCACGGCCGGCGGGTGGCGGAGGTGTACGAGGCGTCGGCGCCCGCCCATGTCGGGCTGGGCCCCCGGGAGCGGGGCGGTGTCCTCGCCGTCGAGGCGGCGACGCGGCGCGGGTTCCGGCGGCTGGCCGACTCCTTCGCGCGGCACCTGCCGTGGTATCCGGTCTCGGCGGGGGTGGCGGGCCTGTCGGTGGTGGGCGTCTTCTCGACCACGATCACGCCGGTGCCGACGCTGTTCCTGAGCTGCGACGACGGTTCGGTCGTCGTACGGCAGCTGCCGGGGGGCACGAGGGACCATGTACTGGCCGGGCACGAGGGGCCGGTGCGCGCTCTGGACTGCATCACCATCGAGGGCCGACCGCACGCGGTCACGGGCGGGGAGGACGGGACGGTACGCGTCTGGGACCTGACGACCGGCCTGTCGGCCCTCCCCCGCAGGCCCTCTCGGTCCGGCCGCCGGTCACCCGTGCGCGCGGTGGCCTGCGCCATGCTCCAGGGCGGCCCGTACGCCGTGCTCGCGACGGACCACGGCCTGGAGGGAATCCACCTCGCCGGGAACGACCGGGACTGGTTCAGGCCACAGAGCCGGCAGCCTGTCACCTCACTGGTGTACACCGCCGTCGGCGAACGATCCGTCGCCGTGATGGGCACGGCCGAGTCCCTTGACGCCTGGCCCTTGTTCGGCGACGCCACGCGGATCACGTCGTGGCCCGTGGCGGCCATGACCGGGGCGACCCTCGACGGGCACCCTCATGTGCTGTACAGCGGGGGCGACGAGGTCGTGTACGCCTGGAACGCCGCGACGGACGTGCAGACCGAGCTGTTCCGCACCGACGGCGCCGTCACCGCCCTCGCCACCACCGTCCTCGACGGCCGGCCCCACGCCGTGACCGCGGAGGCGCCCGGGACCCTGGTGGTTCGGGACCTCACGGTGACCGACCGGGTGGAGACCATCGTCCTGCCGCGTCCCGCCCGTTCCCTGACCGCCGCCGGCCAGTACGTCGCCGTGGCCATGGACCACGGCGCGGTGTTCATCGACCTTCGGCCGGGCCGCTGACGGTCACGCCGTCCCTCGCGCCGTTCCCCGCGCCGTCCGCGATCCGCTCGTGGCCCGGCGGCGGATCCGCGCGCGGCCCCGGGCGGCGGAAGAGGCGTACGCGCCGCAGGGCCGGCTCCGTCCAGCGGGCGGCGAGGGGGCCGAGGATCACCAGGATGAGGACGTAGGCCGTGGCGAGGGGCCCGACGCGGGGTTCGGTGGCGACCGCGAGGCCCGCGATGACGATGGAGAACTCGCCGCGGGCGACCAGCGCGCCGCCCGCGCGGAGGCGGCCCCGGCTGCCGATGCCGGCGCGGCGGGCCGCGTACCAGCCGGTGATGATCTTGGTGATGGCGGTGACGACGGCGAGCAGCAGCGCGGGCACCAGCACCGGCGGGATGTCGGCCGGGTCGGTGGACAGGCCGAAGAAGACGAAGAAGACCGCGGCGAACAGGTCGCGCAGCGGGGTGAGGAGCTTGCGGGCGCCCTCGGCGACCTCGCCGGACAGCGCGATGCCGACGAGGAACGCGCCGACCGCCGCGGAGACCTGGAGCTCCTGGGCGACACCGGCGACGAGCACGGTGAGGCCGAGGACGACCAGGAGCAGCATCTCCGGGTTGTCGGAGGAGACGGCGCGGCTGATGAGGCGGCCGTGGCGGAGGGCGGCGTACAGGACCAGGCCGACCGTGCCGAGGGCGATGAGGACGGTGATGCTGCCGCCGGCGAGGCCGACTCCCGCGAGCAGGGCGGTCAGGAGGGGGAGGTAGACGGCCATCGACAGGTCCTCGATGACGAGGACGCCCAGGACGACGGGGGTTTCGCGGTTGCCGAGGCGGCCGAGGTCGGTGAGGACCTTGGCGATGACGCCGGAGGAGGAGATCCAGGTGACGCCGGCGAGGGCGACGGCGGCGACGGGTCCCCAGCCGAGGAGGAGGGCGGCGGCGGCGCCCGGGGTGGCGTTGAGGACGAAGTCGACGGCGCCCGACCGGGACTGTGTCTTGAGGCTGGTGACGAGCTCGGTGGCGCTGTACTCCAGGCCGAGGAGGAGCAGGAGGAGGATGACGCCGATTTCGGCGCCGACGGCGACGAAGTCCTCGCTGGCCTTGAGCGGGAGGAGGCCGCCGTGGCCGAAGGCGAGTCCGGCGAGGAGGTAGAGGGGTATCGGGGAGAGGCCGATGCGCCCGGCGAACCGTCCGACGAGTCCGAGGCCGAGGATGACCGCTCCCAGTTCTATGAGGAGCGCGGTGGTGTCGTGCATGTCATCCTCCGGCGACGATCGCGGAGAGGGCGTCCACGCCCTCACGGGTGCCGACGGCGACCAGGGTGTCCCCCACGGCCAGCCGGAAGTCGGGGCCGGGTGAGGGGTGGACGCTGGTGCGGCGCAGGACGGCGACGATGGAGGCGCCGGTGCGCGTGCGGGCCCGGGTGTCACCGAGCAGCCGCCCCACGTAGGGCGAGCGGCTGTTGACGGGGATGTGCTCGGTGACGAGGTCGAGGCCGTCGGTGCGGATGGCGTCGATCGGTGCCTGGTCGATCAGATGGGCCAGCGCGGTGGCCTCGTCGGGGGTGAGCGGCACCGACGCCTCACAGGTGTCGGGGTCGTCGGCGCGGTAGAAGCCGAGGAAGCGGCGGCCGTCGTTGTGGACGACGACGGAGATGTGCTGGCCCGCTTCGGTGGTGAAGTCGTACTGCGTTCCGACGCCCGGCAGCGGGGTCCGGCGGGTTCCCATGGTCGCCCCTCCCGAGGTGGCGCACGTGCGCGGTCAATGGCGGCGAGAAACAGATGGCCGAAAAGAAGTGGCCAGAAAAGGATCTTCTTTACCCTATCATTACACTTTCTTCAGTGCCGCGGCACCGAACGAAACGTCGAAGCGGTCGCACCAGATGCTGACGCTGGTGTACGCGGCCGGGTCGACTCCGGCGGGCAGCGGGTAGTTCTGGTCACCCTTGTTGCCCTTGAGGTCGCCGAGGCTGACGTACGCGCCGTCGTCGAAGACGTGCCAGCCGGCCTTGCCCTCGCGGACGGGGGCGTCGGTGAGCCAGACCTTCAGGTCGGGGCCGTTGCTCGTGTCGAGGTTCTCCAGCCGCAGGACGTGGGAGCCGTCGGCGAGCTTCAGCAGACGCACGGTGCCGGAGGTGCTGTGCTCGTGGCTGATCAAGGTGCCGCTCGCGACCGTGCGGGGCGCGGCCGGGGCGGTCGGTGTGGCGGTGGGCGTTACGGAGGGCGTTACGGAGGGCGTGATGGTGGGCGCCGGCGCCACGGCCGACGGCACCGACTCGTCGACGGTCGCGTCGGTCCACAGCTTCCACGGCTGGAACCAGTACAGCCCGAAGCCGAGTGCCACCAGCGCGAGCGCCAGGGCACCGATCACCACCGGGCTGGTCATCAGACGTCGTACGCGGCTCATCACTGCCTCCAGGTATCCGCTGTTCCCGGTCCCATTCAACGCGGGGTACCCGGCGGCGCGGGCGTCCGACCCGATGACGAAAGTCTTACGCCACCAGGACTTACGTCCCCGGGGCTCAGACCTCGGGGCCCAGACCTCCGAGGCTCAGACCTCCGGGCTCAGACCTCCGGGGCGGCCGGAAGGACGACCTCGAAGCGGCAGCCGCCCTGGACGTTGCGCACGTCCGCGCGGCCGGCGTGCGCCTCGACGATGCCGCGCACGATGGCCAGGCCCAGGCCCGCTCCCGCCGGCGGCGTCCGGGCCGCGGTGCCCCGCCAGCCGGTGTCGAACACCCGGGGAAGATCGTCCTCCGGTATGCCGCCGCAGCCGTCGGTCACGGAGAGCACCACCTGGTCGGCGCGGCGCTCGGCGGCGACCGCGACGGTGCCGTCGGCGGGGGTGCGGCGGATGGCGTTGACCAGCAGGTTGGCCAGCACCCGGGTCATCTCGTGGCCGTCCACCTCCACCGGCACCGTGTCGACGCGGTCGCCGACGAGCCGCACGCCGAGCTCGCGGGCGAGCGGATCGGCGCCCGCGAGGGCCTCCCCCACCAGGTCGTACACGGATATCCGGGCGGGGGCCAGGGAGAGCGCGCCCGCGTGGATGCGGGAGAGGTCGAAGAGGTCGCCGACCATGGCGTTGAGCCGGTCGACCTCGGTGCGCATCTGCCGGAAGTAGCGCTGCGGGTCCGGCGCGACGCCGTCCTCCAGCGCCTCGGACATGGCGCGCAGCCCGGCGAGGGGGGTGCGCAGGTCGTGCGATATCCAGGCGACGAGCTCGCGCCGCGACTTCTCCAGGGCGTGCTCCCGTGCCCGGGAGGCGGACAGCTTGGCGCTGGTCGCGGCCAGCTCGCGGCTGAGCTCGGCGAGCTCGGCGGTGGCGGCGCCGCCGGGTGCGGCGAAGCTGCCGCCGTCGCCGAAGGAGCGGGCCGCCCGCGCCAGTTCGCGGCTGCGGGCGACCACCCAGCGGCCCAGCAGCAGCGCGGTGGCGAGGGCGACGACGGCGGCCATCGCCACGACCGTGGTGATGACGGAGAAGTCGTGCGGCTCGAGGAACATCGCCTTGCAGACGGTGAGGGTGCCCGCCAGCATCGCGGTCACGGTGACGGCGGCGACGATCGTGAGCGAGACGACGACCGACCGGTGGCGCAGCACGCGCAGCACCAGGGCCCCGACGATCCCCGCGGCGGCCGCGCCGGCGAAGGCGTACGCCGCGATGAGGAGCAGGTCACGCATCGCCGCCTCCCGGCCCGGAGTCGAAGCGGTAGCCGACGCCCCACACCGTGCGGATCAGCCGGGGGTTGGCCGGATCGTCCTCGATCTTGCCGCGCAGCCGCCGCACATGGACGGTGACGGTCGACAGGTCGCCGAACTCCCAGCCCCACACCTCGCGCATCAGCGCCTCCCGGCTGTGGGCCTGCCCCGGGTGCCGCATGAGATGGCCGAGCAGGTCGAACTCGCGCAGTGTCAGCGCCAGCTCGCGGCCGTCCTTGGTGGCCCGACGGGCGGCCGGGTCGAGGACGATGCCCGCGATCCCGGCCGGCGCGGGGGGCGGGGGCGCGGCGGTCCGGCGCAGCACGGACTCGACGCGCAGCACCAGCTCGCGCGGGCTGAACGGCTTGGTCACGTAGTCGTCGGCGCCTATCTCCAGGCCGAGGACGCGATCCTCCTCGTCGCCGCGCGCCGTGAGCATGATGACCGGCACGGGTCCGCGCTCGCGCAGCGTGCGGCACACCTCCAGGCCGTCCATGCCGGGCAGCATCAGATCCAGCACGACCAGGTCGGGCCACCGCGCGGCGGCGAGCCGCAGCGCCTCCGGTCCGTCGGCCGCGCGCGCGACGGAGAAACCGGCCCGCTCGAGATAGCCGGTGACGACCTCCGAGACGGTGGGGTCGTCGTCCACGACGAGGATGGTGCGCATGTCCGCCAGTCTGGCGCACGGCACTGACAACGCCGCGGCCGCCGGTGATGACCATTCGATGACGTCCGATTCGTACAAGACCGGCCGCGCGGCGGCTGCCTAGCGTGCCGTCATGACCACTACTCCACGACTGGACGCCCTCGGTCTCGTCGTCTCCGACATGGCCGCCTCGCTCGCCTTCTACCGCCGCCTCGGCCTCGACATCCCCGCAGGCGCCGAGGCGGCCCCGCACGTCGAGGTCACGCTGCCCGGCGGCCTGCGGGTGCTGTGGGACACCGAGGACGTCATCCGCTCCTTCGACCCCGACTGGACGCGCCCGCGCGGCGGCGACCGCGTCGGCCTCGCGTTCCGCTGCGCGGACCCGGCGGCGGTCGACGCGCTGTACGCGTCGCTGGTCGCCGCCGGCCACCGCGGGCACCTGAAGCCCTGGGACGCCGCGTGGGGCCAGCGTTACGCGGTGGTGCTGGACCCCGACGGCTGCGGGGTGTCCCTCTTCGCCGACGCCGGTACGGACACCGGTACGGACGCCGCGTAGGCGCTGAGCGTGGTGCCGGCCAGGGCGCGCACCTCCCGCGCGAGGTGCGCCTGGTCGGCGCAGCCCGCCTCGACCGCCGCCCGCGCGTACGGCACGCCGGCCCGTACCAGCGCGAGCGCGCGCTGGAGCCGCAGCACCCGCGCGAGCGTCTTGGGGCCGTAGCCGAAGGCGTCCAGGGAGCGCCGGTGCAGATGGCGGGCGCCGAGCCCCACGGCCGCGGCGGTGGCGGCGACCGGCCGTCCGGCGGCCAGGCCGGCGACCACGGCCCGCAGCAGCGGATCGGGCCGGGGCGCGTCGGCGGCGAGGCGCAGCGCCAGTGCCTCCAGCGCGGCAACCGGGTCGGGGGCGGCCGACACCCGCTCGGCGAGCCGCCGCACCCGCGCGCCGGGCCACAGGGCGTCCAGGTCGACGCGCCGGTCGCGCAGCTCGTGCGCGGGCACGCCCAGGATCAGCGGCGCGTCCCCGGGCGCGAACCGGACCCCGGCGTACGCGGCACCGGGGTTCTCGGGGACGTACGCCCGGGTGTCGGGACCGGCGACGAGCAGCCGCCCGTCGGTCCACAGCAGGTCCATGCACCCGTCGGGCAGCACCGCGCCGACACGGCCGGGGGAGCCGGTCCGGCTCCACACGACGGCGCCGTCGAGGCGTGCGGGTCGTTCCTCGTACACGACTCCCAGGCTAGGCGTCCGAACGCCTGAACCGCTGGACGCCTGACACCGCCCCTGACGGTCGGACAGAATGAACAGCTGGTCCACGTCGTATCACCGCGGGGGTTGTTGTGAGCGCACTGATGGAATTCACCACGGACAGCGGCGCGCAGGTCGTGGTGGAGGTCGACCGCCACCAGCCCGGCGCGAAGTTGGTCTCGCGCGGCGGCAACTCCCTGGTCGTGGCGGGCCGGACCTTCGACGAAGCGCTTCAGGGCATCCGCTCGGCGGCCGAGTCCGCGCTCACCGTGTTCCGGGACGGCTCCCTCAGGCCGGACGGGGTGGAGCTGGAGTTCGGCGTCAGACTCACGGCGGAGGCCGGTGCCGTGATCGCCAAGAGCGCGCTCGAGGGCCATCTGACGGTCAAGCTCTCCTGGAACCCGGGGGCGACGGCCCAGGCCGGCACGGCCGACCGGTGACCCTCTCCCCCGCCTGGCACGCGCGCGTGGAGCTGGACGGCGTGGTGGCGGGCTCCGGCTTCCTCGTCACCGCCGACTCCGTACTGACCTGCGCCCATGTCGTGGGCGCGGCGGACCGCGCCGAGGTCTCCTTCCCGGGTGCGCCGGGCCTCGAACGGCTGACGGCGACGGTGGCGGTGCGGGGCTCCTGGGCGAGCGGACCGCTGGACCGGGGCGACGTGGCGGTGCTCCGCCTCGACCGGCCGGTGGACATCGCGCCCGCCGCCTTCGCCGGGCTCGACGAGCCGTACCCTGCGCACGGCCGTGCGCAGCGGATCGTCGCGTACGGCTTCCCCGACGGGTACGACCAGGACGGCGTCCAGAGCGAGCTGCGCGTCACCTCCCACCAGCTCATCCAGGACGAGTGGGCCCAGCTGGAGTCCTGGAGCGGCTACGGCCAGGAGCCCGCCCACGGGTTCAGCGGCGCCGCGGCGATGCTGGAGGGCAGCGGCACCGTGGTCGGCATGGTCACCGCCCACGATCCGGTCGGCCGCAACGGGCGCATGCTCCCCGCCCGGGTGCTCGTCCGGCACTGGCCCGCCCTCGCCGACCTCGTACCCACCCCCGGCTACCCGGCCGCGGAGAAGCGGCGGTTGCGCGAACTGGTCGAGCGGATCGCCGCACCGGACGTGCCCGTCGACCGGCTGATGCGTTCGGCCGTCAGCCCGCTCGGCATCGCTCCGCCGCCTGCCGGGCGGCTGAACGAGCTCTGGCACGCCGTCTGGTACCTGCTGTCGGAGGCACCGCCGCGCCGCGGCGCCCTGCCGCTGGCCGAGCTGGCGGTACGCCTCGCCGACCTGGTACCGGACGAGGGGCTCGGCGGGGAGCTGCGCGCATGGGCGCGGGCACACCGCGCGCGCCACGACGCCCCGGCCCCCGCCTCCGCCGCACGTACGGTCGGACAGCGGGAACGCCGCCGCTGGTCGCCGATCCTCGTCGAGATCGAGCGCAGCGGCGCGGACCGCAACGTCGTCCTGGCGGAGGTGTCCGCGTACCGCGGGGGCGGCCGGCTGCTCGTCGGTGAGAAGCACCTGCCGAAGAGCCAGGTCCGCTCCTGGGTACTGGACCGGATAGACGAGGCCTTCGGTGAGATCGACACCGACGGCCGGGAGCTGATCGCCTTCTCCCTGCCGCGCGACTGGCTCAACCAGCCGGTCGACCGGTGGACACGGCGCAAGGACAAGGAGGCGCCGCTCGGCTGCCACTCGCCCGTCGTGGTCATGGACCATCAGCGGCGGGCGCGGGAGCGGCTGCAGTTCCGGCTCAGGAGGATGTGGGAGGACCTGGACCGGCAGGACGGCTCCTCGCTGCACCGGATCGGATGCGACGGGCCGCACCGGCCGGCGCGATTGTCCGTCCTGTTGCAGGACGTGTACGCGCCGGTCGGCTTCGCGCGGCCGCCCAGGGCCGCCCGCGACCGGGAGCTGCACGGTGCCGCGCTGGACGCCCCGGCGCCGATCGTGCTGTGGCCGCGGCGTACGGACTGCCCGCCCGGCGGGGCGTGCCACGGCGCCTGCGACGGCAACGGCTTCCTGGACCGGCTGGCCGCGTACCTCTCCGCCCTCCCTCCGGCGGACCTGCCCGAGAGGATCCTCCAGTTGCGCAAGGAGGCCTTTCTGCACGAGGGTCCGCAGCCGCACTGGGCGGCTGAGCTGTCCCTGCTGTGGGAGGACCCCCGCTGGTTCCCCGAGATCCGTCCGCTGCGCCGGTCCCCCGTCGGCTGACCCCTTCCGGAGAGCTTCGATGACGCCCCAGGCCCCGTGGCCCGTCTACAACGGATCGAACGAACCTCATGACGGGATCGACCATCTGCCCGCACCGCCGCCGTGGCGGGACTTCGACGGCGGTCCGCCCCTCCCGGCCCCCCGCGCGGCCGCCGCCGACTCCCCCGACCGGGCCCACCGCGCCCGGGCGTACAGGCCGACGGAGCAGAGCGTCGCACTTGTGAACGCCGCGCTCTTCCTGCGCCGGCCGCTGCTGGTGACGGGCCCGCCCGGGAGCGGCAAGTCGAGCCTCCCGTACGCTGTGGCGCGCGAGTTGCGCCTGGGGCCCGTGTTGCGTTGGAACGTCACCAGCCGGTCGGCGCTGGCCGACGGGCTGTACCGGTACGACCCCCTCTCGCGGCTGTACGCCGCGGGCCACCAGCCCGAGGACAGCGCCGTCGAGGACCACCTGCGGCTGGGACCGCTGGGCACCGCGCTGTTGCCGTACGAACGGCCCCGGGTACTCCTCATCGACGAGATCGACAAGAGCGACCTCGACCTCCCCAACGACCTGCTGAACGTGCTGGAGGAGGGGCAGTACGAGATTCCGGAGCTGGTCCGCGCCGCCCGCACGCACCCCGAAGCGGCCGTGATGGTCGCCGACTCGGACGAGCGGGTGCCGGTACGGCACGGCCGGGTGCGCTGCCGGGCCTTTCCCTTCGTGGTGCTGACCAGCAACGGGGAACGCGAGTTCCCGCCCGCGTTCCTGCGCCGATGTGTGACGCTGGAGCTCCGCCGGCCGCTGCCGGGGCATCTGGAGGAGATCGTTCGTGCCCACCTCGGCGAACTGGACGACCACGACCGGGAGCTGGTCGCCGCCTTCCTGCGTCGCGGTACAGCCGGGGAGCTGGCCACGGACCAGCTCCTCAACGCCATTTACCTGACCCGCGCGTCCGGTCTCGACGCGGGTTCGCGCGACGAGCTGGCGGAGGCCTTGATGCCCTATCTGAGCCGGGCCGCGGGCGCGTGGGACGGCGATGACCTCTGAGCCGGAGGCGCTGGCCGCCGTCCTGGCGGAGGCCGGCGCCACCGCGCCCACGGGCCGGGAGCTGGCGGAAGTGCTGTGGCTGGCCCGGCATCTGCCGCAGCCCGAGCCCGCCGCGTCGCCGTACGGCCGGGGACACGGGCTCCAAACCGGGGACCGATCGGTGCAGCTCGTGGCGCCCGGTGACCTGCCGGCGCCCGCCACGCCTCCGGCACCGCCCCGGACTCCGCCCCCCGCCTCTGCTGACGCGTCGCCGTCACCGCCGGGCGGCGCGCCCGGTCGCGCGGCCCGCGCCGCCGGTCTCGTCCCCCTGCACACCCCCACCCGGTCCCCCGGCCCCGCCGAGGGAGGCCCGCCCGGCACCGGGCACGCGCCCCTGCTGGCGCCCGCCCCGCCCATGCTGGCCCATCCGCTGACGGTCCAGCGTTCGCTGCGTCCGCTGCGGCGCACGGTGCCCAGTGCCTCGCGCCGGGAACTCGACGAGGTGGAGACGGCCCATCACATCGCGACGCTGGGTGCCCGGCCGGGACTGTGGTTGCCCGTGCTGAGGCCGGAGCGGGAGCGCTGGCTGCATCTGCGGCTGGTCTTCGACGCCGGGCCGACGATGACCATGTGGCGACCGCTGCTGCGCGACCTGCACACCGCGCTCTCCCAGACCGGCGCCTTCCGCAGGCTGGACGTGCTGCGCCTCGGTACCGACGGTCGCCTCCCGCCGCGGCCCTGGGAGCGGGGCCGCACCGCCGTCCTGGTCGTCAGCGACTGCATGGGCCCGCAGTGGCGGGAGGGCCCGGCCGCACGCCGCTGGCTGCGCTCCCTGCGCGGCTGGGCGCGCGAGCTGCCGGTGGCGGTCCTCCAGCCGCTGCCGGAGCGGCTGTGGCGGCACACGGCCTGCCCACCCGTCGCGGGCACCTTCCGCTCGCCCGGCCCCGGCGTGCCGAACAGCGCGCTGTCCTTCGCGGCGTACGACGGCGGTCCGGGCGGCGCCGGCCCCCCGGTGCCGGTGCTGGAGCCCTCGGGCACCTGGCTCGGCCACTGGGCGTCGCTCGTGGCCTCGCCCGGCGGGACCGAGGTGCCGGGCGCGGCGGCGTTCCCCCGGGAGCGGCCCGCGTCGTACGCGAAGGACGGCTCTGCCGCCGGCCCGGGCAGCGCCGAGGACGCGTTCGACCCCGGGACCGCGGACCCGGAGGAGCTCGTGCTCCGCTTCCGGTCCATCGCCTCGCCGCAGGCGTTCCGCCTGGCGGCGCACCTCGCGGTGGGCACCGCGCATCTGCCGGTGATGCGGCTGGTCCAGGCGGCGATCGACGACCGGCCGCAGCCGCAGCACCTCGCGGAGGTGGTGCTCAGCGGCATGCTGCGGGCGGAGCCGGGCCCGGCCGCCGGAGCGTACGACTTCCGCCCCGGGGTCCGCGAGGTGCTGCTCGGCACTCTGCCGCGCACGGCGCTCCTGAGCACCGCGGGTCTGCTCGCCCGGGTGAGCGCCGAGATCGAGTCCCGCGCCGGCGCCGCACCCGGCGAGTTCCGCGCCCTGGCGCGGGGGCGCGGCACCTCGGGCGACTCGGCGTCGGGGGATCCCTTCGCCCTGGTGAGCGACGAGAGCGTACGGCTGCTGCGGGGGCCCGGGGCGGCGGCCGAAGCACCATCGGCGACCGAGGTACCGGCCGACACGGCACCGGCGACCGCGGTCCGTCCTCCCCGGCTGAACAGCGACCGGTACGAGCTGGGCCAGTACATCGGGCGGGGCTCGACGGGCAGCGTGTGGCGGGGGCACGACCGCTACTTCGGGCGTCCGGTCGCGATCAAGTTCTTCCCGTACCCGCCGCTCGGCAGTGCCTCGGCCACGGGCTGGGGCACCGGTGAACTGGACCGCCAGACCGTCACGGCGAGGTTCCTGTCCCAGGCGCACGAACTGGCGCAGCTGTCCCACCCCAACCTGGTACGGATCTTCGACGCGTTCGCGCTGGACGAGGGGTGCTGCCTGGTGTCGGAGCTGGTACCGGGGGACTCGCTGCGTCACCGTCTCGACGACCGCGGGCGGCTGACCGCCGCCGAGGCCGTGCCCCTCGCGCGCGGCGTGCTGAACGGGCTGTGGGCACTGCACCACTGGCGGGGGATCGCCCACGGGAGCCTCACCCCGGCCAAGGTGCTGGGCATCAGCGACGGTCTGCCCCGGCTCACCGACTTCGGAATGCACTGGCCCTACGCGCGGCGCGACGCCGACGCGGCGAGGCCGGAGGACGACCTGTACGGACTGGGCTCACTGCTGTACGAGATGCTCACCGGCACCACTCCGGGGCGGAATCACCCGCCCCTGATCGAGGTGCTGCCGGATGTGCCGCCCGAACTGGACTCCGCCGTCCGGGAACTGCTGTCACCGGTGCCGGACAACCGGCCGCGCGGCGCCATGGCGCTGACCATGGTGCGGCAGGAGTCCGGCAGGCGGCGCGACTCCGTCTACTACCAGCTGCTCGGCAAGCCACGGGCGCAGATCAGGGGCGTGGACGCCTCCCAGCACTCGTTCCAGGAGAACGCCTTCCTCTGCGGCCTGCTGCTCGCTCGCGGTGCGCCCGTCACGGAGGAGGAGATGCGGGAGGTCCTGCGCGAGTCGCCGCACATTCGGCCGTCCCAGTACGCCCTGCACCTGAGGGCCCTGGGGCACAGGATCGAAGCGGAGGACGGCGCGTACCGGCTGCCCGTGCCCGCATCCGGCCTGGACCTCGCGCGGGCGGAGGAACTGGTGACGCTGGCCGAACGGGCCCACGCACGGGGGGACGTGGCCGAGGGCGTGGAGTACTACAGATCGGCCCTCGCGCTCTGGTACGGCGACCCGCTGGAGGGCGTGCCGGGTGCCTGGGCCGAGCGGGAGCGGCAGCGGCTGCGGGAGTGGCACGCGGAGCTGACGGGGCGACTGGCGGCGCTGGAGCGGCCGGGGACCATCGCGACGGGATGGTTGCTGATCGACACGGGCGCGGCCGACCCGCGCACCCGGACAAACCCCCAAAGCGAGCTGCTGAGGCGGGCCGCGGAGGCCGTGGCGGGAGTGCTCGGCGGTCACCGGCCGTGGCAGTCGGTCCGGTCCGGAGAGCCGGTGTACCGGATCAGTTCGCCCATCCCGCCGAACGTCTCACCGCAGGCCGTGGTGGAGTGGGCCGTCGGCTCGTTCCCCGCCACTCTCGCGGGCGTCGCCCCGCCCATGCCGTCCTTCCCGCCGCAGCGCTTCACCGTGGTCGTACACGACGAGGCACGGCTCCCGGCGGCCGAGATGCTGGCCAGTGCCGGGGGGATCCAGCCCGAGGTGCCGGACCGGACCGCGGCCCTGGAGGTCACCGTACTGATCTCGCACCGGGTACGGGCAGGGCTGCCCCGGGCGCTGCAGCGAAACTTCGCCCGGATCACCGCGACGGCCGGCGGGTGGCGGCACGTCGTGCCGGTACGCCAGGCCGGCCACACGGACCACCTGCCGCGCCACGTGCCGGACGGCGACGGCGACGCCCTGCCGGCCGTCGACGAGAACCGCGGTGGCCTGCTGCGGGGGTTGGCCCGCCGACTGGGTCTGGGCGGCCGCACCGACGAAACGCGCGAACCCCCGGCACCGCCGGGGCCCGGGGCCGGGCCGGGCCCCGAGCCCCGAGACACCCCTTAGGGCTTGTCGCGTTGGGGCTTGTCGCGGTCCCGCTCCCGCTCCTTCTCCTTCGACGTGTGCAGCCGCGCCACCACGTCGTCCGGCGGCAGGAAGCGCGACCAGCGCTCCGGGAACTCCGAGGGCATGTCGGGGTCCTCGTCGTCCAGTTCCTCGACCGCCGCCTTCGCACGGGCCACCAGGGCGGCGGCCTCGGCCGCGCGGGCGCGTTCGTTCTCGGCGCGGGCGGCGGCGGTGGCGACGGACGGCCAGACGCGGTCGATCGCGGCGTTCACCGCGGCGCCGACCAGGACCGCGAAGGCGGAGATGCCGATCCACAGCAGGACCGCGATCGGCGCGGAGAGCGAGCCGTAGATCGTGGGCCCCTCGACCGTGCTGGTCAGGTAGATGCGCAGCAGGAAGCTGCCGAGCACCCACATCCCGAGGGCCACCAGGGCGCCCGGGACGTCCTCGATCCAGGGCGAGCGGACCGGGACGGACACGTGGTACAGCGTGGTGAGGAAGGCGATGGACAGGAGGATGACGACGGGCCAGTAGAGGATCGAGACGACTTCCGTGCCCCACGGGATCAGTTCCACCACCCGGTCGGGGCCCACGACGGCCAGCGGCAGGACGACCGCGCCGATCAGCAGGGCCACGATGTAGAGGAGGAAGGCGAGCAGCCGGGTGGCGACGATGCCCCGGTGGCCGTCGAGGCCGTACATCACCGTGATGGTGTCGATGAAGACGTTCACGGCGCGCGAGCCCGACCACAGGGCGATGGCGAAACCGATCGAGATCACGTCCGGGCGGCCGCCCTTGGTGACGTCCTCCAGGAGCGGTTTGGCGATGTCGTTGACGCCCCGCTCGGACAGGACCGTGCCCACGGCCGCGAGGATGTTCTTCTCGATGGAGGCGACCGTGGTGGTGTCGGTCCACTCGTCGATGTAGCCGAGCAGTCCGAGCAGGCCCAGCATCAGGGGCGGCAGCGACAGCAGGGTGAAGAACGCCGCTTCGGCGGCGAGACCGAGGATCCGGTACTCGATGCACGAATTGACGGTGTCCTTCAGGAGGAGCCACGCCATTTTCCGCTTGGAGACGTTGCGGTAGAGGGCCCGCGCCCGGTGAAGTCGGCCCGGTGACCTGGGGTGCCACTGGGGTGTTTCTTTTGCTGCCTGCACCTCCTTACCGTATCCGCATGGCAGCCACCACCCACACAGTGACCAACCAGCCTCCGCCCCTGGTCGGGTACGACGTCTTCGCCGCCGATCACGCCCTGACCGAGGCCGTGGAACGCCACCTTCCGCTCGAACTCCTCGACGGGGCCCGAAGCGAGCTGTCGCAGCTCGGCACCACGGCCGGGTCCGTCCAGGCGCAGGAGTGGGGCGTCCTCGCCAACGAGAACCCTCCGAAGCTGCGCACCCACGACCGGTACGGCAACCGCGTCGACCACGTCGACTTCCACCCGGCCTGGCACCGGCTGCTCGGCCACGCGGTGACCAACGGCCTCACCAACGCGTGGGGAAAGCCCGGCGGCCACGTCCGGCGCGCCGCCGGGTTCCTGGTGTGGACGCAGACCGAGGCCGGGCACGGCTGTCCGCTGTCGATGACGCACGCCGCCGTGCCGGCGCTGCGCACGGACCCCGAGCTCGCCGCCGTGTGGGAGCCGAAGCTGACCTCGCAGGTGTACGAGGGCGAGGAGCTGCGGCCCGCCGCCGAGAAGAACGGCGTGCTCTTCGGGATGGGCATGACCGAGAAGCAGGGCGGCAGCGACGTACGGGCCAACACGACGGCGGCCACGCCGCTGGGTGGCGAGGGCGAGTACGCCCTGACCGGGCACAAGTGGTTCTGCTCCGCGCCCATGTCGGACGCCTTCCTCGTGCTGGCGCAGGCGCCCGGGGGGCTCACCTGCTTCCTGGTGCCGCGCGTCCTCGACGACGGCACCCGCAACGTCTTCATGATCCAGCGGCTGAAGGACAAGCTGGGCAACCGGTCGAACGCGTCGAGCGAGGTGGAGTTCGACGGGACGTGGGCGCGCCGGGTCGGCGAGGAGGGCCGCGGGGTGCGCACCATCATCGAGATGGTGGCGGCGACCCGGCTGGACTGCGTGGTCGGCTCGGCGGCGCTGATGCGCCAGGCGGTGGCGCAGGCCGTGCACCACGCCGCGTACCGCAGCGCGTTCGGCGGCGTACTGATCGACAAGCCGCTCATGCGCAACGTCCTGGCCGATCTGGCGCTGGAGTCGGAGGCGGCGACCACGCTGGCGATGCGCCTGGCGGCCGCGTACGACTCCGACAGCGAGCAGGAGAAGGCGTTCCTGCGCCTCGCGGTCCCGGCGGCCAAGTACTGGGTGACCAAGCGGTGTACGCCGGTGACGGCGGAGGCGCTGGAGTGCCTGGGCGGCAACGGCTACGTCGAGGAGTCGGGGATGCCGCGGCTGCTGCGCGAGTCGCCGCTGAACTCCATCTGGGAGGGCTCGGGCAACGTCCAGGCGCTGGACGTGCTGCGGGCGCTGCAGCGCGAGCCGCTGGCGCTCAACGCCCTGCTGGAGGAGGTCGGCAAGGCGCGGGGCGCCGACCACCGGCTGGACGCGGCGATCAAGGGCCTGCTGACCGAACTCGCCGACCTGGAGGGCGTCGAGGCGCGGGCGCGCCGGCTGGTGGAGCGGATGGCGCTCGTCCTCCAGGGCTCCCTGCTGGTGCGGTGGGCCCCGGCGGCGGTGGCCGACGCGTTCTGCGCATCGCGCCTGGGCGGCGACTGGGGCGCGGCGTTCGGGACGCTGCCGCACACCCTGGACCTGGGGAGCGTGGTGGAACGGGCGCGGGCGGTCGTCTGACGCAAGCGGGCGCGGGCCGCTGTGTCCGTACGGCCCGCGCCCAGGGAGAGTGGGGTGGTGCTGCGCCGACACGGCACCAACCCAGTGCTCGTACCGGAGGACCGTCGCCGGACGACCGGTACGACACCACTGTCGTAGGGGCGCACGCCCCCGCGCGAGAGTTGCAAGGGGTTGCAGCGTCATGGGCAAAGCCGGTGCACGCCCGTGGCGGTCAGGGGAGGATGGGGTGACGTATACCGGCCACCGTGTACGGGGCAGCGGGGAGGGACAGGTGGGCAGGGCGACTGTCGACATGGCGCGACTCGCCGCCATGGACGCGCGGGACGCGGCGCTGCTGCTCAAAGGGGTGCGGGACGCCACGCTGCGGGGCGGGCGCTCGCCGCTGGCGCCGCGCGCCGACATCCGCGAGTCCTGGCAGCGGATGCTGCGCAGGGGCGTGGATCCGGACAGGGACCACCGCTCGCGGCTGCTGTCCTCGGTCGAGCTGGAGCGCCGCCGCAGCGCCTCGCCGCTGGCGGAGCTGCTGCCGCTGCTGAGGGATGGGCTGATGGCGGCGCCGGGCTCGGCTTCCGGGTCGGTGCACCACATCATGGTCGTGGCGGACGCGGAGGGCCGGGTGCTGTGGCGGGAGGGCAGCCCGGCGGTCCTGCGGAAGGCGGACGGGCACGGGTTCCAGCCGGGCGCGGACTGGACGGAGGCGACCGTCGGTACCAACGGGCTGGGTACGCCGCTGGTGACGCGCCGCCCGGTGCAGGTGCACTCGGCGGAGCACTTCGTCTCGACGCACCACTCCTGGACGTGCGCGGGCGCGCCGATCACCGACCCGCGGGACGGACGGCTGCTCGGCGCGGTCGATGTGAGCGGGCCGCTGGCGACGATGCACCCGGCGACGCTGCTGCTGGTGAGCTCCGTGGCGAAGCTCGCCGAAGCGGAGCTGCGGAACCGGCACTTCGCGGCGCTGGAGCGGCTGCGTTCGGTGGCGGCGCCGGTGCTGTGCCGGGTGGGGGGCCGGGCGCTGGCGGTGGACGCCCACGGGTGGACGGCGGCGGTGACCGGCATGCCGCCGGTGGGCCGGCTGACGCTGCCGCGCGGTTTCGGGGCGGGCCGGGTACTGGTGCCGTCGCTGGGGCGGTGTGCGGTGGAGCCGCTGCCGGGCGGCTGGCTGCTGCGGGTGGAGGACGAGGACGCCGCGCACACGGCGACGGCCGCGGGCCCGGGCCGGGTGGTCCTGGACGTGAGCCGGCCGCGCCGCTGGTCCCTGGAGGTGTCCGGCGGGGCGGGTGGCTGGACGCAGGAGCTGAGCCCGCGCCATGCCGAGCTGCTGTACGTCCTGGCCCGGCACCGGGAGGGGCGCAGCGCGGCGCAGCTGGCGGAGGACGTGTTCGGCGACCGTACGCGGACGGTGACGGTCCGCGCGGAGATGTCGCGGGTCCGCCGCACGCTGGGCGGGGTGCTGGCGCACCGCCCGTACCGCTTCCGCGAGGAGGTGGAGGTGGTGCTCCGCCATCCGGACGATCTGTCCGAGCTGCTGCCGCACTCGACGGCCCCGGCGGTGGTGGCGGCGCGGGTCGGCGCGGCTTCTAAGCTGTGAGCCGCACGGCGTAGGTGGCGGGGAGGCGCGGGGGATGCGGGATGCGGGCGGCCGGAACGTGGTGGGCGACAGCACGGTGGTCGGTCCCGTCGTACAGGCGCAGCACATCGGGCAGCTGACGATCCAGCAGGCACCTACGGGGCCCGTCCCGTCGGGTGCGGAGGACCCGTGGGTGTCGGCGGTCCGTGGCTCCACCGTCTGGAAGCACGTGCCGGACAGCCGGGACGCCGGGCCCCACCGGGAGGCCGCCGCGGCGATGGCTGGTGCCCTGGCCCGGCTGCGTGACGCGGCCGAGGCGCGGCTGGCCGAGGACCCGTGGCAGGACCCGCACAGCGCCCTGCGTTTCGCCGAGCGGGTGGAGTGGCTGCTGGGCGAGGAGCCTGGGCTGGACCTCCATCCGGCGGAGGCGGCGCTGTTCACGCTGGTCCCTCTCCTGTCGCGGGTGCACGACCTGCGGATGGCGGCGGACCGGCTGGACGTCGAGCCGTGGCAGCTCGGCGCGGCGGTGCCCGCGCCCGAGCGGGCGTCGTTCGACGCGTACGCCGACGGCCACCGGCTGCTGGTGCAGCGGGCACTGCTGCGCCCGGAGGCCGAGGCACCGATCGGCTGGTGGCTGTACCACCGGTGGCTGGTGCGGCACGAGAGCCACGCGCACGAGGAGACGGTGCGGGACCTGCTGGACGCAGCGGGCGGACCGGGCCCCCTGCTCAACCGGGTGGTGACCCCGCGCCGGGTCGGCAGGCTGCTGCACGCGCTGCGGCGCGGCCCCGACGTGTGCAACCCGGAGTTCCTGGACGCTCTGCCGTCGGAGGAGTCACTGGGCGTCCAACGGGTGCGCGACCAGCGGCTGGCGCTGCTGTGCTCGCTGGCGTACGCCCTGACGGCCGAGACGACCACGCTGCCCGACATCGTGGCCGAACACCTGGGCATCCCGCACCCGGTGGACCTCGCCGCCCTGCGCTCCACCCTGGAGGAGTCGTCGTGGGGCGGCCCTGCGGACCTGCCTGTCCTGCGGGCGGAGTGCGCCCACGAGGCAGTCGTGGAGGGCCTGCGGGCAGCCGTGGCCCGCATGGACGAGACGCTGCACGCGGTGACCCGCACGGTACGGGAGCGGGTCACGCACCCGATGCCGCGCCTGCCGGTACGTCTGTCGGCCGACGGAGTCGTACCGGCGGACGGCACCTTCACCGGCTGGGCGAGCTTCCGCCTCGACGAACGCCGGGTACGCGAGCTGCTGATGGGCGTCCAGCTCTACAAGGACCCGGACCTCGCGGTCCGGGAGCTCTACCAGAACGCCCTGGACGCCTGCCGTTACCGGCGGGCCAGGACGGAGTACCTGGACCGGACGCACGCGGGTGCGACGTACGCGTACGAGGGCTCGATCGTCTTCGAGCAGAGCGTCGACGACGGCCGCGCGTACGTGGAGTGCCGCGACAACGGCATCGGGATGGGCGAGGCGGAGCTGCGGGGCGTGTTCTCCCACGCGGGCGTGCGCTTCGCCGAGCAACCGGAGTTCCGCGAGGAGCGCGCGGCGTGGGCGCGGCTGGACCCGCCGGTGCCGTTCCATCCGAACAGCCGGTTCGGCATCGGGGTGCTCAGCTACTTCATGCTGGCCGACGAGATCCGGGTGACCACGTGCCGCCTCGGCCGCGACGGCCGCCCGGGGCCGGTGCTGGAGGCGTCGATCTTCGGGCCCGGTCACCTGTTCCGCATCGTGGAGCGCGCCCGGGAGGGGCGGGACGCCGGGACGACGGTCCGGCTGTATCTGCGGGAGGCGGACGAGGGCGGCTGGTCGTGCCCGGCGGTGCTGAGCCGACTGCTGGGCATCGCCGAGTTCCCGACGGTGGCGCGGCACGGGGAGGAGGTCACGCGGTGGGAGCCGGGCGTGTTGCGCGGCCGTGCGAAGGAGCAGGGCGAGCAGTTTGGCCTCGACGCCCACGGTGCCCTGGCCGCCTGGCCCGACGCCCCGCCGGGAGCCCAGGTGATCTGGTGCGGCCACGGCGGCGGGCTGCTCGTCGACGGCCTGGTGGTCCAGCCGACCGTGCGCGGCGGCGTCCTGTCGTCCAATGCGTCCGGCCTCGTCGGCGCCGTCGTGAACCTGTCCGGGCCGCTGGCCCCGGACCGGTTGTCGGCGGACCGCACCCAGGTCCTGGACGACCTGCTCGGTACGGTGCAGGATCTGCTCGCCGGAGCGCTGGACCACCTGGTGGCGCAGCCGCTGCCGACCTTCGAGTGGCTGTGCTCGGTGGCGGACGGGAGCCTGCCGCTGGCGGACATGATCACGAAGCGGTGCGTCGCCCTGGGGCGTCGGCTCGACTGGGTACGGGCGAGCGAGACACGTGGGGAACGCAGCGGCCGCACCTTTTCCAGTGAGAGCACAGGCTGTCTGCCCGCCGACATCTCCCTCCTGTACCCGCAGCTGCTCCACCTCTTCGGCGACGACAGCGCCATGCTGCGCAAGTTCTCCGCGTCCGTCCCCGACCACATCATGCTGTGGCGGCTGCTGGCCCACCGGCCGCATCCAGAGTTCCGACAGCTCGCCGACATGTGCCCGGAGCTCGACGAGGTCGGCCCGGTGCTGCCCGCCCTCCCGTCGGACCAGCTGCTCTTCTCCCTTCGGCCGACCGGCCACTGGTACGGCACGGCCCGGCATGTGGAGAAGGTGTTTGCCACGGCGGAGGCGCTCGGCCGGACACCGCGCGAGGTAGCGGAGCGGGCTGCCGCCCTCGGGCTGCACGCATGGGAGGTCGCGTCGTTCCCCGACACCGCCGTGCACCGACCCCCCACGGCGGGCACCGTCGCGGACATCGTCCGCCGGCACCGGCGCCGCCACGATGACCCCTCCGTCGCCCTTTTGGTGAAGATGGCCGACCCGGTGGCGTTGAAAACGGTGGACGAGGCCGCCGCCGCGCTCGCGGACAGCGACGTCGACGTGCCGCGGGCGATCGTCGAAACGGCCCGTGCGGTGGAGAAGGACAAGGAGCTGACGGCGTACGTCCGTGGCCTTGAGGAGGTTCCCTGGCTCGATCCCGGGGCCGACATCACTCCCGGACAGCTGGTGCGGACGGCCCTGCAGCTAGGGCTGGAGGTGCCGGATCTGTGCGCACGCCTAAGGGCGTGCGGGCTGAAGGCGGACGCGACCGGGCTTCCCACCGTGCCGACGCCCGAGGTGCTCGCCCTCCTGGTGGAGGATCCGGAGGTGTCGGTGTGGCTTTCGCCGGCGGCTCCGGTCCCGCCGTGGCACATCCTGCGCGCCTGCGCCGTGCTCGGGCTTACCCCCGTGCGGGCCATGGAATGGTACGAGCACCTCGGCTTCACTCCGCCCTCCCCGTTCCCGGCGGAGGTGGAGCCGGACGACATCAACCTCCTCACCCAGTACTCCGACGACGTCGGCCTGGTGTCAGGCCCCTTGCGGCCCGGCCGTGCCGTCCCCTATCTCCATGTCCTGATCGCGGTCTCGGAATGCGAGATGCCGATGCACGTGGTGGCTTCACGGCTGCGTGCGTACGGCATCCGCGTGCCCTCGCTCGACTGCGCCGAGCCGGCCGACCCCGACGACGAGCTGTTCAGGGAGGAGGGCCCTCTGAACTGGAGGGACGTCCACACGGACGAGCCCATGCCGTTCGCCCACATCCTGGCCGCCGCGCGGCGCCTGCTGGTCCAGCCAAGGGACATCGTGCGGCGCCTCGCGGCCCACGGCATCGCGTCGTCCTGCCCCGATGTGCCCGAGGGACTGACGTATGACGACGCGCTGTGGCTCCTGGAGACGGAGGACGACGTCTTCCTGTCGGCCGGGGACCACGTCGGACTCCAGCAGCTGATCGGCTTGGCCCGAGGTATTCACGAGCCGATCGAGGACGTCCGCGACTGGCTCGTCCAGCTCGGCATCCCCGTCACCGACCCCGCCGGGGCGGTCCGCCGCGCCCTCCCCCTCGTCCCCCGGGCCCCCGCCCCCTAACACCGCTGGCCACAGCCCCACCCCCCGTGCTTCCCTGGCCCCCATGAGCACCGTCACCGTCACCACCTGGTCCCTCGAGCAGACCTCGCCCGCCGATCTGCGGCCCGCGGCCGTGCCGCCCGGCGGCATCGAGATCCGGCGGGCCGAGGTGCCCTCGCCGGAGTTCAGCCGGTTCCTCTATACGGCGGTGGGCGGCGACATCCGGTGGACGGACCGGCTGGGGCTCACGTACGACCAGTGGCGGGAGATAGTGGAGCGGCCCGGGGCCGAGATCTGGGTGGCGTACGAGAAGGGGACGCCCGCCGGGTACGTGGAGCTGGACCCGCAGGACGACGGGGTGGTGGAGATTGTCTACTTCGGGCTGATCCCGGCGTTCCGGGGCCGGCGGATCGGCGGGCATCTGCTGTCGTACGGCACGGCCCGCGCGTGGGACCTGGCGGAGCGGTGGCCGGAGCGGACGCCGACGAAGCGGGTGTGGCTGCACACGTGCTCCCTGGACGGGGAGCACGCGATGGACAACTATCTGCGGCGGGGCTTCCGGCTCTGCGACACGAAGGTCACGGAGGAGCCCGACGTTCCGCTTCCGGGGCCCTGGCCGGGCGCCCACGCCGCCTAGCCCCACCAGACACCGGCCGAGCGTCCGATATGAGTGACGCATGACACACTGGTCCGCACTTCGAGACAACCGCGTCCGCATCGTGGACAAAGGTGGACTGGGTCCAAAGTCCCATGCCACGCTTCCGTCATGTCTCGAGCTGGAATTGCCTTGGTGAGTCGGCGGCACGTCGACCTCGGCCGCATGTCCAGCGCCATCTGTCCGGTGAGCTGAGCCCACCAGCACCACCGCGACCCCCGAACCCCCGCAATCCACTGCGCACCGCCGCGCCGCGCCCTGTGCCGCGCGCGAGTGTGCAGGTCAGAGCCGCCCTCCTGCAGTCCCGAAGGACGTATCGTCATGGCCTCCACCCCGGAAACGCCCGCCTCCGCCACGCCCCGCCGCAAGACCGGCCGGCACCGTGGTGAGGGTCAGTGGGCCAGGGGCCACTTCACGCCCCTCAACGGCAACGAGCAGTTCAAGAAGGACGACGACGGTCTCAATGTGCGGACACGCATTGAGACGATCTACTCCAAGGCCGGCTTCGACTCGATCGACCCCAACGACCTGCGCGGCCGCATGCGGTGGTGGGGGCTGTACACCCAGCGCAAGCCCGGGATCGACGGCGGCAAGACCGCGATCCTGGAGCCGGAGGAGCTGGACGACGAGTACTTCATGCTGCGCGTCCGCGTCGACGGCGGCCGGCTGACGACGCAGCAGCTGCGGGTCATCGGGGAGATCTCGCAGGAGTTCGCGCGCGGCACCGCCGACATCACCGACCGGCAGAACATCCAGTACCACTGGATCCGCATCGAGGACGTGCCCGAGATCTGGCGCCGCCTCGAGGAGGTCGGCCTGTCCACGACCGAGGCGTGCGGTGACACCCCGCGTGTCATCCTCGGCTCCCCCGTCGCCGGCATCGCCGAGGACGAGATCATCGACGGCACCCCCGCCATCGACGAGATCCACCGCCGCATCGTGGGCAACAAGGACTTCTCCAACCTGCCCCGCAAGTTCAAGTCGGCGGTCTCCGGCTCCCCGCTGCTCGACGTGGCGCACGAGATCAACGACATCGCCTTCGTCGGCGTCGAGCACCCGGACCACGGCCCGGGCTTCGACGTCTGGGTCGGCGGCGGCCTCTCCACCAACCCCAAGATCGGTGTGCGGCTCGGCACCTGGGTCTCCCTCGACGAGGTCCCGGACGTGTACGAGGGCGTCATCTCGATCTTCCGCGACTACGGCTACCGCCGGCTGCGCAACCGCGCCCGCCTGAAGTTCCTCGTCGCCGACTGGGGCGCGGAGAAGTTCCGCCAGGTCCTGGAGGACGAGTACCTGCAGCGCAAGCTGACCGACGGGCCCGCGCCCGCGCAGCCCGTACAGCAGTGGCGCGACCACGTCGGTGTGCACCGGCAGAAGGACGGCCGCTTCTACGTCGGCTTCGCGCCGCGCGTCGGCCGCGTCGACGGCGCCACGCTCACGAAGATCGCCGAGGTGGCGGAGGCGCACGGCTCCGGCCGGCTGCGTACCACCGTCGAGCAGAAGATGATCGTGCTCGACGTCGAGGAGGCGCAGGTCGAGCCGCTGGTCTCCGCCCTGGAGGCGCTGGACCTCACCGTCACGCCGTCACCGTTCCGGCGCGGCACGATGGCCTGCACCGGCATCGAGTTCTGCAAGCTGGCCATCGTCGAGACCAAGGCGCGCGGCGCCTCGCTCATCGACGAGCTGGAGCGCCGCATCCCGGACTTCGACGAGCCGATCACCATCAACATCAACGGCTGCCCCAACGCCTGCGCCCGTATCCAGGTGGCGGACATCGGTCTCAAGGGCCAGCTGGTCCTGGACGACGACGGCAACCAGGTCGAGGGCTACCAGGTCCACCTCGGCGGCGCGCTCGGCCTCGAGCCCGGCTTCGGCCGCAAGGTGCGCGGCCTGAAGGTCACCTCGGACGAGCTGCCCGACTACGTCGAGCGGGTCCTCAAGCGCTTCCAGGCGGAGCGCGAGGACGGCGAGCGCTTCGCCACGTGGGCGGCGCGCGCGTCGGAGGAGGCCCTCTCGTGAGTGAGCGAGCGGCCCCGTTCTACTGCCCGTACTGCGGCGACGAGGACCTGCGGCCCAGCGAGACCGGGCACGGCGCCTGGGAATGCGCGGCGTGCAATCGAGCCTTCCAGCTGAAGTTCCTCGGGCTGCTGGCCCGCGGAGTTCAGCGCAACGACGGCGGAGGGGAAACGTCATGACGGCGGTTCAGAGCAAGGAAGAGCTGAAGGCGCTCGCCGAGCAGGCGGGCCGGGACCTCGAAGAGGCCTCGCCCCTGGAGATCCTGACCTGGGCGGCCGAGACGTTCGGCAAGCGCTTCTGCGTCACCTCCTCCATGGAGGACGCGGTCGTCGCCCACCTCGCCTCCCGCGCCTTCCCCGGCGTCGACGTCGTCTTCCTCGACACCGGCTATCACTTCCCCGAGACCATCGGCACCCGTGACGCCGTGGACGCCGTGATGGACGTCAACGTCATCACGCTGACCCCGCGTCAGACGGTGGCCGAGCAGGACGCCGAGTACGGCCCGAAGCTGCACGACCGCGACCCGGACCTGTGCTGCGCGCTGCGCAAGGTCAAGCCCCTCGAAGAGGGCCTGACCGCGTACGACGCGTGGGCGACCGGGCTGCGCCGCGACGAGTCCCCGACCCGGGCGAACACCCCGGTCGTCGGCTGGGACGAGAAGCGCCGGAAGGTCAAGATCTCGCCGATCGCCCGCTGGAAGCAGGACGACGTGGACGCGTACGTCGCCGAGCACGGCGTCCTGACGAACCCGCTCCTCATGGACGGGTACGCCTCCGTCGGCTGCGCGCCCTGCACGCGCCGGGTGCTGGAGGGCGAGGACGCGCGCGCCGGCCGCTGGGCGGGGCGTACCAAGACCGAGTGCGGGCTGCACGGCTGATGACGACTGTGGGAGAAGAGAACGTGACTGGGGCCACCATCTGGCTCACCGGGCTGCCGAGCGCCGGCAAGACCACCATCGCGTACGCGCTGGCGGACCGGCTGCGCGCCGAGGGCCACCGCGTCGAGGTGCTGGACGGCGACGAGATCCGCGAGTTCCTCTCGGCGGGCCTCGGCTTCAGCCGTGAGGACCGGCACACCAACGTGCAGCGGATCGGCTTCGTCGCCGAGCTGCTCGCGTCGAACGGCGTGAAGGTCCTGGTGCCGGTCATCGCCCCGTACGCGGACAGCCGTGAGGCGGTGCGCAAGCGCCACCAGCAGGAGGGCACCGCGTATGTCGAGGTGCACGTGGCCACGCCCGTCGAGGTCTGCTCGGAGCGCGATGTGAAGGGCCTGTACGCCAAGCAGGCGGCGGGCGAGATCAGCGGCCTGACCGGCGTCGACGACCCGTACGAGGAGCCGGAGTCCCCGGACCTGCGGATCGAGTCCCAGAACCAGACCGTGCAGGAGTCCGCGGCGGCGGTCCATGCGCTGCTCACCGAAAGGGGTGTCCTGTGAGCGACGCCCGCGCGGCCGCCGGGCCGCAGACGACCACGATGCCCGCACCTCTGCGCCGCGCGGGCGGAGAAGCTCACGAAAGGGGTGCCGCATGACCACCACCGCTGCCCACACCGTCGACGGGGCGACCGACACTCCGTACGCCCTGAGCCACCTGGACGCCCTCGAGTCCGAGGCGGTGCACATCTTCCGCGAGGTGGCGGGCGAGTTCGAGCGGCCGGTGATCCTCTTCTCCGGCGGCAAGGACTCCATCGTCATGCTGCACCTGGCGCTGAAGGCGTTCGCCCCGGCGGCGGTGCCCTTCTCGCTGCTGCACGTGGACACCGGGCACAACTTCCCCGAGGTCATCGAGTACCGCGACCGCACGGTCGAGAAGCACGGGCTGCGGCTGCACGTCGCCTCCGTACAGGAGTACATCGACGCCGGCAAGCTGCGCGAGCGCCCCGACGGGACGCGCAACCCGCTGCAGACGGTGCCGCTGACCGAGGCGATCCAGCAGCACCGCTTCGACGCCGTGTTCGGCGGCGGGCGCCGTGACGAGGAGAAGGCGCGCGCCAAGGAGCGGGTGTTCTCGCTGCGCGACGAGTTCTCGCAGTGGGACCCGCGCCGCCAGCGCCCCGAGCTGTGGCAGCTCTACAACGGCCGCCACGCGCCCGGCGAGCACGTGCGCGTCTTCCCGCTGTCCAACTGGACCGAGCTGGACGTGTGGCAGTACATCGCCCGCGAGAACATCGAGCTGCCGGAGATCTACTTCGCGCACGAGCGCGAGGTGTTCCTGCGCAACGGGATGTGGCTGACCGCCGGCGAGTGGGGCGGCCCGAAGGACACCGAGACGGTCGAGAAGCGGCTCATCCGCTACCGCACCGTCGGCGACATGTCCTGCACCGGCGCGGTGGACTCCGACGCCACCACGCTGGACGCCGTGATCGCCGAGATCGCCGCCTCCCGGCTCACCGAGCGGGGCGCGACCCGCGCCGACGACAAGCTGTCCGAGGCCGCGATGGAAGACCGCAAGCGCGAAGGGTACTTCTAACCATGACCAGCACCACCGAGCAGCTCAGCGCCACCACGCTGCTGCGCTTCGCGACCGCGGGCTCCGTCGACGACGGCAAGTCCACCCTCGTCGGCCGGCTCCTGCACGACTCCAAGTCGGTCCTCGCCGACCAGCTGGAGGCCGTGGAGCACGCCTCCCGCTCGCGCGGCCAGGAGGCGCCGGACCTGGCGCTGCTCACCGACGGCCTGCGGGCCGAGCGGGAGCAGGGCATCACCATCGACGTCGCGTACCGCTACTTCGCCACGCCGCGGCGCCGGTTCATCCTGGCCGACACCCCGGGGCACGTGCAGTACACCCGCAACATGGTCACCGGCGCCTCCACCGCCGAGCTGACGGTGATCCTGGTCGACGCCCGCAACGGCGTCGTCGAGCAGACCCGCCGCCACGCGGCCCTCGCGGCGCTGCTGCGCGTGCCGCACGTCGTCCTCGCCGTCAACAAGATGGACCTGGTCGCGTACGAGGAGACCGTCTTCGCCGCGATCGCCGAGGAGTTCACGGCGTACGCGACCGAGCTGGGCGTCCCGGAGGTCACCGCGATCCCGATCTCGGCGCTCGCCGGGGACAACGTGGTGGAGCCGTCGGCGCACATGGACTGGTACGGCGGTCCGACCGTCCTGGAGCACCTGGAGACGGTGCCGGTCAGCCACGACCTGACGGGGTGCCACGCGCGCTTCCCGGTGCAGTACGTGATCCGCCCGCAGACCGCCGAGCACCCCGACTACCGGGGTTACGCCGGCCAGATCGCGGCGGGGACGTTCCGGGTCGGCGAGCAGGTGACCGTCCTGCCCTCCGGGCGTACGTCGACGATCACCGGGATCGACCTGCTGGGCGAGCCGGTGGACGTGGCGTGGACCCCGCAGTCGGTGACCCTGCTCCTCGCGGACGACATCGACATCTCGCGCGGCGACCTGATCGTGCCCGCCTCCGACGTGCCCGCCACCACGCAGGACGTCGAGGCGACCGTGTGCCACGTCGCCGACCAGCCGCTCACCGTCGGGCAGCGGGTACTGCTCAAGCACACCACCCGCACGGTCAAGGCGATCGTCAAGGACATCCCGTCCAAGCTGACGCTGGACGACCTCTCCCAGCACCCGGCGCCGGGGCAGCTCGTCGCCAACGACATCGGCCGCGTCCGCGTCCGCACCGCCGAGCCGCTCGCGCTCGACGCGTACGCCGACTCGCGCCGTACCGGGTCCTTCCTGCTCATCGACCCGGCCGACGGCACGACGCTCGCGGCCGGCATGGCGGGCGAGGCCTTCGCCGCCGCCAAGGCGGCCCCGGCCGTCGAGGCCGACGACGAGGGCTGGGACTTCTGACGTGACGACCATCGACGTCTACGCGACCTTCGCCAAGGAGGGCGGCCGGGTCGGCAGCGGCGCCCTCGGCGCGGGAACCGGGGGTGTCGCGCGATGTGCCCGATGACGCCGCGCCCGCTCCCGTACCACGCGTACCGCCGAAGAACGACGACACTGCCGACTTCCCGGCCGCGCCCCTGACGACGATCAGGAGGGCGTAGCGCCGGGCCGACGAGAGGAACACCCTCCCGTGCCTGCCACCATCCGCGTCACCGCCCTGCGCCTGCGCCGCCGCTTCGCCGCGGCGGTCGCCCTGCCGCTGCTGTTCGGCACGCTCGCCTCCTGCGGCTACGGCTCCCAGGCCCCCAAGGAGACCCGGGTGGAGGCCAAGGGCGAGAAGCTCTCGGCCGACCGGGTCCGGCTCGGGTACTTCCCGAACCTCACCCACGGCACGGCGCTGGTGGGCGACCAGGAGGGCCTGTTCCAGAAGGAGTTGGGCGGCACCCGGCTGGAGACGTCGTTCTTCAACGCGGGCCCGTCCGCGATCGAGGCGCTCAACGCCGACTCGATCGACATCGGTTTCATCGGCCCCTCCCCCACGATCAACGGCTACGTCAAGTCCAAGGGCGGCAACCTGCGGATCATCGGCGGGGCGGCCTCGGGCGGGGTCAAGCTGGTCGTGAACCCGGAGAAGATCAAGACCCTTGACGACCTCAAGGGCAAGAAGATCGCGACCCCGCAGCTGGGCAACACGCAGGACGTCGCCTTCCTGCACTGGATCGCGACGAAGGGCTGGAAGGTCGACTCCCAGAGCGGCAAGGGCGACGTCTCGGTGGTCCGTACGGACAACAAGGTGACGCCGAACGCCTACCAGACCGGCGCCATCGACGGCGCCTGGGTGCCGGAGCCGACCGCGTCGAAGCTGGTCAGCGACGGTGCGAAGGTGCTGCTCGACGAGTCGGAGCTGTGGCCCGGGAAGAAGTTCGTGATCACGAACATCGTCGTGTCGCAGAAGTTCCTCAAGCAGCATCCGGACGTCGTCGAGGCGCTGCTGCGCGGTGTGGTGAAGACGAACGACTGGATCAGCGCCAACCCCGACAAGGCGAAGGCGTCCGCGAACACCAAGCTGAAGACCATCACGGGCAAGCCGCTGGGCCCGAAGGTGATCGACGCCGCCTGGCCGTCGATCCAGTTCGTCAACGACCCGCTGGCCGCCACGCTCCAGGCGCAGGCCGACCACGCGGTGCAGGCGGGTCTGCTGGAGAAGCCCGACCTGAGCGGGATCTACGACCTGGGGCCGCTCAACAAGGTCCTCGAGGCCGAGGGCAAGCCCGCGGTCTCCGACGCCGGTCTCGGCGTCAAGTAGTGCCCGTCGACTCCGCCCTGCCCGCCCCGCCCCGCTCCCGCTCCCGCTCTGAACGACTCTCCCAGGAGGTGACGACCATGGCCACCACGCTCGCCAAGGCCGAGGACCGTGCCGCGGTGACCACGCACGCCGCCCGTCTCGAGCACGTCTCCAAGTCCTTCGCCACCCCGTCCGGGCAGCAGCTCGTCCTCGACGACATCTCGCTCGATGTCGCTCCGGGCGAGTTCGTCACCCTCCTGGGCGCCTCGGGCTGTGGCAAGTCCACGCTGCTCAACCTGGTCGCGGGGCTCGACCGGCCGTCCGCGGGGTCGATCGACACCCCGGGCGGCCGGCCGGCGCTGATGTTCCAGGAGCACGCGCTGTTCCCGTGGCTGACGGCAGGCAAGAACATCGAGCTGGCGCTGCGGCTGCGCGGCGTCCCGAAGAGCGAGCGGCGCGACGAGGCGGAGCGGCTGCTGGAGCTCGTGCGCCTGAAGGGCTCGTACGGGAAGCGGGTGCACGAGCTGTCCGGCGGCATGCGGCAGCGCGTGGCGCTGGCGCGGGCGCTCGCGCAGGACAGCGACCTGCTGCTGATGGACGAGCCGTTCGCGGCGCTGGACGCCATCACCCGGGACGTGCTGCACGACGAGCTGACCCGGATCTGGAGCGAGACGCGGCTGTCGGTCCTGTTCGTCACGCACAACGTGCGCGAGGCGGTGCGGCTGGCCGAGCGCGTGGTGCTGCTGTCGTCCCGTCCCGGGCGCATCGCCCGCGAGTGGGAGATCGGCATCCCGCAGCCGCGCCGCATCGAGGACGCCGCGGTGGCGGAGCTGTCCATCGAGATCACCGAAGAACTGCGTGGGGAGATCCGCCGTCATGGCCAGCACTGATACGACGACGACCGTCACGACGGGCGCCAAGTCCGACGACCTCGCCGGCCTGGAGGCGGGTCTCGACGCGCTGGACGCCGTGCAGGTGGCGCGGACTCCGGTGCGCGACGTCCTGCTGAAGAAGGTCCTGCCGCCGGTGCTGGCCGTCGCGCTGGTGCTGGTGGTGTGGCAGCTGCTGGTGTGGGCGAAGGTCACGGACGAGTACAAGCTCCCGGCGCCGTCCGCGGTCTGGGACAGCCTGACCACCATGTGGCTGCAGGGCACGCTCTTCGACGTGCTGTGGACCAGTGTGTCGCGGGCCCTGCTGGGCTTCCTGATGGCGCTGGCGATCGGTACGCCGCTGGGCCTGCTGGTCGCCCGGGTGAAGTTCGTGCGGGCGGCGATCGGCCCGATCCTCTCCGGCCTCCAGGCCCTTCCGTCGGTGGCCTGGGTGGCGCCCGCGGTGCTCTGGATCGGACTCAACGACTCGATGATGTACGCGGTGATCCTGCTGGGCGCCGTGCCGTCGATCGCCAACGGCCTGGTGGCGGGCGTCGACCAGGTCCCGCCGCTGTTCCTGCGGGCCGGGCGGACGCTCGGCGCGACCGGGCTGCGGGGCGCCTGGCACATCGTCATGCCGGCCGCGCTGCCCGGCTACCTGGCCGGTCTGAAGCAGGGCTGGGCGTTCTCGTGGCGGTCGCTCATGGCCGCCGAGATCATCGCCTCCTCGCCCGAGCTGGGCCTGGGGCTGGGCCAGTTGCTGGAGCACGGCCGCAACAACATCGACATGCCGGGGATCTTCCTGGCGATCATCCTGATCCTGGTCGTCGGCATCGCCATCGACCTGCTGATCTTCAGCCCCCTGGAGCGGGCCGTGCTGCGCACCCGCGGCCTGCTGGTGAAGAGCTGACTCACATGAACCGTCCCGTCCTGCTCGTCATCGCCCACGGCAGCCGCGACCCGCGGCACGCCGCGACCGTCCACGCCCTGGTGCGGGCGGTGGCCGAGCAGGACCTGAGCCCCGGGCTGCGGGTGGAGACGGCTTTCCTGGACTTCAACGTCCCGTCGGTGCCGGCCGTGCTGGAGCGGCTGGCGGCGGAGGGGGTGCGCGAGGTGGTCGCGCTTCCCCTGCTGCTGACGCGCGCCTTCCACGCGAAGGCCGACATCCCCGCCGTACTGCGCGAGGCCCCTGCGTCGCTGCGTGTCCGGCAGGCGGAGGTCCTGGGCCCGTCGCCGCTGCTCCTGGCGGCGGTGGAGCGGCGGTTGTACGAGGCGGGGCTCACCCCCGCCGACAAGGGCTCGACCGGGGTCGTCCTGGCCTCGGCGGGCTCCTCGGACCCGGAGGCGATCGCAGCGATCGCAGAAACGGCGCGGGAGCTGCGGCGCACTGGTTGGTGTGCCGTGCGGCCTGCGTTCGCCTCCGCATCTCTCCCGCGGACGGAGGACGCGGTACGGGCGCTGCGCGCCGACGGCGTGCGTCGCGTGGCGGTGGCGCCGTACGTCATCGCGCCCGGCCGCCTGCCGGACCGCATCGCCGAGGGCGCGGCGGGGGCGGACGTCCTCGCCGATGTGCTGGGCCCGTCGCCGGAGCTGGCGCGGCTGCTGGTCGAGCGGTACGACGAGGCGCTCGGGGCGGAGCGGCGGCCGGTCGCCCGCATCGCCTGAGCGTCACCGCCGGCCGACACGCCCTGGTTCTCCGGCGTCGCTCCCAGGAGGGGTGCGGCACGGGCCCAGGCAGTTCGGGCAGGGGCGGGGCTGGGATATTGCGTTGCACGGGCGTCGGGCAGTCTCTTAGCCTTGTGTGGTTCCGTCGGTGCCCGTTCCGGGGCCCGGCGCTGTGTTTCGAGGTGATGACGTATCTCCCAGGCCAAGTAAGTAGCCGCTCGTTCCGAGGCGCTTTTCCGGTTGTCCGCGATCGCGGGCTTCCGACGCATGCCTCGACGGCGGTGCTCCCTGATGGCCTGGGCTCGTTGCACCCTGCTTTCCCCTGTCGCGCTGTCGGCGTGCGGGGGCATGCCCAGGCCTGCCCCTGCCCCCTATTCCTTCTGTACGCGAACAGGAATCCTCCTCGTGTCAACCGACACCCATACCACCGGCCGCCCACGCCCCGCCGGGGTCGGCCGTGCCGCCACGATCACGCTGGTCGTGGTGCTGATCGCCGAGCTGATGAACGCGCTCGACGGTTCGATCGTCCACACCGCACTTCCCTCCATTCAGGCCGACACCGGCGCCTCCAGCGCCGCGGTGCAGTGGATCCCCGCCGCCTACACCCTCACCTTCGCCCTCGCCCTGATCACGGGCGGGCGCCTGGGTGACCTCTTCGGGCGCAAGCGAGTCTTCATCGCCGGCACCGTCCTGTTCACGGTGGCATCGCTGCTGTGCGGGATCGCCACCGGCCCGGAGTTCCTCGTCGCCGCGCGGGCGCTCCAGGGTGCCGGAGCGGCGGTGATGGTGCCGCAGGTCATGGCCACCATCGCGGTCACCTTCCAGGGGGAGTCCCAGGCCAAGGCATTCGGCATGTACGGCATGATCATGTCCCTCGGCGGTGTCCTCGGCCCCGTCCTGGGCGCGGTCCTGACCTCCGCCGACATCGCCGGTCTCGGCTGGCGGACAATCTTCCTGATCAACCTGCCCATCGGCCTGGCCACCGTGCTCTTCGCCCTCCGGTACATCCCGGAGTCCCGCGACCAGCAGGCCCGACGCCTGGACCCGCTGGGCATGCTGCTCTCCAGCGCGGGTCTGCTGCTGATCGCCTACCCGCTCACCGTGGGCGGCGAGAAGCACTGGCCCGCCTGGAGCCTCCTCATGATCGCCGCGGGTGCGGTCATGCTGGCCGTGTTCATGGCCCAGCAGCGGGCCAAGACCGCGAAGGACGGATCCGCGCTGGTGGCGCTGTCCCTCTTCAAGAGCAAGGCGTTCGCCGGCGGGCTCGCCGCCCAGCTGGTCTTCGGTCTGGTCTCCGGCGTGTTCCTGCTGACGTGGGTGCTGTTCATGCAGTCCGGCCTTGGGCTCTCGCCGGGGCAGTTCGCTCCGGCGTCCGTCGCCATCTCCCTCGGCGGCATGGCCGGCGCGATGCTCGCCTCCAAGTGGACGGGACGCCACTTGCGGCGCGTGCCTCAGGCCGGGGCAGTACTGATCGCTTTCACCCTGGTCGGCTACCAGCTGCTGGTCTCCGCCCAGCAGACCGGGATGCCGTTCGTGGCCGCCGTCGCCCCGATGATCCTCGTCGGCGCCGGATTCGGCATGGTCGGCGCGGGTCTTGCCGGGCTCACCCTGAGCCAGGTCGGCCACGAGGACGCCGGCTCCGCGGCGGGACTGTTCAACACCGCCATGCAGCTCGGTACCGCGCTCGGTATCGCGACGGCCTCCGTGGTGTTCTTCCACCACGCCCCCGCGGGCAGTCACGGCACGACCGTGACCCATGCCTTCGCAGGCAGCGTCTGGTACGTCATCGCCGCCCTCGCGGTGATGTGGGCACTGATGTTCCGGCTGCCCAAGCCCGCCAAGACCGCCAAGACCGCCTGAACCACGGCCGGCGACCCGCCCCATGAGGGACGGGTCGCCGCCCCCGGCCCCCCGTTCCTTTGAACGCGGGCGTGTTCCTCCCCCAGCCGATGTGAGGTGATGACCTATCTCCCAGGCCCGATAGCCGTCCCCTTGCCGACACGGCCGCACCCCCTCGGTGCCGCACCAACACGTCGGCGATGACGGCCTCCTCCCTCGGCCTGGGCCCCGCTCCCCTCTTCCTGTGCGCAGTCGGCGTACGCGGCCCCGGTCTGCCCGTATTCCCGACCCTCACCGGAACAGGACCTCTCCTCCGTGTCCCACGACACCCACCAGACCACCACCAGCAGCCCCCCGCGCGCCGGATCGCGGACAGCGGGACATGCCCGGGCCATCACCCTCGCCGTCGTCCTGACCGCAGAGCTGATGAACGCGCTCGACGGCTCCGTCGTCTACACCGCCCTGCCCTCCATCGCCGCCGACACCGGCGCCACCACCGCGGCCCTCCAGTGGATCCACGCCGCCTACGCCCTGACCTTCGCCCTCGGCCTCATCACGGGCGGCCGGCTCGGCGATCTCTACGGCCGCAAGCGGATCTTCCTGGCCGGCACCGCCCTCTTCACCCTGGCCTCCCTGCTGTGCGGCATCGCGACCGACCCGGAGCTCCTGATCGCCGCCCGCACCCTGCAAGGCGCAGCGGCCGCGGCGATGGTGCCGCAAGTCCTGGCCACCCTCCACGTCGCCTTCGACGCCCGCTCCCGGGCGAAGGCGTTCGGCCTGTACGGCACGGTCATGTCGTTCGGCAGCGTCACCGGCCCGGTCCTGGGCGGGGCCCTCACCCAGGCCGACCTGTTCGGCCTGGGCTGGCGGCCCGTCTTCCTGATCAACCTGCCCATCGGGATCGCCGCCGTCGTCCTCGGCCTGAGCTGCATCCCCGAGTCCCACGACCGCACCACCCGGCGCCTGGACCCCCTCGGCATACTCTTGTCCGCGCTCGCCCTGCTGCTGCTCACGCTCCCGCTGACAGTGGGCGGCGAACACGGCTGGCCCGCCTGGTCGTTCGCGATGATGGCCACCGGGGTGCTCGTCCTGGCGGCGTTCATGGCCCAGCAGCAGGCCGAGACTCGCAAGGACCGCTCACCTCTGGTCGTCCTCTCCCTCTTCACCGGCCGCGCCTTCAGCGCCGGACTCGCCACCCAGCTGGCCTTCGGACTGCTGTCGGGCGCCTTCTTCCTGTCGTGGGCCCTGTTCATGCAAGACGGCCTCGGCCTCACCCCCGGGCAGGCCGCAACCGGCTTCGTCGCCGCATCGCTCGGTGAGATGGGCGGCGCCTGGCTCGCGATGAGCCTGGTCCGCCGCTACGGCCGTGCCATCCCGCAGGCCGGAGCCCTGCTCGCCGCCGCCACCCTGGCCGGCTACCACCACCTCATCACCACGGAGGGCACCGGAATGGGGACCGTACTGGCCGCTGTCCCCATGCTCGCGGTCGGCCTCGGCCTCGGCATGATCGGCGCCCCGCTCGCCGACCTCACCCTCGCCAAGGTTCCCCACCAACACGCAGGATCGGCCTCCGGCCTCTTCAACACCGCCACCCAGCTCGGCATCGCCCTCGGCACCGCTCTGACCACCGTGGTCCTCTTCACCGACATCAGCGCGGGCACCCTTGGCCCGGCCATGAACACCGCCTTCGCCGACGGTCTCTGGTACGTCTTCGGCACCCTCGTCGTGATGTGGGCACTGATGCTCCTGCTTCCCAAGCCGATCGGCTCCAGCCGACCCGAGAGAAGTCCGATATCCGGAAAAAGAATCCGAAATGCATTCCCGAGCCAGGAAAATAAGAGCGGAATTCAACCATCCATATTCCGGAACGCGGAATAGCGGCACATTCTCCTGACCGACCCTCAGATGTTCCTCAAGTTCCTTGATCGGCGATCAACGCCCGGCGAAGATATTCACGACCGACAAGAGGGGAAAATAAATGAACATCAGTTTTCGCCGAGCCGCCGCTCTTACGGCTCCGACCGTCATCGCCGCGCTCGCGATCGGAACGCTGACCGCGCCTTCCGCCGTCGCCGCCGACAAGAAGGTGACGGTGAACTGCTCGACCGCGCTGGGGCCGTCGGCCGACGGCAATGTCCGCACGGACAGCTACTACGTGGCGAAGACCTCGACCACGTGGAAGCACAAGGAGCGGCTCAACTTCCCGAACAGCCACGGCATCAACAAGAAGCGCCGCGACCTGAGCCACGTCACGTACCTCCTGGACGGCACCACCCGCAAGGGGCACGTGGAGGTCAAGAAGGGGCAGGTGTCCTGGGAGTACAACAGCTGGGGCCAGGGCTGGCCGATCGGCCGTGAGCCGATCACCAAGAAGGGCAAGACCCGGCTCATCAGCCACGGTTGGTACAACATGGACTCCTGGCCGATGGAGTGCAAGGGCAAGTCGTTCGCCTTCTGACCCTGCCTCACCGGTCGTCGAGAGCCCGCGGGGAGGCCACCCGGCCTCCCCGCGGGCCCGGAGGAACCATGAAGATCCGTACGCGCCTGGCTGCCGCCGCCTGTCTGCTGCTTCCGGTCCTCGCCGGGTGCGCGGCCACCGAGAGCCCCGGCGGGCGGGCGTCCGCCGGCCCGCCCCCGGCGGACCCCACGACCCTGCTCGTCGAAGCCGATGCCCACGGCTACATCACCTTCGACACCGAGCGCGAGGTTCTCCAGGGATTCCGCTCGGACGGCACACACGTCTGGAAACACTCCGGGCATTTCCCTTCCGATATCCAGTGCCTTACCCGGTGCCCGGACGCGGTCATTTCCGCCGCGGTCACCGAGAACCCGAAGCAGAAAAAGTCGGCAGCGATCTGGAAGCAGGGAATCCGGACTTCCGTGAAGGAATTCGAGGCCGCTCGCCTCGATGTCCACTGGAGCTCCGGTCCGGACGACTGGGTCGCCACCGACGGCGAGCGGGTCACCTGGTCGGTCGGCGGCAAGGAGCAGAGCCTGCCCGGAGGGCTCAAGGACGCGATGGGGGTCCAGTCCGCCGACGGGGGCTCGCTGGCCGTCTCGGTCGCCACGGGCAGCGACGCGGCGCCGCGATGGTCCGCCTACCTCTTCGATGTCGGCGGGCGGCACGCCGGCCCGCCCCGGCTGGTCGCCGATCACCTCCCCGGCGCCCTCGGCTGCCTGGACCGGGCAGGCGACCGGGCGGCCACCATCGGTGAGCGGCCCGCCCTCTTCACGCTCGCCACGGGCAGGAACGTGCGGGAGCTCGGGGACTTCTCCAGCGAGTGCGCCATGTCGCGGACCACGACGGTGGTGGGGACCTACGCCGTGGGCAAGAGCGAGCAGGACGCCCAGGCGGTCCGGGTCGCGGCGAACACCGGGGACAGGACGGCCAAGGCCGTCACCTCGAGCGGCGGCGGCCTCGGCGCCTCCGGCGACTGCGGGGTGTTCCTCTCCGAGGGCCGGATCAGCGCCATGTCCCCGACGGGACAACCGTCTTCGTCGGAGATCCGCGCCACCGCCCTGCGCGTCCTGCCGGACGGGCTGACCTACGCGCTGGGGCCGGACGGCAAGGTGACGAGACACCGGGTCGCCGGCACCGGCTCCGCGTGCGCGGTGACCTGACTCGACCCAATCTGACCGGGCACGCCGTGGCGCGCGGGGGGCGCCACGGCGTGCCGTCCGGCGTCATCGGACGGTCCGGGCGGTTCGGGCGGTGGGCGGTTCCTTGCCGAGCGGAGAAGGAGTACGGTCGCGTGGTGATCTTGGATACCTTCACGCTCGGCGGCGACCTGCCCGTACGCCGCCTCGGCTTCGGCACCGCGCAGTTGACCGGCCCCGGTTACTGGGGACCGCGCGGTACGCGCGCGGACGCGGTCGCGGTGCTGCGCCGGGCGGTCGAGCGGGGCGTCACGCTCATCGACACCGCCGACAACTACGGCCCCGGCCTCGCCGAGGAGTTGGTGGCCGAGGCGCTGCACCCCTACCCGGCGGGCCTGGTCGTGGCGACCAAGGGCGGCGTGGTGCGCACGAGCGACAGCTCCTGGCACGTCGCGGGGCGCCCCGAGCAGCTGCGCGCGATGTGCGAAGCGAGCCTGCGCCGACTGCGTACCGAGACCATCGATTTGTACCAGCTGCACCGGCTGGACCCCGAGGTGCCGCTGGCGGACCAGCTCGGGACGCTGGACGAGCTGCGGCGGGAGGGCAAGATCCGGCACATCGGCCTCGACACGGTGACCGCGGCCCAGCTCGAGCGGGCGCTCGCGCTGGACGTGGCCCCGCTCGCCTCCGTACAGAACCGTTTCAACCTGCTCGACCGTTCCTCGCAGGACGTCCTGGAGGTGTGCGAGGCGCACGGCCTGGCGTTCCTGCCGTGGTTCCCGCTGGCCAACGGCTCCCTGCCCGGTTCCGCGGCGGCCGCCGAGCTCGACGCACTCGCCACCCGGCACGGCGCCACCCGGAGCCAACTCGCACTGGCCTGGCTCCTGCACCGCTCGCCGGTCCTCCTGCCCACCCCCGGCACCGGATCGCTCGCACACCTCGACGAGAACCTCGACGCCGCGTCCGTACGCCTGGACGCGGACGATGTGGCGCGGCTGGACGCGCTTACTGCCGGTCACGGGTCAGCTCCACCAGCTTGACGACGGTGTTCCAGTTGCGGGTGGTTCCGACGAGGCCCTTCGTCAGGGCCGGGCGGCCGAGCGCCTCGGCCAGTTTGGAGCGGCCCAGGCCCTCGGGGGCGTACAGGTAGAGGGCCCGGTCGCCGAGTCGGAACTCCTCGGGGAGGAAGGCGGCTTGGTCGAGCGCGGCGAACCGCTCCGGGTCCGCCTGCTCCGAGAAGAACGTGACGTGCAGCTGCTTGCCCTCCAGCTCGGCGGCGGGGAAGGGGCAGGCGTCGGCGACGGCGCGCAGGTACGGTCCGCCGCGGACGAGGCAGTCGACGGGGAAGCCGAAGTGCTGCTCGATGGCCCGCTCCAGCTCGGCGCGGAGGCCCTCCTCACCGGCGCCGGACTCACTGCCGAAGACGGCGTTGCCGCTCTGCAGATACGTCTGTACGTCGTCGAGCCCGAGCCCCGCGAGGACCGTGCGCAGCTCGGCCATCGGCACCTTCCGGTGGCCGCCGACATTGATGCCGCGCAGCAGGGCGGCGTACCTCGTCGTCATGGGCACACCATAGGCGGCCGCCGTGCCCCGGGGGGGAGGGCACGGCGGCCGCCGGTCAGGCGCTCCGGGGCGCTACTCGACGATCTTCAGCAGCTTGTTGGGCGTGGAGCCGGTGGGGTTGGAGATCTTGCCGGGCGTGGCTCCGTCGGTGAGGGCCTTGGCGACCTGCTCCGGGGTGGCGTCCTTGTGGCCCGCCAGGTAGACGGCGGCGGCGCCGACGACGTGGGGCGTGGCCATGGAGGTGCCGGAGATGGTCTTGGTCCCCTCGTCGCCGTCGTTCCAGGCGGAGGTGATGTCGGAGCCCGGGGCGTAGAGGTCCACGACCGCGCCGTGGTTGGAGAAGCTCGACTGCTGGTCGTCCTTGGTGGACGAGGCCACCGTGATGGCCTCCTGGACGCGGGCCGGGGAGACCTGGCCGGCGTCCTGGGACTCGTTGCCGGCGGCCACGCCGAAGGTGACGCCGGCGGCGATGGCCTTGCGGACGGCCTCGTCGAGGGCCTCGTCGGCGCCGCCGCCGAGGCTCATGTTGGCGACGGACGGGCCCTGGTGGTTCTTGGTGACCCAGTCGATGCCCGCGACGACCTGCTCGGTGGTGCCGGAGCCGTTGTCGTCGAGGACGCGTACGGCGACGATCTTCGCCTTCTTCGCGACGCCGTGCGCGGCCCCGGCTATGGTGCCGGCGACGTGGGTGCCGTGGCCGTTGCCGTCGTCGGCATCGTTGTCGTTGTCGACGGCGTCGAAGCCGGAGACGGCGCGGCCCTCGAAGTCCTTGTGGCTGACGCGCACGCCGGTGTCGATGACGTACGCGGTGACGCCCTCGCCCGCGCCGTCGGGGTAGGTGTACGCGCTGTCGCCCGCGGTGTCGGCCTGGTCGAGGCGGTCGAGGCCCCAGGACGGCGGGTTGGTCTGCGTGGCGTCGATGGTGAACTTCTTGTTCTGGACGACCTTGGCGACGGCCGGGTCGGCCGCCAGCCGCTTGGCCTCGGTCTCCGAAAGCCCGTTGGCGGAGAAGCCGTTGACGGCGGAGCTGTAGCTGCGCCGGAGCGTGCCGCCGTACTCCTCGGCGAGCTTGGCCTTGTCCGCCTTCTCGTCGAGCAGGACGATGTAGCTCCCGGCGACGGCGCCCTGGGCGCCCAGGCCGTAGACGGTGCCCTCGACGGCCGCGGCCTCGGGAGCGGCGGAGGCGGAGGCGTGCGGCGCGCTCAGGGCGGTCACTCCGGCGACGGCGGCAATGGCCGTGGCGAGCTTGAACCGGCGGGCGCGCTGATGGGTGGTCATGAAGAGGGGTCTCCTCGTCCATCATTTGTGGGGGGATTGCCCTCCGGACGGAAAATCTCCGGGGGTTGGTTCGAAACCCTGACCGATTGACGCGCCCAGATCAAGAGCTTCATACGTCTGTTACTTACTCAACAAGCCTTCGTAATGAGGAATGGGGGCAAGTAGAACGAAGCGGTCTGCTTGAATGCTTTACCACCTCCTCGACTTCACGAGACCTCCACCGAAGGTGCGCAGGCCAGAGCCCCTCCCGGCGAACTCGCCGCCGGAAAGGGAGTGTTGGGCCGAGGGGCCCCTGAGCCGGGAAGGGTCGGTCATGCCATCGGGAGCTCCGCCTCGATGAGGTCCGCCGCGCGCCAGGTGCCGCCCTCGGTGGACATCTGGCGGCGGATGGCCTCGGCGCGCTCGGCGACCCGGGGGTCGGCGACCAGATCGAGCACGGCCGTGCGCAGGGCGTCGGCCGTGGCGTCGGACATCGGGAGGTGGCGGGCGACGCCGAGGGACTCCAGCATGTCGGCGTTGCCGAACTGGTCGACGGCCTGCGGGACCGCGACCATCGGCGTGCCGGTCGCGAGGCCCTCCTGGCAGCCGCCCGCGCCCGCGTGGGTGATGAACGCGTCGGCCTGGCGCAGGATCGCCAACTGCGGCACCCAGGCACGCACTTCGACGTTGGACGGCACGTCACCGAGCTCGGCCGGATCGACGTACGCGCCGATCTGGAGGACGACGTGCCATCCGGGCAGGTCACCGAAGGCCTTGACGCATTCACGGTAGAACTCCGGCTGCTTGGTGAACGTCGAGCCCAGCGACACCAGCAGGACCTTCTCCGCGTCGGCCGGCCGCCGCCAGTCGCCCTGTTCGGCGCGGTCGCCCTGGCAGGCGCCGACGAAGGTGAACACGGACTCGTCGACCCGGTCCGCGTGGGGCTGCAGCGCCTTGGGGATGAGGACGACCGCCTTCCGGGGCCGAGATATCAGCCGGTCGGGGTGGGCGTCGACACCGTTCTCGGCGAGCCAGGCCTCGAAGCGGGCGTAGTACGCCTTGCCGCGCTCGGACGCCTTGAGGTCCGCGAACATCGGCTCGGCTACCTCCTCCTCGTACCCCTCCCAGGGGACGAGGTTCGGCCACAGGGCCACGGCGGGCACGCCCCACCGGTGGGCGAGCACGGGTGCGGGGTAGGAGGTGATGTCGTGGAGGACGAGGTCCGGTTCGTCGCCCCCGAACGCCGCGGCGAGCTGCGGGAGGGCGTGGACGGCGTCGTTCAGGAACGGCTCGATGTTGTCGATCAGTTCCGTCCCCCACGCCTCCGGGTCGTCGTCCGTCGGCAGGGTCGAGGTGTAGACGACCGGCTCGGCGCCGGTGGCGGCGACCTTGTCCGCGAAGGAGGCGGGGATCGCGTAGCTGACGCGGTGACCGCGGGCGACGAGCTCGCGAATGACGTCGAGGCTGGGGTTCACGTGGCCGTGGGCGGCGATGGAGAACATGGCGATATGGGCGCGGGCGACTGAGGTCATGCTCACACCCTAGACAAGACGAGACGTCTCGTGCAATCTCATCCCCGGACGGCCTACCTCTGGTAGCGCGCCAACACCCTGTTCCCGTCCCGCACCAGGCGTTCCTCCAGCTCCTCGGCGTCGATCGCACCGCTGTAGTACTCCTGGAACGCGGGCGTGGCGACCTTGTCCTTCCACTCCGGATACCCCCGCACCGACTGCGCCGGAGCCGGACGCAGGTGCTCCGCCAGCGCCACGCCGGTCGCCCAGCCGTCCTTCGCGGTGTGCAGCGACGGGTCCCCGAGCGCTTCCGTACCGGTCGGCAGCATCCAGTCGCCGCGCGCCAGGCGCACCATGTTGCGGGGTTGCAGCAGGAAGTCGATGAAGCGCGCGGCCTCCTTCTTGTACGGGCTGTCCTCGGCGATCGACAGGGTCTGCGGGCTGACCCCCTGCGCGAGCCCCTCCTCCCCCGCCGGTGCGGGCAGCACCATCCACTCGAAGCCCTCGGGTGCCTGCTGGGCGATCTGCTGGCGGTACGAGAAGCCGAGCGGCACCATCGCGTATCGGCCGCCGAAGAAGCCGGGCAGGGTGTCGGAGCCGCCCATGCCGAGGGTCGAGCGGGGCGCGGTGCGGTCGGCGGCGATCTGGTCGCGGACGGTGCCGGGCATGACGGCGTCGCCGTCGGTGAAGCGGATGCGGACCTTGCCGTCGTCCTCGCGGTGGAAGAGGCGGCCGCCCGCCGACAGGCCCAGGTTGAGGGAGACGGAGACGGGCTCCTTGAGCGGCCAGGCGACGGCGTACCGGCCCTCTCCCATCGTCGCCGTCAGGTCGCGGGCGACCTGGCGGAACTCCTCCCAGCTCCACGGCTTCGCGGGCGTGGGGATCCGGACACCCGACGCCTCCAGGAGCTTCTTGTTCGCCATGATCACGCGCGGCTCCTGGAGGAACGGCACGCCGTAGACACCGCCGCCGAACGTGGTCGTCTCCCAGCTGCGCTCGGGTATGTCCGCCGTCAGCCGGGCGGGCAGCAGACCGCGCAGATCCGCGAGGTAGCCGCCGTACGCGAAGTCGGCGAGGTCGTCGGAGGCGTCGTGGATGACGTCGGGCGCCTCGCCGCCCTCGAAGGAGGTGAGGAGCTGGTCGTGGACGCTGTCCCAGCTGCCCTGGACGTACCGCACCTGGACGTCGGGGTGAGCGGCGTTCCACTCCGCGACCAGTTGTTTGTTGGTCTCGACGGACTCCTGCTGCCAGGCGAGGGACTGGAAGCGCAGCACGATGGGCCCGGTCGTGCGCTCGTCTCCGCCGCCGGAGCAGCCGGTCAGCAGCAGCACAAGCGCGGCGAGGATGCCGATGACGGTCCGTCGGGGACTCATCATGACTTCACCGCCCCGGTCAGCATGCCGCTCGTGATCCGTTTCTGGATGAGCGCGAACACGACCAGCGAGGGGAGCGTGGCGAGGAACGCGGCCGCGGCGAGCGGGCCGAGGTCGGCGACGCCCTCCGCGCCGAGGAAGTGGGTGAGGACGACCGGCAAGGTCTGCTTCTCCGGGGTCTTGAGCAGGACGAGCGCGAAGAAGAACTCGTTCCACGCGGTGATGAAGGCGAAGAGCGCGGTGGCGACGACGCCGGGCGCCAGCAGCGGCGTGGTGACCGAGACGAGCGTACGGAGCCGGCCCGCCCCGTCGACGGCCGCGGCCTCCTCCAGCTCGGCCGGCACGGCTCGTACGTAACCGGCCAGCATCCACAGCGCGAACGGCAGCGACCACACGACGTACACCATGACCAGCCCGGGCAGCGTGTTGATCAGATGCAGGTTCTTCAGCACCAGGAAGAGCGGAATGATCACCAGGACAAACGGGAACGCCTGGCTGACCACGACCCATCCGGTGGCGGCGGCCGAGAGTCTGCCTCGTTGCCGCGCCATGACATAGGCCATGGGCGTGGCGAGGGCGACCGTGATCAGAGCGGCGCCGAGCGCCGCCGTGAGGCTGTTGGCGGCGGCCTGGAGCAGGGGCTGCTCGCCGAAGGCCTGCCGGAAGTTGCCGAGGGTGGGGTCCTCGGGGATCCAGGTGGGATGCAGGGAGCCGAGCTCGCGGGCGGGCTTGAAGGCGGTGGAGACCAGCCAGAGGAAGGGGAAGGCGAGGAAGACCAGGTACGCGAGGAGGGCGGCGTACTGCCCGGCCCGGGCGGCCCGCCGAGAGGGCCGGCGGACCGGGCCGACCCCGGGGGCCGGCCCGGTCCGGCCGACCGCGCCGCGGGCGCCGAGGCCCGCGCGTGCACCCTTCACCGCTCCTCGCCTCCCCTCAGCCGCCCCACGAGATACAGGGCCAGGAGTACGGAGATGACGGCGACCATCACGCAGCCCATCGCCGCCGCGTAGCCGAACTGCCCGTACCGGAACGCCTCTTCGTAGGCGAAGAGCATCGGCAGCCGGGTACGGCCGCCGGGGCCGCCGCTGGTCAGGACGTACACCAGGGCGAAGGAGTTGAAGTTCCAGATGAAATTGAGCGCGGTGACGGCGAGGGCGACGGGCCTGAGCGCGGGCCAGGTGACGGTGCGGAAGCGGCGCCACGCGCCCGCGCCGTCGAGCGCCGCCGCCTCGTGGAGTTCGCGCGGGGTGTTCTGGAGCCCGGCGAGCAGCGCGACCGTCGTCTGCGGCATGCCCGCCCAGACGCCGACGACGATCACGGCGGGCAGCGCGGTGGCCAGGCCCGTGAGCCAGGCGCGGCCGTCGCCGAGGCCCAGGTCGCGCAGGATTTCGTTGAGGACCCCGGCGTCCGGGTGGTAGACCAGCCGCCACATGATGCCGACGACCACCTCGGGCATGGCCCAGGGGACGATGGCGAGCGCCCGCGCCAGCCAGCGGAAGCGGAGATTCTGGTTCAGCAGCAGGGCCAGCCCCAGGGCGAGGACGAACTGCGGGACGGTGACGCCCAGCGCCCAGAGCAGGCCGATGCGGAACGACTCCCAGAAGAGCGTGTCGTGCAGCAGGTCCTGGAAATTGAGGCTGCCGACCCAGCGGGTGGCCTGGGTGCGCCCGGACTGGGCGTCCGTGAAGGCCAGCGCGATGCCGTAGAGCAGCGGACCGACGCTGAGCACCAGGATGGGGATCAGCGCGGGCAGAACCAGGAACCAGGCCCCGTGGTCCAGCGGCCGACGCCGCGGCGGTCGGCGCTCCGACCGACGTGGGGGTCTGCCCGTTTGCCCACCGGACCGCTCCGTCGCGGTCGCCAATGTCACGGAATCGCCCCCTTTGTGAAGGTGACCCAGCCTTGCGTCATCGTCCTGAGGGGCCGTCGGTTCGTCAAGCGGGCCTGCGCGGATGCGAGACTGTGCCGTTCGAGAACGGATCCGAACGGATACCCACGGATACGGCCGTGTACAGGAGGGACGCCATGGACGAGGCGCGGGCGCGCGAGGTCCTGGCCGCCGCCGGAGTGGAGCCGGGGGCGGCGCTGCTGGCGCTGGGCGAGAACGCGGTCTTCGCCGCCGGTGACCTGGTGGTCAAGGTGGGCCGAGGAGCCGAGCTGCTGGAGCGGGCCGAGCGGGAGGTGGCCGTCGCCTCCTGGCTCGAGCAGTCCGGCGTCCCGGCCGTACGGGCCGCCGAGCCGAAGCCCCGGCTGGTGGACGGCCACCCGGTGACCGTCTGGCACCGGCTGCCGGACGCCGTGCGCCCGGCCGAGCCCCGGGACCTCGCGCCGCTGCTGCGCCGCGTCCACGCCCTTCCCGAACCGGCGTTCGGGTTGCCGCGCCGCGACCTGCTGGGCGGGGTCGAGCGCTGGCTGCGCCTGGCGGGTGACGCGATCGACCCGGCGGACGCGGACTACCTGCGGGAGCGGCGCGACGGTTTCGCCGCGGCGGCGGCCGCACTGACCCCGTACCTGACGCCGGGCCCCGTCCACGGTGACGCGCTCACCCGCAACGTCCACGTCGGCCCGGACGGTCCGGTCCTGGTCGACCTGGAGACCTTCTCCTCCGACCTGCGGGAGCACGATCTGGTGGTGCTCGCCCTCTCCCTGGACCGGTACGGGCTCGACCCGGCGGCGTACGACGCCTTCACCGCGGCGTACGGCTGGGACGTGCGCGAGTGGGAGGGCTGTGCCGTGCTGCGCGGCGCGCGGGAGACGGCGAGCTGCGCCTGGGTCGCCCAGCACGCCCCCGCCAACCCGAAGGCGCTCGCGGAGTTCTGCCGCCGGGTGGCGTCGCTGCGGGACGGCGACCGCGGGGTGCGCTGGTACCCCTTCTGACATGATGGTGATCAACTCCCTTCCCTGACCGGAGGCTTGCATGCGGGTGGAACTCGGCGAGGTGGCGCTGGAAGTGCAGGACAGCGGGGCGGGGACGGGTGACGACCGCGCCCCCGTCCTGCTCGTGCACGGCTTCCCGGACACCCATGACCTCTGGCGCCACCAGGTGGCCGCGCTGAACGCCGCCGGCTACCGCACGATCGCCCCCGACCTGCGCGGCTTCGGCGCCTCCGACCGGCCGGAGGGCATCGAGGCGTACGCCCCGCACCGCTTCACGGCCGATCTGGTGGAGTTGCTCGGCCGGCTGGACGTCGACCGCTTCCACCTGGTCGGGCACGACTGGGGCTCCGGCATCGCGCAGGGGCTGGCCGGGACGGTCCCGGACCGGGTGGCGAGCCTGTCCCTGCTGTCGGTGGGGAACCTGGGCGGGATGCTGTCGGCCGGCTGGGAGCAGCTGGCCCGTTCCTGGTACATGCTGCTGTTCCGCATGGAGGGGCTCGCCGAGGAGTGGCTGTCCCGCGACGACTTCGCGAACCTCCGCGAGATGCTCGCCGAGCACCCCGACCGCGACGAGAGGGTCGAAGCGCTGCGTGAGCCGGGCGCGCTGACCGCCGCACTGGCGCTGTACCGCACGGGCCTGCCGCCCGAGGTGCTGTTCGGTCCGCCGCTGGAGCTGCCGCCGCTCCCGGGCCCGGTCCTGGGCGTGTGGAGCACGGGCGACCGGTTCCTCACCGAGCAGTCGATGACCGGCACGGAGAAGTACGTGGACGGCTCCTGGCGGTACGAGCGGGTCGAGGGCGCCGGCCACTGGCTCCAGCTGGACGCCCCGGAGCGTCAACACACTGCTGCTCGACTTCCTGGCCGAGCAGGACTCCCCGGAGCGCTGACGCGCCCTCAGCCCGCCGTGGACGCGGCAGCCGACACGGTCCCGGGCGCGGCCGCCGGCGCCAGGTCGCGCAGCGGCCACGCCGGGTCTATGACGGCGTCGGCCGTGCCCTTGCGGCGCAGGAAGCTCTGGAAGTCGGCGGCCCACTCCGCGTACCAGCGGATCTGCCGCTCGTGCAGCTCCGCCGCCGTCAGCGCCCCGACGGACGCGTGCCGCTCCGCTATCGCGCAGGCCACGAGCACGGCCGCCAGCGCGTCGGCGGCCGCCTCGTGCGCGCCGTCCAGCACGACGCCGTACTCCCCGCACACCGCCTCCAGGTTCCGCTTGCCGCGGCGGTAGCGGTCGACGGCGCGGTCGATGGTGTACGGGTCGACGACCGGGCCGATCGGCGCGCCGCCCAGCCGTTCGGCCAGGCCCGGCAGCCCGTGCCGCCGCAACTCGGCCGTGAGCAGCGTCAGGTCGAAGGCGGCGTTGTACGCCACGACCGGCACGCCGCGCGACCAGTAGCCGGCGAGGGTGTCGGCGAGCTCGTCGGCGACCTCGCGGGCGGGGCGGCCCTCGGCCGCGGCGCGCTCGCTGCTGATGCCGTGGATCGCCGAGGCCTGCGCGGGGATGAGGATGCCGGGATCCGCCAGCCACTCCCGGCGCACCACCGTCTCCCCGCCCCGTACCTCCACGACCGCGGCCGTCACGATGCGCGCTTCGAGCGGCTCCGTGCCCGTCGTCTCCAGGTCGAAGCCGACCAGCGTCTCCCCGTGCCAGCCCATGCTGAACCTCCTTGTGGTGCGGTGGTGCGCCCCCGTGCGGTGCACTCCCCCCGTTGGGTCTTGGTTTTCACCTTCGCACGCACCACTGACAATCGGCCCGGGGGCCGGCACCGAAGGAGCTGGGCACCGCCGGTCAGGAGACGGGGCGCGAGTCGGCCCACACCGACTCGAACTCCTCGCGGTACGTCTCGAACAGGCCGTGGTCCGGCTCGGTTCCCGAGGTGACGACGGGCCGCCGGCCGCCGCGCAGCACCAGCACCGGCGCCTCCATGCCCCGGGCCCGGCGCAGGTACGACTGGATGACGCCGACGCCGTCCGGGCCGTCGCCGTCGACCAGGTACGCGGTGAAGCGGGGCGTTTCGTCGAAGACCTGGATCTCGAAGGCGCCGGGGTCGCGGAGCCTGGAGCGGACGCGCCGCATGTGGAGGATGTTCATCTCCACCGAGCGACTCAATTCGCCCTTTTTGATCCCCAATTCCCTTTCACGCCGTTTGACGGCGCTGCTGGCCGGGTTGAGGAAGAGCAGCCGTATCCGGCAGCCCGACTCGGCGAGCCGCACCAGCCGCCGCCCGGAGAAGTTCTGCACCAGCAGGTTGAGGCCTATGCCGATGGCGTCGAGGCGCCGCGCCCCGCCGAAGAGGTCCTCCGCCGGCAGCTGCCGCTGGAGCCGCACCCGGTCGGGGTGGACCGAGACGACGTCCGCGTACCGGTCGCCGACGAGGTCCTCCACCGCGTCGACCGGCAGGCGGTGCGCGGACGGCACGCCCGCGCCGCCGCCCAGGATCTCCAGCAGCCGGGCGGAGGCGCGCTCGGACTGGTCGAGCACGGTGCGCGACAGCGCCCGGTTGCGGGAGACCACGTTGCGCGTGACCTCCAGCTCGTCGAGGGCGAGCTCCACCTCGCGGCGGTCGTCGAAGTACGGCTCGAAGCAGGGCCAGTGCTGGACCATCAGCTCGCGCAGCTGCGGCAGCGTGAGGAAGCTGAGGACGTTGTCGTCGGCGGGGTCCAGGAGGTAGCCCTTGCGGCGGGAGACCTCGCGCACGGCGACGGCGCGCTGCACCCACTCCTGCCCGGCGGGCCCGGCCGCGGCCACCACCCACTCCTCGCCGTGGACCGGCTCGTAGATGGGCCGCAGCACGGCGGCCACCACGGCACGCAGCCGCTGTTCGACGAGATTCAGCCAGATGTACGCGCGTCCGGCCCGCTGGGCGCGCGTACGCACCTCGTTCCAGGCCTCCGCGTCCCAGTCCAGCTCCGCACCGATCTCCATCGGCCGGGCGAGTGAGACCGCGCCGGGCGGGACATCAGCGGGGTCAGTGGAGTCCCCCTCGTGACCTGAGTCACCTGGGGGCAGCTCCAACCCTCCCGAGCTCACCCGCGCACCGCCTTCAGCTCTCCGGACACCCGTCTCCAACGATCAAGGAAGGGTACTCCGGGAGCGGGAGCCGGTGCAGCCGGATGCACAGGGTCTTTTGCCAACCTCCCCTTCGGAAGCGGCCGTTCCGGGCTCCCGGAGCGGACGGAGTGAGCGGATTCATAATGGTCGCGTCCGCGCCCGGCCCCCGCCCGGCGGCCCGGAGGGCCCCCATGAACCGGCCGTGCGCCGCTCAGCGCTCCGGGCGACATCCCGGAACGCGAGGTTGACCCGGTCGACCGCACCCCTCCCGCCACACCGACCCCGGGCGCACCGGACACGGGCACCGCAGTCCTAGGCGCTCGCTCCACTTTCGTGGAGGATCTGGCTCGAACAGTCCCCAGAACCCGGATCAGAAGTGGAAGAGTCTTATCTATGCAGGTCTGGCCGGGACAGGCGTATCCCCTCGGCGCCACGTACGACGGCGCCGGAACCAACTTCGCGGTCTTCTCCGAGGCCGCCGACCGAGTCGAGCTGTGCCTTCTGCACGACGACGGCTCAGAGACCGCGGTGGAGCTGCGCGAAACCGACGCGTTCGTACGGCACGCGTACCTGCCCGGCGTGATGCCGGGCCAGCGGTACGGGTTCCGGGTCCACGGACCGTACGCGCCGGAGCGCGGACAGCGCTGCAACTCCGCGAAACTGCTCCTCGACCCGTACGCGCGGGCGGTCGCCGGCGCCATCGACTGGGGTGAGGCGGTGTACGGCTACCACTTCGGCAGGCCGGACTCCCGCAACGACCTCGACTCGGCGCCGCACATGATGGCGTCGGTCGTGGTCAACCCGTACTTCGACTGGGGCGACGACCGTCCACCGCGTACCGACTACCACCGCACGGTGATCTACGAGGCCCATGTGAAGGGCCTGACGATGCTCCATCCGGCGCTCCCGGAGGAGCTGCGCGGTACGTACGCGGGGCTCGCGCACCCCGCCGTGATCGAGCACCTGACCGAACTGGGGGTGACGGCGCTCGAATTGATGCCGGTCCACCAGTTCGTCAACGACCACCGGCTGGTGGACTCCGGGCTCGCGAACTACTGGGGCTACAACACCATCGGATTCTTCGCCCCGCACAACACCTACGCCTCCTGGGGCGACCGGGGCCAGCAGGTGCTGGAGTTCAAGTCGGCGGTGCGCGCGCTGCACCAGGCGGGCATCGAGGTCATCCTGGACGTGGTCTACAACCACACCGCGGAGGGCAACCACCTGGGCCCGACCCTCTCCTTCCGGGGCCTGGACAACGCCTCGTACTACCGCCTCGCCGACAATCCCCGGTACTACATGGACACCACCGGCACCGGGAACTCGCTGCTGATGCGCTCGCCGCACGTGCTCCAGCTGATCATGGACTCGCTGCGGTACTGGGTGACGGAGATGCACGTCGACGGCTTCCGCTTCGACCTGGCGGCCACCCTGGCCCGCCAGTTCCACGAGGTGGACCGGCTGTCGTCGTTCTTCGACCTGGTGCAGCAGGACCCCGTGGTCAGCCAGGTGAAGCTGATCGCCGAGCCGTGGGACGTCGGGGAGGGCGGCTACCAGGTGGGCAACTTCCCGCCCCTGTGGACCGAGTGGAACGGCAAGTACCGGGACACCGTACGGGACCTGTGGCGGGGGGAGCCGCGCACGCTCGCGGAGTTCGCGTCGCGGCTCACCGGGTCGTCGGACCTGTACCAGGATGACGGCCGGCGCCCGCTGGCCTCGGTGAACTTCGTGACCTGCCACGACGGCTTCACACTGCGTGACCTGGTCTCGTACAACGACAAGCACAACGAGGCGAACGGCGAGGGCAACCGGGACGGCGAGAGCTACAACCGCTCCTGGAACTGCGGCGTGGAGGGAGGCACCGACGACGAGGGCGTGCGCGAGCTGCGCATGCGCCAGATGCGCAACTTCATCGCCACCCTGATGCTGTCGCAGGGCGTGCCGATGCTGAGCCACGGCGACGAGTTCGGGCGTACGCAGGGCGGCAACAACAACGCCTACTGCCAGGACAACGAGATCGCCTGGGTGCACTGGCCCGAACCGGGGTCCGGAGAGGAGCCCGAGCCGGACGGGGAGGAGGCCAGGTCGCTGCTGGAGTTCACCCGTTCGATGGTGTGGCTGCGGCGCGACCACCCGGTCTTCCGGCGGCGCCGGTTCTTCCACGGGCGGCCGGTGGAGGGCACGCACGACGAGCTGTCGGACATCGTCTGGTTCACCCCTGAGGGTGAGGAGATGGGGGTACGCGACTGGCAGGCGGCGCACGCGAAGGCGTTGTCGGTGTTCCTGAACGGCAGTGCGATCTCCGAGCCGGGCCCGCGCGGGGAGCGGATCGCGGACGACTCCTTCCTGCTGATGTTCAACGCGAGCGCCGAGGATCTGGAGTTCGTCGTTCCGGTGAACCACGGGCGCCAGTGGCAGGTGGTCGTGGACACCGCCGTCCCGGAGGGCGTCGAGCCGGGCCAGGGCGCCAAGGTGGCCGCGGGCGACCGGCTGACGCTGATCGGCCGCAGCCTGACGGTCCTGCGCCGGCCGGCCTAGACGGTTTGCGTGACGCCCAACGCGGGGGCGGGGGCAGGGGTACGGGGCCGGGCGCGGACCGTCCAGGACAGCGCCGCGCAGGCCACCGCCCCGGCCGCCGCCACCGCGAAGGCGGCCGCCGGGCCGTAGGTGTCCGCGAGCCGGCCGGACAGGGCCAGCGCCAGGGCCTGGCCGCCGACGATGCCGCTGGTCAGGAAGGCCATGCACTCGGCGAGCCGGCCGGGCGGGACGATCCGCTCCGTGAGGCCGAAGACGGTGATCAGGTGCGGCGCGTACGCGACGCCCAGGACGACCACCGCGGCGTACAGCGACCACAGGGCGTCCACGAAGAGCAGCGGCACGGACAGCGCCACCAGGGCGAGGGTGGCCGCCCGCCAGCGTGCGGTCAGGCCGATGCGGGAGGGGACGGCGGCCATCGCGAGCCCGGCGGCCGCGCTCATGACGCCCATCGCGGCGTAGACGAGCCCCGCCTGGGCGGGCTGCCCGAGCTTCTCGGTAAGGGCCGTGATGCCCGCCTGGGAGGCGCCGAACATGGCGCCCTGGAGGACCATCGTCACGCGCAGCGCGTGCGTGGCGCCCGGCAGCTTCGTACGGTCCCGTGCCGTCCGGTCCCGTCCGACGCTGGCGGCGTCGGGCCCCGCCTTCGTCGCCGTCGGGTGCAGCGCGAACGCCGTACCGCACACCGCGAGCAGCCCCGACGCGACCAGCAGCGCCGCCGCCGGGTGCGCGAGGGCCGCGGCGAGACCCACCAGGGCGGGCCCCAGCACGAACGACACCTCGTCCACCGTGCCCTCGAAGGACAGCACCGCGCCGACCGTCCGGTCGTCGGCCCCCGCCCGCCGGGCCAGCGCCACCGAACGGGTCCTGGCCAGCGGCCCCACCTGGGGCACCGTCGCCCCGGCGAGCGCCCCGAGCACCACCAGCCAGCCGGTCGCGGCCTGTGCCAGGGCGGCGGCCACCAGCGCGGCGACGGCCAGGGCGTTGGCGAGGGAGGCGACAAGCACCACGCCCCGCTGGCCGTGCCGGTCGGCGGCGCGGCCCAGCAGGGGCCCGGCGACCGTCTGCCCGGCGGCCAGCGCCCCGCCCGCGAGCCCGGCGGTGGTCAGGGAGCCGCTCGTCTCGGCGACCAGGAGGAGGCTGCCGAGCTGGCACATGGCGGTGGGCAGCCGGCCGAGGAAGGAGACCACCGGGAGCACGGGCCCTATGAGGGCGATGACGTCGCGATACATCCGAAACATCACGCGAACGTAACGTAGCGTCAGACGTAAATCGCATGGGGTGATGACACAGAAGCCTCCCAAGCGGGTACGTACGTTCGCATGACGCCCAACTCGACCTATCGGCTCCAGATCCAGCCGGAGTTCCCCTTTTCCGCCGCCGGGGAAGCGGTGCCGTACCTCGCCTCCCTGGGGGTGTCACACCTGCATCTGTCGCCCGTCCTGGAAGCCGTCCCCGGGTCGGCGCACGGTTACGACGTCACCGACCACAGCCGGGTGCGGGAGGAGCTGGGCGGCGAGGACGGGTTGCGCGCCCTCGCCCGGACCGCACGCGCGCACGGGATGGGCCTGGTGGTGGACCTGGTGCCGAACCACATGGCCGCCGTGCCGCGCCACAACCGCGCCCTGTGGGAGGTCCTGAGGGAGGGTCCGCAGTCGCCGTACGCCCGCTGGTTCGACATCGACTGGGCGGCGGGCGGTGGCAAGGTGCTGCTGCCGGTGCTGGGCGGGCGGATCGGCGACGAGCTGGGCCGCCTGCGGGTCGCCGGCGGGTCGCTGCGCTACTACGACCAGGAGTTCCCGCTGCGCGCCGGTACGGAAGGGATGCCGCTTCCCGAACTGCTGGACGCCCAGTGGTACCGGCTCGGCTGGTGGCGGCTGGCCCGCACGGAGCTGAACTACCGGCGGTTCTTCACCATCTCGGACCTGATCGGGGTGCGGGTCGAGGAGCCGGAGGTGTTCGCCGCGACCCACGCCAAGATCGTGGAGCTGGTGCGGGACGGGGTGATCGAGGGGCTGCGGATCGACCATCCGGACGGGCTGGCCGATCCGCGCGCATACCTGAGCGAGCTGCGGGAGGCGACGGGCGGGGCGTGCTGGACGGTGGTGGAGAAGATCCTCACCGGCGAGGAGCGGCTGCCCGCGGGGTGGCCGGTCGCGGGCACCACCGGCTATGACGCGCTGTACCGGATCGACGGCCTCTTCGTCGACGGGGCGGGCGAGGAGGAACTGGCCGGGCTGTACCGGCGGTACGCGCACCCGGCCGGGGACCGGGGCGGCGACTGGGAGGCGACGGCGCGGCGCGCCGCGTACAAGGTGGTGACGCACGCGCTCGCCTCGGAGGTGGCCTTCCTGACGCGGACGGCCGCCCGGATCTGCGCCGCCGAGCCGTCCCTGCGCGACCACGCGCCGTGGGCGCTGCGGGCGGCCGTCCGGGAGCTGCTGATCCGGGTGCCGGTCTACCGGCCGTACGGGACCGGCGCGAAGGACGTCCTCACGGCCGACGCGGCCCGCGAGGCGAAGGCGACGTTCACGGTCCCGGAGGAGGCGGCCGCGGTCGACGTCGTACGGGACCTGGCGCTCGGCCGGCTGGGGGACGGCCCGGACCACCGGGCGTTCCTGGTGCGGTTCGCGCAGACGTCGTCGGCGCTGCGGGCGAAGTCCGTCGAGGACACGGCCTTCTACCGGTACACGCCCCTGGTGTCGGCGAACGAGGTGGGCGGGGAGCCGGGCCGGCCCGCCGTGAGCCCGGAGGCGTTTCACGCGTACTGCGCGCGGCTGGCCCGCGACTGGCCGGCCACCGGCACCGCGCTGTCGACGCACGACACCAAGCGCAGCGCGGACGTGCGGGCGCGGATCGCGGTGCTGTCCCAGTGCCCGCAGCGGTGGGAGAAGCTGCTGGACGACGTGGCGGGGCGGACGGCGGCGCCCGCGCCGGACGGGCAGGTCGCGTGGGTGGCGTGGCAGACGGCGTTCGGGCTCGGACGGGCCGAGCCGGAGCGGCTGGGGCAGGCCCTGGTGAAGTCCGTGCGGGAGGCGGGGCTGCACACCAGCTGGACGGAGTCCGACCCGGCGTACGAGCGGGCCGTGGCCGACTTCGCGGCGGCCGGGCCCGCCGGTCCGCCGCAGTACCTGGCCGGGGAGCTGGCGCGTGAACTGGAGCCGTACGTACGGGCCAACGTGCTGGGGGCCGCGCTGCTGCACCTGACCATGCCGGGCGTGCCGGACGTGTACCAGGGCACCGAGCGGGAGTACCTGGCGCTGGTCGACCCCGACAACCGGGCCCCGTTCCGGGCAGGCCCGCCCGACGAGAAGACGGCTCTCACGCGGGCGGCGCTCGGGCTGCGGCGGCGCCGTCCGGACGCCTTCGGCGCGTCGGGGACGTACGAGCCATTGATCGCGACGGGTCCGGCGGCGGCTCACTGCGTGGCCTTCTGTCGGGGCGGGGAGGCGGTCACGGCGGTGACCCGGCTGGCGCTGCGGCTCGCGGAGGCGGGCGGTTGGGGCGACACCGCGCTGAGGCTGCCGGACGGGGTCTGGTACGACGCGCTGGACGGGCGGGAGTTCGGCGGCGGCGCGGTGCCCCTGGCGGAGTTGTTCGCCGCGCGGCCGGTGGCGCTGCTGACGAGGGAGCGCGGGTCGGCGGACTGACCGCGGCCGCGGGTCAGCGGGCCGAACGCGCGGTGAGCCGGAAGCTCATCTGTCCGAACGACACCAGGTCGCCGGCGCGGACGACGACCGTGCCGGTGACGCGACGGCCGTTGACGGTGGTGCCGTTGGTGGAACCGAGGTCGCGCAGCAACCAGTGGTCGCCCTGCATGCTCAGTTCGGCGTGCGCGCGGGAGACCGTCTCGTGGCTGAGCCGCAGGCCGTTGGCGGGGTCGCGGCCGATGCGCAGGGGGTACGGGCCGGGTTCGGGGAGCAGCAGCTTCGGCAGCCGCTCCGCCTGCCACGCCCGCCCCAGCCGTACGGTGAAGGCGGACATCCGCTCGACGACGCCGAACACCCGCTTCGCCCAGCGGCCTTCGGTGCGCAGGTCGGCGGTGAGCGCGGCCAGCTGGTCGGGGCGCTGGGCGACGAGGGCGAGCTCCATGCGGTGCAGGAAGGTGTCGTGCGACAGCTTGCCCTGAGCGGCGCCCTCGCGGAGCATCCCGAGCACACGGTCCCGTTCGGCGTCCGACAGCCGGGCGGAATACGTGTGGAACTCGGAATGCGACGTCACATGTGTGATTGTCGGTCCGGTCGGCCCGGGGTGTCCAGACAGAACCCCGTTGTCAGACGCCCTTGGTACGGTCTTGATACGTGATCCCTCCGAAAGACCGCGGGGGACTCCAGGGGGAAGAAGAGCACATGAGCGATCTGACCGTACGCGCTCTCGGCGCGGACGAGGCGCGGCTGTTCCACACGCTGCGGGACCCCGGGTTGGTGGGCCGGGTCATCACCGGTGTCGACTACCGCACGGTGGCGGAGGGCGGCGACTACCGCCCGGAGTGGACCTGGGTCGCCGAGCGCGACGGCGAGGTGGTCGCCCGCGCCGCCTGGTGGGGCGGGCCGGACGACACCGAGCCCATGCTGCTCAACTGGTTCGACTTCGCCGACGGCGAGGACGAGGCCGGCGCCGAACTGCTGCGCCGCGCCGCACACCGGACCGAGTACGAGCTGATCCTGCCGGCCGGGTGGCGCGAGCAGCCCGACGTGCGGGCGGCGGGTGAGGCACGCATAGCGGCCGCCCAGGCGGCGGGGATGCGGCTGCTCGTCGAGCGGTTCCGGTACCACTGGACGCCGGAGTGCGGGCTCCCGGAGCGGCCCGGCCGGCTGGAGTTCCGGCCGGAGCCGGACGACGACGTGATATTCGAGATCCTGCGCCGGGTCCACTCCGTCACGCTGGACGCGCACGCGCTCCACGCCATCGCCAAGGGCGGCCCGGACGCGGCCGCGCAGGAGGAGCTGGACTTCTTCCGCTGGTGGCCGTCGCCGCGCGAATGGTGGCAGGTGGCGTACACGCCGGACGGCGAGGTCGTCGGCCTCCAGATACCCGCGCGCAACACCGCCGGTCCGATCGTCGGCTTCATCGGCGTCGTACCGGAGCAGCGCGGGCACGGGTACGCGTACGACCTGCTGGTCGAGTGCACGCACTTCCTGGCCGAGCGGGGCGCGCGGTTCATCGCCGGGGCGACCGACCAGGGCAACTTCCCCATGGCGAAGCACTTCGCCCGGGCCAACCACCCCGTCGTGCAGGAACGCGTGCACCTGGTGTGACCGACGGCCGCCGCGGGCCCGCGGCGCGGCTCGCGACGCGGCTCGCGCGTTCGGCCAAGTGTCGTGCTTCCGGTTCTCGATCTTGCCAGGATGGAGGCATCGGGGGATTCGACGACAAGGGGATCGCCAGTGCTGTTCGAGGTGTGGGCGCCGCAGGCGGAGGAACGGGTCGAGCTCCAGCTGGAGGGTGCCCGGCACCCCATGGCGCGCGATGCGCGGCGGGACGGCTGGTGGGTGGCCGAGGCGGAGGCCGGTGAGGGCGCGCGGTACGGCTTCGCGCTGGACGGCGGGCCCGTCCTGCCGGATCCACGCTCGCGCCGCCAGCCGGACGGCCCCGACGGGCTGAGCGCGGTGGTCGACCACGCGGGGTTCGAGTGGCGGCACGGCTCGCCCTCGCGCGGGCTGCGCGGCGCCGTGCTGTACGAGCTGCACGTCGGCACCTACACCCGCGAGGGCACCCTCGACGCGGCGGCCGCGCGGCTGGACCACCTCGTCGACCTGGGCGTCACCCACGTGGAGCTGATGCCGCTGTGCCCCTTCCCCGGCCGGCACGGCTGGGGCTACGAAGGGGTGTCGCTGTGGGCGGTGCACGAGCCCTACGGCGGCCCCGAGGCGCTGAAGCGCTTCGTCGACTCGGCCCACGGCCTGGGACTCGGCGTGGTCCTGGACGTGGTCCACAACCACCTGGGCCCGTCCGGCAATTACCTCCCCGCCTTCGGTCCGTACTTCACCGACACCCACCACACCCCGTGGGGCGCGGCGGTGAACCTGGACGCGCCGGGGTCGGACGAGGTCCGCGCCTATCTGCTGGGCAGCGCGCTCGCCTGGCTGCGGGACTACCGCGTCGACGGGCTGCGGCTGGACGCGGTGCACGCGCTCGCCGACACGCGGGCGCTGCCGTTCCTGGAGGAGCTGTCGGCGGCGGTCGACGAGCTCGCCGCCGAGCAGGGCCGTGAGCTGTTCCTGATCGCCGAGTCGGACCAGGCCGACCCGCGCACGACGAGGCCGCGCGAGGAGGGCGGCCTCGGGCTGCACGCCCAGTGGAACGACGACTTCCACCACGCCCTGCACACCACGCTCACCGGCGAGTCCCAGGGCTACTACGCCGACTTCGCCCGCGCCCCGCTCGCCGGGCTCGCCAAGACGCTCCAGCACGTCTTCTTCCACGACGGCACCTACTCCACCTTCCGGGGCCGCACGCACGGCCGGCCCGTCGGCCGCGAGACGACGCCCGCGCACCGGTTCCTCGGCTACGCCCAGACCCATGACCAGATCGGCAACCGGGCCACGGGCGACCGGCTTTCGGCGTCCTGCTCCCCCGGGCTGCTCGCGTGCGCGGCGGCGCTGGTGCTGACCGGGCCGTTCACGCCGATGCTCTTCATGGGCGAGGAGTGGGGCGCGGGCACGCCGTGGCAGTTCTTCACCGACCACACGGACCCGGAGCTGGCCGAGGCCGTACGGCGCGGACGCAGGCGGGAGTTCGCGGCGCACGGCTGGGCCGAGGAGGACGTTCCGGATCCGCAGGACCCGGCCACGCGGGACCGGTCCTGCCTGGACTGGGCGGAGCGCGAGCGCGAGCCGCACGCGCGGCTGCTGGCCTGGCACCGGGAGCTGATCGCGCTGCGGGCGGCCCAGCCCGACCTGACCGACCCGGACCTGGCGGCGATCCGCGTCTCCTACGACGAGTCGGCGCGCTGGCTGGCGTACCGGCGCGGGCTCCTGCGCGTGGTCGTCAACCTCGCGAAGGAGCCCGCGCAGGTGCCGCTGGGGGCGCCCGCGCGGGTGCTGGCGGCCTGGGAGCCGGTCGGGGACCCGGACGGCGAGGGGGTGGTGCGCCTGCCGCCGGAGTCCTGTGTGGTCCTCACGGACGTGACCGACCACTGAGCGCGGTCACTGAGCGCGGCCACGGAGGGCGGGCCACTGAGCGCGCCTACTCCACGATCGCGAGCTCGCGCGGGGTGGTGTTGAAGCGGCGTGCGCCGTCCTCGGTGACGGTGACGATGTCCTCGATGCGCACGCCGAAGCGGCCCGGAAGGTAGATCCCGGGCTCGACGGAGAAGCACATGCCGGGGACGAGCGGCAGCTCCTCGCCCTCGATCATGTACGGCGGTTCGTGCGTGGTGACGCCGATGCCGTGGCCGGTGCGGTGGATGAAGTGCTCGCCGTACCCGGCCTCCCTGATCACGGCCCGGGCGGCCCGGTCCACCTCCTGGCACGCCACACCGGGCCGGACCGCCTCGCACCCGGCCTGCTGCGCCTCCCGTACGACGTCGTGGACGCGGCGCTCCTCGGGCGTGGGATCGCCGACGTGAACGGTGCGGGAGGTGTCGGAGCCGTATCCGTGCTTGAGGCCGCCGAAGTCGAGGACGATCATGTCGCCCTCCTCGATGGTGCGGTCGCCCGCCTCGTGGTGCGGGTTGGCGCCGTTGGGGCCCGAGCCGACGACGGTGAAGTCCACTTGCGAGTGGCCGGAGTCGAGCAGCAGCGCCGCGAGATCGGCGGCGACGTCGGTCTCCTTGCGACCGGAGAAGCGCACCTTGAGGATCTCGCGGTACGCCGCGTCGGCGGCGGCGCCGGCCGCCTCCATGCGCTCCAGCTCCCGCGCGTCCTTGACGGCGCGCAGCATGGGCAGCGCCTCGGTGAGCGCGGCGTACGCGCTGTCCGGCAGCCGCCGCTGGAGGCCGAGGAGGTGCATGGCCCAGGCGTTGTCGCTGACGCCGAAGCGGCCCTTGGGGTCGAGGAGCGGTGCGGCGACGGCGTACGGGTCGATGCCGTCGGTCCAGTCCCGCAGCGTGAGCCCGGGGGCCCCGGCGGCCCGCGCGGCGTCGGGCGCCTCCAGCGCCGGTACGACGAGCACCGGCTCCTCGCCGGGCACGAGCACCAGGAGCGTGAGCCGCTCGGTGTCGGCGGGGACCCGGTACCCGGTGAGGTACACCAGGTCGGGGCCGGGCGCGACGAGCAGCCCCGCGAGCCCGGCCGCCGCCGCGGCCTCGGCGGCGCGGGCCATACGGGCGCGGTAGTCGTCGGCGGTGAACGGAGCGGGCGTGCTGGGCGTACTGGGCGTGCTGTCCATGCGGGGCTTCCTCCCTGGTCCTCGGCCAGGCCATCCTCCGCGGCGGCTCGCCGGCGGCGCAACCGAAACGATCAGGGCACCCGGTCAGGACACCGACTCAGGACGCCCCGTCAGGACACCGGCACCACGAGGTCCGCGCGGTCGCGGCCGGCGGCGACCAGGCGGGCGTTGGCCTCGTCGGACTCCCGCACCCAGCGCTCGGCGTACGGCCGCGCCTTGCCGAAGCGGACGTGGCGTTCGACGAGGCGGCGCACGCGGCGGCGGTCGTCCAGCTCCAGGAACCAGACCTCGTCGAGGAGCCCGCGGACGGAGGCCCACGGCCCGTCGTCGTACAGCAGGTAGTTGCCCTCGGTGATGACGAGCGGCACGTCGGCGGCGACGGGGATGCTGCCGGCGACCGGTTCCTCCAGGGCGCGGTCGAAGGCGGGCGCGTAGACGGTGACGCCCGGTTCGGCGGCGCGCAGCCGCGCGAGCAGGGCGACGTATCCGGCGGCGTCGAAGGTGTCGGGGGCGCCCTTGCGGGCGGCGCGGCCAAGGCGCCGCAGCTCGGCCTGCGCGAGGTGGAAGCCGTCCATGGGCACGAGCACGGCGAGCCCGTCGAGCCGGTCCACCAGGCGGCCCGCGAGCGTGGACTTGCCCGCCCCGGGCGCACCGGCGAGCCCCAGAACGCGACGGGCGCCGGGTACGGCGAGGCGGCGGGCGCGGGCGGTGAGCTCGGCGAGCTGCTGCGAATCCACGGACGGCATTCTCCCCGGGTGCCCGGCCCTGCGCCCGTCATACGTATGACTCGCGGTATACCCTCCCCCCATGCCGTACATCGCACTCGTCACACTCGTCGTCCGTGACTACGACGAGGCCCTCGCCTTCTACACCGGCGCGCTCGGCTTCGAGCTGGTCGAGGACAGCCCGCGGGCGGACGGCAGCCGCTGGGTGGTCGTCCGCCCGCGTGGCGCCGGCGCGGGCACGGGCCTGCTCCTCGCCCGGGCGCGGGGCGAGGAGCAACAGGCGAGCGTGGGTGCCCAGACCGGCGGGCGCGTCGGGTTCTTCCTCCACACCGAGGACTTCGCGGCCGACCACGCCCGGATGCGCGCGGCGGGCGTGCGCTTCCTGGAGGAGCCGCGCCACGAGCCGTACGGCACGGTGGCGGTCTTCGAGGACCTGTACGGCAACCGCTGGGACCTGCTGCAACCCGCGTGATCTCCCCGTGGGGCCGGGGGCGTACGGTGGCCGCGTGACCACGCGAGAGTCGCTGCGGCCCCAGTCCCTCATGCTGACATTCCTGGGCGACCAGGTGCTCGGGCGTGACGTGTGCGTGTACTCGGGCAGCGTCATCGATGTCTTCGCCCGTGCCGGGGTCGGCGAGCAGGCGACACGTTCGACGTTGAGCCGCATGGCGACCCGTGGCCTGCTGCGCCGCCAGCGCGAGGGCCGCCGGATGTACTTCGGCCTGACCGAACGCTCGGCGGCCGTCCTGCGCGACGGCGAGCACCGCATCTGGCAGACGGGCGCCGTCAACCGGAACTGGGACGGCACCTGGACCCTGCTCGGCTTCTCGCTGCCCGAGTCCTGGCAGCGCCAGCGCCACGACCTGCGGTCCCAGCTCACCTGGAACGGCTTCGGGCCGCTGTTCAACGGCCTGTGGATCGCACCCGGCGAGGTGGACGTGTCGTCGCTGGTGGCCGAGCTCGGCCTGTCCGCCCATGTGAAGGTCTTCCGGGCGCACGCCGACTCCGGCACGGACATCGGCGCCATGATCGAGGAGAGCTGGGAGCTGCCCGAACTGTCGGCGCGCTACGACGAGTTCGTACGGCGTTGGCAGCCCTGGCAGACGCGGCTGCCGGAGGCCGACGACTCCCTCGCGCTGCGACTGAGGCTCCAGGCCGAGTGGTTGCAGGTCATCCGCCGTGATCCGCGGCTGCCGGTGGAGCACCTGCCGGACGACTGGCCGGCGGAGCGGGCCGAGAAGACGTTCCGAGCGGTGCACGAACGGCTCACGCCGCTCGCGGAGGACGCCTCCCGGCGCCTCCTCGACGTGGTGGCCGTCCGCGACGACCAGGAATAAGCGGCGGGCCGTTTGCCGCGAGCGGTCGGGGCCGACCCATACCCTCTGATGTTGTGCAGAATATTGACGGCCGCATGATCTATGCCTAACTTCACGGAACACCGGCGCGGTCCCCGCCGGTGACCCCGCCACGGCATCGGCACCAGGGAGCTCGTCGTGCAGCCATCCCGCCCATCCGCCAGTCGACCTTCCGCAAGCGCCCCTTCCGCCCGTCGACCCGGCCCGGACGCGAAGCAGTTGCGTCGCGTCGCACTCTCCGGACTCCTCGGCACGGCAGTCGAGTTCTACGACTTCCTCGTGTACGGCACCGTCGCCGCGCTCGTCTTCGGCGACCTGTTCTTCCCCGACGCCGACCCTGCGGTCGGCACCATCGCGGCCTTCGGCACCTTCGCCGCGGGCTACCTGGCCCGCCCGCTGGGCGGCGTGGTCTTCGGCCACTTCGGCGACCGGATCGGCCGCAAGTCGATGATGCTGCTGACCATGGTCCTGATGGGCGGCTGCAGCTTCCTGATCGGCCTGCTGCCGACGTACGACGCGATCGGCGTGTGGGCGCCCGTGCTGCTGGTGGCGCTGCGCGTCGTGCAGGGCATCGCGATCGGCGGCGAGTGGGGCGGCGCGACGCTGATGGTCGTCGAGCACGCCGAACACGCCCGGGGCGCCCACGGTTCGCGCCGCGGGTTGTGGTCGAGCTTCACCCAGCTGGGCGCGCCGCTCGGCTCCGTGCTCTCGGCCGGGGTCGTCACGCTGGTCTCGGCCCTCCCCGACGACGACTTCCGCTCCTGGGGCTGGCGGCTGCCGTTCCTGCTGAGCGTCGTACTGCTGGCCGTCGGCCTGTTCGTGCGCCTGAAGGTCGCGGAGAGCCCCCTGTTCGAGCAGGTGAGAAGGGAACCGCTCGACCGGCCGCCGGTCGTGGAGCTGCTGCGCCGGCCGGCGCCCGTGCTGCGCGCCGCCTGCGTCGGCATCGGCGCGTTCACGGCCCAGTCGCTGCTGACCGGCTTCATGATCTCGTACGCGGTCGACCACGGCTACAGCCGGCCGCAGGTGCTCACCGCCGTGACCGTCGCCTCCTGCGTGGCCCTGGCCGTGCTGCCCGCCGCGTCCGCCCTGTCCGACCGCGTCGGCCGCCGTCCCGTGGTCCTCGCCGGCGCCGTGGCCTCGGCCGCGCTCGCCTTTCCCGTGCTCGCCCTGGTGGACTCCGGCTCTCCGGGGCTGCTGATCCTTGCCCTCGCCCTGGGCCACGGCGTCGCCCAGTCCACGATGTACGGCCCGCTCGGCGCGCTGCTGACCGAGATGTTCGGCACCCGCGTCCGCTACACGGGCGCCTCCCTCGGCTACCAGGCGGCGACCCTGGTGGGCGCCGGGTTCTCACCGTTGATCGCCGGCAGCCTCCTCGCCGTCTACGGCGGCGGCAGCACCCCGGTCTCGCTGCTGCTGTGCGGCGGCGCGGCGATCACGGCACTCGCCGTCTGGCGCATGCGCGAGACGCACACGGCCTCCCTGGACGCCTCCCCCACGCATCGACCCGCCGCCCCGGTCTCGGAAGGAACACCCCGTTGAGCCTCCCCACCCCCCACCGCATCCGTATCCGGAGCCGCGCCCGCACCGCGGTCCTCGCTCTCACGCTGTGCGCGGCGACCGCCCTCCCGGCGGCGCCCGTCTCACAGGCATCGCAAGCAGCCCCGGACACCCGCCTCGAGGGTCGGCTCCCCTCCGGTGCCGCGTACGTGATGGACGTGCCCGCCGCCTGGAACGGCACCGTCCTCCTCTACAGCCACGGCTACCGCGCCGCCGGATGGCCCAACCCCGCCGAGAACGCGCCGAGCCCGGAGACGCGGACCGCACTGCTCGCCCGGGGCTACGCGCTCATAGGCTCCTCGTACGCCACGAACGGCTGGGCCGTGGCCGAGGCCGTGCCCGATCAGCTCGCCACACTGGACCTCTTCACGGAGAAGTTCGGAACGGCCCGGCGAGCGCTCGCCTGGGGCACTTCGTACGGCGGGCTGGTCACGACGCGGCTCGCCGAGCGGCACGCCGAGCGCTTCGACGGCTCCCTGTCCATGTGCGGGCTCATCCAGGGTGGTGTCGCCAACTGGAACAGCACCCTGGACCCGGTGTTCGCGCTGAAGGCGCTGCTCGCTCCCGGCGCGGACATCCCGCTGACCGGCTTCGCCGACCAGGCGGCCGCGCGGAGCGCCGCCGGCGCGCTCACCGCGGCGGTCACCGCCGCGCAGCGGACCCCGGAGGGCCGTGCCCGCATCGCGCTCGCCGCCGCCCTGCACGACATCCCCGGCCACAACGACGTCTCGCAGCCCGAGCCGGAGCCCACCGACTGGGAGGCCCAGCAGGCCAACCAGTACGCGGCCGTCAGGGGGCTCCTCGAACTGCCCGCGTTCAGCTGGCGGCAGGAGGCCGAGAGCCGGGCGGGCGGCAACCCCTCCTGGAACACGGGCGTCGACTACACGTCCGTGCTCCACCGCTCCCCCGCGTACCGGCAGGTGACGGAGCTCTACAAGAGGGCGGGCCTGTCCTTGCGTGACGACCTGTCCACCCTGGCCCGCGCGCCCCGGGTCTCCGCCGACCCGCCGGCCGTCCGGTGGATGCGGCGCACCAGCGTCCTCACGGGCCGGCTGAGCGACCCCCAGCTCACGGTCCACACCACCGGCGACGCGCTGATCCCGGTGCGGTCGGCAAGCGCCTACCGGCGGGCCGCCACCGCGGCCGGCGCGGGCACCCTGCTCGGCCAGGCCTACGTCGACGGCCCCGGGCACTGCACCTTCACCCCGGGCGAGATCCTCGGCGCCCTGCGCACCCTGGAGCACCGCCTGGCGACCGGCCGCTGGGACACGTCGCCCGGCGCGCTCAACGCCCGCGCGCGCCAGGAGGACCCGACGGCCGAGGCCCGCTACGTCGCGTACCGCCCGGGCCCCTACCCGCGGCCGTACGACCTCGCCCACCCCGCGGACGCCCGGCCGTGAGGGGGCTCAGTCCTCGGCCGGGGCCAGCCGCAGCGAGATGGAGTTGATGCAGTACCGCTGGTCCGTCGGGGTCGGGTAGCCCTCGCCCTCGAAGACGTGGCCGAGGTGCGAGCCGCAGCGGGCGCAGCGGACCTCGATGCGGACCATGCCGAACGTGCGGTCCTCGATCAGTTCGACGGCGTCGCTGTCCTTCGGGTCGTAGAAGGACGGCCAGCCGCAGTGCGACGCGAACTTCGTCTCGGAGGTGAAGAGCTCCGCGCCGCAGGCCCGGCAGGAGTAGACGCCCTTGGTCTTGGTGTCGGTGTACTCACCGGTGAAGGGGCGTTCCGTGCCGGCCTCGCGCAGGACGTGGTACTCCTCCGGGGACAGCTCCGCACGCCACTGCTCGTCCGGCTTCTCGACCTCGTACGCCATCGGGCCCTCCTCAGTTCGCCTTGCGGGCGATGCGGTCCAGGATCCTCGGCCCGAGGTCCGTGACGTCGCCCGCGCCCATCGTCAGAACGAGGTCGCCGGGGCGGGCCATTCCCGCGACGACGTCCGGCACGGTGGCCTTGTCGGCGACGTGCGTGACGTCGGCGTCCGCCGCGCGGGCCGCGTCGATGATCAGGGTGCTGGTCACGCCCGGGATGGGGTCCTCGCGGGCCGGGTAGATGTCGAGGACCACGGAGGCGTCGGCGAGCGCCAGCGCCCGGCCCATCTCGGTGCCCAGCTCCTGCGTGCGGGAGAACAGGTGCGGCTGGAAGACGACGAGCAGGCGGCGCTCGGAGCCGGCGGCGGCGCGCATCGCCTCGAGGTCGGCGGTCATCTCGGTGGGGTGGTGCGCGTACGAGTCGATGACCTGGACGCCCCCGGCCTCGCCCTTGAGCTGGAGACGCCGGCCGACGCCGGTGTACGCGGTGAGGGCCTGGGCGAGGGCGGCCGGGTCGATGCCGAGGCGGGCGCCGGCGGCGAGGGCCGCGGCGGCGTTGTGCGCGTAGTGGCGGCCGGGCACCGAGACGGTGAAGACGATCTCGTCGTGGCGGTCCGGGAGGACCACGGCGACCTCGCTGGTCATGCCCTTGGGGGTGATCCGGCGGATCCAGACGTCGGAGTGCTCCGCCTCGCCCACGGTCACCACGTGCAGGTCCGCCCGGCCGGAGACCCGGGCCGCCAGCTCGCGGGCGCCGGCGTGCTCGCCGACGACCAGGGCGCCGCCGGGGTGGATCTTGGCGACGAAGGCCTCGAAGGACTCGTAGATCTCGTCCATGGAGGCGTAGTTCGCGTGGTGGTCGAGCTCGACGTTGAGGACGATCGCGACCTCGGGGTCGTACTTCTGGAAGCTGCGGTCGCTCTCGTCGGCCTCGGCGACGAAGATCGTGCCGTCGCCGTGGAGCGCGTTGGTGCCCGGCCCGTCGAGGTCGCCGCCGATGGCGTACGACGGGTCGAGGCCGAGCTCGGTGAGGGCGACGGCGAGCATCGACGTGGTCGTGGTCTTGCCGTGCGTGCCGGCCACCGCGATCGCGCGCAGGCCGGTCATGAGGGCGGCGAGCGCGTCGGAGCGGTGGACGACGGGGAGGGCGAGCTCGGTGGCGCGGGCCAGCTCCGGGTTGTCGGCGCGGATGGCGCTGGAGACAACGACGCAGGTGGTGTCGTCGGCGACGTGCTCGGCGGCGTGCCCGATGTGGACGGTCGCACCGAGCGCCCGCAGGGCGGCGGCGGTCTCGGAGTCGCGCGCGTCGCTGCCGGCGACCTTCGCCCCGCGCTGGGCGAGGATCTTGGCGATGCCCGACATTCCGGCGCCGCCGATGCCGATGAAGTGCGGCCGTTCCATGGCTGCGGGAATCGCGGCAGCGGCGGCAGGGATGGCGGGTGCCATGCGTGTGTCTCCCCGGGGTGTGGCGGTACGTGAGCGGCCCCAGCCTATTCGGTCGGCGCCTCGTCGTTGTGCGCGAACAGCTTGAGCACCGGTACGCCGACCTTGTGACGGGCGCGGGACGCCCAGTCGCGGTGGAAGAACTCCTCCACGTAGTGGGGTGCGGTCAGCACGATGACCTCGTCCGCCTGCGCCTCCTCCACGACGGCCTTCAGCTTGTCCAGGGGGTGGTCCTCGACCACCTCGCCCACGGCTTCGCAGCCCGCGTCGCGCAGCGCCTGGAGCGAGTGCTCCAGGGCCGCCCGGGCAGGCAGCTCGGCGGCTCTGCCCTCGGGCTCCTTGCCCTCGCGGACGGCTTCCTTCAGTTCGCCCATGGCGACGTCGTCGATGGCCCGGAGCAGGACGACGGACTGGTCGCCGCGGGGCTGCATCAGCACGATGAAGGAAGCGCCCTCGTCTCCGTGCAGGTCCGTGACGAAATCCACGTCCACCCGGGACAGCGGCTTTTCGATCATGAGAACGCTTGTGAACACCTCGGAGCCCTTCTGCGGAAACCATCCTTCCCCGTGCCCGCACGGGGACTGCGAGATTAGTGTGCCCACCCGGAGCGAACCGGAACGACCTATTCCGCTCATTGACTCCGAGGGTTTACGGGCGGCCTACGGGGTGCGCCGGTACCGGGTGAAGAGGAACCCGTCCTCCTCCAGGATCGAGTCGAGCGCGAATCGTTCCGGCACCGCCAGCGCCGGCCCGCCCGCGATGCGCTGCGCGTTCCCCGCGGTGAGCATCGGCGAGACCGTCAGGCACAGCTCGTCCAGCACCCCGGCCGCCACCAGCTGCCCGAGCAGCCGCGGCCCGCCCTCCGTGAGCTGGCGGGTCAGCCCGCGATCGGCGAGAGCCCGTACGGCGCGCACGGGCTCCACGCCCGTCCCGTCGCCCGCGACGATCACCTCGGCGCCCGCCCGCTCGGCCTCCCGCACCCGCTCCGGTGGCGCCCCCGCCCCGGTGAGCAGCAGCGTCGGCACGAGCGGCTGGGTGAAGAGCGGAGCCGAGAAGTCCAGCTCCAGGGAGGCGCTGACCACCGCGATCGCGGGCGCCGGCCCCTGTCCGGCCGCCTCCCGGCGCGCCGCGAAGGCCTCCCGCGCGCGTGCCGGGCGGTAGCCCTCCGCGCGTACGGTCTCGGCGCCCACGACCACCACGTCGGCGAGCGCCCGCAGGGTGCCGAAGATCCGCATGTCGGCGGCGGAGGAGATGGGCTCGGAGCGGCCGTCGTGCTGGGCGGCCCCGTCCAGGGAGGACACCATGTTGGCGCGCAGCCACGACCGCCCTCCCGGGGACGGATCGGGCTGGGGGTCCGGGTACGCGTAGGCCTCGGCCAGCTCGTCGAGGGACCACTCGCGGCCCTCGGCCGCCACGGGTGTCGGGTCGGTCACAGGGAACAGGCGTCGCATGCCGTGCAGTCTGACACGGCGCTTAGAGTGGGAAACGTGTCCACCAGTGCCCCCCGTGCCATGACCACCGAAGCGGCCCCGGCCCCGCTGTCCCTGTGCGCCCGCGAGCCGCACGTCCCCGCCGAGCGGCTGGTCGCCGAGATGGTGCCGCCGCCGCGGTTCGACGCGGTGCGCTTCGACACGTACATCCCCGACCCGAACCAGCCCAGCCAGACCCAGGCGGTCGAGGTCCTGAGCTCCTTCGCGGCCGGGCTCGGCGGCGCGCACGCGTCCGGCGCCGGGCGCCGCCGCTGGTTCCAGCGGAAGCCGGCCGCCCCCGCCGCGCCGCGCGGGGTGTACCTGGACGGCGGGTACGGCGTCGGCAAGACGCACCTGCTGGCCTCGCTGTGGCACGCCACTCCGGCGGAGCCGTCGCTCAAGGCGTTCGGCACGTTCGTGGAGCTGACCAACCTGGTGGGCGCGCTGGGCTTCCAGCAGACCGTCGCCACGCTCAGCGGGCACCGGCTGCTGTGCATCGACGAGTTCGAGCTGGACGACCCGGGCGACACCGTGCTCGTGTCGACGCTCCTCGGCAAGCTGGTGGACGCGGGGGTGGCGCTGGCCGCCACGTCCAACACGCTGCCGGGCAAGCTCGGCGAGGGCCGGTTCGCCGCCGCCGACTTCCTGCGCGAGATCCAGGGCCTGTCCGCCCACTTCCGTCCGCTGCGCATCGACGGTGAGGACTACCGCCACCGCGGGCTGCCCGAGGCCCCGCCGCCGTACGCCGACGAGCAGGTGGCGAAGGCGGCGCACGCCACGCCCGGTGCGTCGCTCGACTCCTTCCCGCGGCTGCTGGAGCACCTGGCCCGGGTCCACCCGAGCCGGTACGGGGCGCTGACCGACGGCGTCGCGGCGGTCTGCCTGACCGGCGTGGAGCCGGTGCCGGACCAGTCGACGGCGCTGCGCCTGGTCGTCCTGGCCGACCGGCTGTACGACCGGGAGGTGCCGGTCCTCGCCTCCGGGATGCCGTTCGACAAGCTGTTCAGTGACGAGATGCTGAACGGCGGGTACCGCAAGAAGTACTTCCGGGCGATCTCGCGGCTCACCGCGCTGGCGCGCGACGCGAAGAGGTTGGTGGAGCAGTAGGTTTGGGGCAAGGGCCTGTCTTTCGGATCTCGCCGGGCACGCGCGCCCGGCGAGATCCGGAAGACAGGCCCTCGTCGGGACCGTCCTTCCGAAGGGAACCCACATGGCCACCACGCGTCACGCGCACACCGTCTGGGAAGGCAACCTCACCGAGGGCACGGGCACCGTGTCCCTCGACTCGTCGGGCATCGGCAGCTACCCGGTCTCCTGGCCGGCCCGCGCCGAGGAGCCGAACGGCAAGACGAGCCCGGAGGAGCTCATCGCGGCCGCCCACTCCAGCTGCTTCTCGATGTTCCTCTCCGGCTCCCTCACCAAGGCGGGCAACCCTCCCACCCGCCTCAACACCCAGGCCGACGTGACCTTCCAGCCCGGCAAGGGCATCACGGGCATCCACCTCACGGTGGAGGGCGAGGTGCCGGGCCTGGACGAGGCCGGGTTCGTCAAGGCCGCCGAGGACGCCAAGGCGGGCTGCCCGGTCAGCCAGGCGCTCACGGGTACGGAGATCACCCTCACGGCGAAGCTCGCCTGACGCCTCGACTCCGTCCCACGCTCGTCGTACGAGCGAGGCAACGTGACCCGCATGGTCGGCGCGCTCGGCCCAGTCCGCACCGTCGAGAGTGTTCACGTGTCACCAGACCGCGTGATACACACGTGCGGGTCACGTCACATCCCCTCTCCAGCAGGGATTCCCCTGACGCCAGCAGGGAGTTGTTGCCTCATGTCCGCGACACGACGTCAGATCCTCGCCCGCACCGGCGCCTCCGTCGCCGGTATCGCCTTCACCGGTGCCCTCTCCGAGCTCTTCGCGGGCACGGCCGCCGCCCGCGGCGGCCACGCCGGATACGGCCCGCTCGTCCCCGATCCCGCCGGCCTGCTCGACCTGCCGAAGGGCTTCCGCTACAAGGTCCTCTCCCGCGAGGGCGGCCCCCTCGGCTCCGAGGGCCGGGTGCCGAGCAACCCCGACGGCATGGGCGCCTTCCGCGGCCCGCGCGGCCGGGTCCTCCTCGTCCGCAACCACGAGAACAGCCACAGCGGCAGGGCCCCGGTGCCGACGATAGGGGGACTGACCTACGACCCGGGGGCGCGGGGCGGCTGCACGGTCATAGAGCTGGACGCGCGCAACAACGTCCTCGGCGAGCGCGTCGGCGTCGCCGGCACCGCCGTCAACTGCGCGGGTGGCCCCACCCCCTGGAACACCTGGCTCACCTGCGAGGAGAACGAGAGCAAGGCGGGCACCAACGGCTACACCAAGGACCACGGCTTCATCTTCGAGGTCGACCCCGTCGACCCCCGGCGCACCGGGGCCGTCCCGCTGACCGCGATGGGCCGCTTCCAGCACGAGGCGATCGCCGTCGACCCGTACAGCGGGATCGTGTACGAGACGGAGGACGCCTTCCAGCAGCCGTTCGGCCTCTTCTACCGCTTCCTGCCCGACAAGCCGCTCGGCGGCACCGGTTCGCTGCGCGCGGGCGGCGAGCTGGAGGCGATGCGGGTGCCGGGCGTGCCGGACCTGTCCGCGATCCAGGAGACCGGGGCGGTGTTCGAGGGCATCGAGTGGGTGCCCGTACCGGACCCGCAGGCGCGCGAGACCCCCATCCGGATCCAGGACTTCGGGCGCGCGGGCATCACGCACGCCCAGAAGCTGGAGGGGTGTTACTGGGGCGGCCGATCCGTCTACTTCGTGTCCAGCTTCGCGCGCGCCTCGCAGGGCTCGGCGGCCGACCACTACGGCCAGGTGTGGAAGTACGAGCCCCACCGGCGCCGGCTCACGCTGGTCGTCGTCTTCGGGCCGAGCACCGACCTCCAGCTGCCGGGCGAGTCGCCCGACAACATCTGCCTGGCGCCGAGCGGCGGGCTGATGGTGTGCGAGGACGGCGACGGCGGGCAGCACGTGTACGGGCTGACCAAGCACGGCGAGGTGTACCCGATGGCGCGCAACGCGCAGAACATCGGTACGCCGGAGGCGCCGGAGTGGGGTGAGTTCGCGGGCGTCACCTTCTCGCCGGACGGCGGGACGATGTACGTGAACTGCTACTCACCGGGGACGACGTTCGCCGTGACCGGGCCGTGGCGGTGACACGGCCGCAGGCCTCCGCCGCGCACGCACGATAATCATATAGTTTCACTATGTGATCAGATCTGTACCGTGTGCTGTCCGGAAGCCGCCGCGGCTGACCGCTCTCGCCGCCGCACTCGCCGCCGCCCTGACCGGCTGCGGCGGGAGCGGCGGCTCCGGCGTCGCACACACCCCCGCGCGGGTCACCGCGTCACCGAGCCCCTCCCCCTCCCCCGCGCGCGTCGCGCCCCGTACGCCGCCGACGATGGCGCCCGGGCCCGGCGGCCTCACGCCCGTGTTCACCCGGGGCCCCGCCAGGGCCGGGAAGACGGTCGCCCTGACCTTCGACGCCGACATGACGGCCGGCCAGGGGCCGCGGGCCGCGCGCGGCGAGCGGTTCGACAACCCGGAGCTGATCGCCACGCTCAAGCGGCTGGAGGTCGACGCGACGATCTTCATGACGGGCCGCTGGGCCGAGCAGTACCCCGACCAGGCGAAGGCCATCGGCGGCGACCCGCGCTTCGAGGTCGCCAACCACTCCTACAGCCACTACGCCTTCAAGGCGCCCTGCTACGGGCTCCCCGCCCTGGACTCCGGCGACGAGCGGGCCATGGCCGCCGACGTGCGCCGCGCCTTCGACGCCTTCCGCGCGGCGGGCGTGCGCAACGTCGTGCCGTACTTCCGCTTCCCCGGCGGCTGCTACGACGACGACGCGCTGCGCGCCCTCGCGCCCGCGCGGGTGACGGCCGTGCAGTGGGACGTGGTCGGCGGCGACGCCTTCGCGACCGACCCGGACGCGATCGCCGAGCAGGTCCTCGCCGGTGTGCGGCCGGGCTCCCTGGTGGTGCTGCACTGCACGCGCAGCGCGGCGCCCGCGACCGAGGAGGCGGTCCGCACGATCGTGCCGGAGCTGCGCAGGCGCGGCTACCGCTTCGTGAAGGTGTCCGAGCTGATGGGCAGGTGAACACCCGTCGCCAAGCAGAGCTCGCGCGAACAGGGCTCGCTCGAAAAGGCGTTGCCCGGCCGCAGGGGCGACTGCGAGGCTTCCGGCCATGTCCGACACGACACACGGCGGCGTGGCCGCCCTCTTCTCGCGCGGCCGGCTGACCGCCATCCCGCGCAAGGCGGCCCGCCGCGAGCAACTCCTCACCCACCTCACGGAAACGCTGTTCGAGCGGGACCGCGGCTACAGCGAGCGCGAGGTCAACGACGCGCTGCTCACCGTCCACGAGGACTTCTCCGCCCTGCGCCGCCACCTGGTGGTGGCGGGGCTGCTGACCCGTACCAAGGACGGCAGCAACTACCGCCGCGCCGCCGCGTAGGACCGGGGGCGCGCAGCGCGGCCGGCGACTAGCCGGAGCAGGCGGTGCGCTCGGCCTCGCGCCACTCGCAGACCGGGCACAGCGTGATGCCCTTGGTCGACTCCGGGTACTCGGTCGGCTCCTGGCACTGGACGCAGGCGGCGTACGGTCCGTCGCCCGCGGCCGGGGAAGCCGGCTTGGTCTCCGTCTCGCAGTACGCGTCGTCGTACGGATCGTCCATGTACACGAGCCTACTCACTCGCGCCACGCGGTGAGCCGGCACGCCAGGGCGGCTGCCGCCGCCGCCAGGGCCGCCGCGCCCGCGAGGGGCAGCCATGGGTACGTGACCGTCCCGCTGAGGGAGCCCGTGACCAGGCCCGTGACGGCGTACCGGGCAGGAGAGCCGGCGGCGACGAGGGCGAGCAGCGCGGTGAGGGACGCCGCGGCGATCGACCAGGCCCGGGCCGGGATCAGCGGCCGGGTGGTGAGGGCGCCGACGGCCGCGCCGAGCAGGACGCACACCGCCGCCGTGAGCAGGCCCGCCAAGGCGGCCGGGAGGCGGTCCACCGCGACCTCGCGACCGGCGTCGACCGGCGCGCTGATCGCGGTCACGACCAGGGTGCCGGCCGCGCCGAGCAGGCCCGCGCACGCCGTGGCGGCGAGGAGGGCGGCCAGGTGGACCCGCTCCCGGCCCGCCGCCGCGGCGGTGACGTGCCGCGCGGCGGGGGGCTCCTGGTTCAGGCAGACCCGCACCAGCCAGGCGGTGACCGGGAGCAGGCCCGCGGCCGCGTACCCGAGCGAGCCGAGCACCGGCTCACCGGCGCGCACGCCGATGCCTGTGACGACGGCATACAGCAGGGCGGGCGGCAGCCAGCGCTGCGAGCGCAGCAGGAGGGCGGCGTGGTAGCGGACGAGTGCGGTCATGGCGCGGCGGTTCCGGTGGTGGTCTCGGGGACGGGCGCGGGGGCCACCGCGTGGATGTGCCACGGCGGACGGGCTCTCAGCAGCTCCAGCAGCAGGGCGTCGGAGTGCGCGGCGGGGACGGTGAACGTCACGCGGCCGCCCGCGTCGTCGCCGCCGTCGCTGTCGTACGCCGGTGAGCCCGGCAGCGCGGAGTCGGGCAGCCGCCCGCCCGAGGCGGTGATCCGGACCAGCGGCTCCCGCGCGGCCGGGACGGCCGCGGACCGGGTGAGGCGGCCGCCCCGCACGGCGTACACCGCGTCCGGCCGGCCCGCGAGGCGGCGCGGGTCGTGGTCCACGAAGACCACGGCCGCGCCCGCGGCGACCCGCTCCCCCACCGCGCGGTCCAGCTCCGCGCGGGCCGCCGCGTCGAGGCCGGTCCACGCCTCGTCCAGGACCAGCAGGCCGGGCTCGGCGAGCAGCGCCTGGGCCACGGCGACCTTCTGGCTCGTGCCCTTGGACAGGTCGCGCAGCGGGGTGCGGGCGTGCGCCGCGGCGCCGAAGCGGTCCAGCCACGCGGCTGCCCGCGCCTCGGCCACGGCCCGGCGGAGCCCCTGGACGCGCCCGAGGTGGACGAGGTAGCCGGTCGCCGTGAACGGCAGCGCGGCCGGGAAGCGTTCGGGTACGTACGCGGTCCGCCGGGGGCGGCCGGTGACGCGGCCCTCGGTCGGGGCGTCGATACCGGCGATCAGCCGCAGCAGGGTCGACTTGCCGCTGCCGTTGGTGCCCTCGACGCGTACGAGGGTGCCCGGCTCCAGCGCGAGGTCGACACCGCGCAGCACCCAGGGCCCGCCGGGCCGACCGTAACGACGGCCCACTCCGTGGAGGTTCAGCGCGGTGCCGCCTCTCCCGAGGCGCGGTCGGCGGACGCGAGAAGATCGCTCTTCATACGGTCATCCTGTCCCGGAATCACCTGCTCCGCCAAGATCGGCCTGCGGGTCGGCTGGCAGACTGTCCGGGTGAGCAGCGCTGAAGCCCCCGAGGTGCCCGAAGTCCCCGAAGCCCGCGAGTTCGCCCTTCCCCTCGTCGTACGCGTCGAGCGGGACGACCCGCCGGCCCGTACCGACGCCCTGGAGACAGCGGCGCGCGCGGTGGTCGTGATGCTCTCCGACGACCGGTCGCTCGGCGACGGAGTATGGGCACAGGCCGTGCGGGACTGGGAGGACGCGCGGATCCGCAAGGTGGTGCGCCGGGCGCGCGGCGCGGAGTGGCGCAAGGCGTCGCAGCTGCCGGGCATCACGGTCACCGGTGGCACCGCGGAGGTGCGGGTCTTCCCGCCCGTACCGGTGGACGGCTGGCCCAAGGAGCTGGCCAAGCTCCAGGTCTCCGGCACCGAACTGGACGACGCCGGCGCGTTGCCGGACGTCCGGCCGGGGCAGGCGGTGCTCTGGCTCAACCCCGAACTGCGGATGTCGACCGGCAAGGAGATGGCCCAGGTGGGGCACGGCGCGCAGCTGCTGTGGTGGGCCCTGGGCGACGCGGAGCGCAAGGCGTGGCGGGAGGCCGGTTTCCCGCTCGCGGTGCGGACCGCGGAGCCCGCCCGATGGGCGGAACTGACCGCGAGCGGGCGGCCCGTGGTGCGGGACGCCGGCTTCACGGAGGTCGCTCCCGGCTCCTGCACGGTCGTCGCCGACTTTTCCGTACGGGTCAACTGAACGTCGCACCACCGGTATACGTACCTCCCAGTAATGCCATTCGGTTCGGGAGGCTCCACCTTGTTGTTGCGACGCATCAACGGCACGGCACTCATCATCGCGGCACTGGTCGCCACGGTCGGCGCGCTGGCGTTCCCGGTCTGGTCGTACGCCGACCGCTCCGGCACCGGCGAGGCCAATCTCAACGCGTCGACGGTGGCCACCCAGTGGGGCCCGCTGTCGGCGACCGACCGCGACTTCCTGGTGAAGGTGCGGCTGGCCGGGCTGTGGGAGCTGCCGGCCGGCCAGCAGGCGATCGAGCGCGCCCCCAGCGAGGCCATCAAGGACGCCGGCGACCATCTCGTCGTCGGCCACACGGATCTGGACCAGCGCGCCCGGGACGTCGCGGCGAAGCTGGGCGTAGAGCTGCCGAACCAGCCCACGGAGCAGCAGCAGGGGTGGCTGCGGGAGCTGTCGGCGGCGAGCGGCGAGGAGTACGAGCGGAAGTTCGCCAACCTGCTGCGCAACGCGCACGGCAAGGTCTTCGCCCTGGTGGCCCAGGTGCGGCACACCACCCGTAACACGCTGATACGGCAGCTGGCGACCGACGCCAACCAGACGGTGCTGGACCACATCACCATGCTGGAGGCGACCGGCATGGTCGACTTCGACGCGATCGCCAACGAGGCGGCGGGGCGGGCCACCGCGAGCCCGTCCGGTCCCCCGGCGCCCAACGGCAACCTGCCGCCGGCGCCGTCGCCCGCCGTGCCCTCGGGAGACCAGCGGTTCACCTCCCGGCCCTCGACGCAGCCCGGCCCGCCGACGGCGATCAACACCAACCGCCCCTGATGACCTCGGGGGCCGAAGCTCAAATCAACCTCTGAACGTCCCCCGAGGCGGATTGATCACTGTGCGCCGGGGCCATCACCCCTCCACGACGTGACGGAGGGGGACAGGGGCATGACGGAACCGAGGCTGGGTACGGGCATCGGCTGGCGTCCGGAGATCGCGGACGCGGTGGCGGGGCTGCCCGGTGCGGACTGGGTGGAGGTGGTCGCCGAGAACGTCTGCGCCGACCACCTCCCCGACCCGCTGCTGCGGCTGCGCGAGCGCGGCGTCACGGTCGTCCCGCACGGCGTGTCCCTCGGCCTGGGCGGCGCCGACCGCCCGGACCCGGAGCGGCTGGCGGCCCTCGCCGCCACGGCGGAGGCGCTGGGCGCGCCGCTGGTCACGGAGCACATCGCCTTCGTACGGGCCGGGGGCCCCGCCGGGCCGCTGGAGGCGGGGCACCTGCTGCCGGTGCCCCGCACCTGGGACGCGCTGGACGTGCTGTGCGAGAACGTCCGCATCGCGCAGGACGCGCTGCCGGTGCCGCTGGCGCTGGAGAACATCGCGGCGCTCGTCTCCTGGCCCGGCGAGGAGCTGACGGAGGGCCAGTTCCTGGCGGAGCTGGTCGCCCGCACGGGGGTGCGGCTCCTGATCGACGTGGCCAACCTCCACACGAACCACGTCAACCGCGGCGAAGACCCCGCGAAGGCCCTGGACGAGCTCCCGGTCGAGGCGATCGCGTACGTCCACGTCGCGGGCGGCGTCGAACAGGACGGCGTCTGGCACGACACGCACGCCCACCCGGTCCCCCGCCCGGTCCTCGACATCCTCGCGGACCTGTCCTCCCGCGTCTCGCCGCCGGGCGTGCTGCTGGAGCGCGACGACGACTTCCCGTCGGCGGCGGAGCTGGCCGCGGAGCTGACGGCGATACGGGAGACGGTGAGCCTCGCGGCGAGCGCGGTGCCACGGCGGGCGGCGATACCCGTGGGCGCGGGCGTGGGCACTGGTACGGGCGCGGGCGCCGGTGCGGGCCCGGGTCGGGGGCTCGGCGTCCCCGCCGCCGCCGTGCCCCGCCCCCGCACGGGCGGTTCCACGGCCGGCGCGCGCGAGCGGCTGTGGGTCTCGCAGACCGCCCTGCTGTCCGCGCTCGTCGCCGGGACGCCCGTGCCCGAGGGGTTCGACCGGGCGCGGGTGCGGGTGCAGAGCCGGGCGCTGGCGGCCAAGCGGGCCCGGGTGGTGGCCAAGACCGCGCCGGAGGTGCCGGAGATCCTCGGCGACGGCTACCGCGCCGCCTTCGTCGCGTACGCCCTGGCCCGGCCGATGCGCGGGGGCTACCGGCGCGACGCGCTCGACTTTGTCGAGCACCTGCTCGCGACCGGCGAGCCCGCCGACCCCGCCGAGCGGCGGCGGCTGACCCTGTGGTGGAAGGAGCGCGCCGGGGCACGGCCACCGGGGCGCGTCACCCGCCTCGTCCGGTCCCTGCTGGCCCGGCGGTGAGCGCCGTGGCCACCATCGCCCTCGTGATCGTCGCGGGCGTCCTGGTCTCCTCCGCGGTGCTCCTGTGGGGCACCCTCGCCTCCCGGCCGCGCGGCTCCACGGGAGACGTCCACGACTGGGCGGAGGCCGCCTTCCTGAGCGGCGGGCCCGCCCGCGTCGTGGACGCCGCGATCGCCGCGCTCCACGCGGACGGGCGCCTCGTCGTCGCCGGGCCCGGCGTCGTCGCCGTACCGCGTCCGGTGCCGCGCGACGCGATCGAGCGCGCCGTGATCGACGCCTACCAGGCGGCGCCCAGCAGCGCGCTGTACCTGGTGCGGTCGGCCGCCATGCGCCACCCGGTGGTGCAGGAGGTGGGGAACGATCTGGCCGCCCGGGGCCTGCTCATGCCGCCGGGCAGCGGGCGCCTGTGGCGCAGGTGGAGCTTCGCCCAGGGGATGGTCTGCCTGCTGCTGCTCCTCGCGGGCATTCCCGTGACCCTGGTGCAGCTGATGTGGAGCCTGGTGGAGGATGACCCGCCGTTGCCGCTCATCGTCACGGTGGGCCCGGCCCTCGCCGTCGGCGGTGTCGTCGCCCTCTGGTGCGGGCGCCTCGCCGCCGCGCTCGGCACGCGTGAGGGCCGCGCGGCCCTCACCGCGTACGGCAGGAGGCACGCCCACCTCGGCGACCCGGCACATCTGGTGGCGCTGCGCGGGGTGCGGGCGGTCCCGGATGCGGGCCTCCGAGGGCCCTTGACCGCTGTGGGCCGGATGTACGGGGGCGGCGGCTCGGGCAGCGGCTCGTCGTCGGCCGCGCTGCTCGCCGACGGTGCGCCGGGCGGCGTCTGGTGCGGAGGCTCCGACCCCGGGCGTTCGAGCTGTGGCTCGGGTTCCGGCTGCGGCTCCTCCACCGGATCGAGCTGCGGAAGCAGCGGCGGCAGCAGCTCCAGTTGCGGGAGCAGTGGCGGATCGAGTTGCGGAAGCAGCGGCGGATCGAGCTGCGGTGGCGGCTCCAGCTCGTAGCCTTCTGAGGACGCCGGTGCGGCGCGCGTCACGCGCGCCGCACCGGGAGCCTGACCCGGTGTCGCTGGAGCGTCGGGCGCGACCGCCCGCCGTCTGATCTTCCGGGTCTGTGGGGCGCGGGGCTTACGCCAGCCCCGCCACCAGGTCCGCCACCGACTTGCGGCGGCCGGTGTAGAACGGGACCTCCTCGCGGACGTGCATCCGCGCCTCGGAGCCGCGCAGGTGGCGCATCAGGTCGACGATGCGGTACAGCTCGTCGGCCTCGAAGGCCAGGATCCACTCGTAGTCGCCGAGCGAGAAGGAGGCGACGGTGTTGGCGCGCACGTCCGGGAAGCCGCGGGCCATCTTGCCGTGGTCGGCGAGCATGCGCCGCCGGTCCTCGTCGGGCAGCAGGTACCAGTCGTACGAGCGGACGAAGGGGTACACCGAGACGTAGTCGCGCGGCGTCTCGTCGGCGAGGAACGCCGGGATGTGCGAGCGGTTGAACTCGGCGGGGCGGTGCAGCGCCATGTTGGACCAGACCGGCTCCAGGGCGCGGCCCAGCCTGGTGCGGCGGAAGAGGTTGTACGCCTCCTGGAGCGCGTCCGAGGTCTCGGCGTGCCACCAGATCATCAGGTCGGCGTCGGCGCGCAGACCGGAGACGTCGTACGTGCCGCGCACGGTGACGTCCTTGGCGGCGAGCTGGTCGAACAGCTCCTGGACCTCGTCGGCGTAGCCGGCCCTGTTCTCGGGCAGCACATCGCGCAGCTTGAAGACGGACCACAGGGTGTAGCGGATGACCTCGTTGAGGTCCTTCGCCTTCTTACCGGCGTTCGGGATCTTTTCGGGCGCACTCATACGGCTATTCTCGCTCGTCACTCAGGGTGCCCTGCGCCAGGGTCGGCGTGGCGGGGGTCGCGGCGAGGATCTCGTCCGCCGCGCGGTGCGCGCTCGCGATGGTCGCGGGGATGCCGACGCCGTCGTACACGGCTCCGCAGACGCGCAGGGCGGGCAGCTTGGCGACGGCGTCGCGGATGCGCGCGACCCGGGCGAGGTGGCCGACGGGGTACTGCGGCAGGCCGCCGATCCAGCGGGTGACCTCGGTGGCGACGGGTTTCGCGGCCAGCCCGGTGGCGGCGGCGAGGTCGCTCAGCGAGGCGGCGACGAGGTCGGCGTCGTCGCGCTCCAGGTGCTCCTCCTCGCCGTAGCGGCCGACGGAGGTGCGCAGCACCACCAGGTCGCCGGCGCCCTCGTCGGTCCACTTCCACTTACGGGTGGAGAAGGTGGACGCCTTGATGGTGCGCCCGTCGACGGGCGGGACGAGGAAGCCGGAGCCGGCGGGCAGGGCGGCTTCCGCTTCGGTACGCCGGAAGGCGAGGGTGACCAGGGCCATCGACGCGTACTCGACGGTGGCGAGCTCGGCCGCGGCGGCCGGGGACTCGGCGGCGAGCAGCTCGGAGGCGGACCAGCCGGGGGTGGCGAGGACGACGGCGTCGGCGTCGAGGACGCGCCGGTCGGTGCGGACGCGCCAGCCCCCGCTCGCCGCGCGGGTCAGGGCGTGCACCGGGGTGTCGGTGAGAACCTCGCCGCCGTGGGCGGTGATCGCGGCGGCCACGGCGCCGGGGAGCGTGCCGATGCCGCCCGCGATGCCCATGAAGGCGGGGCCGGTCTGCTGCCCGGCGGCGCTCTGGACGGCGCGTACGGCCTCGGTGAGGGTGTGGTGGGCGCGCGCGGCCTCGAAGAGCTTCGGGACGGCGGCGCGCAGGGAGATGCGGTACGCGTCGCCCGCGTACACCCCGCCGAGGAGCGGTTCGACGAGCCGGTCGACGACCTCGCGGCCGAGGCGTTCGGCGACGTACGCGCCGACGGCGACGTCGTCGCCGAGCGCGTCGGGGTCGGCGGGCGGCAGGTCGCGCTCTCGCTCGATGCGGGCGAGGCCCTCGGGGGTCAGCAGCCCGGCGAGGGCGGCGGCGTCGCCGGGGACGCCCATGACGTGGCCCTTGGGCATGGGGCGCAGGGCGTCGCGGGTCCACACGGCGGCGGTGGCGGTGGCGGGCGGCTGGAGCCGGTCGCCGAGGCCGACGGCGCGGGCGAGGTCGATCGCCTCGGGGCGGCGGGCCAGCATCGACTCGGCGCCCAGGTCGACGGGGGCGCCCGCGATCTCGCCCGCGTGGAGCTTGCCGCCGAGCCGGCCGGTGGCCTCCAGCAGCGTCACGCGCCGGCCGGCGCGGGCCAGCCGGTGGGCGGCGGCGAGACCGGCGATGCCGCCGCCGATGACGACCACGTGGGAGCCGCCCGGGCCGCCGGAGCCACCGTGAAGTGTGTCCGCGTTCATGGTTCAACTATGTCAAACGCCGTTCCGAGTCCCGACCGTGACCGGTTCGTAAGCCGTTTCGTGCGCCGTGGAGGCAACCGGCGCAGGCGTCCCGTACGTCGAAGGGACACCACTCATCACGCAACCTGGGGGGACCTTGCGTACACGACGACACTCCGTCGCGGTCGCGGTGCTGATCTGCGCCTCGCTCGCGCTGGCCGGCTGCGGCGCCGGAGGCGAAGACAGTGGGAGCGCCGCGTCCAAGGGCGTGGCCCGCGACGAGGGGGGCCAGGGTTATACGGCCGAGAAGCCCGCGGAGTCCGGCGCCAAGGCCCCGCAGAAGCCGGACACCCGGCCGGCCGCGCAGCAGCAGCACGTCATCCGCACCGCCGAGCTGGTGGTGGAGGTCGCGGACGCGGGCAAGGCGCTGGCCAAGGCCCGTACCGCCGCGTCCGGGGCGGGCGGGCACGTGGCGAACGAGACGACCGAGCGCGTCGACGACGACCACGTGACCTCCCGGATCGTGCTGCGCGTGCCGCAGGCCGCGTACGACTCCGTCCTCGTGGAGCTGGCGGGCGGCGGGAAGCTGCTGTCCCGCAAGGCCGAGGCCAAGGACGTCACCGAGCAGGTGGTCGACGTGGAGAGCCGGATCGCCACGCAGCGGGCGAGCGTCGCGCGGGTGCGCGCGCTCATGGACGAGGCGACCGAGCTGGAGGACGTCGTCACGCTGGAGAGCGAGTTGAGCCGCCGTCAGGCGGACCTGGAGTCGCTGCTGTCCCAGCAGGCGTCGCTGAAGGACCGGACGACCATGGCCACGATCACGCTGGAGCTCACCGAGCGCCAGGCCCCGGCGCGGGAGAAGGACGACGGCGGCCCCGGTTTCCTGGACGCGCTGAGCGGGGGATGGAACGCGCTGGTGACGGCCCTGACGTGGGCGGTGATCGTGCTGGCGGCGGTGGCGCCGTGGCTCGCGCTGCTGCTGGTGGCGTACGCGGCATGGCGGTGGCTGGTGCGGCCGAGGCTGCGGAAGCCGCCGAAGCGCGAGGAGCCGGACACCTCGGCGTCGTAGCGTGTCCGCATGGGACGACGCGAGCGACTGGTCATCATCGGCGGCGACGCGGCGGGCATGTCCGCCGCGTCGCAGGCCCGCAGGCTCAAGGACCCGGACGAGCTGGAGATCGTCGCCTTCGAACGCGGCCACTTCACCTCGTACTCGGCGTGCGGCATTCCGTACTGGGTCGGCGGCGACGTCGACGACCGCGACCGGCTCATCGCGCGCGGTCCCGAGGAGCACCGGGCGCGCGGCATCGACGTGCGGCTGCGCCGCGAGGTGACCGAGCTGGACGCCGACGGCGGGCGCGTACGGGTGCGGGACCTGGAGTCGGGCACCGAGGCGTGGGAGGCGTACGACAAGCTGGTGATCGCGACCGGCGCCCGCCCGGTGCGGCCCCCGCTGCCGGGTGTCGACGCTCCGGGCGTGCACGGCGTGCAGACCCTCGACGACGGGCAGGCGCTGCTGGACACGCTGACGGCGCTGAACGGCACGCCGGGTCGGCGGGCCGTCGTGGTCGGCGCCGGGTACATCGGCGTGGAGATGGCGGAGGCGCTCCTCAACCGGGGCTACGAGGTGACGGTGCTCAACCGGGGCGAGCAGCCGATGTCGACGCTCGACCCCGACATGGGGCGGCTGGTGCACGAGGCGATGGACGGCCTCGGCATCACCACGGTCGGCGGCGCGGAGGTCACGAAGATCCTCACCGGCGACGACGGGAGGGTCCGGGCGGTGGCGACCGAGGACGCCGAGTACCCGGCGGACGTCGTCGTGCTCGGCATGGGCGTGGAGCCGGAGACCGCCCTCGCGCGGGCGGCGGGGCTGCCGCTCGGCGCGTACGGCGGGCTGCTGACCGACCTGTCGATGCGGGTGCGCGGCCGGGGGAACATCTGGGCGGGCGGCGACTGCGTGGAGGTGCTGGACCTGGTCTCCGGCCGCGAGCGGCACATCGCGCTCGGCACCCACGCCAACAAGCACGGCCAGGTCATCGGGGCGAACGTGGCGGGCGGCTACGGCACGTTCCCGGGTGTCGTCGGTACGGCGGTGAGCAAGGTGTGCTCGCTGGAGATCGCCCGCACGGGCCTGCGCGAGCGGGACGCGGAGGCGGTGGGGCTGCGGTTCGTCACGGTGACGGTCGAGTCGACGAGCCGCGCCGGGTACTACCCCGGCGCGGCCCCGATGACGGTGAAGATGCTCGCCGAGCGCCGCACGGGCCGGCTCCTGGGCGTCCAGATCGTCGGCCGCGAGGGCGCCGCGAAGCGCGTGGACATCGCGGCGGTGGCGCTGACCGCCCGCATGACGGTGGAGCAGGTCGCCGCCCTGGACCTGGGGTACGCCCCGCCGTTCTCGCCGGTGTGGGACCCGGTCCAGGTCGCCGCCCGCAAGGCCGTGGCGGCAGTGCGGGCGGCGGGTTAGCCGTTACTCAGCGCGCGGTCTGCGTGTGGACGTAGTCGACCAGGCGCGTCAGGGCGTCCGGGTCGGTGGTGGGCAGGACGCCGTGGCCGAGGTTGAAGACGTGTCCCTCCAGGCCGGCGGCGGCGTCCAGCACCTCGCGGGTCTTCGCCTCGACCGCCTCGGGGGTGGAGAAGAGGACCGCCGGGTCGAGGTTGCCCTGGAGCGCCTTGCCGGGGCCGACGCGGCGGGCCGCCTCGTCCAGCGGGACGCGCCAGTCGACGCCGACGACGTCGGCGCCCGCCTCGCCCATGAGGCCGAGGAGCTCGCCGGTGCCGACGCCGAAGTGGATGCGCGGCACGCCGTACGACGCGACGGCGTCGAAGACCTTGGTGGAGGCGGGCATGACCGAGCGGCGGTAGTCGGCGGGGGCGAGGGCGCCGACCCAGGAGTCGAAGAGCTGGACGGCGGAGGCGCCGGCCTCGATCTGGACCTTGAGGAAGGCGGCGGTGATGTCGGCGAGCCGGTCCAGCAGGTCGGCCCACAGCTCGGGGTCGCCGTACATGAGCGCCTTGGTGTGCTCGTGGTTGCGCGACGGGCCGCCCTCGACGAGGTAGCTCGCGAGGGTGAAGGGCGCGCCCGCGAAGCCGATCAGCGGGGTGGCGCCGAGCTCGCCGGTGAGCATCGAGATGGCCTCGGTGACGTACGCGACGTCGTCCGGGGTGAGGTCGCGCAGCCGGGCGAGGTCCTCGCGGCGGCGGATCGGTTCTGCGACGACCGGGCCGACGCCGGGCTTGATGTCGAGGTCGATGCCGATGGCCTTGAGGGGGACGACGATGTCGCTGAAGTAGATCGCGGCGTCGACCTTGTGGCGGCGGACCGGCTGGAGGGTGATCTCGGTGACGAGCTCGGGCCGCATGCAGGACTCGAGCATCGGGATGCCCTCGCGCACCTTCAGGTACTCGGGCAGCGAGCGACCCGCCTGGCGCATGAACCACACCGGCGTGTGCGGCACGGGTTCGCGCCTGCACGCCTTGAGGAAGGCGGAATCGTAGGTCTGCGGCTGCTGGCCCGAGGGGCTGTCGATGGCACTCACGCCCAGAATCTTCGCACGCGCGCGCAAGCCGCTTCGCCGGTGAGGGTGTCCCTCCCTGCGCGAAGGGCTCCTTCCGCCTACTCTTCCCCGCATGGCTGCGGCTCAGGGACAGTTCTCCGATCACCCCGCTCACTCCGAGGGCCCCGAGGGCGTGCCGCCCGCCTTCGCGCTGGCGGTCGACGCCCTGCGCACGGCGCGCGTCCGGCCGGAGGTCGAGGCCGAGCCGACGCGCCCGCCGCAGCGGCTGGCCCCGTACGCGTACGCCCTGGAGGCGGCGGTCGTCGAGGGCGAGGAGGACCTGGCGGACGGGCGGCTGGTGCTGCTGCACGACCCTGCGGGGCACGACGCCTGGCAGGGCACCTTCCGGCTGGTGACGCTGGTGCGCGCCGAGCTGGAGCCGGAGATGGCCGCCGATCCGCTGCTGCCGGAGGTGTGCTGGTCGTGGCTGACGGGTGCGCTGGAGGCGCGGGGGCTGGCGTACGGGGAGCCGAGCGGCACCGTCACCCGTGCGGGGTCTCACTACTTCGGTGGACTCGCGGAGCGCCGCCCGGCGACGCAGATCGAGATCCGCGCGTCCTGGACGCCGCGCGAGGGGCGGGGCGGCGCGCCGGACGCGGCGGGGCACCTGGCGGCCTGGTGCGACCTGCTGTGCCAGATCGCGGGGCTGCCGCCGTCGGTTCCGGGACCGCTGGACGGCGGCGCGGGCTCGCAGTCGGCGGGTGTGGTGTCGCTGCCGCAGCGGCGTGGTCCGCAGCACCCGTAGCCGTCCGGGGCGTCCGCAGCCGTACCTGAGGGCCCTCGTGGGCGCCGTACGATCCGACGGCCGCGTGCCGGTCCGGCGGCGCCGGAGTGCGGGGGCGCGTGTGCCCGATCGCAGGGGGGCGCTCGTAGGATGATCGATCGCCCGTCCGAATTGCCCCAATTGTTACTCACCAAATCGTGATCTTCCCCTAAAGGCGGACGGGTGGGCTGCCGAAGAGGTCTGTGACCCTTCAAACACGGTTCGCCCCGGCTTTTCCCCGAGCCGGCTGTGTCCCGCACCTTCCCAGGAGGCCTGGTGTCCGTTCTCCTCGAGCAGCCCGCAAGCCTGGTCGCCTACCGCCCGAACAAGCCGACGGCCATGGTCGTCGTGGCCGACCCGCGCGTCCGCTCCACCGTGACCCGTCATTTGTGGGCACTCGGCGTGCGAGACGTCATCGAGGCGTCGTCCATCGCGGAGGCCCGCCCCCGTATCGGCAACCCGCGTGACATCTGCGTTGCCGACGTCCACCTGCCCGACGGTTCCGGGCTGACCCTGCTGTCCGAGACCCGCGCCGCCGGCTGGCCCAACGGCCTGGCCCTCTCGGCGGCGGACGACATCGGCGCCGTGCGCAACGCCCTCGCAGGCGGCGTCAAGGGCTATGTCGTCACCGGTACGCGCACCAACATCGGCCACCCCACCCGACCCGGCGCCGCCCCCATCGGCGCCGCCGCCCGGATGCACCGCCGTCCCCCCGGCGCCCCGAGCCATCCGGGCGGCTACCGCGAGCTCTCCGGCCGTGAGGTCGAGGTGCTCCGCCTCGTGGCGGAGGGGCAGTCCAACAAGGCCATCGGCGTCTCGATGGGCCTGTCCGCACTGACCGTCAAGAGTCACCTCGCCCGCATCGCCCGCAAGCTCGGCACCGGCGACCGGGCCGGGATGGTCGCCGTGGCACTTCGTACGGGAATCATCCACTGACCGGTTCGCACCACATCCACGCCCGTCGACGGAACGTTCCGTCGGCGGGCGCTTGCCGTTCACAGATACCCTTGACAGGTGACCGACGCCCAAGAGACCGCAGCCGAGACCGTACTGCGCACCACCGGGGGCGGCCCTCCGGTCGACGGCGTCGCGGACGGCGCAGTCGACGGGACGCCGATCCCCTTGCTGGTGCCCCGTGAAGGGGTGCCGCCCGTGGTGGCCGACGAGCATGCCCTCGCGCAGGTGATCGCCGCCTTCGCCGAGGGCACCGGGCCCGTGGCCGTGGACGCGGAGCGCGCCTCCGGCTACCGCTACGGGCAGCGCGCCTATCTGGTGCAGCTGCGCCGCGAGGGCGCGGGCACCGCGCTGATCGACCCGGTCGGCTGCCCGGACCTGTCCGCGCTGGGCGAGACGCTCGCCGACGCCGAGTGGATCCTGCACGCCGCCACGCAGGACCTGCCGTGCCTGCGCGAAATAGGCATGGTCCCGACCCGGCTCTTCGACACGGAGCTGGCCGGGCGGCTCGCGGGCTTCCCGCGCGTCGGCCTCGGCGCGATGGTCGAGTCGGTGCTGGGCTACGCCCTGGAGAAGGGGCACTCGGCGGTGGACTGGTCCACCCGCCCGCTGCCCGACCCCTGGCTCCGGTACGCCGCGCTGGACGTCGAGCTCCTCGTCGACCTGCGTGACGCACTGGAGAAGGAGCTGGACCGGCAGGGCAAGCTGGACTGGGCGCACCAGGAGTTCCACGCGATCGCCTCGGCCCCGCCGCCCCCGCCGCGCAAGGACCCCTGGCGGCGTACGTCCGGGATGCACAAGGTGCGCCGGCGCCGCCAGATGGCGGTCGTACGGGAGCTGTGGACGGCCCGCGACCGGATCGCCCAGCGGCGTGACGTGTCGCCGGGCAAGGTGCTCAGCGACGCCGCGATCGTGGAGGCCGCCCTCGCCCTGCCGCCGAACGTGCAGGCGCTCACGGCGCTGAGCGGCTTCGGCCACCGCATGGGCCGCCGCCAGCTGGAGCAGTGGCAGGCGGCCGTCGACCGGGCCAAGGCCCTGCCGGACGCCGAGCTCCCGCAGCCCGGCCAGCCGGTGACGGGTCCGCCTCCCCCGCGCGCCTGGGCGGAGAAGGACCCCGCGGCCGCGGCCCGCCTCTCGGCCGCCCGCGCGGCGGTCTCGGCGCTCGCGGAGGAGCTGAACCTGCCCCCGGAGAACCTGATCACCCCGGACACGGTCCGCCGCGTCTGCTGGGAGCCGCCGCAGGAGCCCACCCCGGAGGCGGTCGCGGACGCGCTCGCCGCGTACGGCGCGCGGGCCTGGCAGATCGAACAGGTGACGCCGGTCCTGGTCGCGGCGCTGTCGGGCGCCAAGGCGTAGGAACAGCGAGAACAGCGAGAACAGCGGAAAACAGCGGAAAAGGGTGCCCCCTCCGGCGGAGGGGGCACCCTTTCGTTGTGACCACGCAGTGTGACGTTCACCGCTCCGGGCGGGGGGACTGTGCAGCCTGGTTACTCGTAAGTAGCATGGGGCCTGCAAGCGCACGCTTAGCCGCGTGCCCGCAGCAGTGCAGTGCCACCCCGCACCCTGGAGGAGAGCCATCGTGCCTCGTACCGTCAGGGACGTCGTCTTCGTCGACGGCGTCCGCACCCCGTTCGGCAAGGCGGGCCCGAAGGGCATCTACCACGAGACCCGTGCCGACGATCTCGTCGTGAAGGCGATCCGGGAGCTGCTGCGCCGCAACCCGGACCTCGACCCCGCGAAGATCGACGAGGTCGCCATCGCCGCGACCACCCAGATCGGTGACCAGGGCCTGACCATCGGCCGCACGGCCGGCATCCTGGCGGGTCTGCCGCAGTCGGTGCCCGGCTACTCCATCGACCGCATGTGCGCGGGCGCCCTGACCGCCGTGACCGCGGTCGCGGGCAGCGTGGCCTTCGGCGCGTACGACGTCGCCATCGCCGGCGGCGTCGAGCACATGGGCCGCCACCCGATGGGCGAGGGCGTCGACCCGAACCCGCGGTTCGTCAGCGAGAAGCTGGTCGACGAGTCGGCCCTCTTCATGGGCATGACCGCGGAGAACCTGCACGACCGGTACCCGCACATCACCAAGCTGCGCGCCGACGAGTACGCCGTGCGCTCGCAGGAGAAGGCCGCCAAGGCGTACGCCAACGGCAAGATCCAGGCCGACCTGGTGCCGATCTCCGTGCGCCGCACCAACGCCGAGGCCGGCGAGACCGGCTGGGGCCTGGTCACCGCCGACGAGCCGATGCGCCCGGGCACCACGCTGGAGAACCTGGCCGGCCTGAAGACGCCGTTCCGTACGCACGGCCGCGTCACCGCCGGTAACGCCGCGGGGCTCAACGACGGCGCCACCGCGTCGATCATCGCGTCCGAGGACTTCGCCCGCGAGAACGGCCTGCCGGTCAAGATGCGCCTCGTCTCGTACGCCTTCGCCGGCGTCGAGCCCGAGGTCATGGGCTACGGCCCGATCCCGGCCACCGAGAAGGCGCTGGCCAAGGCCGGTCTGACCATCGGTGACATCGGCCTGTTCGAGATCAACGAGGCCTTCGCCGTCCAGGTCCTGGCCTTCCTCGACCACTACGGCATCGCCGACGACGACGCCCGCGTCAACCAGTACGGCGGCGCCATCGCGTTCGGCCACCCGCTCGCCTCCTCCGGCGTACGCCTGATGACGCAGCTGGCGCGGCAGTTCGAGGAGCAGCCGGAGGTCCGTTACGGCCTCACCACCATGTGCGTCGGCTTCGGCATGGGCGCCACGGTCATCTGGGAGAACCCGAACCACAAGGACGCCGGAGGCGACAAGTGAGCACCACCGCTGAGCTCCTGAAGGGTGCGGCCGAGCTGTTCCCGGACGAGGTCGTCACGCAGGCGCACGTACGCCACTTCGACCTGCCGTTCGGCGCGGGCAAGTTCGCCCTGATCACGCTGGACAACGGCTTCGACCACACCAAGCCGACCACCTTCGGCCCGCAGTCGCTCGCCAACCTGAACACGGCGATCGACCAGGTCGAGAAGGAGGCGTCCGAGGGCGCCATCGTCGGTGTCGGCATCACCGGCAAGCCCTTCATCTTCGCCGTCGGCGCCGACCTCAAGGGCGTCGAGCTGCTGAAGCGCCACGAGGACGCGCTCGCCATCGGCAAGGGCGGCCACGACGTCTTCAAGCGGCTGTCCGGCCTGGCCGTGCCGACGTTCGCGTACTACAACGGCGCGGCGATGGGCGGCGGTGTCGAGGTCGGTCTGCACTGCACCTACCGGACCGTGTCGAAGGCCGTCCCGGCCTTCTCGCTGCCCGAGGTCTTCCTGGGCCTGGTCCCGGGCTGGGGCGGCTGCACCATCCTGCCGAACCTGATCGGCGCGGACCGCGCGGTCTCGGTCATCATCGAGAACTCGCTCAACCAGAACAAGCAGCTCAAGGGCGCGCAGGTCTACGAGCTCGGCATCGCCGACGCGATCTTCGAGGGCGCCGACTTCCTGGAGCAGTCCCTGCTGTGGACGGCCTCCGTCCTCAAGGGCGAGATCGTCGTCGAGCGCGCGGACGTCGACCGCGGCGAGGGCTGGGACCAGGCCGTCGCCCGCGGCCGGTTCATCGCCGACTCCAAGGTGCACGGCGCGGCCCCGGCCGCGTACCGCGCCCTGGACATCATCGAGGCGGCCAAGGACGGCGACCTCCAGAAGGGCTTCGACGCCGAGGACACGGCGCTGGCCGACCTCATCATGGGCGGCGAGCTGCGCTCCGGCATCTACGCCTTCAACCTGGTGCAGAAGCGCGCCAAGCGCCCGGCCGGCGCGCCGGACAAGAGCCTGGCCCGCCCGGTCACCAAGGTCGGCGTCGTCGGCGCCGGTCTGATGGCCTCGCAGCTGGCCCTGCTCTTCCTGCGCCGCCTGGAGGTGCCGGTCGTGCTGACCGACATCGACCAGGAGCGCGTCGACAAGGGTGTGGGCTACGTCCACGGCGAGATCGACAAGCTGCTCGGCAAGGGCCGCATCAACCAGGACAAGGCCAACCGCCTCAAGGGCCTGGTCTCGGGCGTCCTGGACAAGGCCGAGGGCTTCGCGGACGCGGACTTCATCATCGAGGCCGTGTTCGAGGAGATGTCCGTCAAGCAGAAGGTGTTCGCGGAGGTCGAGGCGGTCGCCCCGGCGCACGCGATCCTCGCCACCAACACCTCCTCGCTCTCCGTCTCGGAGATGGCGTCGAAGCTCCAGCACCCGGAGCGCGTCGTCGGCTTCCACTTCTTCAACCCGGTCGCGATCCTCCCGCTGCTGGAGATCGTGCGCGGCGAGCAGACGGACGACGCGTCGCTGGCCACCGCCTTCGGCGTCGCGAAGAAGCTGAAGAAGACGGCCGTGCTGACGAAGGACGCCCCGGCGTTCGTCGTCAACCGCATCCTGACCCGCTTCATGGGCGAGATCCAGAACGTCATCGACGAGGGCACCCCGGTCGCCACCGCCGAGAAGGCGATCGAGCCGCTCGGTCTGCCGATGTCCCCGCTGGTGCTGCTGGAGCTGGTCGGCCCGGCGATCGGTCTGCACGTCTCGGAGACGCTCAACGGCGCCTTCCCGGACCGCTTCAAGGTCTCCCCGAACCTCAAGGCGGTCGTCGAGGCCGGCAAGCGCGGCTTCTACGTCTACGACTCCGGCAAGCCGGAGCTGGACCCCGAGGTCGCCGCGCTCCTCAAGCAGGGCGATGTCGTCCTGACCGAGGAGCAGGTCCGCGCCCGCGTCCTGGACGCGGTGGCGCAGGAGATCGGCCTGATGCTGGAGGAGGGTGTCGTCGCCGAGGCGCAGGACATCGACCTGTGCCTGATCACCGGCGCCGGCTGGCCCTTCCACCTGGGCGGCATCACGCCGTACCTGGACCGTGAGGGCGTCTCGGAGCGCGTCAACGGCAAGCGGTTCCTGCCGCAGGGCGTGGCGAGCGTCCCGGCGTAACCCCGGCGTACGCACATGACCTGCCCCGGTACCGCGGAAGCGGTACCGGGGCAGTGTGTTGTCGGCGGCGGGTGGGAGGCTGAAGCCATGAGCGTCTTGGTGGTGGTCGACGCGGCCAATGTGGTCGGGTCCGTCCCGGACGGCTGGTGGCGCGACCGGCGCGGCGCCGCCGAGCGGCTGCGGGACCGGCTCGTGGCGTACGCGGCGGAGGGAATGGCCGGGCGCCCGGGGCCGGTCGAGGTCGTGCTGGTCGTGGAGGGCCGGGCCCGCGGCGTGGAGTCCGTACCGGGGGTGCGGGTGGAGTCGGCGCCCGGCAGCGGGGACGACCTGATCGCCGAGCTGGCGCGCGAGGCCCGGGACGCGGCCGGCCGGCCGTGCCTGGTGGTCACGGCCGACCGGGAGCTGCGGCGGCGGGTGGAGGAGTACGGCGCAGAATGCGTGGGGCCGCGGACGGTGCACGGCCCGCCCTCCTGAGGGGGCTTACGTGTCGCGGGTGCCCAGCGGGACCCGGCGGCCGCCGAGCCGGCTGTGGGAGCGACCGTAGAGGAAGTACACGACGATGCCGACCGCCATCCAGACCGCGAACCGGAACCACGTCTCGCCCGGCAGGTTGAGCATCAGCCACACCGACGCGGCCACCGACAGGATCGGGACGAGGGGGACCAGCGGCGTGCGGAACGCGCGGTGCAGGTCGGGGCGGGTGCGGCGCAGGATGATCACGCCGAGCGCGACGATGACGAAGGCGAAGAGCGTGCCGATGTTCACCAGGGTCGCCAGCTCGTTGATGCTGGTGAAACCGGCGATGATCGCGATGAGGACGCCGAGGAGGATGGTCGGGCGGTACGGGGTGCGGAACTTGGGGTGCGTGACGGAGAAGAAGCGCGGCAGCAGTCCGTCGCGGCTCATCGCGAAGAACACCCGGGTCTGGCCGAGGAGCAGGATCAGGCACACGGTGGTGAGGCCGACGGCGGCGCCGAAGCTGATCACACCGGCGTAGAAGGGGTGGCCGGTCGCCTTGAAGGCGTCGGCCAGCGGGGCGCTCACGGACAGCTGGCTGTAGTGCTGCATGCCGGTCACGACGAGCGAGACGGCGACGTACAGCACGGTGCAGATGAGCAGCGAGCCGAGGATGCCGCGCGGCATGTCGCGCTGCGGGAGCTTGGTCTCCTCGGCGGCGGTGGCCACCACGTCGAAGCCGATGAAGGCGAAGAAGACGACGGACGCGGCGGTGAAGATGCCCATGACGCCGAAGTTCGTCGGTTCGTAGCCGAAGATCGTCTGGACGAGCGGCGCGTCCCAGCCGGAGGAGGCGGGCGGGGTCACCGCGTCGGGGATGAACGGCGAGTAGTTGTCGCCGACGATGAAGAACAGGCCCGCGATGATCACGATCATGACCACGGTCACCTTGATGGCCACGACGAGGGCCGTGATGTTGGCGGACAGCTTCATGCCGAGGACGAGGATCACGGTCAGGACCAGGACCAGCAGGAAGGCGAGGAGGTCGAAGGTGCCGCCCGCCACATCGGGCCCTTGCAGCGCGGCGGGCAGGTGCCAGTCCACGTTGTCCATCAGCGAGCGGACGTAGCCGGACCAGCCGACGGCGACCACGGCCGTGCCGAGGGCGAACTCGAGGACCAGGTCCCAGCCGATGATCCACGCGGGCAGTTCGCCGAGGGAGGCGTACGCGAAGGTGTACGCCGATCCGGCCACGGGGACCGTGGAGGCGAACTCGGCGTAGCAGAGGGCGGCGAGGGCGCAGACGATGCCCGCCGTGACGAACGCCAGCGCGGTGGCGGGTCCGGCGGTCTCCTTGGCCACCTTGCCGGTGAGGACGAAGATGCCGGTGCCGATGATGACACCCACGCCGAAGACGGTCAGGTCCCAGGCGGAGAGGGACTTCTTGAGCGCGTGCTCCGGCTCCTCGGTGTCCCGGATCGACTGCTCGACGCTTTTCGTCCGGAACATCCCGGTATCGCGTGACTGCTGGCCTGTGCTCACCGGCGTACCTCCGTACCCATCGGCCCCTAAGGCCATGATCGGGAGGGGTACGGGGCGGCGCCCGCCGTGAGGGGCCGTTTCACACCAATGGACCGGCCGGAGACCCCTCGGGTACTCCGACCGGTCCAACGCGGGACGCGGTGGCCGTGCGGCCGCCCAGACCGCGCGGCAGCGGCGGTGTCAGTCGCGCGCGGCCTGGATCTCGGCCTCGTCGTAACGGCCGTCCAGCGTGGAGACCAGGCCGGTGACCTGGCGGGCGATGTCCGGCGCCGTCAGGCCGATCTCGGCCAGGATCTCCGCGCGCGAGGCGTGGTCCAGGAAGCGCGGCGGGATGCCGAAGTCGCGCAGCGGTACGTCGACGCCCGCGTCGCGCAGCGCCTGGGCGACCGCGCAGCCGACGCCGCCGACCCGACCGTTGTCCTCGACGGTGACGACGACGCGGTGCCGGGCTGCGAGCGGCGCCATGGCCTCGTCGACCGGCTTGACCCAGCGGGGGTCGACCACGGTCGTGGAGATGCCCTGCCGGTCGAGCAGACCCGCGATCTCCAGGCACATCGGCGCCAGCGCGCCGACCGACACCAGCAGCACGTCCGGGGTGTCGGTGCCGGCCTCGCGCAGCACGTCCATGCCGCCGACGCGGCCCACGGCCTGCACGGCCGGGCCGACCGCGCCCTTGGAGTAGCGCACGACGGTCGCCGCGTCCTTGACCTCGACGGCCTCGCGCAGCTGGGCGCGGACCTGGTCGGCGTCGCGCGGGGCGGCGATCCTCAGGCCCGGGACGACCTGGAGGATCGACATGTCCCACATGCCGTTGTGGGAGGCGCCGTCGGTGCCGGTGACGCCGGCCCGGTCGAGGACGAAGGTCACGCCGCAGTTGTGCAGGGCGACGTCCATCAGGACCTGGTCGAAGGCGCGGTTGAGGAAGGTCGCGTACACGGCGACGACCGGGTGGAGGCCGCCGGTGGCGAGGCCGGCCGCGGAGACGGCGGCGTGCTGCTCGGCGATGCCGACGTCGTACACCCGGTCCGGGAAGGCCTTGGCGAACTTGTCGAGGCCGACCGGCTGGAGCATGGCGGCGGTGATGGCGACGATGTCCTCGCGCTCGTGGCCGAGCTTGACCATCTCGTCGGCGAAGACGCCGGTCCAGTCGGCTCCGGAGGAGGAGATCGGCAGGCCGGTGTCCGGGTGGATCTTGCCGACGGCGTGGAAGCGGTCGGCCTCGTCCGCCAGGGCGGGCTGGTAGCCGCGGCCCTTCTCGGTGAGGCAGTGCACGATGACCGGGCCGCCGAACCGCTTGGCGCGGGAGAGGGCGGACTCCAGCGCCTCGATGTCGTGGCCGTCGATGGGGCCGACGTACTTCAGGCCGAGGTCCTCGAACATGCCCTGCGGGGCGATGAAGTCCTTCAGGCCCTTCTTGGCGCCGTGCAGCGTCTCGTACAGCGGCTTGCCCACGACCGGCGTGCGGTCGAGGATCTCCTTCGTGCGGGCGAGGAAGCGCTCGTAGCCGTCCGTGGTGCGCAGCGTGGCGAGGTGGTTGGCGAGGCCGCCGATGGTCGGTGCGTAGGAGCGCTCGTTGTCGTTGACGACGATGACGAGCGGGCGGTCCTTGGCCTCGGCGATGTTGTTCAGGGCCTCCCAGGCCATGCCGCCGGTGAGCGCGCCGTCGCCGATGACGGCGACGACGTGGTCGTCCTTCTTCAGCACCTCGTTCGCCTTGGCGAGGCCGTCGGCCCAGCCGAGGACCGTGGAGGCGTGGCTGTTCTCGATGACGTCGTGCTCGGACTCGGCCCGGGCCGGGTAGCCGGACAGGCCGCCCTTCATCTTCAGCCGCGAGAAGTCCTGCCGCCCGGTGAGCAGCTTGTGGACGTAGGACTGGTGGCCGGTGTCCCACAGGATCTTGTCCTTGGGGGACTCGAAGACCCGGTGCAGGGCGATGGTCAGCTCGACCACACCGAGGTTGGGACCGAGGTGACCGCCTGTCTTGGACACGGCGTCCACGAGGAAGGACCGGATCTCCGCGGCCAGCTGCTCCAGCTGCTCCGGGGAGAGCCGGTCGAGATCGCGCGGGCCCGTGATACGGGTCAGCAGAGCCACCCGTGCCTCCTTGCGTGTTGAGCTGGTCGAGCTGACGATTTTGTCGAGTCTAATGTTCCGCTCCGGATCATCATCATCGGGCGGGCCCCCCTAGGTCATCACATTGGCGCAGACGCAGCGGTGCCCGGCACCGGTTCAGCGGTGCCGGGCACTGCGGTGTATCTCACCCGCAGGCTACGCGCGGCCCGCGGTCTTCTGCGTGCGGCGGGAGACCGAGTCGATCACGACGGCGGCGAGGAGCACCGCGCCGGTGATCATGTACTGGATCTCGGAGGCCATGCCGAGCATGTTCAGGCCCTGCTGGATCGCCTGGATGACGATCATGCCGAGGAGCGCGGACCAGACCTTGCCGCGGCCGCCGAAGAGGCTGGTGCCGCCGATGACGGCCGCCGCGATGACGAGCATCAGCGTGTTGCCGCCGCCGAGGCTCTTGGTGGCGCCGCCGGAGAGGCTCGCCACGAAGAGGCCGCCGAAGGCGGCGAGCAGGCCGGAGAGGCCGAAGACGGTGATCCGGACCCGGTCGACGTTGATGCCGGCGCGGCGCGCGGCCTCGGCGTTGCCGCCGACCGCGAAGACCTGACGGCCGAAGGTGGTGCGGCGGGCGACGAAGTCGGCGACGACCAGGACGACCAGGAACAGCACCAGGGCGAGCGGCAGGCCGCGGGCGCCGGCGGGCTCGTTGAGCACGTACGCGACGACGAAGCACAGGACCGCGACGACGGCCGTGCGCAGGACGACCTCGCTGGTGGGGCGGGCGAGCAGGCCGGCGGCCCTGCGGCGCTGCCGGTCCAGGAGGAGCGAGGCGGCGTAGGCGAGGACGGCGACCAGGGCGAGGCCGTACGCGGCGGCCTTGTCCTCGAAGTAGTAGCCGGTCAGGTGCTCGACGACGGAGCCGCTCGGCGCGTTGATGGAGCCTTCCTTGCCCATCAGCCAGATCTGCAGGCCGCTCCAGCCGAGGAAGCCGGCGAGGGTGACGACGAAGGCCGGGACGCCGATTTTGGCGAAGAAGAAGCCGTGCAGCAGGCCGAGCGCGAGGCCGCACAGGACGGCGATGCCGACGGAGAGCCAGTCGTTCATGCCGTTGCTCACGTTGAGCACGGCCCACACGGCGGCGCCGACGCCCGCGACCGAGCCGACCGACAGGTCGATCTCGCCCAGGATCAGGACGAAGACGATGCCGACGGCCATGATGCCGAGGCCGGAGGTGTAGACCGCGATGTTGGCGACGGAGCTCGCGGAGAGGAAGTTGGCGTTCTGCGACTGGAAGACGATCGCGATGACGATCAGGCCGATGAAGACCGGGAGGGAGCCCAGCTCACCGCCGCGCACCTTGCGGGTGAACTCGGTCCAGTAGCCCTTGAGGCCCTCTTCGCGGACGAGCAGCCGCGGGTCGACGGCGGGGACGGGGGCGGCGGACTCCGCGTTCTCGCTTGCGGGGGTCTTGGTGAGGTCGCTCACTTCGCGTCCCCCTTCGTGGCCGTACGCGCCTGGCGGCGGGTCACGGCGTTGTCCGTGGCGCCGGTGATGGCGGCGATGATCTCTTCGTGCGTGGTGTCCTTGACGTTGAAGACACCGTTGTTGCGGCCCAGGCGCAGGACGGCGACCTTGTCGGCGACGGCGCGGACGTCGGCCATGTTGTGGCTGATGAGGATGACGCCGTGGCCGCGCTCGCGCAGCCGCTCGACGAGGTCGAGGACCTGGGCGGTCTGCTCGACACCGAGAGCGGCGGTCGGCTCGTCCAGGATGACGATCTTGGGGTCGCCGATCAGGGCGCGGGCGATGGCCACGACCTGGCGCTGGCCGCCGGAGAGGGCGGCGACGGGGATGCGGACGCTGGGGATGCGGATGGACAGGGTGTCCAGCAGTTCCTTGGCGCGCTTCTCCATCGCGATCTCGTCGAGGACGGAGCCGCGGCGCAGCTCGTTGCCGAGGAAGAGGTTGGCGACGACGTCGAGGTTGTCGCAGAGCGCCAGGTCCTGGTAGACGGTGGCGACTCCGAGGTCGGAGGCCTCGTTCGGCTTGGTGATGCGGACCGGCCGGCCCTCCCACTCGATGGCGCCTTCATCGATGGGGTGGACGCCCGAGATCGTCTTGACGAGCGTCGACTTTCCGGCGCCGTTGTCGCCCACCAGGGCGACCACTTCACCGGCGTGGATCTCCAGGTCTACGTCGGTGAGCGCCTGGACGGCGCCGAACCGCTTGGAGACTCCGCGCAACGCCAGCACTGGCGTAGCGAACACGTGAATCATCTCCTTCGCCGCCTGTCCGGCGGGGATGGTGGTGCTTGGAGCAAGGAGGTTGCGAGGGGTGCGAGAGCGGGTCCGGCGCCCGCCCGTGGTGCTTGCGGGGCATGGACGGGGCGGGGCGCCGGACCGGCGTGGGGAGGCCGCGTGTCGTGCGCGGCCTTCGCGCGTGGGGGGTGAGGTGCTTCGCGTGTGGGGGGTGCCGGCGGCTACTTGATGCCGGCCGCCTCGCAGGCCGCCTTGTACTCGGCGGTGCAGATGTCCGCGGCGGTGTAGACCTTGTCGGCGAGGATCGTGGAGGCGATGTTCTCCTTGGTGACGATCTCGGCGTCGTACAGCTTGGCCGGGATGTCCTTGAACTCGCCGGTCAGGCTGGTGACCTTGGCGCTCACCAGGTCGTCGATCTTGTCGCCCTTGAGCAGGCGGACCGCGATCGCGGCGGTGGTCTCGGCCTCCGGCTTGATCTGCTTGTAGATCGTGAAGGCCTGGTCGCCCTTCAGGATGCGCTGCAGACCGGCGAGCTCGGCGTCCTGGCCGCCGACCGGGACCTTGATGCCCTGCTTGCCGAGCGCGGTGATGATGCCGCCGGCCATGCCGTCGTTGGCGGAGTAGACGCCCTGGAAGCCCTTCTCGCCCAGGGAGTCGATGGCGGCGCCCATCTTCTTGTTGGCCTCGTCCGGCGACCAGTCCGGGATGTCCTGCTCGTAGACGACCTTCTTGACCTGCTTGTCGAGGACGCTGTGGGCGCCCTTCTTGAAGAGCGGGGCGTTCGGGTCGGTCGGCGAGCCGTTGATCATGACGACGTTGGCGTCCTTGGCCTGGGCGCCGAGCGCCTTGACCAGGGCCTCGCCCTGGAGGCGGCCGATCTTCTCGTTGTCGTAGCTGACGTAGGCGGAGATCGGGCCCTCGGCGAGGCGGTCGTACGCGACGACCTTGACGCCCTGCTTCTCCGCGCCCGTCACCCAGGACTTGGTGGCCTTGTAGTCGACCGCGTCCAGGATGATCACCTTGACGCCCTGCGTGACGAGCGCGTCGAACTGCTTCTTCTGCGTCTCGGTGTCCTGCGCGGCGTTGTTGTACTTGACCGTGCAGTCGCCGCACAGCTGCTTGATCTTCGCCTCGATGATCGGGCGGTCGAACGTCTCGTAACGGGTCGTCTTGTTCTCCGGCAGCAGCAGACCGATGGTCTTGCCGTCGCCGCCGCTTCCACCCGCGGCGTCACCGTCGCCGGCCTTGCCACAGGCGGCGAGGGTCGCGGCCATGGACACCGCGGCGGTGCCTATGACAAGGCGTCGCGTCATTGCGTTCATGTGGGGTTGCCTCCCTGACGAGGCCGCGACGTTGCGGCCGAGGTGGCTGGAAGTCAACTCGGCCGACACGCCGTCGTCAAGGAGTAAATTGACAACGAGATGACAACGGTGCCATTCGTTATCTAAGTGAACGCAGGCGCGGACCCGGGCAACGCGCTCTGCAGAAGGGTCGAATCACCCATCTCACTCAGTACGAGGGCGAGGGCGCCGAGCACCTCCGCACGGCCCCCCAGGGCTCCCGGCGCGACCGACAAGTGCCGCGCGGCGCTGGGGATCGCGTACCGCGAGACCGACTCCCGGATGGGTCCGAGGACCAGCTCGCCGGCCTCCGCGAGGTCGCCGCCCAGCACCACACGGCTGGGGTTGAGCAGGTTGCAGAGGTTGGCGACACCGCTGCCGATGTGGCGCCCGACGTCCCCGATGACCCGGCGGCAGCCGGGGTCGCCCTCGCGCGCCAGCTGCACGACCCGCTCCATGGTGAGGTCGGCGCCGTGGCTGGGCTGGAGCAGCGGCAGGACGTAGCGCGCGGCGGTGAAGGTCTCCAGGCAGCCGCGGTTGCCGCAGCGGCAGACCGGGCCCGACTCGTCGAGCGTGATGTGGCCGATCTCGCCGGCGGTGCCGCCGGGGCCCCGGTAGATCTGACCGTCGATCACCAGTCCCGCGCCCACACCGCTCGCGACCTTGATGTACGCGAGGTCCTTGACCCCGCGGCCGCCGCCCCAGACGAGCTCGCCGAGGGCGCCGAGGTTGGCGTCGTTGTCGACGTACACCGGGACGCCGAGGCGGCCGGAGAGCTCCTGGCTGGGGTTGATGCCGGTCCAGCCCGGCAGGATCGACGTGGAGCCGAGGGTTCCGGAGGAGACGTCGATGGGGCCCGGGACGCCGAGGCCGACGCCGATCACCTTGTCCTGGCCGATGCCGGTCGCCGCGATCAGCCGCTTGACCAGCCGTTCCGCCCGGTCGAAGCCCTCGGCCGAGGAGGCGTCGACGTCCAGCGGCTCGGACTCCTCGGCGAGCACCTGGTGGGCGAGGTTGCCGACGGCGACCCGCAGGTGGGTGTGGCCGAAGTCGACGCCGATGACAATGCCGGCGTCCCCGCTGAGCGAGACGCTGCGGGCCCGGCGGCCGCCCGCCGAGGTGGGGGTGACCTCGACGGTGCCGCCTTCCTTGAGCTCCCGGACGATGTTGGAGACCGTGGCGGCGGAGAGGCCGGTGGTCCTGGCGATCTCCGCCTGGGTCAGCGACCCGGCCATGCGGACGGCGCGTACCACGCGCTCGAGATTGGCCCGATGCAGAGATGTCTGCGACCCCGGAGTCTCCATCGACTCTCTCACTCCTGCCGTTTTCTCCAACATGTGAACTCTAAGCTGAGCCTTTTGGGTTGCTCCCCGTCAAGACCTTGAGCGTTCAGGGCCTCGGATGAGCGAATGAGATACGGAGAAAGCGGGCGGAAAGCCTCACGCGACGCGAAAACCGCCCGTCGGCAGCGGGTGCGCTGCGGACGGGCGGTTGGGTGTTCAGGCCACTGCTTCAGGCCGCTCCTTCGGGCCGCTACTTCAGCGCACCCGCCGTGAGGCCGGACTGGACCTGCCTCTGGAAGATCGAGTAGACGGCGAGCACGGGCAGCATCGCGATCATCATGCCGGCCATCAGGGCGCCCCAGTCGTTCTCGTACCCCTGCTGGAGCGCGATCATCGCCAGGCCCTGAGTGAGGACGTACTTGTCCTCCTGCTGGTTGAGCACCATCGGCAGCAGGTACTGGTTCCACTGCCCCAGGAAGTTGAAGATCCCGATGCTGATCAGGCCCGGCTTCGCCATCGGCAGCATGACCTGGAAGAAGGTCCGGGTGTGCGAGGCCCCGTCGATCATCGCCGCCTCCGCCACCGAGGCCGGCAGCGTACGGAAGAACGCCGTCATGAAGAAGACGGTGAAGGGCAGCGAATAGGCGATGTAGACCAGGATCAGCCCGTGGTACGTGGCCAGCAGCGAGCTGCCCGGGAAGTCCCGCAGGACGAAGAAGAGCGGGATGACCAGCATGAAGACCGGGAAGGACATGCCGGCCACGAAGAGGTAGTAGAGGAACCGGTTGCCGGGGAAGGTGAAGCGGGCCAGGACGTACGCCGCCATCGAGCCGAGCACCATCGTGCCGACGACCGAGCCGCCCACCACGATCGCGGTGTTGACGAAGTACTGGCCCATGTTCGCGTCGTCCCACGCGTTGGACCAGTTCTCCCAGTGCAGCACGGTCGGCAGGCCCCACGGGTCGGTGAGGATGCCGTTGCTGTCCTTGAAGGCGCTCCACAGCACCCACAGCAGCGGCACGCCGACCATCAGGGCCCACACGACGAGGATGCCGTGCGAGAAGACGTTCAGTACGCCGCCCTCGGCAGCGCGGCCGGACCGGCCGCCGGTGCGGCCGGACGCCGGGCCGGGCCGCCGGGTGGTTTCGGCGGGCGTCGGCGACCCCTGCTTGGTCACCGCTGCCGGCTCGTCCTGGATCTCGTCGGTCGTCATCCGGCGTACCCCTCCCCCTAGTACTCGATCCGCTCACGGCGCGCGAAGCGCATCGTGAGCACGGCGAACGTCATGGTGACGATGAGCATGGCGACGCCCATGGCGGAGGCGTAGCCGAACTGGCTGTCGCGGAAGGCCGTCAGGTACAGCCTCAGCGGCATGACGTCCGTGGCACCGTCCGGGCCCCCCATGTTCACCGACATGATCTGGACGAGCGCGAAGGCGTCCAGGGCGATGATGCCCATGTACACCCAGCCCGTCTGGACGGTGTCCCACAGCAGCGGGAGGGTGATCCTGAAGAAGGTGTGGAAACGGCCGGCCCCGTCGAGCAGCGCCGCCTCGTAGATGTCACGGGGAATGGAGGCCATGGCGGCGGAGAACAGCACCACGTAGAAACCGACGTGGCTCCACACCATGACCGCGCTGATGCACCACAGGGCGAGGCTCTTCTCCCCCAGCCAGGAGTTCTGCAGCGCGTCCAGGCCGACGGCGCCGAGGAGGGAGTTGAGCATGCCGTCGTCCGGGTCGGGGTTGTAGATGTTGAACCAGATGACCGCGACGATGGTGACCGAGATGACCTGCGGGAAGAAGAAGACGAACTTGTAGAAGCGGGACCCGGCGACCCCGGCGACGACCTCGTTCTTCCGGCGGCGGCCGCCCACGTTGAGCATGAAGGCGAAGAACAGCCCGAGAGCGAGCGTGACGACCGGGACCAGGGCCAGCATGTAGACGTTGTGGCGCAGGGCGTTCCAGAAGTCGTCGTTTGCCCAGAGCTTCTGGAAATTGCCGAGTCCGACGAACTTCGCGGAGCCGACGAGTCCGGACCAGTCCGTCATCGAGATCTGGAAGGCCTGGACGAAGGGCGAGATCACGAAGACGCCGTAAATGAGCAGAGGCAGGGCCAGGAAGCCCACGATGAATCGGTATTTGCCGTGTTGCATGGTGCTCCCCGGCCCTTCCCCTCTTGCGGTCCTCTTGCGGTCGAATCGGCTGCCGAAGCGTCAGGTGGTGCGCTTGAACTTGGTCACGGAGTCGTCCTTCGCGACCCGGTCGCACTCCTGCTGGGTCTTCTTGATCCATTCGGCTGCTTTCAGCTCGCCCGTGAGCAGCTGACCGGTCAGGCCGCCGATCTTCTCGTCGGTGAGCGCGGGGTACCATTCCTGGAGCTGAAGGCTGATCAGGTTCTCGCCCGCCTCCTTGAAGACCTTGCTGGCGGAGGCGAGACCGGGCGAGAGGGTCATGCCCTCGGTGGCGTCCATGACGCAGGTCAGCGACTTCACCTTCGTGGCGAAGTTCTGGGCGTGCTTCTTGGACAGCATGATGCGCAGCAGCTCCATGCCGCCCGCCGGGTTCTTGCCCTTGCTCGCGACGATGTACGGCTCGCTGGGCTCGCCGCGCAGGGTGCCGTGCGGCATCTTGTCGCCGGTGCCGTCGAAGAGGGCGCCGACCGCCATGCCGAAGTCCTTCGGCGTGGTGGGAGCGGCTTCATTCTCGACCCAGGAGCCGTTGGGGATGAAGACGGCCTTGCCCCGGTTCCAGGCGGTCTGGGACTGGATGTGGGTGAGGCCCTGGCTGCCTTCGAGGAAGTACTTCTTGGCGGCGAGCTCCTCGTAGTGCTCGACGACCTCCTTGACCGCGTCGTTCGAGGTCCAGGCGTTGGGCTCCAGGTTGTCGATCGCGATCCACTTCTCCATGCCGCCGATCTTGGCGATCTGGGCGAAGAGGTTGAAGTGGACGTAGTACGGATACTTCCCGGCGTACGTCCAGGGGGCGATGCCCGCCTTCTTGATCTCTCCGCAGAGGCCGACCATCTCGGAGAGGGTCTTCGGGTACGTCCAGCCGCGGTCGGCCAGGAGCTTCTCGGAGTACCAGGTGCCGTAGATGGTGAAGGCGTAGTACAGCACGTCGACCTTGTCGCCGTGCTTGCCCTTCTCCAGGGTGCTGGGGTGGAGGGTGTCGCGGACCTTCTTGGCCGGGTCGTCCAGCGAGGGCGCGTCCAGCAGCGGGGCCAGGTCCTGGAGCTGGCCCTGGGTGGACAGCTTGTTCATGTCGAGGTGGTCGGCGCCGGAGTTGTCGATGACGTCCGGCGGGTTGCCGCCCGCGAAGCGCGGGGTGAGCTTGGGCCCGACCTGCTGGGTGCCGGTGTGCTTGACCTCGGCGCCGTAGGCCGCCTTGTAGTCGGCCTCCGCGTCCTTGGCGTACTGGTCGCCCAGGCCGCCCTTGAAGATGAACGCCTCCAGCGGGGCGCCCTGGGCGACGCCGAGCGGGTTCTTGGCGGACTTCTCGCCGGCGGGCGCCTTCGTCTCCTTCTCGCTGCCGCCCCCGCCGCCACCGGTGGCGCAGGCGGACAGGAAGCTCATCGTCGGCACGCTGATCAGCCCGAGTGCGGCGGACCGCTTGATCAGCTCGCGGCGGCCGGGGCCCTCGTGGTCGTAGCGGGCGGAGGTGGATCCCATGCTCAAGTCCTCGCCTTCTCCAGGACTCAGGCGGTGTACCGGTCGCCCCGAACCGCTCTCGCCTCAGGCGAAGGGCCCCGCCACCGCGCGGTCTTGTGCAGGTGGGTCGGTGTTACAGTGCTGGGTTGCCGACAGGTATAGTCCACTTCTCGTCGACTGAGCAAGATCGAAGCGCACTTTGGGTCGCAGTCTTTCCCGAGTTGAGACCTGGTGTGAAGAGGGCCGCCCGCGGCGGGATTTCAGCCTTCCGGCCGCGTCAACAGCCTTGACACCACACGCCACTTACTTCCTACTGGTTGCTGCGCAGCTCATCTGACAACGTTGTCTGACGTTCTACTGTCCGACGTTCGACGCGCTTCGGCGAGAGCAGGAGGCACGACGCGGGATGCAGCCCAGACCAGGATCTCTCAAGCGACGTACGGCCGCCCTCGTGGCGGCCGCCCTCGTGACCGCTTCCCTGGCCGTGACGGCCGGTCCGTCGGCCGCCTCGGCGCTACCGCGCCAAGCACCGGCCGCCACCACGGAGTTCACCACCTCCTTCGAGGCCGATGAACCGCCGCCCACCTGGCGCGACACCGTCGACCTGGATGCCGAGGGCCGCAAGCGGTCGGCCGGCGTCGACGGCGGCTTCTCCGCCGGGATACCGGGCAACGTCACCGAGAAGGTGACCGAGCTGCGCGCCAGCGGCGAGAACACCGGAGCCGGGGAGACCAAGGAGAACCTGGTCGACCTCCAGCCCGGCACCAAGTGGCTCACCTTCGCCCCCACCGCTTGGGTCGAGTTCGACCTCGACGAACCGGTCAAGGTGGTGACGTACGCCCTGACCTCCGCCAACGACGCGGCCCCCCGCGACCCCCGGGACTGGACGCTCAAGGGCTCGGCGGACGGCAAGGAGTGGACGGTCCTCGACACCCGCGAGGGCGAGACGTTCGCCAAGCGCTTCGAGACGCGGACGTACGACGTCGACGCGAGCCGCGCGGCGCCGTACGCGCACTACCGGCTGGAGATCGGCCGGAACAACGGCGCCACCGGCATCACCCAGCTCGCCGACGTCCAGTTCTCGAACGGCGACACCTCCGCGCCCGTCCCCCCCGACATGCGCAGCCATGTCGACCGGGGCCCGGGCGGCTCCCCCACCGCCAAGGCGAACGCCGGGTTCACCGGCAAGCGGGCGCTGCGCTACGCCGGTACGCACCATCCGGCCGGGCGGGCGTACGCGTACAACAAGGTCTTCGACGTCGACACGCGCGTGGCCCGCGACACCGAGCTGTCGTACCGGATCTTCCCCTCCATGCCGGAGACGGACCTGAACTACCCGGCGACGAACGTCTCCGTCGACCTCGCCTTCACCGACGGCACCCACCTGAGCGAGCTCGGCGCGGTCGACGGCCACGGCGGGCGCCTCAGCCCGCAGGGCCAGGGCGCGGCCAAGCGGCTCTACGTCAACCAGTGGAACCAGGTGCGGGCGTCCGTCGGCACCGTGGCCGCGGGCAAGACGGTGGACCGGATCCTGGTGGCGTACGACGCGCCGAAGGGCCCGGCGACGTTCCAGGGGTGGATCGACGACATCACCCTCGGGCGCGCGGCGCCCGTGAAGCCGCTCCCCCGCGTGTCCGACTACGCCTCGACCGTACGCGGCACCAACTCCAGCTCCTCCTTCTCGCGCGGCAACACGTTCCCCGCGACGGCCGTCCCCCACGGCTTCAACTTCTGGACGCCGGTGACCAACGCCGCCTCCAAGAGCTGGCTGTACGAGTACGCGCGCGGCAACAACGCCGACAACCTGCCCACCGTGCAGGCGTTCAGCGCCAGCCATGAGCCGAGCCCCTGGATGGGCGACCGGCAGACCTTCCAGCTGATGCCGTCGGCCGCGCCCGGCGCGCCGCCCACCGCCCGTACCGCGCGGGCCCTCCCCTTCCGCCACGAGCGGGAGACGGCCAGGCCGCACCACTACGCCGTGACGTTCGAGAACGGTCTGAGGGCCGAGATCGCCCCGGCCGACCACGCCGCGATGATGCGGTTCACCTATCCGGGTGCGGACGCGTCCGTCGTCTTCGACAACGTGACGGACGAGGGCGGGCTGACGCTGGACCCGGCGAGCGGCTCCTTCACCGGTTTCTCCGACGTCAAGAGCGGCCTGTCGACCGGCGCCACGCGCATGTTCGTGTACGGCGTCTTCGACGCGCCGGTCACGGACTCCGCGTCGGGGGTCACGGGCCATCTGCGCTTCGACGCGGGCGCGGACCGCACGGTGACGCTGCGCATGGCGACCTCCCTCATCAGCGTGGAGCAGGCGAAGCGGAACCTCGCCGCCGAGATCCCGGCGGGCACGGGCTTCGAGCGGGTCCGGGAGCGGGCGCAGGCCGCCTGGGACCGGATCCTCGGGCGCGTCCGCGTGGAGGGCGCGACCCACGACCAGCTGGTCACGCTCTACTCCAACCTCTACCGGCTGTACCTCTACCCCAACTCGGGCTTCGAGCGCGTCGACGGCAAGGACCGCTACGCCAGCCCCTTCTCCCCGCAGACCGGCCCCGACACCCCGACCCACACCGGCGCCAAGATCGTCGACGGCAAGGTCTACGTCAACAACGGCTTCTGGGACACCTACCGCACCACCTGGCCCGCGTACTCCTTCCTCACCCCGCGCAAGGCGGGCGAGCTGGTGGACGGCTTCGTCCAGCAGTACAAGGACGGCGGCTGGATCTCCCGCTGGTCGTCCCCCGGCTACGCCGACCTGATGACCGGCACGTCGTCGGACGTCGCCTTCGCCGACGCGTACGTCAAGGGCGTGGACTTCGACGCGGAGGCGGCGTACGAGGCGGCGCTGAAGAACGCGACCGTCGTGCCGCCCGGCAAGGGCGTGGGCCGCAAGGGCATGGAGACGTCGCCCTTCCTCGGCTACGCCTCGACCGAGACCCACGAGGGCCTGTCCTGGTCCTTGGAGGGTTACCTCAACGACTACGGCCTGGCGAGGATGGCGGAGGCCCTCTTCGAGAAGACCGGCAAGGCGCGGTACAAGGAGGAGTCGGCGTACTTCCTGGGCCGGGCCCGCAATTACGTCACGCTCTTCGACTCCCGGGCCGGTTTCTTCCAGGGCCGCAACCTCAAGGGCGAGTGGCGCGTGCCGTCGGAGGCGTACGACCCGAGGGTCTGGGGCTACGACTACACCGAGACGAACGGCTGGGGTTACGCCTTCACCGCGCCCCAGGACAGCCGGGGCCTGGCGAACCTGTACGGCGGGCGGGCGGGCCTGGCGAAGAAGCTCGACACCTACTTCTCGACGCCCGAGACGGCGTCGCCTGAGTTCACCGGCTCGTACGGCTCCGTCATCCACGAGATGACGGAGGCGCGCGATGTGCGGATGGGCATGTACGGGCACTCCAACCAGGTCGCGCACCACGTCACGTACATGTACAACGCGGCCGGGCAGCCCTGGAAGGCGCAGGAGAAGGTGCGCGAGGTGCTGTCGCGGCTCTACACGGGCAGCGAGATCGGCCAGGGCTACCACGGTGACGAGGACAACGGCGAGCAGTCCGCCTGGTGGCTGTTCTCGGCGCTCGGCTTCTATCCGCTGGTGATGGGCAGCGGGGAGTACGCGATCGGCTCGCCGCTGTTCGAGAAGGCGACGGTACGGATGGACAACGGGCGCACGCTGGTGGTCAAGGCCCCGGAGAACAGCGCCCGGAACGTCTATGTGCAGGGGGTACGGGTCAACGGCCGGTCCTGGACGTCGACGGCGCTGCCGCACGACCTGCTCGCGCGGGGCGGCACGCTGGAGTTCGCCATGGGGCCGAAGCCGTCGGCGTGGGGCACCGGGCCGGGCGCGGCGCCGGTCTCGATCACCCGGGACGACAAGGTGCCGACGCCGCGCCGCGACCTGGCGAGCGGCGAGGGCGCGCTCCTCGACGACACGTCGGCCACGGTGGCGGAGCTCACGGCACCGCTGGAGCTGCGCGTCCCCGGCCCGGCGCGGGCGGTGCAGTACACGCTGACGTCGTCGGACCGGGCCTCGGCCCCGGCGGGCTGGGTGCTCCAGGGGTCGGCGGACGGGGCGACGTGGACGGAGCTGGACCGGCGTACGGGCGAGAGCTTCGCCTGGGACCGGCAGACGCGGGTGTTCACGGTGGCCCGGCCGGGCTCGTACCGGCACTACCGGCTGGTCCCGTCGGCCGGTTCCGGTGGCGTGCTGGCGGAGGTGGAACTGCTGGGCTGAGCAGGAGGAACGAGCGGCGCACGAAGGGCCGGTCCGCGCTCCGGACCGGTCAGCGCCATCGCGCCGCCGACGGGCGCGGAATCGTCACCGGTTTGTCACAGATGACCGGCGCGCCGGCGTACACGGCCTGACGCGCCGTTCGTTTCGCCCCGAAAGGGGCTGATTCACAGGACCGCTTCCCCGGCTTAAACCAGTTGCCTCGTAAAGGTGTTGTGCAAGGATCTCCATGATCCCGCGACGACCGTCCGTGGCCGTCGCATTCCCATCCTCATGGAGAACATACGTGGCCAAATCCTCCGGCCCCAAGCGCGGACGCGCGCTGTCGCGTCTCGCCGTAGCGGCCATAGCCGCCGCCCTGGTCGGCGCCACCGCCGGCTCCGCGGTGGCGGACACCCCGGCCCCCGCACCGCTCAAGAGCGTCGACCAGGACGGCTTCTCCCAGGCGGTTCCGCAGAACGGCACGCTCGCGGCCGGCGCCGCGGCCCCGGTCCACGCGCTGTTCGCGATGGACAAGTACGGCGACCTCTACGCGTACGGGCCCAACGGCCGGGGCGGGCTCACCGCCCGCGAGTACGTCACGAGCGGCTGGGACGTCTTCCGGGGCTCCGCCCAGGCCGACCACGACGGTGACGGCAGCGCCGACGGCGTGTACAGCTGGGACAAGCAGGGCTACCTGTACTACAGCAGCGAAGCCGAACCCCTCACCCTGGGCCGCGGCTGGGACGCCTACGACAAGATCGTCGTCGCGGGCAACCTGGGCGGGACCACCCCGGCCGACGTGCTGGCCCGCGACAAGGCCGGCGTGCTCTGGTTCTACAAGGGCAAGGCCGACGGCACCCTGTCCGCGCGGACGAAGGTCGGCTCGGGCTGGCAGGCCTTCAACCAGATCCTGGGCCAGGGCGACCTGTCCGGCGACGGCCGGGCCGACGTCGTGACCCGCGACAAGTCCGGTGTCCTGTGGCTCTACAAGGGCACCGGCAACGCCGCCGCCCCGTTCGCGAAGGGCACCAAGGTTGGCGGAGGCTGGGGCGCCTTCAACTACCTGGTGTCGACGGGCGACCTCACCATGGACGGCCGTACCGACCTGATCGCACGCGACTCCGCGGGCGCGCTGTGGCGCTACAACGGGACGGGCAACGCCGCCGCCCCGTTCGCGAAGCCGACCAAGATCGGGACTTCCGGCTGGAACGGCTACACGCTGATGTTCTGACCGGTGTCCGCTCCGACCGGTGCACGAAGAGGGCCGCACCCCGAGGGGTGCGGCCCTTTCGCGTGCGTTCGCGTACCGGCCGCGCGGGCCGGGATCCGCTTACTTGCGGATCAGCGAGCGCAGCACGTACTGCATGATGCCGCCGTTGCGGTAGTAGTCGGCCTCACCCGGGGTGTCGATGCGGACGACCGCGTCGAACTCGACGCCCGTCTCGGTGGTGACCTTGACCGTGCGCGGCGTACGGCCCTCGTTGAGCTCGGTCACGCCGGCGATGGAGAAGGTCTCCTCACCGGTCAGGCCGAGGGACTCGGCCGACTGGCCCTCCGGGAACTGCAGCGGCAGGACGCCCATGCCGATGAGGTTCGAGCGGTGGATGCGCTCGTACGACTCGGCGATGACGGCCTGGACGCCGAGCAGCGCGGTGCCCTTGGCGGCCCAGTCGCGGGACGAGCCGGAGCCGTACTCCTTGCCGGCCAGGACGACCAGCGGGATGCCCTGCTCGATGTAGTTGCGGGAGGCGTCGTAGATGAACGACACGGGCGCCTCGGGCTGGGTGAAGTCGCGGGTGTAGCCGCCCTCGGTGCCCGGCGCGATCTGGTTGCGCAGGCGGATGTTGGCGAACGTGCCGCGGATCATGACCTCGTGGTTGCCGCGGCGCGAGCCGTAGCTGTTGAAGTCGCGGCGGTCGACGCCGTGCTCCGTGAGGTACTTGCCGGCCGGGGTGTCGGCCTTGATGGCGCCGGCCGGGGAGATGTGGTCGGTGGTGACCGAGTCGCCCAGCTTGGCGAGGACGCGGGCACCGGTGATGTCGGTGACCGGCGTCGTCTCCATCGTCATGCCCTCGAAGTACGGGGGCTTGCGGACGTAGGTGGACTGCGGGTCCCACTCGAAGGTGTTGCCGGTCGGGATCGGCAGCGCCTGCCACTGGGCGTCGCCCGCGAAGACGTCGCTGTAGGACTTGGAGAACATGTCCTCGCCGATGGCGTTGGCGACGACGTCGTTGACCTCGGCCTCCGAGGGCCAGATGTCCTTGAGGAAGACCGGGTTGCCGTCCTGGTCGGTGCCCAGGGCGTCCTTGGTGATGTCCACCTTCATGGAGCCGGCCAGGGCGTACGCGACGACCAGCGGCGGGGACGCCAGGTAGTTCATCTTGACGTCGGGGTTGATCCGGCCCTCGAAGTTGCGGTTGCCGGAGAGCACCGAGACGACGGCGAGGTCGTTGTCGTTGACGGCCTTGGAGACCTCCTCCGGCAGCGGGCCGGAGTTGCCGATGCAGGTGGTGCAGCCGTAGCCGACGAGGTTGAAGCCGACCTTGTCGAGGTACGGGGTCAGGCCCGCCTTGTCGAAGTAGTCGGTGACGACCTTGGAGCCCGGGGCGAGGGTGGTCTTCACCCACGGCTTGCGGGTGAGGCCCTTCTCGACCGCCTTCTTGGCCACCAGCGCGGCGGCGACCATGACGTACGGGTTCGAGGTGTTGGTGCAGGAGGTGATGGCGGCGACGGTGACGGCGCCGTGGTCCAGCTCGTACGAGACGCCGTCGGCGCCGGTGACGGTGACCGGGTTGGACGGGCCGGGGCCGGGCACGACGGCGGAGTGCTGCGGGGCGCCGGCGCCGTTGTCCTCGTGGCCGTAGGCCGGGGCGTCGGAGGCCGGGAAGGACTCGTCGCTCGCCTCGTCGACCGGGGAGGACAGGTCCTGCCCGCCCTGGCCGGCCGGGACGTAGGCGAGGACGTCGCTGTTGAACTGCTCGGCGGCCTGGGCGAGGACGATGCGGTCCTGCGGGCGCTTCGGGCCGGCGATGGAGGGGACGACCGTCGAGAGGTCGAGCTCCAGCTTCTCCGAGAAGTCCGGCTCGGCGGCCGGGTCCAGCCAGAGGCCCTGCTCCTTGGCGTACGCCTCGACGAGCGCGAGCTGCTGCTCGGAGCGGCCGGTGAGCTTCAGGTACTTGATGGTCTCGTCGTCGATCGGGAAGATCGCGGCGGTGGAACCGAACTCCGGCGACATGTTGCCGATGGTGGCGCGGTTCGCGAGGCTCGTCGCCGCGACGCCCTCGCCGTAGAACTCGACGAACTTGCCGACGACGCCGTGCTTGCGCAGCATCTCGGTGATGGTGAGCACCAGGTCGGTGGCGGTGGTGCCGGTGGGCAGCTCGCCGGTGAGCTTGAAGCCGACGACGCGCGGGATCAGCATGGAGACCGGCTGGCCGAGCATCGCGGCCTCGGCCTCGATGCCGCCCACGCCCCAGCCGAGCACGCCGAGGCCGTTGACCATGGTGGTGTGCGAGTCGGTGCCGACAAGGGTGTCGGGGTACGCCTGGCCGTCGCGGACCATGACGGTGCGGGCCAGGTGCTCGATGTTGACCTGGTGGACGATGCCGGTGCCGGGCGGGACGACCTTGAACTCGTCGAAGGCGGTCTGGCCCCAGCGCAGGAACTGGTAGCGCTCCTTGTTGCGGCCGTACTCCAGCTCGACGTTCTGCTTGAAGGCGTCGTTGGTGCCGAACTTGTCGGCGATGACGGAGTGGTCGATGACCAGCTCGGCCGGCGCGAGCGGGTTGATCTTCGCCGGGTCGCCGCCGAGCTCCTTGACGGCCTCGCGCATGGTGGCGAGGTCGACGACGCACGGCACACCGGTGAAGTCCTGCATGATCACGCGGGCCGGCGTGAACTGGATCTCCTGGCTGGGCTGCGCCTGGGAGTCCCAGCCGCCGAGGGCTCGGATGTGGTCGGCGGTGATGTTCGCGCCGTCCTCGGTGCGGAGAAGGTTCTCCAGGAGCACCTTGAGGCTGTAGGGGAGGCGCGCGGAGCCCTCGACCTTGTCCAGCCTGAAGATCTCGTACGACTCGTCGCCCACGCGCAGCGTGCTGCGGGCGTCGAAGCTGTTCGCCGACACGACAGTCTCCTTCATCAATGTGCGCGTTCTTACCGCATCCTGCCGTGATGGCTCCTCGCCGATCCGCTAAGGTAAGACTTAGTTAGGTAACCCTTACCGGCTGGCGCGGCTGCGGTGCGTCTTTTCGGCAGATATCTCGATGTCGAGATAACTCTAGTACATGAGGGCTGCCGGGTCATGCGCGCACCACGGTGACCTGTCGTCCGCCGTCATCCGACCGAGGCGTTCGACGCCGAGAGCCACCGACGTAGGCGCCTGCCTCGAGCGACGCGAACAGCTCGATGAACGCCGCCCGGTCCCGGGCCTCGGACGGTGGTCGTCGGAGGCGGACGGATCACGCTTCGTCTCGCGCAGCGTTCAGACTCCGGCGACCGGCACGAGAGTCAGATACGCGATGCCGAGGACGTCGCGGTAGCCGTTGACCCAGGAGGACCGCTGGCGGTCGACTCGTTCGCGGGTTTCGGCGGCGAGGGGGTGGTCCGGGTGACTCGCGAGCCAGAGCTCCGTGTCATGGCGGTAGCCGGACTCGAACTCCTCCCACTCCTCACGGCTCGCCGATTCGATCCAGGCCGGCCGGAAGCCCGCCTCGACGGCGAGGTCGACCAGCGGTCCGAGCCTCAGGTGGTCACCCGCGTGCGCCCCGGGCCACATCCCCGCGAGCTCCGCGTCCGTCGGGGAACGCTCCCAGAACCCCTCGCCGAGAACGACACACCCGCCCGGGCGGACCAGGCGGCGCAGCTCGCGCAGAACGACAGCGGGATCGTACGGCTGCCCGGGGTCGCACAGCGCCTGGCCGGAGCCCAGGCAGAGCACCGCGTCCACGGGGCCACGCGACGTGCCGAGGGCCGACTCCTCCGCGAACTCGACCCGCTCGGCAAGTCCGCGCTCCTTCGCGAGGTCCCTGCCCCTGGCGAGGTCCTCGGCGTTGATGTCGAGGCCCACGCCCGTCGAGCCCGGGACGGACTCCACCACCCGCAGCAGCAGTTCGCCCCAGCCGCACCCGATGTCGAGGACGGTGGCGGGCGAGACGGCGGCGAGCCGCGCGACGATGCGCCCGGCGCGGTCTTCGGACAGCGGGCCGTGGAAGGTCAGGCTGCCGAGGCGCGGGGGAAGGTCGGAAGGTGTCATGGGGCCAGACGCTAGATCGTCCCGAGGGGTATGCTGAGCGATTCAGTCCGGCTCTCAGCCGAAGATGTCCAGGACGTCCGCCCCGGAGGTGCCGCGGGCGGGGCGGGCCACCATCGGGCGCGGCTCCGGGTAGGTCGCCGTTGCGGCCCTCGCGCGGACGACGTCCGGCCCGCCGCACGCCGCGACCGCGAAGGCGCCGAACACCTTGGCGAACGCGGCCGGGTCGCGGAACTCCACGCCGTACGCCCGGCCGTCCAGCAGCGGCACCCACACCGTCCGGTTCCGCCGTGGCCACTCCAGCACGGGCTGGTCGTCCGCGGTCGACCGCCCCTCCAGCCACAGCCGCGCCACGTGCAGCAGGTTCACCTGCTCCATCGGCAGCCGCCTGCGCCGTATCCGCAGTTCATGGGTCGTCAGCGTGACCTTGTGGTTCCTCTTCTCGTACCAGACGATGCCGATCCCGAACGGCACGTACAGCACGAGCCCGATGAACGGCCAGGACACGGCGTCGCCCCACGATCGGAGCAGCCCGCCGTCCAGCAGGTACAGGGCCCCGAAGACCAGGACCCACTTCGCCGTCATCCGCCAGAACCCGGTGCCCTGCCGGTAAAGGATCCGCCGCTTGCTCGTCGTCGTCATGCCCGCACGTTATCCGCCGCCCCACGGCTCCCGGCACAGCGAGGTGATACGCGTCACGGCCCCGGGGCTTCGGGGCGGGCCTGCACGATCATGACCGGATGGACGCTCGTTTCCTCGGCATCGCCGAGCTGGCCGAAGCCCCGCCCGTGGCGGTCGTCGTCGACGTCATGCGTGCTTTCACGGTGGCCGCCTGGGCCTTCGCCCGGGGAGCGGAGAAGATCGTCCTCGCCGGTTCGCTGGACGAGGCCCTGGCGCTCAAGGCGCGTCACCCGGAGTGGGTGGCGCTCAAGGACGGTCCGGCCGCGCCGGGATTCGACACCGTCAACTCGCCGGGCCTGCTGCGCTCCCTCGACCTCGGCGGGCGGACCGTGGTGCAGAAGACCACGGCGGGGACGGTCGGCGCCCTCGCGGTCAAGGAGGCGTCGCTCGTGCTGTGCGCGAGCTTCGTGGTGGCGGAGGCGACGGCTCGGCTCCTGCGGACCCGCGGGTGCGACGAGGTCACGTTCGTGGTCACGGGCGAGGACGGGCGGGCCGACGAAGACCTGGCGTGCGCGCAGTACATCGCCCGCAGGGCCACCGGGGCCGGCACGGACGCGGCCGCGTTCCTCCGCCGCGCCGCCGCGTCGCGTGCCGCCGCCGAGCTGGCGCAGGGCGTGCGCCAAGGAGTCCACCCCGATGACGTCGCGCTCTGTCTGGAGCTCGACCGGTTCCCCTTCGCCATGGTGGCGACCGCGGAGGACTCGCTCATGGTCCTCCGTCCGCACGCCGTGCCGTCACCGCCCGGCGCGGCTTCGGTCTGACACGCCGCCGGATGCCGACCCTCGCCCTGCGGGAGCCGGCATCCGGGCGGGTACGCGGCGGCTCGCCGCCCTGTCAGCCGCGCTGGTCGCGCTCGGGCTCCACGGGGAGCCACAGCTCGGCGTCGGCCTCCGCCGTGCCCGGCGACAGCCGGGTGCGCAGGATCTCGGGGCCGGTGCGGCTGCGGTACGGGTTCGACGGGAACCACTCGGTGAAGACGTCCCGCCACAGCTCCTGGATGGCCTGCGGCGCCGGCCCGGAGGTGGTGAAGACCGCCCAGGTTCCGGCCGGGACGGCCAACGTGGCCGTGCCCTCGGGTGCGGCCGCGGAGGTGATCACGCCGTGGTAGTAGTCCAGTTCGGTGCCCTCGGCGCGGCTGGGGTCCAGGTCGTCGCAGACCGAGACGATGCCGTGCGGCTCCTGGTCCGACAGCTTCTCCAGGCGCTCCGTCATCCGCGGGTCGATCCCGCGGACGAAGTCCACGATCGCCTGGTTCGGCCCCGCGTGCACCAGCGGTACCCGGGTCTTGAGCCCGACGACGGTGAAGTCCGCCTTGTCCACAACGCGGTATCGCATGCTGCTTCTCCCTTCGATGGTGAGGCGGAAGGACATCCGGGGCTGGGAGCTGAGCGCGGCGCCGGTACGCCGGGCCTCGCCCGGTCCGACGCCGTGCATGGCACGGAACGCCCGCGCGAACGCCTCGCCGGAGCCGTAGCCGTAGCGCACCGCGATCTCCAGCAGCGTCTCCCGCCCCGCGAGCACCTCGGCGCCCGCGAGCGTGAGCCGCCTGCGCCGGATGTACTCCGACAGCGGTATGCCGGCGAGCGCGGAGAACATCCGGCGCAGGTGGTACTCCGAGGTGGCCGCGACGCGCGCCAGCTCCTCCACCTCGATGTCCTGGTCGAGACGTCGCTCGATGTGCTCCATGGCCTGGTTCAGCCGCTCCAGCATGCCCGGTTCCTTCCTCTTGACGATCACCACGCTAGGCAGCGCCGCCCCTGCCGGACCCGACATCCTGTGCCCGATCGAGTCGGGTGCGCGCGTCGCGGGACGGGCGGCCCGGAACGCCGAGCGGCGGCCGGGGCCGCCCGGGCCTGCGGCGTGACGCCGGTCCTCACGCGGCCAGCACCGGGTAGTCGGTGTAGCCCGCCTCCCCACCCACGTACATCAGGCCCTCGTCGCGGACCGGGTTGAGCGGGGCGCCGAGGCGCAGGCGTGCGACGAGGTCGGGGTTGGCGAGGAAGGCCCGGCCGAGGGAGACCAGGTCCGCTCCGGCGGCGAGCAGGCGCTCGCCCTCGCGGCGGCCGCCGTCGGCGGGGAGGGGGCCGGGGTACGGCAGGGCCGGGTTGGCGATCAGCGTGCCCGGCCACGCGCCGCGGAGGGTGCGGAAGAGGGGCTGGTCGGGGTCGGCGAAGACCATGTGCAGATAGGCCAGGTCCATCGGGGCCAGGGCGTCGATGAGCGCGGGGTAGATCGCCTCGGTGTCGCCTTCGTCGATGCCGTTGACCGTGACACCCGGGGAGATGCGGACCCCCACGCGCTCCGGGCCGATGGCGTCGGCGACGGCCCGGACCACCTCGGCGGCGAACCGGACCCGGGCGGCGGCCGGCCCTCCGTAGGCGTCGGTGCGGTGGTTGGTGTTCCGCGCCATGAACTGGTGCAGGAGGTGGCCGTTGGCGGCGTGCACCTCGACCCCGGCGAAGCCGGCGTCGACGGCGTTGCGGGCGGCGGTGGCGAAGTCGGCCACGGTGGAGCGGATGTCGTCGTGGGTCATCTCGCGCGGCACGACGGCGTCCTTCCGCCCGCCGGGGGTGTGGATGGTCTCCGGGAGCGGGATCGGCGAGGGGGCGACCGGCACCAGTCCGCTGGTGTCGGGGTGGCCGACCCGGCCGCCGTGCTGGAGCTGGAGGAACATCCGGCCGCCCGCGGCACCGACCGCGTCGGTGACGCGCCGCCATCCGGCCACCTGGGCCGCGTTGTGGATCGCGGGGATGTGGGGGTAGGTCTGCCCGACGGCATTGGGTGTGGTCGCCTCGGCGATGATCAGCCCGGCGGAGGCGCGCTGTGCGTAGTACCTGGCCATCATCGGCCCGGGGACGCCGTCGGCGCCCGCGCGGTTGCGCGTCAGCGGGGCCATGACCAGCCGGTTCGGCAGGTGGAGGGGGCCGAGGCGGGCGGGTTCGAGGAGCGGCGAGGCCGCGGGTGTCTGCGTCATGCCGGTACGGTAGAAGTTGACACCGGTGTCAGTTTCAAGTCGCTTGGTACGCGGACGGGGTGAGGCATGCGGATCGGTGAACTGGCCCGGCGCACGGGAGTGAGCGAGCGGTCGCTGCGCTACTACGAGAAGCAGGGCCTCCTGACCTCCGCGCGCACGCCCGGCGGCCACCGCGAGTACGGCGACTGGGCGGTCGACCGGGTCATCCGCATCCAGGCGCTCTACGCCGCCGGCCTGCACAGCACGAAGATCGCACGCCTGCTGCCGTGCATGCGGGACGCGGACGGCGGCCCGTCCGAGGTCGCCACCGCGCGGCTGGTCGCCGAGCTCACGGAGGAGCGGGAGCGCATCGACCGGATGATCGGCGATCTGCTGCGCTCGCGGGAGGTGCTGGACGAGGTGATCGACGCGGCGTCGGCAGCGGGAGCCGGCCGTCCGGCCGAGGGCGGTGGCCGACGCGCGGAGGGCGGCACACACGCGGCGGGCGGTAGACGCGCGGAGGCGGTTCGGTCGGCGTAACGGCGCTCCACCACACGCCTGTCCGACATGCCCGGCTTATCCGGCCATGCGCCCGCACGGCCGCGCCCCGCTTGCGGCGGTTTCATACCGTATCGACCATCGAAGCATGTTCAGCGGCGCGCACGTCATCATGTACACCCACGACGCCGACGCGGACCGGGCCTTCGTCCGCGACGTGCTGGGGTTTCCGCATGTCGACGCGGGGCGCGGGTGGCTCATCTTCAAGCTGCCGCCCGCCGAGGTCGCCGTACACCCGTCGTCGGGCGAGCCCCGGCAGGAGTTCTACTTGATGTGCGACGACATCGAGAGCCTGCTGCGCAAGCTGACGGAACGTGGGGCGGAGCTCGCACGGCCGGTCAGCGACCAGGGATGGGGGCTGCTCGCGGCGGTGCGACTGCCGAGCGGGGCCGAACTGCCGCTGTACGAGCCGCGCCACCCCACAGCTCACAGCGCGTCACTCTAATGGCGCACCCCACCGCGAGCACCATCTCATATCTGAGATAGCCTGCGGTCATGGCAGACGACTACCTCGTACGCATCGGCAAGCTCATCCGTGACGCCCGTCAGCACCGTGGCTGGACGCAGACACAGCTCGCCGAGGCCCTGGCCACCAGCCAGAGCGCGGTCAATCGGATCGAGCGCGGAAACCAGAACATCAGCCTTGAGATGATTGCCCGCATCGGCGAGGCGCTCGACAGCGAGATCGTGTCGCTCGGTTACTCCGGACCCATGCACCTGAGGGTGGTCGGCGGGCGCCGGCTGTCCGGTTCCATCGACGTCAAGACCTCCAAGAACGCCTGCGTGGCGCTGCTGTGCGCCTCCCTCCTCAACAAGGGCCGCACGGTGCTGCGGCGCGTCGCCCGCATCGAGGAGGTGTACCGCCTCCTGGAGGTGCTGAACTCCATCGGCGTACGCACCCGGTGGATCAACAACGGGATGGACCTGGAGATCGCCCCGCCCGCGCACCTCGACATGGAGGCCATCGACGCGGACGCCGCGCGCCGCACCCGCTCCATCATCATGTTCCTGGGCCCGCTGCTGCACCGGCTGCGTCAGTTCAAGCTCCCGTACGCCGGCGGCTGCGACCTCGGTACGCGCACCATCGAGCCGCACATGATCGCGCTGCGCCGCTTCGGCCTGGACATCACCGCCACCGAGGGCCTCTACCACGCGCAGGTGGACCGCACCATCGCGCCGGACCGTCCGATCGTGCTGACCGAGCGCGGCGACACGGTGACCGAGAACGCGCTGCTGGCCGCCGCCCGCCACGACGGCGTGACCGTCATCCGCAACGCCTCCTCCAACTACATGGTCCAGGACCTGTGCTTCTTCCTGGAGGCCCTGGGCGTACGGGTCGACGGCATCGGCACGACCACCCTGACCGTGCACGGCGTGCCGGCCATCGACGTGGACGTCGACTACTCCCCCTCCGAGGACCCGGTCGAGGCGATGAGCCTGCTGGCCGCCGCGGTCGTCACCGAGTCGGAGCTGACGATCCGTCGCGTACCGATCGAGTTCCTGGAGATCGAGCTCGCGGTGCTGGAGGAGATGGGCCTCGACCACGACCGCTCGGCGGAGTACACCGCGGACAACGGCCGCACGCGGCTGGTGGACCTGACCGTGCGGCCCTCCAAGCTGGAGGCGCCGATCGACAAGATCCACCCGATGCCGTTCCCGGGTCTGAACATCGACAACGTGCCGTTCTTCGCGGCCATCGCGGCGACGGCCCAGGGTCAAACCCTCATCCACGACTGGGTCTACGACAACCGCGCCATCTACCTCACGGACCTGAACCGCCTCGGCGGCCGCCTCCAGCTCCTGGACCCGCACCGCGTCCTCGTCGAGGGCCCCACCCGCTGGCGCGCGGCCGAGATGATGTGCCCGCCCGCCCTGCGCCCCGCGGTGGTGGTGCTGCTGGCGATGATGGCGGCGGAGGGGACGTCCGTGCTGCGCAACGTCTACGTCATCAACCGGGGGTACGAGGACCTTGCGGAGCGGCTGAACTCGGTGGGCGCGCAGATCGAGATCTTCCGGGACATCTGAAGGTTCTCAGAGAAGCCACCACCGCGCCCCTCCTGAGCTGCACGAATGTGAGACGGGAGGGGTGTGCAGGCGCCTCTGGGACTTCTCTGGGACTTTTGGCCGGGCGTGACGGCTTTCGAGCCACACACGCTCCACACGACGCGTCGTTGGAAAGATGCGCATGACGAGGGAGTGAGTCGGTACTCGTAGGCCTTAGCGCCCGCCACGGCCCCGAGGTACGCCTCAGCGGGACCCCGTGCCGAGGTCCGTGAGCAAGTCGTTCAGCACCGTTTCCTCCTCGACCCGGACACCGCACTCGGCGAGAGCGACGGCCAGGGCCGGGTCCCAGGGGGTTGCAGCGGGCTGGCCCGTCAAATCCGGGGCTTCGGCCACTGCGTTCACTGCTGCTCGGTAATCGGCCGCCGTGTAGCGCCACGGCCGCCAAGGGACGCTTCGCGCCAGTGCTGTGGCGATGCGCACCCCGCCCCAGTCGAAATCGCCGTGATAGAGGAGGCGGGCTCCCCGGGAAGACTGGTCGCGCAGCAACGTGAGCGCGGCAGCCGACGGTTGCCCCTGCAGGCACACCATGGGCGGGCACGCCCGGCCGAGGGTGTCGGCCGCAGCGGACAGTACGGCGGGGTTCTCGCAGATGTGAACGGTTTCCGTCAGGGGAACGGAAGCAACCGGTGCGCGGCCGGTGAGGGAGCGGAGCGTCAGCACCGCCGGCTCCCCAGCGTCAGCCATCCAGTCGAGTACTGGAGTACCGCGCAGGTTGAGGGTGAGGACGGTCGATGACAGGTCGTCCTTGAGCAGGCCTGCCGAGGCCCATGCCTCCCGCCGCCACTGCGCCCCGGAGCCATCGGGGAAGCCGGTGAGGCAACGGATGCCGGACAGGACGAGAGTAGCAAGCGGCGTCCCCTCGTCCAGGGCATGGGCGCCCGAGAGGTTCCGTGCCGCGAACGTCGCCCGCGACGTCGGGGGTGATGCGGGCAGTGCACGCAACGCGCGCACGGTGGCCTTTACCAAGGGGACCGCCGCCTCCGGTGTGCGGGCGAGGCGTCGTACGAGACCGTCACCGCGGATCCGTTCGGCCCAGTGGGCCAGCTCCGCGTCGAGAGTGCCGAGCGGGGCGTACGCCTCCTCCCAGGCCTGTTCCTCTCTGTTCCGTGTCTCGGCGTGGAGTACGACCGGGCCGGTGAGGGCGACGACGGCCGCCGCCAGTCCGCCGGGGCTGACACCGGAGCGACGCAGGATCTGATCCACAGTGTCGAGGGGAATGCCGAGGGAGCCGCGGGCTCGTGGTGCCCGTCCCAGGAGGCGTTCGGCGGCGCGTCGTTGGGATTCCTCGGGGTCGGACAAGGTGACGGAGCCGGTGAGCGGCCGGCCTCGTGCCATCCGTTGCCGCACGCGGTCCACGAACCAGGTGAGACCGGGATCGCCGAGCAGGCGTCCGAGACGCTCGGTGTCGACGTCGGTCCGGGCTTCTGCCGGCGCAGGCCCCATCGGCACCGCGTCCGCGGTCGCGTCCGGCGGTGTCGTGCGTCCGGGCGCGGCCCGACCTCCGTCGCGGTCAGGCGGGGTCGCCGCGTGGTTCACGTCCACAGGGCCCCCTGTCCGCCGGCGCTGTCGACGACGGCGGTCCGCCCTGGCTTACCGAAAGGCCTCACCGGCCCGTCGGGCCCCTCGCCGGAGTCGCCGGCACGGGCAGCCGCTTCGAGCGCGTCCGGCCTGGCGCCGGGCTCCGGGCCGCGCCGCCGTTCGCTGCCGTCCCATTCCCATCGCGTCACCAGTACGGCGTCGATGTCGTCGACGCGGGAGAGCTGAGCGATGGCGACACCCGGCACCTGGGGGTAGCAGGCCCATTCGCGTTCGCTGGTCATGACGACGTCGAGGTCGAAGGCGCGGAGCAGACCGAGGCACTTGGCGCGCGAGTCGTCGTCGACGCCGGCGAACGCCTCGTCCAGGGTGACCAGGCGCGGGGCGTGCGCGCCGCCCGCACTCGCGTAGTGCGAGGATGCGGCGGCGAACAAGGGCACAGAGGCGGCCAGTACCCGCTCCCCGCCCGAGGCAGGTCCCGTGGCCGGCACCCACTTGCCGTGCTGGTGGCGTTCGACGCCGAACTCGTGCCAGGACCGGTAGTCGAGGGCGGCGGTAAGGTCCTCCAGCCAACTGCCGGCGCTGTCGTCGGCCTGCCGTTGGGCGATCTGCTCCTGGAGGAACGCGCCGACCGCGGCCCGGTCCTCGGGCGACCATGCGTCAGCGGACTGACGCAGCCGTTCGCGGGCCTGGGCCAGTCCCTGCGGGGCACGGCGGGACGCTCTCCACACCAGCCGCAGCTTCATGCCCGTGGAGGTCGGGCGCTCCTCCAGTTCCCTGTTCATGGCGGCCACCTGCCGTTCGGCTGCCCCGATCAGTTCCTGGAGCGTGCCGGCGACCTCGGTGATCAGATGGGTCTGGAGGATCTCGCGCTCGCGTGCGGACAGGATGCGGGTCAGTTCCGCGACCTCCACGGCCAGTGCCTCGGCGAGTTCGGGCACGGCCCGTTCCCGGCCCTGGTAGACGATGTCGACCCGCATACCGTCCTCGCTCGGGCGGGCGGTGGCGGTGTGGCCGTGCCGCGACAGCGCGTCCTGGAGCCGGCCGAACTCCTCGCTCAGCCGCTTCTGCACGCGCTCCCAGGCCGCATCGGTGTCATCGATCGAGGAGAGACGGGACTCCACGGCCCGCGCGAGGGCGACGGCGGGGGTTGCCGCCCACGTCGCTGCGCCGTCGTCCGGTACGTCGATGTCGGGCAGCGCGACGGCGAGGAGCCCCGTCGCGGCGAACCGCTGGAGCGCCGCAACGGCTTCCTCACGCGCGGCGGTCGCCTCGGTGACGTCCTCGGCGAGCCGCTCGATGCGTCCCTCGGCGCGGCTGGCCCGCCGGTCGGCGTCACCGTGCTCCGCCCGGGCCTGCCGCTGCTCGTGCTCGCATGCCCGGGCCGCCTCGGCCGTCTCCTCCAGTTGCCTCTGCAGCTCGGCGACGGCCGCTCCGACGGTGGAGCGAAGCGTCGTGAGGTGTTCGTCCGCCGCCGCGGCCACCCGAGCCGCCTCCGTGGCGCGCTCCGCGAGCTCCGACACCAGGAGTTCGGCCCGGTGGGTCTCCTCCCGCTCGCCGGTCACCGCGCGCTCGGCCTCCGCGCGTTCGCGCAGTGCGGGCCACAGGGCCGCCAGGAGGGCGGTGTGGTCGGCGAGCGCCTGGCGCACGGCGCCCAGTGCCGTGTGGTCGGCGGGGAGGTTCAGGGCCGCCGCGGTGTCGGCGAGTTCCGCCGCCGCACGGTCGGCCCGCTCCGCCGCCGAAGCCAGCTCCGCGGCCCGTTCGTCCCGCCGGGCGCTGGCGCGCCGGACCGCTTCGGCCGCGGCGGTGACGCGTGCGTGGGCGTGCCGCAGGTCGTCGTCGCCGGGCAGTGCGGCGAGTTCGGCGTCCAGCACGGCACGGCGCCCGGCCACGGCGCGTGATTCCTCGGCCAGTCGCTCCCGCTCCGCCGTCAGGTCGTCGATCTCGGTGCGCAGTCCCCCGAGGCGGACGCGGCGTGCCTGCTCCCGTGCCCCTTCCCCCACGTACTGGGCGCTGTCCTTGGCCCAGCTTCCGGTGAGCGCCCCGACGCGGAAGTGCCCGTCCGCGCAGACCCAGGTGTCGTGGCCGCCGGCCTCCCAGGAGGCCTCGCCGGACCCGTCGTCGTCGCCCGCGGCCAGCCCGATCGAGGCGAGCAGGCGCGCGACCGTCTCCTCCCCCACGGCGGCGGCCCCCGCGTCCACGGGGTCGACCGCCGGGCACAGCGCGCGGTCGAGGCCGGCCCCGCCGAGCAGCCCGACCGGGTCCAGCGTGACGTCATGGCCGTCCGCCGCGACCGCGGAGCCGTCCGGCCGCACCCAGGCGTCGAGGAGCCCCGACGCCTCCAGCGCGGCTTCCAGCCCCGCGCGGTCGGTCTCGGTGACGTGCGGTCGGAAGTCGACGAGCCGCCACAGCGGAGCGCCGGGGCCCCGGTCCCGCACGCCGAGTGTGCGCGTCGAGGGGGCCGCGGGCCCGCGCTCCCCGTCCGTTTCGAGGGCGGTCGTTTCCTCCATCGCCTGCCGCAGCCGCTCCGCCGTCGCCGCCTCGCGGTGGGTCAGTCCGGCCGCCCGGTCGGCCAGGCGGGAGGCGGCGGCGCGATGCGCCTCGCCCGCCGCCGTACGGGCCGGCAGCGGGCCGTCCAGAGAGCTCGCCCAGACCTGTACGGCGTCCAGGACGGCAGGCAGCCCGGGCACCCGCAACTCGACACACCCGGAAAGACGCTCCCGCACGGCTGTGACCAAGGCCCGCCCCGCCAGGGTGACGTCCTCCTCCGCCTCGGCCAGCCGCTCCTCCCCGTGCACGACCTCCTCGTCGGCCTCGTCGACGCGCAGCCGAGCGGCGCGGTGCCGCTCCCCGGCCTGCTCGGCCCGCGTGACGAGCTCCGTCACGTGCTCGACGGCGCGCCGCCTGCTCGCGGTCGCCTCCTCCGCATCCCGGCGCAGGACCGCGTCGGGGGCTCCCTCCGTCCTGGGGAGGTCGAGCCGGGCGGCCGCCGCGCTCTCGGCCACGCGGTCCCGGATCCCGTCCAACGCCTCGCGGGCTGCCGTGAGCCGGTTGTCCGCGGTGGCGAGCCGGCCCAGGACCCGGGTGTGCGCCTCAGCCGCCGTACGCCGGTCCGCCTCGGCCCGCTTCAGCTCTCCGGCCGTGCGGGAGGCGTCCTCCGCCGCCCGGTCGAGCGCACGGGCGTCACGCATCTCGGGCCGGGACCGCAGCGTGGCGTCCTGGGCGGCGAGCCGCGCGGCCCGCTCGTCGAGTGCGGCGCCCCTCTCTCTGGCCTCCTCGCGGTCCGCCACGGCCCGCTCCCGGTCCGCCTGTGCCCTGGCGAGTTCCCGTTGCAGGTTCTCGTAGCGGGCGTGTTCGCGGCGGGGCAGGCGGGCGCGGCGCCGGGAGGCGAGGCGGGCGTAGCGGCGGTAGTGGTCGAGGAACGCCGAGGCCGCCTGTTCGGCCTCGCGGGCCGCCCGCAGTTCCTCCTTCTCCTCGTCCAGCGACCGGAACGCCTCCGCCGCGTCGGCGATGACCGCCTGGTCCATCGGCGGCAGCGCCTCGGTCAGTGCCCGGGACAGGGCGGCCTCGCTGGGGCGCTTGGACAGCTGGGGCTGGCGCAGCTGGATCAGGAGGTCCACGAGGGCGCCGTAGCGCCGCTCCCCCAGCCCGAACAGGGCTTCGTCGACCGCCCTGCGGTAGGTCTTCGCCGTGTCGTACACCATGCCGTGGCCGCCGACGGCCTCGGCGAGCCGGTCCCGGGACAGTGCCGTCCCGGTCGCGTCCAGCAGGTCGAGGCCGGCGCCAACCCGCTGGCCGGTGACCGCGAACCAGTGGCGGGCGATGCCACGTCCGGCGACCGCCTTGAGTCCGCACAGCAGCGTGCGGAAGTGCGCCTCACCTGTGCTGCCGTCGAGTCGTCCGAACTCGATCCAGGTGTAGCCGAGCCGTTCGGGATGGGGGTGCGCGCCGCCCAGGAGGAGATTCCACTCCATGCGCTTACCCGGGTCGCCGTCGGGTTCGACGCGGCGGGCGGAGAGGTCGCCGTCCAGGAGGAACGGCAGGGTGAGGGCGAGCACCTTCGACTTGCCGGTGCCGTTGTTGCCGCGCAGCAGCAAGCGGCCGTCGCGGAACCAGAACTCCTCGACGTCGTAGTGGAAGAGATCGACGAGTCCGATGCGCAGGGGTCGCCACCGGCCGGGCGCGGGAGCGGGGAGCGCGGGGCCGGGCGACTCGGGGCCGGGGAGCGCGGTCACGGGGCGGTTCACCTTTCGTCCTGCACGGGCGGCGCGGGTTGCACACGTTGCCCGGATTGCTCGGTCGTGGCGGGCCGGCGGGCCCGTCCGGGTTCCCTGACCACGGGCTCGCCGACCGCGTATCGCGCGAGGGCCGGCCGCGGTACGACGCCCCGTTCGGTGCGCTCGGCGAGTCCCAGCGCCACCAGCTTGGTCAGCGCCTGCTCGACGAGTTCGGGCTCCGCTCCCGGTTCCCTCGCCGACTTGGACCAGAACCCGCCGTGCTCCACGGCCAGTTCCCGTACGCAGTCCGCCAACTCCACCGGTTCGACGGGCCCGGCTGTCCGGGCCAGGTGCCCCGCCAGCAGCAGGGTGATGTGACCGTGGGTGCCCTGTTCCGGCATGCGCGCGTCCGTGAGGTCGTCCATCGGGTCGACCATGGCGATGCCCTCGGCCCGGATCTCCGGGACGAGTCCCGTCAGTTCGTTGATGCGGGCGGTGATGAAGCCTCGCTGCCGGGTGAGGTAGGCCAGTTCGTCGTCGGTCAGGTCGTCGTAGTACAGCACCGGGTCGTCCAGGAGGATGCGGGTCAGTTTCCAGCGGATCGCCCGGAACCTGAGCTCGTCGCTGTCGAGCACGGTCCAGGCGGTCATCTCCACCAGGCGCTCCTCGAAGCCCTCGGCCTCGACCATGGAGGGACCCCGCAGGGACGCGGGCATCCCGGCCAGCACGCGCCGCCGTACGTCGTACAGCACGTCGCCCGATCCGCTGACGTAGGCGTCCTCGTCGCCGGCGACCCGCCGCAGCACCCCGAGTCGCAGCAGCAGACGGACGACGGACGCGAGGTCGAGTCGCTCGTCACGCCGCTCCAAAGTGAAAGTGATCCCGGCGGCGCCGAGTTCGGGATCGGCGGCGGCCAGGACGACCTGTTCGGCGAGGCGTCCGAGCGCCACCTGCGACTCGCCCCGTTCCAGCGCGGCCAGGGCCAGGCAGAGCAGGACGTAGCGGCGGCGGGTGAAGGGCAGGGCGCTGCGGGCGGCCTCGCGTGCCGGGTGCGTGGCGTCGGTGAGGATGCCGGGTGTCTTGCGTAGCCGGGCGGCGTCGGCGTCCGTGCGCAACGTCCAGCCGACGTTGCGTTCGAACCACTCCCGTAGCTCGGCGGTGTGCCGGCGTACCAGCTTGAACTCGTCGGCGTACGGCCCGTAGGCGGTGAGCAGCGGCTCCTTCAGCAGGGCGCGTGCGGCCTTCTGGAGGTCGGCCTGCCGCTGGCCGTCGAGGACCTCGGCGAGGGGGCCGCTCACCGGTCCTCCGTGAGCTGGGGAGCGGTGTCCCGTCGCGGGGCGGGGAGGGGAACGGGTGCCGGTGGCGGTGCGGCGGCGCGGTCGCCCTGCCCCACCGTGAGGTCGACGATGTCGATCAGATGATCGGGGCCGCTGAACACACCGTCGGGAGTGTGCACTTCAGCTGTCGATCCGTCGTCGAGGGCGGTCAGCCGGATCTCCATCGCACCGTCCCCGCTGGTGGCGACTGTGGTGATGGTGCCGGGCCGCCAGGTGGCGAGCGCGTCGCCGAGCAGCCGCAGGAACAACTGGAAGGCATGCGGGTCGAGTCCGCCGAGCCGGGACAGCCGCACCGGTCCGTCCGTCACGAGGCGGTCCCGGGCCCGCCTGGTCTCCTCCGTCTGCCGGGCGGCGATCTCGGCGAGCCGGCGCTTCGCCTCGCCCCGGTCGGCCACCCGGCGCGGCCTGCCGCGCCTTTCGTAGCTGCCGGTGCGGCGCAACTGGGGGCTGATCTTCAGCGGTCGCGCCTCGCTCCACGGGGTGGAAGCCGGCTCCGGGGCGGCCGCCCGTTCGGCGAGGGTGTCGGCGTCGACGGTGAGATGCCGGGAGGAGTACAGCCCGAACGCCACCCGCCACAGCCGGTGCCGCGCCTCGTCGTCCGGCGCCTGGGCGAACCAGCGCGCGAGGGTTCTGAAGTCGGCCGAGCGGTCCGAGCGTCCGGCCCGCCGCTCATTGAGCTGCCGTACGACGGCCAGGAGCTGCGGGATCGAGCCGAGGGCCCGCCCCCGCAGCAGTCGGGCCTGCGACTCCCGCCCCTCTCCCGACACGAACCACTCGGCGAGCCCGGACCACCGCGCGGCCCACCGCTCGTACGCCACCGCCTCCGCCCGCTCGGCGTCCTCGGGAGCGGCGTCGGCCGCCTCACGGACGGCGGCCAGCCGCAGCAGCGGCCCGACCCGCTCCTGCAGCTCCAGCTCCCCGATCAGCAGAGCGATGCGCCCACCAAGAGTGATGAGGTCCTGGATGAACCGCTCCAGGTACTGGATCAGCCTGTCCTTGTAGGCGAGGAACGCCTCGACCTCGATGTCGTGCAGGTCGATGGTGCGCTGGAGCGAGCCCATGAAGGCACGGGCGTTGTCGGCGAGGTCGGTGAACCGCGCCGTCAGCACGGACAGGGCGACGTACGTCTTGGCCGGGTCGGGCTCGTCCTCCGCGGCGATCACCAGAAGCGCCCGCAGCTGCGTGACGATGTCGTGCAGTGCGACTGCCTGGAGTTCGCCGCGCCGCCCCAGCACCTCGTCGTACGTCCCCAGCGCCGCCTCGGCGGCCTCGCCGGCCCGGGTGAGCTGGTAGATGAACCGACGTCGGTAGAAGTCCTCAACCGCGGTCACCCGCGCATGGTCCGGATCGGCCCGCAGGTTGCCCCACTCCACGAGCTTGTCCAGCGCCTGCGTCACCGCCTCGGGCTCGGCGGGCCGGCTGCCCGCGTCCAGGGCGGCGTACACGTCCTCCGGCCGCAGATGCACGGCGAACCGCTCCTTGGCGGCGAGGAAGGCCCGCATCACCTGGCGGTAGAGGGGGGCGTTGGGGGTGGTGAGGTGGGCGAAGGGGGTGTAGTCGACGGATTCGGCAGTCGGGGAGATCTCGGAGCTCATCGTCGGCCCATTGTTCCGGACCGGTGCCGGCGATTGTGCGGGATGTCTGATTTTTGCTGATGACCGGCCTGTGCGCGCGCTCAACGGGGCGCCGCCCGGTTCGGCAATGCCCAGTTCTCCGCTGGTAGGGCGAGGCCTCAGTGACCGAGGTAGAGGAACCGTAGGTAACTCGCGTACGAGAGCCCGCGCTGCCTGAGCTTGGCGGCCTCGAGCGAGACACGCAGCGTTCCATGGAGCGCGCTGTTCTGCTGGAGTTCGACCGCGCGCCGGCTGAATTCCTGCCGCTGCTGCCGGCCCCGGTCACCCGCGCGCCTGTTCTCCTGGCTGAGCCGTTCCTGACCGTCCTCCAGTTCCTTTCGCGCCTTGGCGCGCAAGGCATCGGTCTCGGACTCCACAGCCTTGCGCTGGGTGGTGAGCTGGGACCGACAGCGGTCGATGCCCTGCTCAATCGACTGCCGCTCCGTCGCGCTGAGCGTAGTCGGCTGCCGAGCTTCGGCAGAAGCGACCAGACTCTTACGCCAGACATCGAGAGCGATGGCTTTGGCTTCGCCAATGCCGTGGACATCGACCACTCGGCCGTTGTTGAGCACGAGTACGGCGCCGGTGCTGTTGAAGTTGGTGTTCTGCACGGATCGGTAGCCCTTGAAGTCGGCTGCCGTCCGGATGCCCGCTGCCGCGAGACGAGCGGCAAGCGTCGGCCCGATGCCGTGCGGCGGCGACTGGGCGATCAGCCGACGGCTGAGCTGGTCCCGCACGTATGCGGACTGCTTGTCGGCGAGTGCCTTGCCCAAGGCCCTGCGCAGTTCCTCCGCGAGGCCGTCGATCTTCTTGTCGAGGTCCCGCTGTTTGCGGACCTTGCGCTTCTCGGCCTCCTTCAACTCGGCGTGGTACCGGGCTGTGAGCTTGTCCTGGGCTTGCGGGTGGGCGGCGATCCGCTTCGTCTCGGCCGCGTCGAACTTCGCCCGGTCCTCGCGCAACTTCTCGGCTGCCTTGACCGGGTCTCCGAGCCGGGCGAGTTCGTTCGTCAGCTGGGCCAGAGCGGCCCGCGACTGTGCCCGCTCCACGCGGCGGCTCCGGGCGAACGCGGTGAACACGACGGCAGCAGCAACGGGCACACCCGGCCCGATCAACGGCGCCGAGAGTCCCGCGACGACGATCAAGGCCATCGCGGCCAACACGAGGGGCCAGAGCACGGCCGTGACGACGTCCAGCGGCGTCCGGACGCGGAAGCCGTCCGGTGAGGTGACCATGGGTCCGGTCGATGGCGGCGCGGCCGGCTGAGCGACGTGTCCTGCCATCCAGCCGGGCAGTCCGCCCGCAGCGGGGGCGGGGGCAGTGCCCGCGCCGGAAACGGCCGTTCGTGTGGCCCCCGTCGCGGCGGTGCGCTGCCCAGGGACCGTCCCGGCCAGCGGAGGGAGCACGTCCAGCGGCTGAAAGGCCAGCGACCGAACCTGGTCGGCGAGGCCGCTCACCATCCGGTCGGGGTGGGACAGTAGCGTCTGCAGACCGGTGGAACCGCTCGGACTCTTGAAGTCCTCCTCGGTGAGCAGCAAGAACTCGCCTTTCGGCTCGTGCAGCCGGTTCCAGAGGGCGGGGTCGGCGGCGATCGCCTTGAGCGACAGGAAGATGACCCACGCGGAGAAGCGGTCCAGGTTGTCCCCGAAGTCGTCGTTCCCCCGCAGGGGCGACTGGTAGTTGCGGTGTCCCCGCTCGGTACCGTCCAGACCGGCCAGTGCGGGCACGTACATGCCGTCGTAGTCGACCAGACGCAGGGTGTCGTCACTCGCGACGAGCAGGTTGCCGTGCTGGAGGTCACCGTGTGCTATCTGGTTTTCGGCCAGGTCTCGGGTGAGTGCCTCGAACCGGTCGGCCAGCCGGCCGACAGCGAACCGGTCGGCGTGGTTGTCATCGAGCCAGGAGGACAGGGTGACGGCCTCGCACCACTCCATCTTCAGAACCGGATAGCGCTCCTGGCCGACGCTGATCGCATCGGGAAGGTATTCGAAGCCGAGAGCCCACGGTTGGGAGAGCCCGGCCGGGTCCAGCTGGGCAAGTCGGGAGCTGATGGCCTGGTAACGGCGTTCCTGGTCGGGAACGTGGCGGGTGAAACATTTGACCGCGTATCGCTGGCCCGACGTGGCGGAGGTCAGCGAGAACACGCTGGCGAAGGCGCCGGAGATGGCGCGGGGCAGACCGAGCTTGGTCAGTTCCGGCCGGGCGCCTTTGAGTTCGGGGTGCTGGAAGCACAGGTGCGTGTGCTGCAGTGCCTCCGCGTAGTCGCCGCCGCTGGGGAACTGCCTCTGCGGACCGGTGGCCGAGCCCATGTTCACCGTCCTTCGAAGTCGATCCGTACGACCGCCACGTCGTCGTTGCGCAGTTGTCCGCCGCCCCGCAGACCGTTCAGCCACTCCTTGAACCCGTCCAGGTCGTCGGGCCCGGCGAACTCCAGCAGTTGGCGCAGCGCGCCCTGCTGGTCCGGGGCCGACATGAACCACGCGGCCAGGGCGTCGGTCATGAGGAGCAGCCGGTCGCCGGGCGCGCACCGTCCTTCGGTGAAGCGCGTACGGCAGGCCAGCAGCGCCGCGTCGTGGTTGCGGCTGCCGAAGAGGTCAGGAGTGGTGCCGAACTCCTCGACGGCCTGCACCGGGAAGGCCTGCACCAGCCGGTCGTCCCGCAGGTGGAAGAGGCAGCTGTCCCCCAGGGCGGCCGCCCGCCACCGCCATGCCGGTTCAGCTGCTTCGTGCTCGACACCGGAGTCCGGATCGACGCGCACCGTGAGCAGCGTCGCGTAGGCGCCTTCGGTCAGCTTGGTGTGTTCGTACCACTTCAGCGGCCGCCCTTCCGCGGTGCGCGCCTGTGTGTACTGCGCCAGCCAGGGATCCCACTGGGCCACCGCCGACGAAGCGAACTCCTCATAGGCGGTTCCGCCGGCCAGGAGGTCCGGTCGCTGCAAGGCGCTTTCGGCCGCCGCGCGGGACAGCAGCCGGGCCCAGTCCTTGGCCAGGGCGCTTTCCGTCGCACCGTCACAGACGCCCGCAGTGACGGGTTCGAGCAGCATGTCGTCGTGTGAGCGGCTGGGGAGCACGGCGACCGCGTCCTCGCATTCGTCCTCGGTGCTCCCGTGCTTCGGGGCCACGAGGTGCGTGACGTACACGCAGGAGAGCGGAGTCGTCACCGCAGTTCGGTGGCTCGGGTGCCAATGTCGAGGAACTGCACGACCGTGGTGATGTCCGCGTTGTAGACGAAGCCTCGGGTCGTCTCGCTGACCCGCTGGCCCTGGGAGGCGGCGTACGAGCGCATGTGGCTGGGCAGGGGGCTCGACATGGTGAAGAGGGTGCGGGCGTAGGCGTCGGGAAGTCCGTCGGCGGTGTCGGGGAAGGCGGTGGGGGTTCCCCCCGCTGCGGAGACGTGCAGGTTGAACAAGAGCGCCGCGCCGTCGGCGGTGGCGTGCGAGGTGATGGCCTCGGCGGCGGCGGTGGGGTCGCCGTCGGTCGACTCGCCGTCCGTCAGGTTGATGACGATGGGCGGGAAGCCGGCCGGGTAGCGCTCCGTCCAGCCGGCGACGAGGTTCTCGGCGTACTGGAGGGCCCGGTTCATAGGGGTCCCGCCATGGGCGACGGGGTCCATCCACAGCGGGAAGTTGACCACGGTCTCCACCAGGCCGCCGGCGCCGTCGGGCACCTTCTTGCTCCGCTCGTCGACGCGGGCCGGGTTGTCCGCCACCTCGCTGAGCGGGACGATGTCACGGCCGGCGAGCGAGCCCGCGAACGCCGAGCCCACCGTGGCGCCGTATCCGATGACGGCGACGTGGAAGTAGTCTCGTACGCCTTCTTCCTTGGCGCACTTGACCGAGAGTTCCGTCAGGAGGCGGTTGATGGCGTCGGCGACGACGTCCGCCTTCTGCTGGGGGACCTCCCCGCCGATGGGGTCGCTCATGGAGGTCGACTGATCGACGAGGAAGATGATGCTGGTCGGATTGCTGCGGCTGATCTCGGCCGTGTACGGCACGTGGCGCTCCTGGCTGGCTGCTGAGGTCTCGGTCATGCGGAGGAGCTCACACGGCACGCCGAGTTCCGGCTGTCGGCGCGCGCGCCGGGACGCCGAGATCCCCCCGGTCACATCGTAGGTCGAGCGACTCGGCGCCGGTGTGGAAGTGGTCAAACTGCGCCTCGACGGGATCACGTGTCCTCGGAGTGCTTCCTTGTCGTGCCGGCCGGGCACGAGCGTCCACCGGCCGCGACCTCACCGTCGGCTGCGCCTCGTGGACGAGGAGCCCACGGTTCGGGCGTCCGATGCTCGGCTGCTCGCGGCGAAGCGTCCTCCCCCTCGTCTCCTGGTCCGCCGTCCGGGACGTACCCGCTGTCGGCAGCCACGACTAGGATTCACCGGGTCCGCGACATGGTGGAAACGGTGCGAAAGGCCGGGAGACCAGGAGCGGACGCCCACTGGAGTCGGAGTGCAAGAGGCGGGGACGGCACATGCGGGAAGGCCGGTGGACCACGGTCACCGAGTCCGAGTTCGACCATGAGCACCGTGGCCTGGAAGCCATCCGGGAGAAGCTGCCGGACGCCGATCCGTGGCGGGCCTGGTCGAACTTCACCTTCACCGCCCACACCGGTCACGTCCGCGAGGTCGACCTTCTCGTCGTCGCCCCCGGCGGCGTCTACATGATCGAACTGAAGGACTGGCACGGCTCCGTCACCAGCGAGAACGGCACCTGGGTCCAGACCACCCCCGGCGGGCACCGCCGCCCGCACGGCAACCCCCTCCACCTCGTCAACAAGAAGGCGAAGGAGCTGGCCTCCCTGCTCGGCCAGCATGGCAGGCGGGTGTGGGTCGGCGAGGCCGTCTGCTTCACCGACGGCGGCCTGCGCGTGCGCCTGTCCGCCCATGACCAGAACGGTGTGCACACCGTCGACGAACTGGTCGCGATGCTGAAGCGGCCGCCGCGCGACGAGCGGCGCCGGATCACGGCCGTCGAATCCCGCGAGATCAAGACCGCGCTGGACCGGATCGGCATCCGCAGGAGCGAGGCAGAGTACAAGGTCGGCCCGTACCAGCTGGACCGGAAGTCGTTCGACTCGGGGCCGACCTGGGCCGACTACAAGGCGCACCACAGCGAGCTGCCCGAGGTGGCCCGGGTCCGCGTCTACCTGAGCGAGCGCGGGTCGGACGCGTCGATCCGGCGGTCGGTGGAGAACGCGGCCCGCCGCGAGGCGGCGGTGCTGCAGCGGTTCAAGCACCCCGGTGTCGTCCAGCTCAAGCAGTACTACCCGTCGGGACACGCGGCGGGCCCCGCGCTGATCTTCGACTACGACCCGCGCACCCTGCGCCTGGACGAGTACCTGCTCCAGCACGGCAAGAGCCTGGACATCCTCGGCCGGATGGCGCTGGTCCGCCAGCTCGCCGAGACGATGCGCTCCGCCCACTCCGCCCGCATCCACCACCGGGCGCTGGCCGCCCGCGCCGTCCACGTCATCCCCCGCGACCGGGGCCGCCGAGGACAGGCCGTTGGTGAGGACGCCGCCTGGCTCACGCCCCGCCTGGAGATCTCGGACTGGCAGATCGCCACTCAGCGTGCGTCCGGTTCGGAGGGCGGGAGCGGCCAGGGCGTGACCCGCTTCGCCCCGACGGCATTGTCGGCGATGCACCTGTCGGAGGGCTCCGACCCGTACTTCGCCCCGGAGCTGACCGCGCTGAAGGCCGACCCGGTGTACCTGGACGTATACGGCCTCGGCGTCCTCACTTACCTGCTGGTTACCGGGAAGGCTCCGGCCGCGAGCCAGGCCGAGTTGCTGGCCCGTCTGGAGGCCGGCGAGGGCCTGCGCCCCAGTTCCCTGGTCGACGGCCTGTCCGAGGACATCGACTTCCTGGTCCAGGCAGCGACCGCCTACCGCCCCGGACAGCGACTGTCCTCGGTGGACGAGTTCCTGGAGATGCTGGAGATCGTCGAGGACGGTCTTACCGCGCCCTCCTCGGCCGCCGGACCCGAGCCCGCCGACTCCCCCGAGGAGGCGGAGAAAGACCCGCTGGAGGCGGTGGCCGGTGACGTGCTCGGCGGGCGCTGGGAGGTGCGCCGCCGCCTGGGCACCGGCTCCACCAGTCGGGCGTTCCTCGTCCGCGACCTCGAGGCCGAGGCGCGCAGGAGCCGGCCGCTGGTGGTGCTGAAGGTCGCTCTCTCGGACAGCCGGGGTCAGGTCCTGGTCCAGGAAGCCGAGGTGATGAACCGGCTGCGTCCCGACTCCCGGGTGATCCGGCTGGTCGAGCCGGAACCCCTGCGCATCGGGAACCGCACCGTCCTCGCCCTGGAGTACGTGGGCGACGAGCGGGAGAGCCTCGACCACGCCCCCGAGGCCCCCGAGACGGGCACCCGTACCCGCACCCGCCGCCGCGAGGAGACGGTCGCGCGCCAGCTGCGCGAGCACGGCCGCCTGCAGATGGACCAGTTGGAGGCGTACGGCGACTACCTGTTCGGCGCCGTCGACTTCCTGGAGGGCGAGGGGGTCTGGCACCGCGACATCAAGCCCGACAACATCGCCATCCGCATCCGCCCCAACCGCACCCGCGAGCTGGTCCTCATCGACTTCTCATTGGCGGGCTACCCGGCGAAGGACCACGAGGCCGGTACGGAGGGCTACCTCGACCCGTTCATCGGGACCCTGACCCGTACCGCGTACGACTCGCACGCCGAGCGGTACGCGGTCGCCGTCACCCTGCACCAGATGGCCTCGGGTGAGCTGCCGAAGTGGGGCGACGGCTCGGTCCCGCCCCGGATGACGGACGAGAAGGAGTTCCCCTACCCGACCGTCCAGGCCGACGCCTTCGAGCCCGCCGTGCGGGACGGGCTGGTCGCCTTCTTCCGCAAGGCCCTGCACCGGGACGTGGCCCAGCGCTTCCCCGACCTGAAGCCGATGCGGGACGCCTGGAAGCGGATCTTCCTGGACGCCTCGCAGGCGGTGCCGTCCAGCCATCGTTCCCGCCACCCCGAGCCCGCCCCGCAGCCGGCCCCGGCCGGTGAACGCCCCGCGTCGATCGCCGACGCCGAACCCCTCAGCGCCGACGAGCAGCGCGAGCGCCTCGCGGCGGCGGTCACCCGGGACACCCACCTGTCCGCCGCCGGTCTCACCCCGGCCGCCGAGTCCTTCCTCTACGGCCTCGGGATCACCACCGTCGGCGGACTCCTCGACTACAGCCGCAGCAAGCTCCTCAACGCGCCGGGCCTCGGCACCAAGACCCGCACCGAGGTGCAGCGCCGCCAGCGCCAGTGGGGCAGGCTGCTGCGTGAGACGCCGCTCTCCCCGCTCACGCCGAAGGGCCGGGCGGAGGCCAAGGAGGAACTGGCCCAGCTCACCGCCGCCGAGTCGGCGGTCGCCGGGGCCCTCGCGGTCGGCGAGGGAGCGGCCGGGCTGACGGAGTCCGCCCTGCGCTCGGTCAGCCTGGACACCCTCGCCACGCTCTTCGTCCCGGAGCTGAACAACAACCGCTCCAACGCCAACAAGGTCGAGATGGTCCGGTTGCTGCTGCGGCTGCCGGACGAGCACGGGGAGCTGCCCGGCATCGGCGTGTGGCCCAAGCAGAAGGACGTGGCCGAGGCGCTTGGGCTCTCCGCCGGCCGCATCCCGCAGATGCTGAAGGAGGAGCGCAAGCGCTGGAAGAAGCTGCCCGCGGTCCAGGCCCTGCGGGACGAGATCGTCGGACTGCTGGTGGACCTCGGCCGGGTCGCCTCCGCCGTGGAGATCGCGGACGCGCTCGCAGTACGGCGCGGTACGCAGCTGCCGGAGCGCGAGCAGCGACGCGCACTCGCCTTGGCGGCCGTCCGCGCCGTAGTGGAGGTGGAGCAGCTCCAGCCCGAGGAAGCCGAGTTCCAGCACCAGCCGAACCGCAGGGCGACGGAGGAGTCGCTGGCGGCCGGGCTCCTCGCGCTGGACGTCCGCGAGGTCGACGCCCCCGACACCCCGACGGCTCCCGGTCTCCTCGACTACGCCACCCGCCTGGGCAGGACCGCCGACCGGCTGGCCCGCCTGGAGACCCTGCCCACAGCAACGACCGTACTGAGCGAGCTGGGCGCGCTGACTCCGCCGCCGGGCGTGGTCGACTGGGACGAGCGCCGCCTGGTCGAGCTGGCCGCCGCCGCGTCCGTCAACGCCGCGGCCACGCCCCGTCTGGAGATCTACCCGCGCGACCTGCCGCTGGTCCGGGCGCTGCGCCTCACGCAGGCGGGACTGGTCCGGCTGAACCCGGGGGTTCCCGAGGCGTGGCAGCCGGGCCTGCGTCCGGAGGACATCCACGAGCGGGTACGGGCCCGCTTCCCCGAGCTGGTCGTTAAGGACGCCCGGGGCAGGAGCACGCACGAGCTGCCGACCGGCGGGCCGCTGACCAAGGCGCTGCGCGAGGCCGGCTTCGACCTCGCCCTGTCGACGCACGAGGACACCGGAAAGCCGCGCTACCTGCCCACCCGCATGGACGACGCGTCCAGCTACCTGACGGGCGTGGCGGCCCGGCAGTCCACCTTCGTCGGGACGGCGACCCGGTACTCGGACGACCCTCTGCTCGCGGGAGCGGTCCGCGCGGACGAACGGCTCCTCGCGTCCGCCCGGCGCGACGGCTACCGGGTGCTGACCGTGCACCACGGCCGTACGGTCGAGGCGGTACGGGAGCTGACGGCGGCCCGCATCGGCGCGCAGCCGGTGTCGGTGACGGAGCTGTTCCTTCAGGCCCTGCACGCACTGGTCCCGCCGGGCACGAAGCCGACGTGGGAGACCCTGCTGAAGGCGGACGTGGCCGAGCCGGGATCGCGGGGGGCCATGAAGTTCGCGGAGTACGCACGGACGGCGTGGGGGACGGTCGAACCGCGGGTGCGTGACCTGCTCGCGCCGGGGGCAGGCTCCGGTCCGGTGCTCTTGACGGAGGTGGCGGTCTTCGCCCGGTACGACGCGATGGGCGTCCTGGACCGGCTGGCGGAGGCGGCCCGGCAGGGCGGGCGCGGCCTGTGGCTTCTCGTGCCGCAGCCGGACCCGGCACGCGAGCCGAGGCTGGGGAACGTGGCGGTGGCGTACCAGGCGGGCCTGGGCGAGTGGATAGAGCTGCCGGACTCGTGGGTGCGCAACGCCCACCGGGCCGGCGCGGTGCGGGCGGGAATGAAGATGATGAACGGTACCGAGGGAGACGCCAAGTGATCGACCGCAAGGCCCTGTTGGACGACCTGAAGGGGCAGGTCAAGGCGGTCGAGGCCGACCTGGGGCGCCAGGTGAAGGTGGTGCCGGAGGGCGAGAAGCTGCGCGCGGAGTACGACCGTGCGCGGAAGCTGGGCCGTACGGCGGCAACGTGGAACTCCTGGCTGGACGAGCGGATCACGCAGGTCGCGGTGGCATGGGTGCTGGGCACGGTCTTCGTCCGCTTCTGCGAGGACAACCGGCTGATCCCGGAGCCGTACCTGACGGCCCCCGAGGACGACCGGCGCGACCTGGCGCTGGCCCGCTTCGAGGAGTACGTCGCGCGGTCCGACGACCCGACGTACCGGGGCTGGCTTGAGCAGGCGTTCGAGGAACTGGGCGCGGGACAGGCGGGGCGGCTGTTGTTCGACCGCCGTCACAACCCGCTGTACCAGATCCCGCTGTCGCACGACGGGGCGCGGGACCTGGTGGACTTCTGGCGAGCGCGGGACGAGGAAGGAGTGCTCGTCCACGACTTCCGGGACCCACTGGAGGAGGACGGCGACGGGACGCGGGGTTGGGACACGCGCTTCCTGGGCGACCTGTACCAGGACCTGAGCGAGGCGGCCCGCAAGACGTACGCGCTGCTCCAGACGCCGGAGTTCGTGGAGGAGTTCATCCTCGACCGGACGATGGACCCGGCGGTCCGGGAGTTCGGGTACGAGGGCCTGAAGATGATCGACCCGACGTGCGGGTCGGGGCACTTTGTGCTGGGGGCGTTCCGGCGGTTGGTGCGGCTGTGGGCGGATGGTCGGCCGGGCAAGGACGTGCACGAGCGGGTGCGGGAGGCGCTGGACTCCGTTCACGGGGTGGACCTGAACCCGTTCGCGGTGGCCATCGCGCGGTTCCGGTTGCTGGTTGCGGCCATGGCCGCGAGTGGCGTGCGAACACTGTCGGAGGCCGCGAAGTACGAGTGGCCGATTCATCTGGCGGTGGGCGACTCCCTCATCAAGCACCGGCACAAGCAGGGGAATCTGTTCGACGACTTGGAGGAGGAGGGGGCTGATGAGCTGGCCGACTTCAAGTACGAGACGGAGGATGTGCACGAGCACCCGGGGATTCTTGAGCCGGGGCGGTATCACGTGGTGGTGGGGAATCCGCCGTATGTCACCGTGAAAGACAAAAAACTTAACGAGCTTTACCGGGACCTATACGACGCCTGTTCGGGGAAGTACGCCCTGTCGGTCCCATTCGCTCAGCGGTTCTTCGAATTGGCGCGAATCGGCGATCGAGAGACCGGACTGGGGTACGGCGGGGTTGGGCAAATCACGGCCAACTCCTTCATGAAGCGAGAGTTTGGGAAGCAGCTGATTGAGACGTTCTTCGGGCATGCAGTGGAACTGACGGAGGTTATCGACACTTCCGGAGCCTACATTCCCGGACACGGGACGCCGACGACGATCCTAATTGGTAAGCGCCGTGAAGGAATTAACCGTTCGGAAACGATTCGCACGGTACGAAGCGTGCAGGGCGAGCCGAGCGCTCCGGACAGGGCCGAAGAAGGGAAAGTTTGGCAGGCCATCCTTGCCCAAATTGACGAACCAGGTTCAACGAGCCAGTGGGTTTCAGTTGATGACCTTGCACGGGAACGCTACTTTAGCAGGCAGCCGTGGATCTTGACAGACGGCGGCCTAGAGATGGTCGAAGCGCTGACCAATGAGTCCAGAGGACTTCTCTCACACGAATCTGAAGCTATCGGCATGACAGCACTCACACTGGAGGACGATGCTTTCATAAAATCCGAAGAACTGGCTTCAAGGCTGGAATTTACTGAGGACTGCATCCCACTGGTAAATGGCGACGAAGTCCGCGATTACGTCATCGAATCTCCCCAGCACGCAGTAATGCCTAGGCATTGGGATGGCAGCGAGCGCGAACTAAGCCCAAGAGCAATGGCACACTTGTGGCCATATCGCACTAACCTAAGAAGACGCCTCTACTTTGGTAAGTTCCCGGAGCAGCGTGGACTTCGCTGGTTCGATCTCGGCATGCTTTTTGCAGATCGCCACCGAAATCCACTCTCGATCACCTTCGCCGAGGTGGCGACACACAATCATTTCGTACTAGATCGAGGAGGAAAAGCATTCAAGCAGACTGCACCTGTAATCAAGCTAGACGAGAAGTGCACCGAGGGCGACTACCTTCGACTACTGGGTGTCCTAAATAGCTCAACTGCGGCGCTATGGCTAAAAATGGCTTGCCACAACAAGGGGGGCAGTGGGCTAGGGCGCGGATTTCAGGATCAAGAATGGGAAAATCGCTACCAATTCAACGGTGCGAATGTCGAACGATTTCCCCTGCCCAAAAAGGATCCAACCTCATTCCCAGCCACCTTGGATTCTTTTGCTCAGCAAGTCGCCGCCAGCACCCCTTCCAGTATAAGCACTAGAGGAATTCCTACCTCTACCTCCCTTCGCGAAACACAAGCAGCTTGGCGCTCTGCACGCGCACGCATGATTGCCCTTCAAGAGGAGTTGGACTGGCAGGTCTACTCGCTCTATGGTCTGCACGCCGAAGACCTGCGTGTTTCCGAGGACCCCGACTCCCCGGATATCCCCGAACTCGCTCTCGGTGAGCGGGCCTTCGAAATCGTGCTGGCGCGGCGGATTGCTGCAGGGGAAGCCAGTGACGAGTGGTTCAAGCGGCATGGGTCCACGCCCATCACCGAAATTCCCGCTCACTGGCCCGCCGCCTACCGCGAGGTCGTCCAGAAGCGGATCGATGCCATCGAGTCGTCCCGAGCTATCGGCATGATCGAGCGGCCGGAATACAAGCGGCGTTGGGCCACCGAGGGGTGGGACGCGCTTCAGGAGAAGGCGCTCAAGGGGTGGCTGCTCGATCGGATCGAGAACCGTTCCCACTGGTTCGACGAGAACGGCATGCCCGCCCTCGTCACCCTCTCCCGCCTCACCGATAACCTGTCCCGCGACGAGGACTTCGTCTCCGTCGCCAAGATCTACGCCCCTCACAAGGAACTGCCCGCCGTCGTCGCCGAGCTGATGACGACGGAGCACGTGCCGTTCCTGGCCGCTCTGCGCTACAAGCCCTCCGGACTGAAGAAGCGTGCGGACTGGGAGCACGTCTGGGATCTCCAGCGGCAGGAGGACGCCGCGCCGGACGAGCCGGCCAAGCGGAAGATCCGGGACACCATCCCCGTGCCGCCGAAGTACACCTCGGCTGACTTCCTGCGTCCCTCCTACTGGCGGGCGCGCGGCAAGCTGGACGTGCCCAAGGAACGGTTCATCTCGTATGGGCGTACCAACGCGGCCACGCCCACCCTGTACGGCTGGGCCGGCTGGGACCACCGTGAGCAGGCCATCGCACTCGACACCTACATCGCCACCCACGAGGGACTGACCACCGAAGAGGTCACCCCGCTCCTGGCCGGACTGCTGGAACTCCAGCCGTGGCTGGACCAGTGGCACAACGAGCCCGACCCCCTCTTCGCCCCCACCCCCGCCAAGTTCTTCGAGGGTGACCGGCAGATGGAACAGGGCAAGCACGGTCTCACCGACGACGACCTGCGCGCCTGGCGTCCGGCCAAGAAGTAGCCGAGGCAGGTACGGCAACGGCCCTCACGGTAACGATCACCGCGAGGGCCGTCGACGTTCCGTGTCAGTCGCTCAGGCGACCGCTCTTGACGGCCGCCACGAAGGAGGACCAGCCTCCAGCCGGGAACACGAGCGCTGGACCGTTTGGAACCTTGCTGTCCCGTACCGGGACGACGGCAGTGAAGTCGTCGGAGACCTCGACACACTGACCGCCGTCCGAGTTGCTGTAGCTACTCCTGCGCCAGGCGACGGCGCTCAGGTCGATGGTTCGCATGGCACTTCCTCCAACACGCGCCGGATGTACTTCCGCGACTCGTCCGGGGACAAGGCCAAGTCGCGCACCGCATCGTACATTTGCTGGAGATCTTCGACTTGACTAGCGGTCTCGACAAGGTCGCCCCGACTCGCGCTCTCAACGTAGGCCACGGTGCGGCCGCCCGGCACTCGTAGAAACATCACGTCGGTGTGGGAGAGGCTGTGAGGTCCCGCGCTGTGAGGAAGCACCTGAATCGCGACCATGGGCCGCTCGGACATCTTGACCAGGTGTTCTAGTTGCTCACGCCAAGCAGCGGTGTCCCTCAACGGAGTGCGCAGCACTGTCTCGGACAGGATCGTACGGAAGTGTGGGGCGTCCTCGCCTTCCAGCAGGTCACGTCGAGTCAGCCGAGCTTTGACCTGCTGCTCCAGCTCCTTGTCCTTGAGCCGTCCCGCCGCAAGGACCTCCCTCGCGTATCCGCGCGTTTGAAGGAGCCCTGGAGGCACGCCCACCGCGAAATGCCAGAGACTCACCGCCTCCGCCTCCAGCGCCATGTACCGCCGGTACCGCTCCCGGAACTGCGTATGGTCCCCGGCCGCCAACTCCCAGAGCGCGAGCAGTAGTCCCGGCGTGCCGTAGTGCGTGTCGAGGGCCTGGACGACCTCCGGGCTGCCGAGCGTCTCACCCTTCTCCATCTTGCCGAACAGGGACCAGTCCCAGCCCAGCCGTTCGCCGAGCTGCCGCAGGCTCGTCCCGCTGCTCGCCCGCAGGGTGCGCAGTTCCTCGGCGAAGCGCTGACGTGGTTCCTGGCTGCGGCCGGTGATGACGCGTCGTTGCGGCATACGGCTGGCTCCCCTCCGAAAAGCTCGCCTGGATGGTGTGGACGGTGTGGAACGACCTCCGAGACACGGGGAAGCACGACCCCGTCCACGGCCTGGCCGCTCAGATTCCGGCGCATCCTCGTAACGACCGGACTACGCAGCGTAATTCACCCAGCGCAGCCGAGTCCTGGGATCCGTAGGACTGGACCGACGAGGACGACAATGACCCCCACACCGCGACACCCGGACCACGCGACGGCGATCGACCACCCAGCCGTCGCGGACAGCCCGCGACCCACCGCTCCGAAGGTCCAGGAGGCCCTCGACGCCCGTGACGCCCTCGCCTCCGCGCTCAGCCGGGCCGGTATCCAGCTTCCGGCGATGGACATCCGCACCCCGTGGGTGGACGACCGCGAGGACGATGCCCGGTACGCGCTCGTCCACCTCGGGGTGTGCTCGGCGCCCGTGGCCCTCATGCTCGCGGACGTGATCCTCAAAGGGACCGGCGCATGACGGAGGACGACGCCAGGGACGGAAACCCGAGCGAACCGCCGGCAGTCGGAGAGGCCGTACGCGACACCGCCCACGACCGCGTCGGCCGGGTCATTGGCCACGAAGGCCCGTACCTCCAGGTCCGGCCGCTCGGCGGCGGCCGCGAGTGGGACGCCGATCCGCGTCACGTCCGGACACTGAGCCAGGACGAGCTGCTGAGCGCCCTTCTCGCCGAGGTCAACGCCCGCTCCCGTCAGAGCACCAAGTGACAGTGCCGTCCGTCACCGGACGTGGCCGAACCCGTACGGAAGCCCCTCCTTTTGATCGCCGCACTCACCTAGGATGTCGACACAATATCTCAGCGGCCCGACGGGCTTCCTGATCCGCCATCGCACCCGCTCCACGGCGTTGGGCGGCGGACACCTCAGGACATGCCCCCACCCGCACGAGTCTTCTTCGTGCTGCCTGGGGGCATTTCCTTGCTGTTCCGTGAGTCCGCGGCGTCCGTGGCCACCCGCATCCTCGAAGGGTCGCTGGCGCTGCATCTGACCGAGAACTTCCGTCACCTGCACGGCCGGAACGCCGCACAGGCGGAGATACGGTCCTGGGAACGCAGCCTCCCCGCCCTCGTCAACGCCCTCATGGATGCCGGGCTCGGCGAGGTCGAGGTGATCATCGAGTACAGCCTGCCCCTCACCAGCAAGCGCGCCGACGCCGTCCTGGCCGGCGTGCACCCGACGACGGGGCAGCCGTCGTACGTCGTCGTCGAGCTGAAGCAGTGGAGCGAGGCCCATCCGGACGAGGACGACCCTCTCCTGTGCCGGCTCGACGCCTATCCGCAGCCCGTCCTCAACCCGATCGAACAGGTGCGGGGCTACTGCGAGTATCTGCTGTCGTTCAACGCGGCCCTGGAGCGGATGCCTGGGTCGCTGGCCGGGGTGGCGTTCCTGCACAACGCTACCGAGTCCCGGATCGCGGGGCTGCGGAGCGTCGAGGAGGACCAGTACGGCCGGATGTACACGGCCGACCAACGCGGGGCCTTCCTGGACTTCCTGCGATCCCGGCTGGCCGCCAAGTCCGGCGCGGAGGCCGCCGACCTGCTGCGGGACGCCAGGATCCGGCCGTCGAAGCAGCTGATGGCGGTCGCCGCGGCCGAGATCCGCGATCGCGAGCAGTTCGTGCTCCTCGCCGAGCAGCGGGTCGCCTACGAGATGGTGATGTCCGCCGTGCGCAAGGCCAAGCGCGGCAACCACAAGAAGGTCATCGTGGTGACCGGCGGTCCCGGCTCCGGCAAGAGCGTCATCGCGATGTCGCTGCTGGGTGAGCTGTACCGGCGCGGGGAGACCGCTCTGCACGCCACCGGGTCGGCGTCGTTCACCAAGACGATGCGCAAGGTCGCCGGGCACAAGAAGCGCGAAGTGCAGAAGCTCTTCATGTACTTCAACAGCTTCATGGACGCCGAGCCGAACGACCTCGACGTACTGATCTGCGACGAGGCTCACCGGCTGCGCAAGACCTCCGCCAACCGCTACACCAAGGCCGAGCTGCGCACCGGCAGGCCGCAGGTCTCAGAACTCATCGACGCGGCCAGGGTGCCGGTGTTCCTGCTCGACCAGCACCAGGTGGTGCGGCCCGGCGAGATGGGGACGAAGGAGGAGATCCGGCGGGCCGCCGCCGCGGAAGGGCTCGACTGCACGGTGATCGAGCTGGATGGCCAGTTCCGGTGCGGCGGCAGCGACGCGTACGAGAAGTGGGTGGTCGACCTGCTCGGTCTGGAGGGCGGCACGCCCCGCCCATGGGAGCCCGACGGCAAACTGGAGCTGCGGACCGCCGAGAGCCCGCAGGAGCTGGAGGACTTCCTCGTCGCGAAGCGCGCGGAGGGCTACGGCGCGCGGATGTCGGCCGGTTACTGCTGGAAGTGGACGACCAAGGTCACGCCCGAGATGACAGCGCTCCCCACCGACGTCGTCATCGGCGACTGGGCACGGCCCTGGAACGTGTACGGCGACAGGTCCGTGCTCGGAGCCCCGCCCGCACCCCTGTGGGCCACCGAACCGGAAGGTTTCGGCCAGGTTGGCTGCGTCTACACCGCGCAGGGCTTCGAGTACGACTGGTCGGGCGTCATCATCGGTCCCGACCTGGTGTGGCGAACGGACCGGTGGGTCGTGGACCGGTCGGCGTCGAAGGACCCGATCTTCACCAAGGCGACGTCGGACAGCGAGATCAAGCGGCTGATCCGCAACACGTACAAGGTGCTGCTGACGCGGGGCATGGTCGGCACGATCATCTACTCGACCGACCAGGAGACGCGGGAGAAACTGCGGTCGCTGGTCCATCCCGCGTCCGAGGTGAAGGCGCCCGCACTCGTGTAGCCAGGCATGTGCGAAAAGTGGTCATCCGATGTCAGTGGTACGCCATACGATCGGATGAGCCCGCGCAGCCGCCCGTCGGAGAGTGATCGTTCATGGTCCAGCAGCCGCCCCTGCTCCGCGATGTCATCGACATCAAGGAGTCCATCTCCACGTCGGACTTCGTCCTCCAGCTCTCGGAGGCGACGACCCCGGAGGGCGCCGAGCGCGCCCTGCGGGACTACGTGGTCACGGAGCGGCTGCTGGAGAACTTCGACGAGGCGCTGGGACTGATCAAGGCCGCGCTCGACGGGCACACCTCGAAGGCGGCCTACCTGCACGGCTCGTTCGGTTCCGGTAAGTCGCACTTCATGGCCGTGCTGCACGCGCTGCTCAGCGGCAGCCCGGCCGCCCGTTCCCGGACGGACCTCGACCCGGTGCTCACCAAGCACGAGTGGCTCGGCACGGAGGGCAAGCGGTTCCTGCTCGTGCCGTACCACATGCTCGGGGCGAAGGCGCTGGAGCAGCGGGTCCTCGGCGGATACGTCAGCCACGTCAAGAAGCTGCACCCCGAGGCGCCGACGCCGCAGGTGTACCGGACGGACGCGCTGTTCGAGGACATCCGGGCGATGCGGTCCCGGATGGGCGACGCCGCCGTCATCGCCGGGCTGACCTCGCCGGACGGCGCCGGGACGGACGAGGAGGACGAGTGGGGCGAGGCGTTCGGCTGGGCGCCCGCGCTGCTCGACACCGCGCTGGCCGCCGAGGAGGTCCACGAGGGCGGGCAGGCGCTCAACCTGGTCAGCCCGTCGACGCCAGCCGAGCTGCGAGCGCGTCTCGTCCAGGACGCGAGCACCCACCTGCTGCCCGGCTTCGCGAAGAACGCCGCCGAGGACGAGCACGGGTTCGTCTCGCTCGACGCCGGCCTGTCCGTGATCGCCGAGCACGCCAAGTCGCTCGGCTACGACGGGCTGATCCTGTTCATGGACGAGCTGATCCTGTGGCTGGCCACCCTCATCCACGACCAGAAGTTCGTGGCCCGGGAAGCCGGCAAGATCACCAACTTCGTGGAGGGCGGCGACGCCCGCCGCGCCATCCCGGTCATCTCCTTCATCGCCCGCCAGCGCGACCTGCGCGAGCTGGTCGGCGAGGAGGTGTCCGGGGCCGCCGAGGCGTCCATCCAGGACACGCTCAACCTGGCCTCCGGACGCTTCGACAAGATCACTCTGGAGGACCGCAACCTCCCCCAGGTCGCCCACGCCAGGCTGCTCAGGCCCAAGGACGCGCAGGCCGCCGCCCTCATCGAGGCGGAGTTCGACAAGACCCGCAAGATCCGCCAGGAGGTGTGGGACACGCTCCTGGGGTCCGACCGCGGGGCGGACGGGGTCGGCGCGGACGAGGAGAGCTTCCGGCTGACGTACCCGTTCTCGCCGGCGTTCATGGACACCCTCGTGCACGTGTCCTCCGCGCTGCAGCGCAACCGGACCGGCATGAAGCTGATGGGCCAGCTGCTCGCCGACCACCGCGCCGAGCTGCGGCTGGGCGACCTGATCCCGGTCGGCGACCTGTACCCGCTGATCACGGCGGGCGGCGACAAGCCGTTCACCGACAGCCTGAAGGTGGTCTTCGAGGCGGCGGACAAGCTGTACCGGACCAAGCTGCGGCCCTATCTCCTTCTCACGCACAACGTGTCGGAGGAGGACATAGAGCAGTACGCGAACCGGCCCGACAGCATCACCGACCCCGCGCTGCGCACCCGGATCAAGCAGTTCACCGGGGACAACCGGATCATCGGCACGCTGCTGCTGTCGGCGCTCGCCCCCAGCGTCCCCGCCCTGTCCGACCTGACGGTCCGCCGCCTGTCCGCGCTGAACTACGGCTCGGTCGTCGCCCCGATCCCGGGGCGCGAGTACGGGATCCTCAAGAACAAGATCGCCGAGTGGGCGGGCCGGTTCCCCGAGATCAAGGAGACCGGTACCGAGGCCAACCCGGGCGTCCGGCTCGAACTGTCCGGCGTCGACGTCGACTCGGTGATCGCCAACGCCAACGTCAACGACAACCCCGGCAACCGCCAGGCCCTCGCCCGGCGCATCCTCGTCGAGGAACTCGGCATCAGCCAGGGCCAGTTGGTCGACCAGTTGCAGTTCGTGTGGCGAGGCACGGAGCGCAGCGTCGAGGTCGTCTTCGGCAACGTCGCGGACGAGGACGAGCTGCCCGACCACGACCTCATGCCCCAGCAGGACGGGCTCTGGCGGCTCGTGATCGACCTGCCCTTCGACGACAGCGAGTACGGAGCCGTCGAGGACGCCAACCGGATGCGGCGCCTGCGGGAGCGGCAGGGCGAGCCGTCCCGTACGGTCGCCTGGCTGCCCACCCACCTGTCCGGCCAGCGCTACGCCGACTTCCGCCGTCTCGTCGTCATCGACAAGGCCCTCTCCGACAGCCGGCGGTTCGACGGCCAGTACGCCGGCCACCTGAGCCCCGACAACCGGGCCCGGGCCAAGGGCCTTCTGGAGACCCAGCGCGAGTCGCTGCTCAAGAACGTCAAGGCCGCCTTCAAGCAGGCGTACGGCCTGGCCGACAAGAAGGCCACCGACGTGGAACTCGGCTTCTCCGACCACCTGGAGTCGCTGCGCGAGGTCGACGGGCTGACCCTGTCGTTCGGCCAGTCGCTGCGTGACGGCGTCCGGCACATCGCGAGCCGGCTGCTCGTGAGCCAGTACCCCGACCACCCGGACCTGGACCCCGACGGGAACGGCACGGTGGTCAGGCCCGCCGACGCGAAGAAGGTGTTCACGCACGTCCAGGCCGCCGCCGAGGCCCGCGACGGGCGGGCCGAGGTCCCCGCCGCCGACCGGAACCTGATGCGGCGGATCGCGACCCCGCTGCGGCTCGGGCAGCAGAAGGAGGCGTACTTCGAGCTGTCGCACTACTGGGCGGACCACTTCCGGCAGCTGGCCCGCGAGCAGGGCGTCACCGGCGACCTCAGTCTGATCACTCTGACCGACTGGACCGACCGGCCCGCGCCGCGCGGCCTGCCGGGCTTCCTCGCCCGGCTGGTGGTGGCCTCGTTCGCCGAGATGGACGACCGTGTGTGGGTGCGCGCGGGCACCCCGCTCGACCCCGCGCCCGCGCTGAACGAGATCAAGGACCACGACGCGCTGCGCAGCCAGCCGCTGCCCTCGGAGGAGGATTGGTCGGCCGCCCGGCAGCGGTTCACGGCGCTGTTCGGCGAAACGGCCCCCACCCTGCGGCGCGGCCGCATGGTGAACCAGCTAGCCCGGCAGATCGTCCAGCAGGCGGGCGCCCACCAGGAGGCCGCCCGGGAGCTGGTGACGCAGTTGGAGCGGCACGCCGGGTTCCTCCGTCTCGACGAGACCGCCGAGAGCGGCCGCCTCGCCGTCGCGCGCCGCTCCGTCGACCTGCTGCGGGAGCTGACGCGGTCCGCCGGTCAGGGTGCCGCCGGTGCCAGGAAGACCGTCGAGGCGCTGGCCGCCTTCGACTTCGGCGAGGTCGGCGCGGACCGGTTCGGTACCTCGGTCAAGCAGGCCCGAGCCGTGGCGCAGGCACTTGACTCGACGTCGTGGACCACGCTCGACCTGGCCTCCTCGGAGGGACCCGAGGGCGAGGCCCTGCTGGATTCCCTGCGCAACGCCGCACAGAGCGACCAACGGACCAACGATCTCAAGGAGGCGCTGGCCCGGACTCAGCGCGAGGTGCTGGCCCTGGTCAAGCGGAACCGCGCGACACCGCCCGCGCCGCCCGCGCCCCCGGCCCCGCGTCCGAGTGACGTCCCCCTCGACACACCGTCCAGCCACCCGCCCGTGCCCGAGCACTCGCCTGGCACGGGCCCGTCCACGCCGGGCCGGGTCAAGCGCTCCGGCGGCGGGCGGACGACTGCGGCCAGGGCCGTGGCCGAACTCCAGGCGGAGATCGCGGAGCTGGCCGCCCGGGAGCCCGGTGCCACGGTCGAGATCACCTGGCAGGTCGTCGAAGGATGAGCACGGCGACGACCGGCGCGGTGGCGGTGCGGCTGAACCTCGCCACCCTCACCCAGTACCTGTCCGCCCAGACCTCCCTGGCCGACGCCCTGGCCGGCCGGGACCGGCGACGGGCAGTGCTGTTGCGCTCCGCACCCCACTGGGACGGCCCTGCCGAACACTCCTGGGGCGACGGGCAGTCCGCCCGCATCGCGGCGGCGCCCTCTCCGCTCGCCGTACACGAGCTGGTGCTCGATCACCTGTCGGACCCGGCGACCGGACCCGCCGTGCTCGTCGTCCTCACCGACCGCGAGCAGAACGAGCTGGACCCCGCCATCCTGGCCCGCGCCCATAAACAGCGCGTGGACACGGTGGACAGCTGGGACGTCGTACGGGACGCCTTCGGCGCACACCAGGTCGACCCGAGGCTCAAGGGCGACAAGTGGGCCGCGGAGGCCCTCCTGGACGCGGCTCCCCCGAGAGGCGGCTGGCCCCGGCTCGGTGGCGGCATGCTCTCCCGGGGCACCGCCCTGACCGCGCTCACCCTTCGCCGCCTGAGACTGGGACGGTACGAGGACGAGACGGCCCGCCAGGACCACGCCACGTCCGCCGACCGACTCGACACCCACACGCTGCTGGGCTGGTCCTTGATTCCCGGAGGGCCGGAACGGCTGCTGGCGCTGCGCGGCCCCGAACGCGCGGGCCTGGCGGAGTTCCTCGGGGAGGAGGACCAGGCCGGGCTTGCCGGACGCGCCCTGCTCGCCCTGGTCGAGGCCGAGCACGGGCCGGACGCGGTGGCCTTCGGACTGCTGTGCGCAGCCCTGTGGTGCCACGCCGAGCCGGACGCGGCCGTCTACACGGCGCGCGGCCGCGCGGAGCGGTGGTTCGGAGACCGCCCCCCCATTGGGGGCGAACAGCTCGACGCCATGGTCGCCGCCTTCGGCCGGGCCACGGAGGACTACGTCGGCACGCTCCTCGCCGAAGCGCAGCGGGACGGCGGCCCGGTGTCGGAAGCGGCCCGCGAGGCCCGCCGGACCAGCGACACGGTGCTGGAGCGCGCTTCGGCGCTGGTCCGGCAGTTCGGGGCCGAGGCCGCCGCCCGGACCAGTCCCTTGCTGCCGGCCGGCCTGGACGCCAGGTTCACCGCGGTCGGAGAGGCCCTGGCGGCCGGCGAGCCGGAAGCCCTGGACGCGGCCGTCCGTTCCCTGAGCGAGCACCGGCGGGCCGACGGGCCTGAGGTGCGGGCCCGGATCGAACGGGCCCGGATGGGTCAGCGGCTCGTTCAGTGGCTGGCAACCGACCCGGCGATCGAGGCGTCGCACGTCGGCGCGGCCATAGGGCGCCACATGGAGGAGACCGCCTGGGTCGACCGCGCTGTGGAGCACATCGAAGCGGGCGGCGACCCCGACGACCGGCTGAGGACCGCCTACGATGCACTGGCCGCGCGTGTGCGGCGACAGCGGCACGAGATCGACCGCGACTTCGCCCGCACCCTGGCGACCTGGACCGCGGCCGGCACCGATCCCGGCGGCATGCTGACGGTGGAGACGTTCCTTGAGCGGGTGGTGAAGCCGCTCGCGCGGGGCGCCGACGGCCGGCGCGTGCTCCTGATCGTCCTGGACGGGATGAGCGCGGCCATCGCCACCGAGCTGGCCGAGGAACTGCGCTACTCCTGGGCCGAGTTCGACCCCGTGGCCGCGGAGGGCACGCCGCGGCGCCGCGCCATGGCCGCGGCGCTCCCCACCCTCACCTCCGTCTCGCGCACCTCGCTGTTCGCGGGAAGGCTGATGCGGGGCTCGCAGAAGGACGAGGCGCAACTGTTCCCCGCCCTGCCCCTGTGGAGCGGGGCCCCCGCCGCCGTGTTCCACAAGGACGACCTGCGGGCCGACAGCGCCGGGGACACCTTCGGGTCCGCGCTCACCGAAGCGCTCATGGACGGCCGTACGCATGTGGCGGTCGTCCTCAACGCGATCGACGACCGGCTGGCCAAGGAGCAGAAACTGGGCGACGGCGCCTGGCGGGCCGAGCACATTCCGGGCCTGCCGGACCTGCTGCGGATCGCCGCCTCGCAGGGCATGGCGGTGGTGATCACCAGCGACCACGGACACGTCGTCGACCGGCACGGTGCGAAGGTGCAGACCGGCTCACCGCTGTCCGCCCGTCACCGCGAGCCGGGCGACGAGGTGGGACCTGCCGAGGTGGAGCTGCACGGCACGCGAGTGGTAGCCCCGGAAACGGGTGGCTCGATCGTCGCCCTCTGGGATGCCGACTCCCGGTACACCGCCCGCAAGGCCGGCTACCACGGCGGAGCCTCCCTGGCCGAGTTCACCATCCCGGTCCTGGCCTTCCTGCCCTTCGGAGCGCCCCCTCCCGCGCCCTGGCGGGAGCTGGGCGACCAGCGGCCAACGTGGTGGCACCTGGACGCCCCGTCGCCCCGGCACGCCGCACCCGCCCCGCCCGAACACACCACCCCCGAGGAACGGGCCGCCCGGCAGAGGCCGACGAAGGCCCAGGCCCGGCTCGCCCGCACCCACGACGCGCTGTTCGACGTCGCCGTGGTCCCCTCGCCCGAGGACGACGGGACTCTGGTGTCCGCGGCCGCGGTGAGCCCGGACGACGCCCTTGTCACAGCCCTCTTCGCCTCGGAGACGTTCCAGGGGCAGATCGGCCTGCTCGCCCGCAGGCCACCGACGGAGAAGGTGGAGGGCGCGATCCGGGCCCTGATCGAGGCCGGGGGCACGCTTCCCGTGACGGCACTCGCCCAGCGGGTGTCCTACCCGGCCACCCGCGCCGACGGGTTCGCCGCGATCCTGCGTCAGTTGCTCAACTACGACGGAGTGCAGGTCCTGGAGACGCTGCCGGATGGCCGGACCGTCCGCCTCGATCTCTCCCTGCTCCGCATGCAGTTCGACTTGAGCTGACGATTTGTCAGCCGTACTCCAACACCGATGAGCCGGGAGCCATGAGCGCCAACGACCGTGTGCTGATCAACCAGATGATCGAGGAACGGCGCAACGCCCGTGCCGTCCCTCTCTCGTTCGACGCGGAGTTCGAGCGGTTCGCCAGTGAACACGCCCTGCACGGCTTCGGCCTCTCCGAGGAGGAGATCGAAGCCGGTGTGATCGGCGGCGCGGACGACGGCGGCATCGACGGGGCGTACGTCTTCCTCGGCGGGCGTCTTCTGCACGAGGACAGTGAGATCTTCCAGCAGCAGTCCGCCGTCGCGAACGTTGAGCAGGGAACCCAGTTGACGCTCTGGCTCGTCCAGGCGAAGACCAGTCCCGGCTTCTCCGAGGTCGCCATCGACAAGGTGGCGTCCACGTGTAAGAACCTCCTGGACATGGAGGTCGACGAGGCCGCCGTCGACCTGCTGTACAGCGAGGACCTCCTCGCCCGCTTCCGCCTCTTCAGAGAGGCCCTGAAGAAGCTCCTCACCCGCCATCCCACCGTATTGATCAAGTTTTCGTACGTGACGCGGGGCTCAGCGAGCGAGGTGCATCCCAAGGTGCAGGCGAAGGCCAAGATCCTCGAGAGCCAGTTCTCCAGCGCCTTCGCCATCTCCACCGGCGAGGTCGAGTTCCTGGGCCCCGCGGAGCTCTGGAAGCGTGCCAGCACCCTCCCCTCGTACACTCTGGAACTGCCCTACCGGGAGAGCATCACCCACGGCACCAGCCACATCGCGCTCGTCGGCCTGGGTGAGTACATCGACTTCCTCAGCGACGAGACCGGGGCGATCAAGTCCCACATCTTCGACTGGAACGTCCGCGACTACCAGGGCAACGTCGAGGTCAACCGGGAGATCACAGCCTCCCTGCAGAACCCGGAGGCGCCCGAGTTCTGGTGGCTCAACAACGGCATCACCATCGTGTGCTCGCAGGCGACCTCGGTGGGCAAGCGACTCAGCCTCTCCGACGTTCAGGTCGTCAACGGCCTGCAGACCTCGTACACCCTGCACGAGACGCTGCGCGACCGCTACCTGACCGACCCCGCTGACCCGGTCTTCGACAGACTGGTGCAAGTGCGCATCCTCGTCACCGTGGACCAGGCCGCCCGTGACTCGGTCATCCGCGCCACCAACCGGCAGACGAGCGTGCCCGTCGCGTCCCTGCGGGCCACGGACGACATTCAGCGACAGATCGAGTCGTACTTCCTGGAACACGACTGGTTCTACGACCGGCGCAAGAACTTCTACCGCAACCAAGGCAAGCCGACCGACCGTATCGTCAGCATCCCCCTGCTGGCCCAGTCCGTGATGGCGATGGCGCTGGGACGGCCCGACTACGCCCGAGCCCGTCCGTCGAGCCTGCTGAAGTCGGACGTGGACTACCGGCGCGTCTTTTCGGACAAGACGGAACTCGCCGTCTACCTGTGGTTGGCCAAGGCACAGCGCCAAGTGGACGAGTTCCTTCAGGCGTCGTCGGATCCGGCCTCCCGGTCGCTGCACACCAACCTTCGCTTCCACCTGGCCATGCTCGGCGCCGTCGACCTGGCAGGGCGGACGTTCAACAAGCCGGAAGTCCTCAACAACGTGGCTCGTGAGGAGGTCTTCCCGAGCATCCCTCGTCTTCGGTGGCTTTGGATGTCGCTCCAGCAGCATTTCGACATTTTCCAGCAGCAGCACCGGTCGGGGCCCGACAAGACCGCGAAGAGCAGCGACTTCGTCACCTACCTCACGACCGAGCTGGGATACGGCAGCCTCCACCGCAGGTGACTTTGACACACGGCCCGCGGCCGGGGGGTGGGAGAATGGGCAGGTGATCGACCCTCGTCCCTCTCCCGTCTCCGCCGCCCGGCGGCGCACCGCCATCGACGCGCTGCGCCGCGGTGCCGTGCCCGAGAGCGGCCTGGATCTCCTCGCCACCGGGCTCGGCCGTTTCGAGTCCGCCCTCGACGCGGAACTCGACGCGGTCGCCTCCGGCGCCTCGGTCTTCAAGGCCGTGCGCGGCGAGTACGGCTCCGGCAAGACGTTCTTCACCCGATGGCTTGCGGAACGCGCCAAGCAGCGCAACTTCGCCGTCTCCGAGATCCAGGTCTCGGAGACGGAAACCCCGCTGCACAGGCTGGAGACCGTTTACCGTCGCCTCACCGAACGGCTGTCCACGACGAGCTTCCCGCCGAGCGCGCTGCGACCCGTCGTGGACGCCTGGTTCTACGCCCTGGAAGAGGACGCCCTCGCGGCGGGGGCCGAGGAGGACGACCTGAGCGGCGCGGTGGAGCAGTTGCTGGCCGCCCGCCTGACCGAGGTGTCACGGCACGCCCCGTCCTTCGCGGCGGCGCTGCGCGGATACCGTTCCGCACTGGCCGACGGCGACGAGGCGACGGCGGCGGCCGTCCTTGCCTGGCTCGGCGGCCAGCCCCACGTGGCGGCAGCAGCCCGTCGAGCGGCGGGAGTGCGCGGCGACCTCGACCACTTCGGCGCCCTGGGCTTCCTGCAGGGACTGCTCACCGTCTTGCGGGACTCCGGCCACCGGGGACTGTTCGTCGTATTGGACGAGGTGGAAACCCTGCAGAGAGTGCGGTCGGACGCCCGCGACAAGGCACTCAACGCGCTCCGGCAGCTGATCGACGAAGTTCACTCCGGGCGGTTCCCCGGCGTCTACCTGGTCATCACCGGAACCCCGGCCTTCTACGACGGCCAGCAGGGCGTGCAGCGGCTCCCACCGCTCGCCCAGCGGCTCGCCACCGACTTCACCACCGAACCGCGCTTCGACAACCCGCGTGCGGTCCAACTGCGCCTGCCCGGCTTCACCCTGCAGTCGCTGACCGGGCTCGGGGTGACCATCCGCGATCTCTATGCCTCCGGGGCCGACGCACCCGGCCGGATCGAAGCACTGGCCGACGACACGTACATCGCCGACCTCGCCCGAGCAGTGGGCGGAGCGCTCGGCGGAAAGGTCGGCGTGGCGCCCCGGCTCTTCCTCAAGAAGCTGATCGGAGACGTCCTCGACCGCATCGACCAGTTCCCGGACTTCGACCCGCGGCAGCACTACCGCCTGACCGTGGACAGCACGGAACTCACCGACGTCGAAAGGAACCTGACCGCATACGCATCCGCATCGGCATCGGCATCGGCCGGCGACGTCGGTCTGGAGCTGTGATGGCGCCACCCGTGGACCCCGTCGAGCGGCTCGACCCCGTCATCCTGCACCACGTTGTGAACACACTCGGCTGGCCGGATCTGCGGCCGCTGCAGCGGGCCGCAATCGACCCCGTGATGGACGGCGAGGACGTCGTGCTGCTCGCTCCCACCGCGGGCGGCAAGACCGAGGCGGCCTGCCTGCCGATCCTGTCGGCCATGTCCGCGCAGAGCTGGACCGGCACATCGGTCCTTTACCTCTGCCCGCTCAAGGCGCTCCTCAACAACCTGGTGCCCCGGGTCGACGGTTACGCGCAATGGCTGGGCCGGCGTGCGGCCCTGTGGCACGGGGACACCAAAGAGTCACAGCGTCAACGCATCCGTACCGACAGGCCGGACATCTTGCTGACGACACCCGAGTCGCTGGAAGCCATGCTCATCGGCGTGAAGACGGATCACGCGCACCTGCTGGGCGGTGTCCGGGCCGTCGTCGTCGACGAGGTGCACGCCTTCGCGGGCGACGACCGGGGCTGGCACCTCCTCGCGGTCCTCGAACGCCTCCAACGGGTCACCGGGCGTCCCATTCAGCGGATCGGGCTGTCGGCGACGGTCGGCAATCCACGGCATCTGCTCACCTGGCTGCAGGGGTCCGGTGCCGGCCGGCGTCCGGGCCGAGTCGTCGCCCCGGATCTGACGGTGTTGTCGCGGACGGAATCAGCAGGAGTGCCTGCTAGCGACACGGCCGGCCCCCCGCCGGGGGAGGTCGAACTCGACTACGTCGGCTCCCTGTCCAATGCCGCCAAGGTCATCGCGGCCCTGCACAAGGGCGAGAAGCGACTGGTGTTCTGCGACTCCCGGCGGCAGGTCGAGGAACTGGGCGCGGCACTTCGGGCACGCGACATCACCGTCTTCCTCTCCCACGCGTCCCTCTCGGCCGACGAACGGGCCCGGTCCGAGCAGGCGTTCGCCGAGGCACGAGACTGCGTCATCGTGGCCACGTCCACCCTGGAACTGGGCATCGACGTCGGTGACCTCGACCGGGTAGTCCAGATCGACGCGCCCGGCAGCGTCGCCTCGTTCCTCCAGCGCATCGGCCGAACGGGACGCCGCGCCGGAAGCACCCGGAACTGCCTGTTCCTGGCTACTCAGAAGGACACCCTGTTGCAGGCCGCCGCGCTGCTGCTCCTGTGGCGCCGCGGCTGGGTCGAACCGGTCGTCGCACCACCCGAGCCACGTCACCTCGTCGCGCAGCAACTGCTCGCCGCGGCGCTCCAGGAGCACAAGCTGGGCGATCAGACATGGCCCGAGCAGTGGAACGGCCTGGCGCCCTTCGACCGTTCAGCCACTCCTGTCCTCCGCCATCTGGCAGACAACGGCTTCCTCGACACCGACGGGGGCATGCTGTTCATCGGCCCCGAGGCGGAACGCCGCTTCGGACGGCGCCACTTCATCGAGCTGACCGCATCCTTCACCGCTCCACCTCAGTTCACCGTCCTGTCCGGTCGCACCGAGATCGGACGGATGGATCCGTCCGTCCTCACCGAGCAACGCCAGGGTCCGCGTCGGCTGCTGTTGGCAGGCCGCAGCTGGCAGGTGACGTTCATCGACTGGGGGCGCAAGCGGGTCTTCGTGGAGCCGGTCGAAGGCGGTGGGATCGCCAAATGGTCCGGAGGCACGATCGCCGGACTGTCGTACGCACTGACCCGGGCCATGCGCGACGTCCTCCTGGGCGCTGCCCCGGACGTCTCGCTCACCCCACGAGCCCAGGTCTGCCTCCAGGAGTTGCGTGACGAGGACGCCCCCCACCTCGTCCACCCCGGCGGGACGCTGATCGCACGACGCGGGAACGAGGTCCGATGGTGGACGTGGGCGGGGTACCGGGCCAACGCGACGCTGGGCGCGACACTGTCGTCGGTCGCGGACCCGGTTCAACGGCCCACGGACTGCTACCTGCGGCTGCGGGAGGACCTGAGCCCGGACATGTGGCGCGCCGCGTTGGACGCCGTACCAGCCGGGCCGACACTCGTCCTGCCCGATGTCGACCAGCGGGCAGTGCGTGGTCTGAAGTTCTCGGCGGCGCTCCCCCAACGGCTGGCCGTGGCCACCCTGTCGGCCCGGCTCGCCGACTTCGACGGTGCCGGCGCCGTTCTGGCGGAGCCGACACGCTTCTCGAACGTCCAATGACGCGGGCATTGCAACCGCCGCCCTCCGGGTTTCCACTTCTCCCGCCGTGGTCGCTCGGCAGCCGCGAGTCACCCCTGTCGTACGACATCTACAAATTCCAAGCACCGTGCTCATGACGACTCATGAGCACGTTGGAGCAAGGTCGCCTCACACGCTGAGGATCGGACGCGCTACCCCCTCCCCAACGGCGAGCACTGGTAGCGAACCCCCCGGCTCACCATCCTGAAGCGGTCGCGTCCCTGGGCCGAGAACGGGTTCGGCAGATCGAAGACGCGGCGTTCCTCCGGGACGAGGGCGGAGGTGATCAGCAGGATGCGGTAGCGGTTGCTCCGGGCGTGACGGCGGGCCGTGTCCACCTCGGACGGTCCAAGTTCGAACTCCACCCGCTCGGCGCCCGGGTCACTCAGGGCCTTCACCTCGTACAGCCGAGTGGTGTCACGCCAGGCGACCTCGAAGTCGTAGCCGAGGGAGTCGGAAGTCTCGTCGTCGCCGTTGACTACGGCCGCGTAGCCCGAGACCCACCGCACATCGGGGTAGTGGCGCTGGAGCCAGGCGCGCGCGGCTACCTCCCCGACGAGGCCAATGGCGGACCGCTGGTCCTCACTGGCCCGCTTAGTCTTCGCCACGACGATGCGCGGCTTGGCAGAGGAGCCGCCTCCGCTTCGCGGCCGGGGCACACCGGTCACAGTGTCCAGGCGCACCCTGCCCGACTGGGCGAGGAAGGCCTCGTCGACGGACCTCGATGCGATGTCCGCGATGGTGGAGAGCTGATCGCTTCCGACCCTGACCTCGGCGTCTCCGATGGTGATCGTACGCGGAGCCACGTTCGTGGAGCCGCCGGAGCCCTGCGGCGGTGCCACCGTCGGCGCGAAATCCTTGTCGGTGAGGCCCAGTGCCGCGGGGTCCGTGGCGTGCGGCATTCCGTCGGGCCATCCCACGGCACGCTCCACCGCGTCGAGCAGGTGCTTCTCGCTTAGTAGCAACAGGTCGCCCAGCCCGGTCCCGTCGATGTGACTCCTACATTCCATCAGCACCGCTCCGTGCCATCCCGCAGGCACCCGAACGCCGTGACGGCGGCACCAGGCGGTCACCAGGGGGGTCAGCGTCGGAACGAGCGCGTCGAGTGCGGCCGTGTTGTGCGCACGCAGTCGATCGGCGGGCTCAAGTTCTGTGGGCCGCTCGAGGTCGTCGTCGGCTCCGTGTGCCCGGAGCCACTCCCTCACTCTGGCGCGCATCGCCTCTTCGGGCGGGGTGATGAAGCGGGGAAGCCAGTCCGGGTCCGGCTGGAGGTCGTGCAGACCGCGGGCCGCGGCGTAACCGGAGATGTCCTCGCCCTGCCGAGCGGCGGCGGCGTACCGCTCACGGAGCCGGTCGAGGAGGATTCTGAAGCGGGCACTCACGAAGTCGCCGAAGACCTGTTCATGGCGGTGGGGATAGTAGTCCGGGGAGTATCCGGGACCGAGGGCGGCCAGCGCGGCATTGAACTGCTGGAAGTCGATCCCCAGTTCGTCCCTGACCTCGGCCGGTTTCGTGCAGGCGCGGGCCAGGGCGACCAGCTCCGCCGACGGCAGCGGAAGATCGGGCGCCAGCCGGTCGATGATCCCGGCGAGTTCACGCTCGCCAGCCGCACGGCCAAGGAGGTGGGCGGCCTCCTCATTCCAGGCATCGGCGGCCAGACACGCCAGCACCGGGCGGAGCAGTCTCACCGTATCCTGCACGTCACCGGTGAGGTTGCGCCGGATCTCGACGACCTTGGCCTCAGTCGTGTCCAACGCTGCGGCGAGGACACCGTCGTCGACGAGTGTCGGGCTGACGCCGCCGAAGCTCCGCTCGAGTTTGACGAGGACCAGTTCCAGCGCGTCCTGCAGCCACGGCCTGCCCAGCAGTTGTGCGATGGCGGGCGTCGCCGCCTGCAGTTCGTCCCAGCCCTCCTCGCTCCTCCAGACGACGACCGTGGGGTGCTCGTCGTCCGGCAGCGGCAGGGCGCGCGTCGACGACGGTGGTTCGGCCGGCGTCCCGGCAACGGTGATCTCCACGTCGTCGGCGTGCACGACACGGAGGGCGCGGAGTCGTTCGAGCGCGGCACGGACGCCTCGCTCGCTGCGGCGCACGAACGCCCCGGACTTGAGCTCCAGGGCGAGTGCGACCACGGTGACCAGCCACTCCCTCCCTCTGATGAACACCGCCGCCTGCCCCGACGGCGTGATGGGGGCGCCGTCACGATGACGGACCTGCACGTGGGTGGCCGACGTACGTTGTGCCCTCAAGCCATTCGCCTCGGCCAGGCGGACGACGGCGTCACCGGACTCCGCCGGGACGACGAGGACGGGATGCCCCGCCGGCTCGATAAGCGCTTCCTTCAGAGGGTCCGTCTCGTCGCAGACGATGACCGGTACTTCGTCGGACGACGGGGTAAAGGTGCCGAGCACGTGGGCGCGGCTGACCACGAGACGGGCTTCCTCACCCCGTGCCCAGGGCCACCGGCCCGTCCGCGCGATGTCCGAACACGCCCGCTCGTAGTGCCGTTTGAAGGAGACACTGAGGTACTCGGGCACGTCACCCTTGTCGAGCACGTCCGCCAGCTGTTTCACCACCGCCCCGGCGTGCTGCGGATCGTCCCATCTACGGAGGCCTAGCCGGACCATCCGCTCGACGACGCTCTTGTCACTGAGCAGGCGCCTCGTCGACAGGGGCAGCGCGGGCACGAAGGCTGGCAGTTCGCCGTCGGCGCTGAACCAGGCCCGGCGGGGCTCGACGAAAGACGGGCCCTCCGGGTCCTCCACGGGGAGCCAGGCCATGCTTCGAAGATAGGAGGCCAAAGGAGTGGGCCAGACGTGCGCGTCCTTGAAGGGGTATGTGGGCCTGTGGACCGTGACCGTGAGCACCTCCTCGTCCCAGGTGCGGAGCCCGTGCATCAGCAGTTCGGCGAACTCGCGCCGGGCGGCGGAGCCGAGCCCGGCGACCTCGGTCGCTCCCGCCAGGTGAGGCAGCGCCTTCGTAAACTCGTACGATGTGTACGGGTGTGCGAACTTGGTCCACCCACTCCTGACATCGGCCGGCCAGGCTTCGGCGAGAGCATCCTCCAGTCCGAGGCGCACGGCAAGGCCGGAGGGCCGCAGTTCGTATCCCTGGCAGGCCCCAAGTCGTTCCCCGACGGCTCCCGGCCTCAGGCCGTCACACACTCCGAGAGCTTCCAAGAACTCGGCGTAGGCCGCCCTATCCCGGACCGGCGCCGGCCAGTCGTCTGGGCCACTGATCCACTGGTCCCGCTGCGCGGCCAGGGCGGGGATCCGGAATCCTCCCTCGGTGAGGAACCGCTCCAGCCGCCGTGCTCCTTCGGTGCCCCAGGCGGGTGAGAAGGAGCAGCGTGCGGCCCGGCCCCACCGGCCGCTGTCGGCCAGCGGCAGCCGGAAGGGAATGCGGGCCAGCCGCCGGCGCTGGGCCTGGGTGAGCAGCGGGTACTGCCGGAAGGCGAAGGTAAGGGCGTCGCGGCCGAGCGCCTCAGAAGGGTGGCCGGAGAGCAGGTCGTCCAGTGCGTCGAAGACGCGGTCCAGTTGGTAGGGACGCACCAGCTCGTTGCGCTCGAGGAATCCGCGCCCGGCGCTGTCCCAGGCGATCGCCGGGTGAGTGAATGAGATACGGCGCCTGAGTGCCTTGAGATCACCCGGGACCCGGGTGGTGGCGGCGCCGTCCGTGATGTCGTCGGGCTCGGGGTGGAAGAAGACGGTCGCGTCCTGCCTACCGGTTTCGGTCCCGCCGCCGAGGGCGCTTCTCAGTCGCCTGTCCTGGTCGAGGATGATGCGTCGGCCCCGCAACACGCCTTGGTCCCGGGCAAACACATGGGACAGGTCGCTGTAGAAGTCCGCCCATACCTGTCCTGCCGGTTCCGTACCGCCGAGCAGTGACCGAGCGACGATTTCGGCCCACTCGGCGGCCAGCAGCGCCGACGGACGGAAGGGCCTGGAGAGGACGGCTCTGCACAGCTTGTCCAGACGCGTGTGGCGGACAGGGCCGACAAACGGGGTCAGCAGGTCGGCTCCGGCCCTGGTGAGTGCCTCGGTGGTGACTACCCGCCAGGAGCGCTTGCCGTCGGGCCATCCATAGGAGTCCTGCAACGAGCCCCACGCCTCCTTGCCGTGCAGGGGCACGATCGGTTCGGAGGCGAGCCTCCCGTCCAAGGCCACGTCGAGCCGGTCCGGTACGTCCCAGCACATGAGGTCAAGCACGAGGTCCGCGGCGAGAAGGTGCGGGGCCTCCGAGCGGATGCGCCTGCTCAGTTCCACCGTCAGTACAGCGAGCTGGTCGAGGAGGAAGGCGTTCAGGGCTACCGTCTCGCTGATGTCGAGGCGGGCCAGTTTGGTGAAGAACGGGGCATGGGCGTGGCCAGGGAACGGGGCGTGGACGCCCTCAGCCATCGGCAGGAAGGTGTACATGCGGCCGTTGGGGAGCGGTACGTCGAGGCGCAGCGCGACCGCCACCCATGCCTCGGCGTCCCAGTTCTCCCAGGCGGCGTCGATCGCGCGCGCCTGGACGCTGCGGCTGATCGCTCCCTTCAGGGCGCCGGGATCGAGAGTGCGACGCGCCAGCAGGTAGCGGCCCGCCCCAGCGAGATCGACCTCCCGCACCCAATCATCGTCGCTTGCGGTGACCAGGTCCGATGTGCGCTCCGTACGCGAGAGGGCCTGCCGGAAAGCGGTGTCGGAGCCGTCACGCACCTCGACGAGGAGTTCGGCCACCCGGTCGAGGAAGAGCAGGAGCGGCGCCTCGCCGTTCACCACGTCCTCGGCCTGCGCCACGGCGAGTCCCCAGGCGTGCCGGTCGCGCAGCGGCAGCCGTACGACCGTGGCGTACCCGTCCTCGGCGAGTTCCTTGAGCACGGGGTCGGTGACGTCGGCCGGTACCGGTAGTGCCAGCGGGGAGATGTCCTCGATCACCCGGGCCGCGAGTGCCGGGTCGTCCACCAGGGTGCGCACGTCCTTGGGCCTGGCGAAGCGGAAGCAATAGCCGTCGAATACCTGGGAGTCGGGTGAGGACTTCGAGTAGATCTCCGGCCAGTCCGTCAGTTGCAGCACGCTGCGGAAACCGAGGCCCTTGTTGCCGATCCCCTCCCCGGCCGCCTTACTCGACAGGGCCAGCTCGGTGATGGCGCGGAAGTTCTTCTCAGCGAACACCGCTCCCTCGTTGGCGACGTAGAGGACGCCGCCGTCCTTCCGGGTGACCGCCAGGACGGCGATCCTTCCCGGGGCGGCTTGACCGAGTGCGTCATGGCCGTTCTGGACGAGTTCGAGGATCGTGCGGCCCTCGTACTCCTGGGCGGTGTCCTCGCTCACGGACTTCAGGCTCTCGGCGAACCGCCATGACTCGCCCGCGTCCCTGTAGATCTCGACTCGCCGCCGGGTCAGGGCGAGTACGGCCGACCGGAATCGGTCGCACTCCGCGGCATCCCACATCGATGTCATGGCTGTCCCCCCTCGTTCGTGCACAGCCCTGCGCATGCCAGAAGCTTCCTGGCAGTGCCATCCAACCGAATCAGGGGCATGATTTCTGGTGAATACCACGTGTGACACATAGGTACCCGGCCGCTCTCGCTGCTCCACTCGCACTCAAGCACGCTGCTTCATCGCCTTCGCCGAGGTCACCGACCGCAAGCGAACGCCATGCCCTCAGCGTGCGACTCCTGCGACCGGCTGCAGCGGACACAGGCCGTTCGCTGTAAGGCATCGGAATGTGCCTCCGCCGTCTGTGGAACCGCGCCACCCGATGCCTGCCGCCGGGCGCAGTGTCGGCGAACACCGCCTGGTCGCCACTGCCTGCAGACGTCAGGTCGTCGGATTGACGGCCGGCCGAAAGCACAAGCGGCCAGCCCAGGTGGCCTCCGCACGCCCCCGCCACGGCGCCTGGCGCCCCGGAAGCCCACGGCCGCGTAGAACATAGGCCGACCGCCAGTCACCCGGCTCCCAGGCCGCGTGATCCTCACTGGCCGTGAACCGGTTCGAGAAGCGCGCGTTGCCGTTCGCTCAGGGCGGACCACCGATACGCGAACATCAGCCCACACGGCGCTCGTACGCCCTGCGCTAGCCGGAAGAGTTCCTACGGGCAGTGGTAGCCCTCTGGGACTTTTCTGGGACTTCCGGCTGCATCAATAGGTATGAGCGTGAAACAGCCGAAAGGCCATTCGTGCAGGTCAGCGATGCACGAACGTCATCGCGGCAGGTCACGGCGTCCGCTGGTCTCTTCCGCGACATTTGATACGCGGGTGCCGTCGCGCCCCTCCCCCGCCTGCGGTGCAGCGGGCCGGAAGGGGTGCGGCGGCATGCCTGTGAAGGCGCTGGGAGATTTGGTGCGCATACCCGGCTTCACTTCGGGTAGGCGCGCCCCGACGGGGGTCGAGACGAGTGCTGGTAGATGAGGGAGGGCCCGAGAGTGCTGACGACGACGGCTACGGAGACGCTGGTAGAGAACGGTGCGACGGGCCTGCCGACGGTCGACGACCCGCTCAACGTGGCTCCGAAGGACGCCCGGACCCTGTCGAAGCTGTTCTTCGAGCGGTTGGCGGTACTGGAGGAGGGCACGCACGAGTACCAGGACGCGCGCAACACCCTCATCGAGATGAACATGTCCCTCGTCCGCTACGCGGCCGGCCGCTTCCGCAGCCGCGGCGCCGACGAGATGGAGGACATCGTCCAGGTCGGCATGATCGGCCTGATCAAGGCGATCGACCGCTTCGAGCTGTCCCGTGAGGTCGAGTTCACCACCTTCGCCGTCCCCTACATCGTCGGCGAGATCAAGCGCTTCTTCCGCGACACCTCCTGGGCCGTCCACGTTCCGCGCCGCCTCCAGGAGGCCCGCGTCGAGCTGGCCCGCGCCACCGAGGAGCTGCGCACCCGGCTGGGCCGCACCCCGACGGTCAAGGAGCTGGCCGAGCTGATGAGCCTGACGGAGGAAGAGGTCATCGAAGCCCGTCTGGCCTCCAACGGATACAACTCCAGCTCCCTCGACGCCGCGATCACCGGCGACAACGAGGAAGGGGAAGCCGCCCTCGCCAACTTCATCGGCGCCGAAGACCCCGCCATGGAACTCGTCGAGGACTTCAACGCCCTCGCGCCCCTCATCGCCGAACTCGACGACCGCGACCGGCAGATCCTCCACATGCGCTTCGTCGAAGAGCTCACCCAGTCGCAGATCGGCGAACGCCTCGGCTGCTCGCAGATGCACGTCTCCCGCCTGCTGACCCGTACGTTGAAGCGGCTGCGCGAAGGCATGCTCACCACCCAGTAGGCAGGACCGCGCCGACTAGGGCCTGTCTTTCCGGAAGGCAGGCCCTAGGGGGCGTCTTGCCCACGCCGTAGACGCCGAACAGATGACGAGCACGCAGACGATGCCGGAACCTTTCTCCAGCGAACGGAAGCACCGCCTTCGGCGACGCCTGGAGCGCCTCATCGGCATCGCCGCCACGGAGGGCAACGCTCTGGTGGCCCTACGCAACGGGGACGAGATCTTCGAGGCCATGCTGGCGTCCATCCGCTCCGCCGAGCACACGGTGGACATGATGACCTTCGTCTACTGGCGCGGCGACATAGCCCGCGCGTTCGCCCGGGCCCTGGCCGACCGCGCCCGTGAGGGCGTACGAGTACGTCTGCTGCTGGACGGGTTCGGCAGCCGGCTGATCGAGAAGGAGCAGCTGGCGGCGATGGAGCAGGCCGGGGTCCAGGTGTCCTGGTTCCGCAAACCGCTCTACCTCTCGCCGTTCAAGCAGAACCACCGCTGCCACCGCAAGGTCCTCGTCGTGGACGAGCACGTGGCCTTCACCGGCGGCGTCGGGATCGCCCAGGAGTGGTGCGGCGACGCCCGCAACGAGAACGAATGGCGTGACACCCACGTCGAAGTACGCGGTCCGGCTGTGGACGGCATCGCCGCGGCGTTCGCGCAGAACTGGGCCGAGTGCCACGACGAACTCTTCGACGAGCGCGACCGCTTCATCGAGCACGAACCGCAGGGTGATGCGGTGGTGCAGGTGGTGCGCGGGTCGGCCAGCATCGGCTGGCAGGACATGCAGACGCTGATCCGGGTGGTGCTCGAATCCGCCGAGGAGCGGGTTCGCCTGGCGACCGCCTATTTCGCCCCTGACGCCCACTTCGTCGAGTTGCTGTGCGCGACGGCCCGGCGCGGGGTCGAGGTGGAGATCCTGCTGCCGGGTCCGCACACCGACAAGCGGGTCTGCCTGCTGGCCGGGCAGCGGTACTACGAAGACCTGACCGCATGCGGCGTGCGGATCTACCAGTACCAGCCGACGATGATGCACGCCAAGATCATCACTGTGGACCGGACCGCCGCACTGATCGGCTCGACGAACTTCAACCGGCGCTCCCTCGACCACGACGAAGAGGTCATGCTCGCCGTCCTGGACGAGACCTTCACCGCCACCCTGGACGAGCACTTCGACCAGGACCTCAAGGTCAGTGAAAAGATCAGCGGCGGCCGCTGGAAGAAGCGCTCCCTCGTACAGCGAGCCAGGGAAGCGGCCGTACTGCCGATGCGCCGCTTCCTGTAGCTCGGGTCCACCAGGGGTCAGAACGGCAGGCGAGAACGTCCCTTGCGGCCGGCGCGAGCGCTGCGCCCGACAGCGCGGTTACTGCTGTGGAAGGGCTTGCTCAGCCAGCGGCCGAGAAACCCGGGCGCCTTGTTGGCGCCGCGCGCCCCCAGGCCGAGGGACTTCTGCGTCCCCTTCTGCGGGCCATGGGACAGCTTGGGCACCAGGAACCCCAGGACGAGAAGCAGTGCACACACCACGACAACTACCGCTATGACCATGATTCTTCCTTCGTTCGGTCGGTCGGTCGGCCGCTCGGTCGATAGAGAGGGTCAACTGCGGGAATCCACCAGTTTGCGTACGTTCTCGACGTTGCCGCAGCCGTCCTCCAGATACTGCGCACGCGCTTCACGGAAGGCCGTGCCGAGCTCCGCACGGCGGTCGTCGCCGACGTTCTCGCGCGCGTCGTTGAGGAGCGTCCGCTCCTCCTCGTCCGCGTGGTGGTTGACCGCCGTGACGAGCTGTTCGAGCTTGTCCTCCCACTCCTGGGACGTGACGTCTTCCACTTCGAGCAGGGCGAGCAGGGCCTCGTTGGCCTCCGTGTGTTCGTGCACGCTGTGCTCGACGTCGTCGTCGTCCACGTTCTTGTACCGCCGCAGCGCGGGGTAGACCTTGTCCTCCTCCGCGGAGGCATGGGCGATGAGGAGGTGGGCGAACTCCTCCAGGGCGGCGGCACGGTCGGCCTCGACGTTGCGCAGCGTGCGGAAGAGCTCCTCCATGCGGCGGTGGTCCTGCAGGATGAGCTCGACGACGTCACCGGTCTGCATACTCTCTCCTCAATCCGGAGGCGATGGTCAGGTCCTGCGGATACCCCGGTTCCCACAGGTCAGACACCACGGTCAGACACCACGGTCAGGCGCCACGGTCAGGCGCCCGGGCCGGGGTCCGGGTGGACCGGTTCCGTGATCCCCGCCCGTGCCGCTTCGAGCTGGGCGGCGAAGGCCACGCCGAGGAAGAGGGCGATGCCCGTCACATTCGCCCACAGCAGCAGCGCGACGAACGCGGTCAAGGGGCCGTACACCGCTCCGAAGGATCCGCTGCCGCCGATGTAGAGGCCGAGGAGCCAGGTGGCGACGACCCACAGCAGGAGATGGATGCCGGACCCGAACACGAGCCAGGTGTAGCCCGGCTGGTCCCGCCGGGGAGCCCAGCGGAAGATCACGGCGGAGGCGAGCGCCGCGAGCAGCACCCCGAGGGGCAGGTGGAACGGCCGCCACCAGGTGAGCAGGTACGGCGGCCAGTGCAGGGCCCGCGTCACGGACTCGCCGATCTCGGGACCGGCGACGATGACGAGGAAGCCGATCCCCAGGGGAAGTCCCGCACCGACGGCGAGCAGGACGCCCCTGCCGTACTTGGCGGCGAAGGGCCTGTCCCGCTCGATGCCGTAGATGCGGTTGCAGCCCCGCTCGATCTGACCCATGGCGGAGGCGAGGTTGAGGACCGCGAAGGCGAGGCCCAGCCACATGGCCACGGCCCCGGCCCTGTCCGCGCCCGCGCTCTGCCGGGTGTCGGCGAGCGCCTGCCGCACCAGGTCCGCGCTGGCGCCCGGCACGATGCGCGCCAGGGACAGCTCGATGGCCTGTCCCAGACCCTCGGTGTGCATGGTCGTCGTCACGCCGACCAGGGCGATGGTGAAGGGGACGATGCCGAGCACCACTTGGTAGCCGAGCGACCGGGCGAAGCTGAACCCGTCCGCGTACCGGAAGCGGGCGAAGGAGTCGACGAGCAGCGTGCGACCGCCGTAGCGCCGCAGCGCGGTGAACGCCTCGTCACCGGAGAGTTCCTCGCCGACCATGTCCCGCGTCTGCGGAACGTGCACCACCGTGCCCATGACGTCCTTCCCGGCCCGCGGCGCGTCCTGCCTGACGCGCGACGTCTGCCGTGTGCCCGGTCGGGAGAGCGTATACGCGCTCCTCCGGGTCGCCGGGCATGTCATCACGGGGCCACCAGAAGTACAGGAAGTGCCGGGCGTATCAACGGTGTCACGGGGAAACCGGACCTCCCAGTACGCCCCGCGCCGCCGCGCCGCCGACCGAACCCGGCGTCCGCTGACGCGTGCGCGCGAAGAATCGGTGAGGAGTGGCCATGACCGTCCGTGTGGGTGTCGAGGAAGAGTTCCACGTGGTGGATGTGGAGAGCCGGATGTTGGTCCCACGGGCGAACGCGCTGCTCGGCCAGGTGCCGGGAGAGGGTTTCACGACCGAGCTGAAGCAGTCCGTCGTGGAGTCCAACAGTGGCGTGCACGCGTCGCTGGAGGCGCTGCACGCGGATCTGACCCGGTCCCGCCGTGCGCTGGACGAGGCCGCCTCCTCCCAGGGCCTGGCCGTCGTGGCGGCGGGAACGGTGCCGTTGGCCCGGGTGACCCGCGGGGACACCACCGCGGACGCGCGGTACGAGCGCATGGTCGACGCGTACCGTCTGGTCGCCGACGAGCAGCTCATCTGCGGTGCGCAGGTGCATGTCGACGTCCCCGACCGCGACACGGCCGTACGGGCCATGTGCGCCATCGCCCCCTGGCTGCCGACACTGCTGGCGCTGTCGGCCAGCTCCCCCTTCTGGCTGGGTGCCGATACGGGATACGCCAGCTGGCGGACGATGCTGTGGCAGCGCTGGCCCACCGCCGGTCCGGCGGGCTGCTTCGCCGACGCCGCCGACTACGACGCCACGGTCGAGGAGCTGGTGCGCTCCGGGGTGATCAGCGACGCGGGCATGGTCTATTACGACGTACGCCCCTCCAGCCACCAGCAGACCCTGGAACTGCGCATCAGCGATGCCTGCCCGCGGGCCGAGACGGTGGTGCTGATCGCAGGGCTCTTCCGCGCACTCGTCCTCGACGCCTGTGCTCGGCCTGCGGAGACACGTGAGGTGTGTGCGTGCGGCGGCAGGCAGGAGTGGCTGCGGGCGGCCGGCTGGCGCGCGGCGCGATCGGGCCTCGAAGGAGACCTGATCGATCCGGTCACCCATCTCGCTGCGCCCGCGTCTTACGTGGTGCGCTCCCTGCTGTGCCGGCTGCGCCCCTGGCTGGAGGAGCTCGGAGACTGGGAGACGGTCAACGGCCTGGCCGAGGCGGCCCTGGCCGAGGGCAGCGCCGCGCACCGCCTCCGCCGAGCGGCCCAGGACGACGACATACGGGCGTGCGTCGACATGATGATCGCCGAAACGCGCGGCGAACACCCGGCCCGTCGGCGTCGCTCTGCCCACGTGACCCCCCGCACCGCGGGTTCGGTCGGCGCCCCGGCTCCGGCCCCCGCGGACACGTCCTTGGCGGCGTAAGGGATGCGCGCGCTGGAGTAACGCCGACGCCCCCTGCCCGAGGTCCGGGCAGGGGGCGCGGTCGCGTGAAAGGTCGGCGCGTGCGGGTCAGGCGGGGGTGGTCTGGGTGGCTCGTCGGTCCGCCGTGGGCAGGGCGCGGGAGACGCCGTAGCCGATCAGGCCGCCGGTCAGCAGGTGCATCGCCGTGAGCGCGGCGACCGTGCCGCCGCCGGCGCCGGACGTCAGCGGGCCGGCGCAGGAGAGCAGGGTCAGGCCGCCGACCACGGCCAGGAAGGCCGTGCGCGGGGCGCGCAGGAAGCGCTTGAGGGCAAGGCCGAACAGGACGGCCAGGACCGCCGGGACGAGCGTCATGAAGAGGATGGGCACCGGGCCGACGGTCTGCGGCGGGTTGCCGTTCCAGCCGGGGACGACGAGATCGCCTCCGGAGGAGACGCGGGCGATGCCGAAGACCACGAGGTTGGCCGCCACGGCGATCACGCCGAAGAGCATGCCGGACTGCCAGATACGCGGCTGAGCGGAGGTACTGGACATGGTGACTCCTGCGGATGAGCACGTGGCGCGCGGGCCGGGAGCGGCTCAGGCCCCCGGCACGCGAGGCGCGGACGGAAGGGACGGGTGGGGCGGTGGGGACGGAACGGCTTGTCGGCTGCCGGGCGGCGGTACGTGCCGTCCGGCAGCCGGTTCTACTGACCGGGCCGGGATGGGGCCGGGATGGGGCCGCCGCCGACCGGGCGTCCAGGCCGGACGGCCGGACGGCCGGACGGGTCGTCAGACGACCGGGTCCGCCGGTGCCAGGCGCGCCGCGGTCCGGGACACCAGCGCGCCGAGGAAGCGCGCGGCCTCCAGGTCGTCCTCGGTCGGCATCAGGCCCGAGGGGCCGCCGGCCTGGGCGACCGAGCCATAGGGGCTGGAGGCGCGGTACTGCACGGGGTCGGCGTAGCCCGGAGACACGATCAGCATGCCGAAGTGCATCATCGCGGTCAGCAGGTCGTGAACGGTCCGCTCCATACCGCCGTGCGGCGTGGAGGCGGCCGAGAAGGCGGCGCCCACCTTGCCCTGGAGCGCGCCGGTGACCCACAGGCCCGCCGCGTCCTCCAGGAACTTGCGCATCGACGCCGACATGCCGCCGAACCGGGTCCCGCTGCCCAGGATGACGGCGTCGGCCCACGCCAGGTCGTCGTTGGTCGCGACGGGGTGGGAGGCCACCCGCTCGGTGAACAGGCTCCCGATCCGCGGGTCCTGGGCGAGCTCCTCGTCACTGCGGATGTCGGGCACCCTCAGCAGCCGGACCTCGTTGGTGTCCGCCGCCTTCGCGGCGCCTTCCGCGACTGCGTCCGCCAGGGACAGGGCCGAGCCGGCGAGGCTGTGGGCGATAACTGCGATCTTGGTCATGACGAAACAGGCTCCACTTCCGGTGATGAGCGAACGCGATCGTGCGAGGTGGTGCCGGCCGATGCCGGCCGTGACGGGTGAGAAACCCGTGAGAAACGCCGAGGAACGTGAGACCGGTCAGGCCCGCGGGCTCTCCGGGGGTACGCGGTTCCCCCCGGCGGACTCGGCGTCCGGGCCGGCGCCGGCCTGGCCCGCAGGCTGGGTGGGCCGCGGCGGCCCGGGCGGGCCTGGCGGGCCCTGCGGCAGGGGCTCCATGCCCCGGGTGAGGAGGAGGAACGCGCCGAGCGCGGCCGCGATGGCCAGCGGTGCGACGACGAATGCCGTCACGAGGCCGTCCCCGGTCGATCCGCCGCTGCGGTCTCCGATGAGCCAGATGATGGTGGCCAGGGCCGGGCCGAGTGCCAGGCCGATCTGGCGGCCGGTGCCCGAGAGCGCCGCCGACGTACCGCGCAGCTGCGGCGGCGCACTCGTCATCAGCATCGTCTGGTTGGGCCCGGCGAACAGACCGAGACCCAGGCCGCACAGCAGCAGGGCGCAGACCAGCAGCGCGGGAGGCCAGGACTTGATGCCGAGCATCAGCAGCACCGAGCCCGCCAGCATGGAGGTGAGGCCCAGGGCGGCGGTGACGCGGGGCTTCCCCTTGTCGACCAGGTAGCCGGCGAACGGCCCGACCGCGCCCATGGCGAGCGGCTGGAACAGCAGCAACAGGCCGATGGTCGACGCCGACCAGCCGCGGAACGCCTCCAGGGCGAACGGCGGCAGGTAGTACAGGGTGCCGCTGGCCACGGTGGTGAGGGACAGGGACAGGACGCACGCGGCGACGGCCGACACGCCGAGTGAGCCGCGGGCCGCGCCGTAGCCGGTGGTGCGCCGCCAGAGCAGGAAGCAGACCACCGTGGCCACCAGCAGGGCGCCGACGAACAGGAGGTTCGGATCGGGGCCGGCGAGCAGGGTGAGGGCGGCGAAGACGCTCAGCGTCCCCGCGGCCACGATCACGCTCTCCAGGGCGAGTCCGGCCGACGGCAGCCGCATCGGGGACAGGGCCGCCAGGTGGCGGATGCCGACGACGACGGCGGCCAGGCTGAACGGCACCACCACGAAGAACACGGACTCCCAGCCCCAGAGGTCCACCAGCGGGCCGCCGAGGGCCGGTCCGCTGACCGCGCCGAGAGGCCCCAGGACGCCGATGATGCTCAGGGCCCGGCCGCGCTGGGAGGGCGGTACGGCGCGGGTGGCGATGACCGGGACGACGGCGGCCAGCAGGGCGCCGAAGACGCCTTGCAGCAGACGGGCGCCGAGAAGCAGCGGCAGGTTCGCGGCGAACCCGGCCAGGGTGCTCGCCAGCGCGAAGCCGAGCGCCCCGACCACGAACGTGCCCCGGACGTCGGAGGAGTCCACGTACCGCCCGGCCGGGAGGCCGAGGGCGACCATGGCGCCGGCGTAGATGAGGATGAGCCACTCGCCCTCGTGCGGCGAGGTGGAGAGTTCCTGGTTGAGGTCCGGGAGGGCGATGGCCACGGCCGTCATGTCGAAGGTCGTCATGAAGATGGCGAGGCCCGTGGCCACGACGGCGAACCATCCCGAGCCGGCGATCAGCGGGTCTTTCCCACCGGGGGGCCCCGGCGGGCCCGGAGGGCCGCCGGCAGGCGGTGGTGTGGCCTGCCCCCCGGGATTCCCAGGTGTGTCAGAAGGCATGCGGCAAATCTATTAGTCGGCTAACTATCTTGCAAGGGGGTTCCTGACACGGCGCCGAAACAGGTGACCCGCCCACCGAATGCGCGTCCGACGCTCCGTCAATTGCCCATGGCCGTACGGGTCTGCGCCGCGGCGCAGACCCGTACGGACCCTGGTGGCCGACGCGGCGTCAGACGAGCAGGGAGTCCATGCCGGACAGCGCCTCCGGGCGCAGCAGGGCGCGGGCGGTACGGCCCACCGCGGCGGTCGAGAAGGCGATGTGGCTGGCGGCGGTCAGCGCGTCCCGCCAGGCCCGCTGGAGGGGGTCGCTCAGGTGGATCGCGCCGCCCCCCGACGTGTGGAACGCCCACTCCGCCGTCTCCACGCACACCCGCACCGCGTGCTGCACCGCCGCCGCCAGGGCCGCCCGGTCCCGTACCGGGTCGGCCGTCCCCTCCGCGCCGAGGGTCGCGATGGCCTCCGCCACCAGGAGCCGCGCCGCCCGCGCCTCACTGCGCGCCCGCAGCAGCCGGGACTGCACCAGCGGGTCGTCGAGCAGCACATGGCGGTTGCCCAGCCGGCCCTTGGCGGCGGCGGCCTCGGTGAAGTCGTCGATGACGCGCCGGGTGAGCCCGAGGGGGAAGCCCGCCATGACCGTCATGAGGAAGGTGAACAGCGAGTGGCGGTACAGAGCCGCGCCGCACCGGGCCGGCTCCCGCAGCGGATCGAAGGTGCGCGCGGCGGGCACCCACACGTCCTCCAGCACCACGTCGTCGCTGGCGGTACCGCGCAGCCCCATCACGTCCCAGGTGGGCAGGGTCCGTGCCGCCCCGGCGGGCACGGCCGCCCACCGGATGGGGGGCGGCCCCGGGGGCCGTTCGCCCGCCGGTACGCCGGGGGGCGGGCCGTCCGGGCCCCCGCCCGGCGCGCCGGGGAGGAAGGCGACGACCAGCCACTGGGCGTGCCGGCAGCCCGAGTTGTACGGCCAGCGGCCCGACAGCCGGAACCCCGGGGCGCCGTCCGGGCCCGCCGCGGGCACACCCCGCCCGGCTGGGGCCATCGACCCCGCCACCCGGGGGTCCGGGGTCGTACCGGTGATCTCGCGGGCCGCGCCGGGGTCCATCCAGGCGAGGAAACCGGACGACTGGCCGATCAGCGCGGTCCAGCCGAGCGAGGCGTCGGCGTACGTCAGCTCCTCCACGGCGCGGACGATCTCGCCGGGCGCGCTGCCGAGGCCGCCGAGCTCCCGCGGCAGGGCGAGGGAGAACAACCGCGCCTCGCCCAGGGCCGTGAGCACCTCCTCGGGCAGGACGCCGTCGCGGTCGGTCCGTTCCGCGTACGGCCGGGCCAGGTCGGCGACGCGGGCGCAGCGGGCGAGCAGGTCGTCCGGGGCGGCGAGCGGATCGGCGGTGCTGAGGGTGGCAGGGCTGCTCATCGGTCACCTCTGATACGGGGCGGGAGTGGCGGACACGGCCAAGGGCGGTGGAATCGGTTCACACCTGGAAGAGCGAGAACGGCTGCGGCAGCCCGAAACGGGTCCGCGCGTGGCGCTGGGCCATGTCGTCCGAGAAGGCGAAGTGCTGCCCGGCGGCGTGCAGGTCGCGCACGCAGCGCTGCAGCGGGTGGTCCGTGCGCAGCGCGGACGTACCGGCGAGGCGGAGGGCGGTGGTCGCGGCCGCCCGGCAGGTGTCCAGGGCGTGTCCGACGGCGGCCGCGACGCGGGCCCGCAGCTCCGGGGACGGGGTGTCCCCGGCCGCCAGGACGTCCCACGTCCGGCCCAGCACCTCGTGCGTGAAGGCGCGCGCCGCGCCGACGGCGGCCTCCGCGCGGAGCAGCGCGGTGAGGGTCTCCGCCTCGTCCAGCAGCGGGGACGGCCTCCCGGGCCGCCGCTTGGCGGCCGCCAGCGCCGCCGTCTCCTCCAGCGCCCGCCGGGCGGCGCCCAGGGGGACGCCCGCCAGCAGGACCATGAGGATGTTGAGGGCGGACAGCCGGTGGAGCTCCGCCCCGTGCGGCGCGGGCCCCTGGAGGGACACGGTGTGGGACAGCGGGACCTCCACCCCGGCCAGCGATACGTCGTGGCTCGCGGTGCCGCGCAGCCCCATGGTGTCCCAGGTGTCGTGGACGGTGGCCGACGGGGCCGGTACGAAGGCGACCCGGGCGTCGACGGGGGGCCCGGCGGCGCCGCGCTCCCGGTACCCGGCCATCACCAGGTCGGCGTGCGGGACGCCGGAGCAGAAGCCCCACCGGCCGGTCAGGCGGACCGCCGAGCCGGTTGCGGTCGGGTCGGCCGTGCCGACGGGGGCGGTGGAGCCGGCCAGGACCGCTCCCCCGCGGGTCAGCTCCCGGGCCGCGTCGGGCTCGAGCCAGGCCAGGAAGGCGTTGGTGTTGCCGATCGCCAGGCACCAGCCGGTGGCGGTGTCCGCGTAGGCGACCTCCTCCACCACGGCGGCGATGTCGGGGAAGGGCAGCCGGACGCCACCGAGGTGCGCGGGCAGTCCGATGCGGAACAGCCCGGCGTCGCGCAGCGCGTCCGTGACGGCGGCCGGCAGCGCACGGTCGCGCTCGATGTCGGCGGAGTGCGTACCGATCTTCCCGGCCAGGTCACGGGCGGCGGTGAGGCAGTCGGTGGCGAGGCCGCCGGTGGCGTGGGTCATCCGATTCTCCTTGGATCAGGGCCCCGGCGCGCCGCTTCGGCGGCGGAAGGGGGGCGGTGCCGGTCAGCCGTGGCCGGTGACCGGCGTGAGGGTGCCGGTGGCGAGGAACCGGTCGAAGCCGTCCTCGGTGCGCAGGTCGTAGCCGGGGAGCAGCAGCCCGGCGAGCCGCTGGGCGCCGGGTCCCTTGGAGGCGGTACGCCGCAGGTGGGCCATGCCGGCGGAGATGTCCCCGGCCACCTCGATCAGCCGGACGACGGTGTCGTCCCGGCGGAACAGCGAGGTGGAGGCGAGGGCGATGGAGGTGCCGGCCGACGCGGGGCGGCCGTTCACCGGGAGGTCGCGGCCGCCGGTGAGGGCGTCCTGGATGGCCTCGCCCCGGCCCGGCCGGGCCGGATAGCGCAGGGCGGCGAGGCGGCGCGGCACGTCCGGGCCCGGCAGCAGCCGGTCCTCGGTGATCCGGCCGGCGAACGGCACCACCGCCATCTGCCGGTGGGCGGCCCGCAGTTGGTCCGACCCTGACGGGACCGATTCCGGATCCGGGCACACGCCCGCGGCCCGGGCGAGCGGCAGGTCGGCCTCGGCGATCCCGGGGACGCCGGTGGCGTGTTCGAGCGTGGCGTACAGAGCGTCGGCATCGGGGGCGCCCGTCGGCATGTTCGCGAGCGGTTCGAAGTCCAGGAAGCGGATGAGCAGGCCGTCGCCGTGGAAGGCGTGCTCGGCGGCGAGTCGGTAGGTGCCGTCGTCCCAGCCCGTCGGCCAGGGATGGGCGGCGCAGTGGGCGACGGCCGGGCCGAGGCGGTCCGCCGGAAGGGCGTACAGCAGTGCCAGGCGGGGCTTCATGGCCGGCTGCGAAGCGGCTGTCGCAGCGGTGGGCGGAGTCGGGGTTGCGTTCGTGGTCATCGCCGGGCCGCCTCCGGTGCGGTGCCGCGGCCGGCCGGGGCGGCCGCGGCGAGGAGTTCGCGTTCGTCCAGGCGCAGCGCCGCGCGCCGCTGCCAGACGGAATGGGGGGTGCAGCGCAGCACGGTGTCGCGTACGCGGACGGCGACCGGGTTGTCGAGGTGGTGCAGTCCGCCGAGGCCACGGGCCTCTTCGGCGACCTTCCGGGCGGGGCCGCGGCGGGTGGCGGCGTAGTCGGCGAGAGCGGCCCCGAGCCGGGCCGGCCCGTCCGCGGCGCCGACGCCGGCCAGGGCGGTGGCCAGCGCCAGGGCGTCGAGGAGGGCCTGCGCACCGCCCTGGCCGGTGACCGGCTCCATGGCGTGCGCCGCGTCGCCCAGCAGCACGACGCGCCCGGTGTGCCAGGTGTCGCAGCCCTCGACCGTGTCGACCGCGGTGTGCAGGAGGTCGTCGGCCGGGGTGGCGGCCACGAGGTCCCTGACCCGCGGCGGCAGGTCGGCGGGGTCCGGGGGCCCGGCCGGAGCGGCGCCCAGGGCCGGTTCCGGGCGGAGGCGGGTGGCCACCCAGTAGGTGCGGCCGTCCGGCAGGGGCCAGTGGCCGAAGGTGCGGCCGCGGCCGAGGTAGTGGCGGGCCGTGTGCGGCCCGGTCGCCGGCGGCCGGGCGGCGGCCACGCCGCGCCAGGTGAGGTATCCGGCGGTACGGGGTGTGCCGGGCAGGCCCGCGAGGCGGCGGACCGCGGACCGTACGCCGTCGGCCCCGACCACCAGGTCCCCCGTGAAGGACCGCCCGTCCGCGGTCCGGACCGTCACGCCGGTGCCGTCGTCCACGGTCGCGATCTCCCGCACCTCGGCGCCGAACACCAGCTCGGTGGCGTCCCGGTGCGTCAGGGCGGCGTCGCGGAGGGCGGTGAGCAGCAGGTGGCGGGGGACGGTGACGTTGGGGGCGGACATCTCACGGCCGAGGGCGCCCGGGGACCACCACGCGAGGCGGCGTCCCCGCCAGGAGGCGATCTCGAAGCGCTCCACCGGGACGCCGCCCTCCTCCACGGCCGCGGAGGCGCCGAGGGCGCGCAGCGCCAGGACGGCGTTGCTCTGCACGCCGAGGTGGCCTCCCACCCGGGTGAGAGCGGGTGCCCGCTCCAGGACGGTGACCCGGTGTCCCCGGGCGGCCAGCCCCCGGGCGGCGGCGAGACCACCGACCCCCGCCCCTACGACGAGGACATGAAGACGATCGCGTACCGCGGCCATGACGGCCTCCTCCACTGGACGGTCCCCGGGTCAGGAGGGATCGTAAGGAGGTCTATGACAGTTAGTCAATGAAGTAAGGGTGCGCATTAACATCCATTGACAGCTTGTGACACGTCTCCTTTTCCGCGTGCGGCGGTACGTCACGGGGGGCGTCGGCGCCGGTCAACTCCGGCCGATGCCGACCGCCCCGAGCGCCTTCCGGAAGGCCGCCAGCGCGCCTTCCGCGTCCCCCGCGCGCTCCAGCAGCTCACCGGTCTCGCGCCAGGCGTCGGCGGCCTCCCGGCCCTCGGGCACGCGCCGCAACACCTCGGCCGCGGCGGTCGCCTGCTCCCCCGCGGCCTCCCGGTCGCCCGCCTCGGCGCGGATGCGGCCCAGCATGAGCCGGATGCGCACCTCGGCGAGAGGGGCGCCGGGGTCCGCGTCCGACAGGGCGTCGAGCGACCTCTCGGCGAGCTGCCGGGCCGCCTCCAAGTCGCCCTCGCGCAGGGCGACTTCGGCCAGGGCGGCGGCGCACCGGCCCGCCGTCGCCGCGTCGCCCAGCGCGGAGAGCTCCCGGCAGGAGGCGTGCAGCGCGTCGACCACGTCGTCCCCGCCGTCGCCCCGCCCGTACAGCAGCAGCGCGGCCGTCGCCCGGAACCGGGCGGCGCGCCTGCGCTCCTGGCCGAACAGCACGACCGCCCGGGTGCTCTCGACGATCCGCAGCGCCTCGGTGACCAGGCCCTGTTCGCGGGCCCTGCTCGCGGCGGCCAGCCGGGCGTGGACCCGGCCGGCCTCCGAGTCGGCCGGGCCGCCCGCCGCCAGCGTCCGGCGGGCCACCGCCTCCGCCGCCGGGGCCCCGAGCTCGTCCATGGCCAGCAGGAGCACCTCGCGCAACTCGGCCGCGTAGCAGTCCTCGTCCAGCCGGAGCGAGGCGAGCAGGGCGAGGCCCTGGCGGGCGGCGCGAGCGGCGTCTTCCGGGCGGCCCAGTGCCCGGTAACCGCGGGCCAGGGCGGCGAAGACGGCGGTCGGCGGGCAGGGGAAGGCGCTGTCCGGGTCGGTGGAGGACCGGCGGTCGGCGTCCGCCTCCGCGTCGGGGCCGTCCTCCTCGCCGGTGCCGCGCCAGGAGGCGGGCATCGCGTCGACCAGACCCTCCAGCAGCCGCACCGCGTCCTCCGGCTCCCCGGTGAGCTCGGCGATCAGCGCGCGCAGGAGCCTGACCTGCTCGCCGTACCCGGGGTAGTGCACCATGCCGTCGCCGGTCACGGCGTTCAGCTCCACCCGGGCCGTCTCCGCGTCGCCGCTGAGCACGGCGAGTTCCGTGCGGGCCAGGGCCAGGCGCAGGGTGGCGCCGCCGGCCGGTTCGACCCCGTCGCGGAGGAACTCGACGGTACAGCCCAGCTGTTGGGCGAGGTAGTGCAAGGTGCGCTGGGTGGGCTGGCGGTGCCCCGACTCCAGCAGGGAGATCGCGCTGGGCGAGACCACGTCGCCGGCGAGGGCCGACTGCGACAGTCCGCGGCGCAGTCGCAGTTCGCGCAGCCGCCGCCCGAGGGCGGGCTGTACGTCGTGGTCCGGCGGACCCGTGTCGGGGCGGGCCTCGGCGGGCGAGGCGCCGTCTGCGTCATTGGTCATGAGGGGGGTTACTCCGCGCTTTCTCGCACGCTGCAGGGATCTGGGGTCAATGTAGGCCATCGATCAGGAGCTCCCCGAAAAGTCGACGTCCGATGCAATGACAAGCTGTAAAGACAGTTTCGGTGAAAGCTTGACAGCTGTCGGCGGTGGCCGCCTAGACTTCTGCTCGCTGCCCGACCGGTTGTGACAGTCGGGGGGCACAGATGTACGGGGGGATGTGTCACTCATGTCAATTCGCGTGCTCGTGGCCTTTCACAGCGGCAGCGGCACCGTCGCCGAACTCGCGGCCTCGGTCGAGACCGGCGCCCGGGAAGCCGGCGCCGTCACCCGGCTCCGGCGGCTCGGCCCGCCCACCGGTGGGAAGGAAACGCCCGGCGTGCCGGCAGTACCGCCGGCACGGGTCGAGGACGTGCTGTGGGCGCAGGTCGTCGCCCTGGGCACCCCGACGTACTTCGGGAACGCCTCCAGCGAGGTGCTGTGGTTCCTGGAGCAGTGCGGCGCCGCCGCGGAGCGCGACGTCCTCGCCCACAAGGTGGTCACCGCGTTCACCGCGGCCTCGTCGGCCAACGGCGGCCAGGAGGCCGTTCTGCTCGCCCTGCACCGAACCGTCGCCGAATGGGGCGCGCTGACCGTGCCCACCGGCTACACCGACCGTGCCTTCCGCACCGTCGGCGGCAACCCCTACGGGCTCTCCGTGACCACCGGCCCGGCCGGACCGCTCGACCCGGGCGAGGCGGCGATGGCCGGACGCGCCCTCGGCAGGCGGGCCGTCGCCCTGGCGGAACGCTACGTCGCCCCGCTCGCCACCGCTCACTGAGCCCGCTTCACTGAGCCCGCGCGGCGCGGCTACGCGACCCACCACCTCCTCCGCACCTCCCCGCCTCCCCCGCCCACGTCCAGGGCGCCGTTTCCGCGCGCCTCGGGGGCGCCGCCTGCCCGTACTCCGCACTCGCACTCCATACGCCGTACTCCGCCCGCCGTACTCCGCACGCCCTCGGCGCCCCGCGGACGTCCGTGAGCAGTCCTGCCGGCCGCCCGGCCGGCCCGTACGCAAGCCATCGGGAGCCCACATGAGTTCAGCGCCCACCTCCGCGCCCGCCCAGGACACCACCGGTCCGGGCAGCGCATCGGACGTCCCGCTCCGGGTGATCTTCATGGTCACCGTGCCCGAGGACCGCACCGAGCGGTTCCTGGCCGCCTACGACGGCATCTCGCGCCGCGTCGCCGAGGTCGACGGCCATGTCGAGGACCAGGTCGCCCAGAGCACCACCGACCCCACGCGCTGGGTCATCACCAGCCTGTGGGAGACCGCTGCCGCCTTCGAGGTCTGGGAGCGCAGCACCGAGCACCGCACCCTCGTGGCCCCGATGCGCGAGTGCTTCACCGACCCGGTGTCGCTGCGCTTCGCGGTGCGGCGGCAGACCCGCTGATCCGCCCGCTGATCCCTGATCCCTGGTCCGTCGACACACCGACCCGCCGACCCGCTGGTCCGCCGACCCGCGCCCGCCTCTCCGGAAGGAACCACCGCCATGCCAGGACCAGCCACCCCGGACACCCGCGGTCCGGCTCAGCCGGCTCAGCCGCGTACCGGCGACCCGGGCGAGCCCGGTCTCCTGCACCGCGTCGCCCTCAGCTTCACCGTCCGGCCCGACGCCACCGAGCGGGCCGCCGAGGCCCTCGCCGGCTACCGGGCGCCCGAGACCCGGGTGGACGAGCGCACCCGGCTGCTCGCGACCACGGTCTTCCTCGGCGGAAACCGGGTCCTGCGGGTCGCGGACCTCACCGGCGACGTCGGCGCGGCGCTGCGCCACCTCAGCGCCCAGCCCACCGTCCGGGCCGTCGAGCGGGCCCTCGATCCGCTGCTCACCGAGCCCCGTGACCTCTCGAACCCCGAGGGCGCCCGCGCCTTCTTCTCCCGCGCCATGCTGCACTGCGCGGGCCCCCGGCGCCCCGCCCGCACCGGCGGCGCCGGCGCGGCGCTCCCCCCGCACCGCTGGGCCGCGCTGCTGCCGGTGCCCCGGGGCGCGGGCCGGCAGGCCGCCGAGCTCCTCGGCGCCGTGGCTCCGCAGGCCGTCACCGCGACCGTCGTCCACCGCGAGGACGTGGTGGTCTGGCTGCTGGAGGGCGAGGAAGCACCCGAACTCCTGCCCCGGGCGGCCTGCGCCGAACCCGGCGTACGCCAGGGCTGGGAGCCGCTGCTGGAGCTGCTGCGACCGGCCCTGGACCGGCAGGCCGCGCTGGACGTACCGGAGCTGCTCGAGCGCTGGGCCATGCGCCGCATCACCGACCGGCGGGCGTCATGAGCGGCGGGCGGCGCGTCGCGGTCTGCGGCCTGGGCGTGATGGGCTCGGGTGTCGCCCGCCGGCTGCTGGAAACCGGCGCCGAGGTCCGCGTGTGGAACCGGACCGCCCGGCGGGCCACGGCCCTCGGCGACGCCGGGGCCACCGTGTGCGCCACGCCGGCCGAGGCCGCCCGCGGCGCCGAGGCGGTCCTGCTGTGCCTGGCCGACGCCGAGGCGCTCCGCGCCGTCCTCCAGGGTGAGCAGGGGGTTCTCGCGGCGCTGCCCGCCGACGCCCTGCTGGTCTGCGCGAGCACCGTCTCCCCGGCGGACGTCGCGGCGCTCGCCGGCCGCGGTGGCGTGGTGGACGCCGGACTGCTCGGCAACGGCGACCACGCCCGCACGGGAGAGCTGCGGATCTTCCTGGGCGGCGCTCCCGAGGACGTCGAGCGCGCCGCGGAACTGGTCGCCGGGCTCGCCAAGCAGATCGTCCCGGTCGGCCCGCTCGGGTCCGGCATGCGGCTGAAACTGCTGATGAACCTCCTCATGGGGATCGAGATGCAGGCCATGGCCGAGGCGGCCGCGCTGGCCACGGCGCAGGGCCTGGACAGGACCGCCGTCCTGCGCGCCATCGCCGCCAGCGGCTTCGCCTCCCCCGTGATGCGCTTCAAGACCGAGCGCATGACCGGGGAGCGGTGGGACGACCCCGACTTCCGGCTCCGCCTGATGCACAAGGACCTGCGCCTGGTCACCGAGGAGGCCGCGGCGGCGGGGATCTCCCTGCCGATGGCGTCCGCCGCCGCCGACACCCACGCCCAGGCGGTCGCCGAGGGGCTGGGCGACGCCGACTGCGCCGCCATCGCACGCGTCCTCGCGCCGGCCGCCGTGCCCGCTGCCCCGGGGAGCGGCCGTGACCATTGACGTGCACGGGCACCTCAGCCCGCCGTGGCTGGCCGAGCGCCACCCCATGCCGCCCGCGCTGTGCGACGTGGAGGGCATGATCGAGGCCAAGCTGGCGGCCGGCGTGCGGATGACCGTCGTGGGGAGCCCGGTGGGGGCCGGGGCGATGGTGCCCGCCCCCGGGGTCGACAACTACGCCCAGCCGGAGAGCGATCTGGAGCGGCTCCACGACTGGCTCGCGGACACCGTCCGCGCCCACTCCGAGCACCTGCGCGGGTACGTCTACGTCAACCCGCTCGGCGGCCCGGACCACCTGGCCCGCGCCGGGGCCCGGGTGCGGGAGCCCGAGTTCGTGGGGTTCATCGTCAACAGCAGCGTCCGCGGCCGCTACCTGGACGCCCCGGAGGCCGAGGACTTCTTCGCCATGGCGGAGGAGGCCGCCGTCCCCGTCCTGGTGCACGCCCCCGCGCTGCCGGCCTGCGGACAGGGCCTGGACGACCTGGCGCTGCTCGAGCGCGTCGGCCGCTACTGCGACGTCGCCGTGGGCCTGGCCGTACTCGCCCGGGCCGGCGTACTCGACCGGCACCCCGGGCTGCGGCTGATCGCCGCCGCCGCGGGCGGTGCGCTGGCCATGCTCGCGGCGAGGCTCGACGCGGTCGGCGGCCCGCCCCCCGGCGTGACGGCCGGCCGGAACGGCGGCCCCGGCGGGCCGAACGGACGACCCGGCGGTCCCGGCGGGCCGCCGGCAGCAACCGGACGGCAGGGCGGGCAGCCCGCCCTGCGGCCCGGTGACGCACTGCGCCGCATCCACGCCGACACCGCGAGCCCCGGAGCCGAGTCCCTGCGCGCACTCCTCTCCTTCTTCGGGCCCGAGCGCGTGCTGTACGGCACCGACTCGCCGCCCCTGGGTGCCGACGCGGTCTCCGGACCGCTCCGCCTCCTCGCCGACGAGCTTCCCGACGCCGACGTACGGGCCGGCGTCCTGGCCCGCAACGCCCTGCGCCTCTTCCCGCGGCGCCTCAGCCCCAGCACCACGACCCTCACCGGAAGGACGTCATGACCGACACCGTCAGCCCCGCAGCCCCGTCGGCCGACACGGAGCGCGCGGTCCGCGTGGTCTCGATCGACGAGGTTCCCGCGAACACGCGGCGCGGCGGGGACATCCGCACCCTGCTCAGCCCCGGCACCGTCGGCGCGACCACCGGGTTCCTCGGTGTCGCGATCCTCCAGGAGGGCGAGAGCATCGCCGAGCACTACCACCCCTACTCCGAGGAGTTCGTGTTCGCCGTACGCGGCGAGCTGGAGCTCGACCTCGACGACGTACCGCACCGGCTGACGGAGGGTCAGGGGCTCGTGGTCCCCAAGAACATGCGCCACCGCGTGCGGAACACCGGCTCGGGCGAGGCCCGGATCGTGTTCCACCTGTGCCCGCTCGCCCCGCGGCCGGAGCTCGGCCATGTGGACACCGAGGAGGCCCAGCCGCGCCGCACGGCCGACACCGCGGAGAAGGGGCGGTCATGACCCGCCGTGCCGTGGTGACGGGCGTCGGGCTGGTGGTCCCCGGCGGCGTCGGCACCGGTGCCGCGTGGGAGCTGCTCTCCCAGGGGCGTACCGCCACCCGTGGCATCACCCTGTTCGACGCCTCGGAGTTCCGCTCCAGGATCGCCGCGGAGGTCGACTTCGATCCGGCGGCGGCCGGGCTCGGCCCCGAGGAGACCGCGCGCATGGACCGCTACGTGCAGTTCGCCGCCGTGGCCGCCCGCGAGGCGGTCGCCGACGCGGGGCTGGACCTGGCGGCCGAGGACGCGTGGCGGGTCGGCGTCTCGATGGGCACCGCGGTCGGCGGCACCACGCAGCTGGAGCTCGACTACGTGACCACCAGTCGTGCCGGGCGCGACTGGAAGGTCGACACCGAGGCCGTCTCCCCCTACCTGCACCTGGCGCTCACGCCCAGCGTGCTGGCCGGGGAGGTCGCCGACGTCGTCGGCGCACGCGGCCCGGTGCAGACGGTCTCCAGCGGCTGCACCTCCGGTCTGGACGCGGTGGGGTACGCCGCCCGCCTGATCGAGGACGGCGAGGCCGACGTCGTCATCAGCGGGGCGTCGGAGTCGCCGATCTCGCCGATCGCCATGGCGTGCTTCGACGCCATCAAGGCGACGTCCACCCGGAACGACGAGCCGGAGACCGCCTCCCGCCCCTTCGACCGGGACCGCGACGGGTTCGTGATGGGCGAGGGCGCGGCGGTCCTCGTCCTGGAGTCGGAGGAGCACGCCCGGCGGCGCGGTGCCGTCGTCCACTGCGCGGTGGCCGGATTCGCCACGCACGGCAACGCCCACCACATGACCGGGCTGCGCCGCGAGGGCGTGGAGATGGCCCGCGCCATCACCACCGCGCTCGACCAGGCGCGCGTCGCCCCCGACGAGGTCGACTACGTCAACGCGCACGGCTCGGGGACGCGGCAGAACGACCGCCACGAGACCGACGCGGTCAAACGGGCCCTCGGCGCCCACGCGCGGGTGACCCCGATGTCCTCGCTGAAGTCGATGGTGGGTCACTCGCTCGGCGCGATCGGCGCCATCGAGCTGGCGAGCTGTGTGCTCGCCATGGACCGGTCCGTGGTGCCGCCCACCGCGAACCTCGAGCACCGCGACCCGGAGTGCGACCTGGACTACGTGCCGCGGACCGCCCGGGAGCGGCGGCTGGACGCCGTCCTCTCCGTGGGCAGCGGCTTCGGCGGCTTCCAGAGCGCCGTCGTCCTCACCAAGGGAAGGAAGCTGCGATGACCGGAGCCCGGACGGGCCCCCTGGCCGTCACCGGACTCGGAGTGGTCGGTCCCGCCGGCGTGGGCACCGAGGCGTTCGCCAAGGCGATCCGCGAGGGCATCTCGTACCTCGCCCCGATCACCCGCTTCGACCCCGAGGGCTTTCCCGTGGCGCTCGCCGGCGAGGCCCGGGACTTCACCCCGTCCGACCTCATCGAGGGCCGCTACCTGGTCCAGACGGACCTGTTCAGCCAGTTCGCGATGGCCACCGCCGACGAGGCGCTGGCCGACGCGGGCCTGGAGCAGCCGGACGACCCGTACGACGTGGGCGTGCTCATCTGCTCGTACGCGGGCGGGGTGACCTTCGGGCAGGTCGAGATCGAGCGGCTGTGGGCGCGCGGCCCCCGCCACGTCGGCCCGTACCAGTCCATCGCCTGGTTCTACGCCGCCAGCACCGGGCAGGTGTCCATCCGCCGCGGTCTGAAGGGGGCGTGCGCGGTCCTGGTGACGGACGAGCCCGGGGCGCTGGACGCGCTCGGCCACAGCGCCCGCGAACTGCGCCGCAGCGGGGGCGCCATGCTGGTCGGCGGTGCGGAGGCGCCGGTCGGCTCGCCGTTCTCGCTGGCCTGCCAGGTCGGTGCCGGGCTGCTCAGCCCGGACCGCGACCCGGCCACCGCCTACCGTCCGTTCAGCCCCCGGGCCAGCGGTTACGTACCCGGCGAGGGCGGCGCGGTGCTGGCCGTGGAGACCGCGGGGGCGGCCGAGGCGCGCGGCGCGCGCGTACGCGCCCTGGTGCTGGGGCACGCCACCGCCTTCGGCGGGACGGCGGCCTTCGACCCGGGCGGTGAGGCGCTGGAACACGCGGCCCGGACCGCCCTGGACCGTGCCGGGCTGGCGCCCGGGGACGTGGACCTGGTCTTCGCGGACGCCCTCGGGACGGCCGAGGCGGACGCGGCGGAAGCCGCCGTACTGGCCCGGCTGCTGCCCGATGTCCCGGTCACCGCCCCGAAGGCGGGGTTCGGCCGGGCCTACGCCGGGGCGGGGGCGCTGGACCTGGCGGCCGCCGTGCTGGCGCTGGAGCAGGGGTTCGTCCCGCCGACGCCCTGGCCCGACCCGGACGAGCCGGTACTGGAGGAGCTGGCCGGCCGGCTGGTCCGCGGGGCGGGGCAGGCCGCCGCCCCCCGCACGGCCCTGGTGCTGTCGCGGGGCTTCGGCGGGGCGTGCAGCGCGGCCGTGCTCGCCCGCGCCGGTCACCCGCTGCCGCCGCTGCCCACCGCGGCGTGACGCGCGTACAGGAATGCACCACCGAACGGAGGAGGACCACACCATGAACGCACCCCACGCATCCGACGCGTCCCACGCGTCCCACGCGTCCCACGCGTCCACCATGACGCTGGATCAGCTGGCTCCGCTGCTGGCCGGCTGCTGCGGCGTCGACGTGACCGGCGAGGAGCTGGTCGCCGCACCGCACACCACGTTCGAGGAGCTGGACGTCGACTCCCTGGGCAAGCTCGGGCTGGTCGCGGAGCTCGAGCGCCGCGGGGGCGTGCGGCTCGGCGGCGAAGCCGAGGAGTGCGCGTCGCCCTACGAGCTGGTGGCGGTGTACAACGCCGCCGTGACCGGCACCGCCGCGCCGCGGACCCCGAGCGAGGACGAGGCACCCGGCCACACCGAGAACGAGATCGTCATCGAGGCTCCGCTGGAGCACGTCTGGCGGATGACCAACGACCTGGAGGCCTGGCCCCGGCTGTTCAGCGAGTACGCGTCGGTGGAGGTCCTGGAACGCGAGGGCGACACGGTGCGGTTCCGCCTGACCATGCACCCGGACGAGAACGGCGCCGTGTGGAGCTGGGTGTCGGAGCGGACCATGGACCGGGAGGCGCTGACCGTGCGCGCCCGCCGTGTCGAGACCGGCCCCTTCGCGTACATGAACATCGTGTGGACCTACCGGCCCACCGAGGGCGGTGTCGTCATGCGCTGGGTGCAGGACTTCGCGATGAAGCCGACCGCCCCGGTGAGCACGGCGCAGATGGCCGAGCGGATCAACCGCAACTCGCCCGTCCAGATGGGCCTGATCAAGTCCACGGTGGAAGCCGCCGCCCGCGTCGGAAGCGTCCGCCCGTGAGCGCCGCGGAGCGCCCGGTGCACCGGGCGCTGATCGTCGCGCGGATGATGCCCGGGGCGGAGGACGACGTGGCCGCGGTGTTCGCGGCGTCCGACCGGGGGGAGTTGCCGGATCTGGTCGGTGCCACCTCGCGGAGCCTGTTCCGGTTCCGTGACGTCTACCTGCACCTGATCGAGGCCGACCGGCCGCTGGGCCCGGCGGTGGCGGCGGTCCGGGACCATCCGGCGTTCCGGTCGATCAGCAGGGAGCTGGATCCGATGATCTCCCCCTACGATCCCGGGAGTTGGCGCGGACCGGCCGATGCCATGGCACAGGAGTTCTACCGCTGGGAGCGGGGGGCGGGAGGGAAACCCTAGAGAACCGAACACCATCGAATTTCTTTGCCCATGAAGCGTGTCGGCGGGCCCTGCTCGATTAGCCTGTGCTCCATCCGGGACACCCGGGGGCGCGACTGGCAAGCCGTAAACAGGACTACGAGCGTGGAGCGCGGGGGGAACCATCCATGGACCTCGGTCTGAAAGGCCGTACGGCCATCGTCACCGGCGGCTCGAACGGCATCGGTGCGGCCATCGCACAGGCGCTGGGAGCCGAAGGGGCACATGTCGTCGTCGGGTACCACCGGGCACCCGCCCGGGCCGACGAGGTGGTGCGCCGGATCCAGGACAGCGGCGGCGAGGCGGTGAGCTGCTTCTACGCGCTCGACGACTCCGCCACCGCCCACCGGATCGTGGAGACGGCCCTGGACACCTGGGGACGGCTGGACGTGGTGGTGGCCAACGCGGTCCGCTGGTGGGGCCGCGGTCCGGGGGGCTTCGAAACCCTCCCGGAGGAGGAGGCCGAGCGGATCGTCTCGGACAACCTGCTGGGCGCCATCCGCCTCGTGCGGGCCGCCGCCCCCGCCCTGCGGGAAGGCGGCTGGGGGCGGATCGCCCTCGTCTCCTCGAACCTGGTCCAGGAAGGCATCCCCGGCGCGGAGTACTACGCCGCCGCCAAGGGTGGCCTGCACGGCCTGTGCCGGTCGCTGGCCTGGTCCCTGGGCCGGGACGGAACGCTGGCGAACGTGGTGATGCCGGGGCTGACGATGACCGAGCGGAACCTGGCCAACTTCCCCGTGCCCCTGCGGACCCAGGAGACGCGGCAGACACCGGCCGGGCGCCTGATCGTCCCCGAGGACATCGCCGACACCGTCACCTATCTGTGCTCGGAGGCCAATCGCGGGATCACCGGGGAAGTCGTCCCGGTGACCGGCGGGCGCTGAGCGCGCCGGCACCCCCGCCTCTCCTCTCCTCCCGTCTCCACTCGTCTCCTCTCCTTCGCGACGTCGCCCGTACGCGCTCGGCCACCCCCCTCGGTCTCCCCGGCACCGCCGGAGACTGTGCAGGAGCGTCTGACCGGAGCCCCTCCCGGGGCTCTCCCTCCGCACAACCGACCCCGACGAGGTCATCCATGGTTGCCCGTGTACTTGTCGTCTGCTGTGAACCCCTGATCACCCTGCTGCACACCTGCCGGCCGCTCCTGGCCGGCCTGGGCGAGGCGGGAGCGTCCCCCGTCGTACGGACGCTGCCGTGGGCCGGCCCCACCGGAACACCGCGGTCCCCCGCGCCGGCGCGGGAGGTGCCCGCCGCTCTCGACCCGGACGAACTCGCCGCCGCCGACGGCGTCGTCTTCGCCACCGCCGGGGCCACCCCCCACCTCGCCTCCTCCGCGGCGGCCATGCTGGCCGGCACCGCCCGGCTCTGGGCCGCGCGGCAGCTGGAGGACCGGGTCGTGACCGGCTTCACCACGGCGGAGGGACCCGCGGGCGAGGAGGTCCTGTCGGGTCTGCTGAGGGCGGCCTGCCACTGGGGCAGCGTGCTGCTTCCCGGCCCCCGGCCCGGGGCCGCGGACCCTGCCGCCCTGCGCGCCCTGGGGGTCCGCATGGGCGGCCTCGCCGCCCTCGCGCCGTCGCGCGCGATGGCCGCTCAGGCCACCTGACCGCACCACACCGCACCGCCTTCCCGAGTCCGACGCCGAGTCCGACGACAGATCGAACGACCGATCGAACGACCGAACCAGAGGTGGAGATCCATGTCCGCACCCGCTACCCCGCCCCCGGCCGCGCTCGCGGCGAAGGCGCGTGTCCGTGAACTGTCGATAGCGCCGTGGATTTCCCAGGCGATGTACGCCATAGCCAAGCTGGGCGTGCCGGATCATCTCGCCGACGGGCCACGCCCCGTCGAGGAGGTCGCCCCGCTCGTCGGCGCCGACCCCGACACGCTGCACCGCCTGTGCCGGGCGCTCGCCTCGGCGGGAGTGCTCACCGAGGCCGGCCCGCGCACGTACGGCCTGGACGAGCCCGGACAGCAGCTGGTCTCGGGCCGCCCGGGCAGCCTGCGCGACGTCGTGGTCATGCACGGCGAGGAGACCTTCCGGTCCTTCGCCGACATCCTGCACACCGCGCGCACCGGCCGCCCGGCCTTCGAGCGGGTCTTCGGGACCTCCTTCTACGACTACCTGCGCGACACCCCCGAGGCGGAGCAGCTGTTCCACCGGGCCATGGGCGTCTCCGGCAGGCCTCCGGCGGTGGCCGGCAGCCTGGACCTCGACGGCGCCAAGACCGTCGTCGACCTCGGCGGCGGCTCCGGCGACCTGCTCGCCGAGGTGCTCACCGGCCACCCCGGCACCCACGGCGTCCTGCTCGACCTCGCCGACGCGGTGGAGGAGGGCAGGCGGCGGATGGCGGACGCGGGCCTCGCCGACCGGGTGCGCTGCGTGGCCGGAAGCTTCTTCGACGCCGTACCCGAGGGCGACACCTACCTGCTCGCCCGCGTGCTCCACAACTGGGGCGACGAGGACGCCCTGCGCATCCTGCGGCGCGTCCGCGAGGCGATCCCGCCCCACGGCCGGCTCGTCGTCCTCGACCGGTTGGTGCCGGAGGTCGCCGGTCCGCACCCCGGCAAGACGGCGGACCTGGTGATGCTCGTCGTGCTGGGCGGACGCGACAGAACCCGCACCGAGTACGCCGCCCTGCTGGCGGAGGCCGGCTTCGCGCTGGAGTCGGTGGTGGCGCCGCCGCCGGGGGCCGACCCACGCGCCGAGAGCGCCCTGGTCGCCCGTCCCGGCGGGCCCGCTCGTTCCTAGGCGCCTCGGGTCAGCGGCCATTTCAGAACACGGGGGGATCAGCGAGTGTTTGAAGTGCCCAATGTGAGCTCCATCAGAGACGCGGTCCCGCGGACCGTCGTCATGGACCTCACCACCGCCGGATACCTGACGGCGGACATCGCCCAGGCGTTCCGCATGGCGGACGCCCTGTTCAGCGAAGCCCGGCTCAGCTGCCAGCGGTTCCAGCTGACCGACCACTACTCGGTCGGCACGTGGGACTACTGGTACCGCCGGATCAGGGAGTCGGCGCGCTTCCGGGAACACACCGCCGTCATCTATCTCGACACCGTCTTCGGGTACGGGATCGCCGTCCGGCGGCTGCTGTGCGCGCTGCGCACCGGGAAGGCCATCAGGCCGGACCTCGTCCAGCGGGCGATGGAGGAAGGGGCCAGCATCCCCGTCGCCGAGGAGCTCGTCTCCGAGTTCGCCGGCCCGTACACCGGCCGCGGGCCGGTCGTCCGCTGCCTGCAGCAGTCCTACGAGGTCGCGCGCGGGAGCGTCCTGACCGCGCTGGAGGCCGCTCGTCACGCCAACGCCCCGACACTGCACGGGCTGTTGGCGGACTCCTGTACCGATGCCGGGGAGGCCGTCACCTCGTGCCTGATCCCCGTCAACCGCTACGCCGAAGCCCTGCACTTCGCCCTCTGCCAGGACGACGTCCCCCATCTGCCCGCGGTCGCCGGCCTGGAAGGGACGGGCTGACCGCGCGTACGCCGCCGTCCGACACGGCACGGCACCGCACCACGACGCGTACCTCACGCCTCGCCTCACCACTAAGGAGCTCTTGCCATGTCCGCTTCGTCCGCAGTGCAGCCACCGTCCGTCCTCCCCGACATCCCGCCGGAGGAGACCCAGCGCGTCATGCGCACCCTGCTCATGGGCATGCCCTGGGTCGGCCAGGCGGTGTACGCGGTCGCCAAGGTCGGCGTCCCGGACGCGCTGGCCGGCGGGCCGCTGCCGGTCGCCGAGCTGGCCGACCGGGTCGGCGCCGACGCCGACGCCCTCTTCCGGTTCTGCCGGGCCCTGGAGTCCCTGGGCCTGCTGGAGATCACGGCCGGCAAGGAGATCGGGCTCGCGCCCGGCGGGCACCTGCTGCGCAGTGACGCCCCCGGGGCGCTGCGGCACTTCGTGATCGTCAACGGCGAGGAGAGCTTCCGCGCCTGGGCCGAGGTGCTGCACTCGCTGCGCACCGGCCGGCCGGCCTTCGAGAAGGTCTACGGCACCGGCCACTTCGCCTACATGGCGGAGCACCCGGAGGCCGCCGAGTCCTTCAACGCCATGGCGGGCTCGGGTACCGCCCCCGCCGTGCTGGAGCGCTGCGACGTCGCGGACGCCTCGGTGGTCGCGGACATCGGCGGTGCCACCGGCGTGGTGCTCGCCTCCGTCCTGGCCCGCCTGCCCGAGGCGCGCGGCATCCTCCAGGACCTGCCGCAGGCGGTGGCCGACGCTCCCGCGGTGCTGCGCAAGGAGGGTGTCGAGGAGCGCTGCGAGGTGGTCGGCGCCAGCTTCTTCGACCAGGTGGCCACCGGCGCCGACGTCTACATCCTGTGCCGGGTGCTGCACGACTGGAACGACGAGGACGCGCTGCGCATCCTGTCCCGGGTCCGCGAGGCCATGCGGCCGGACAGCCGCCTGGTCGTCGTGGACAACATGATCCCGGCCACCCCCGGCTTCCACCCCGGCAAGCTCGCCGACCTCCAGATGCTGGTGATCCTCGGCGGCAAGGAGCGCACCCTCGCCGAGTGCAAGGAGCTGCTGGAGCGCGCCGGCTTCCGGACGGTGGCCGAGCACCTGCCCGAGGGCCCCGGCCCGCGCGGCGAGAGCGCCGTCGAGGCGGTGCCGGCGTGAGCGGGCCCCTGCGGGTGGGGGTGGTCGGCGCCGGCTGGGGCGCGGGCCTGCACCTGGAGGGCTTCCGGCGGACGGGCCGGGTGCGGCTCGCCGTGCTGACCAGCCGCACCCAGGAGCGCGCCGGGCAACTGGCCGCCCGCTTCGGCGTGGAGGAGGTGGTGGACAGTCTCGACGAGTTGATCGAGAAGGTCGACGTGGTGTCCGTCGCCACCCCGCCGGACGCCCACCACGACGCCGTGCTGCGCGCCGCCGCCGCGGGGCGGCACGTGCTGTGCGACAAGCCGGTCGCCGTCCGCGCCGACCAGGCGCGGGAGATGCTGGAAGCCGCGGAGAAGGCGGGCGTGGTGCACGCCACCGGCTTCGTGTGGCGGTACGACCCGGCGTTCGCCGCCATGGCCCGGGCGGTCGCGGCGGGTGCCATCGGCCGGCCGCTGCACGTCCGGGTGGCCAGCGTCATGGGCCTGCCGCCGTTGCCGTACAACTGGATGTACCGGCGAGAGGACGGCGGCGGCGCCCTGATGCAGCACGGCTCCCACGTGCTGGACCGCATCCGCGTGCTGCTCGGTGAGGAACTCACCCTCGTACGGGGGGAGCTCCACCACGACCTGCGCGAGGCCGAGGACGGGCCGCGGTTCCACCACGTGCTGGAGGTGTTCGACTGGGCCCGGCGCAACCCCGCGCCGGTGGGCTCCGCGAAGGGCCTGCCGGTGACCGCCGACACGGGGTACGAACTCTCCGGCACCACCGCTTCCGGGGTCCGCGTCTCGGTCTACGAGGCGTGGCACGCCTCCTCCCGGGTCGAGGAGTCCTTCGCCGTGCACGGCACCGAGGGAAGCCTGGAGTGGTCCGGGGCGGACGGCCCGGTCCTGCTGCGGCCGGGGCGTGACCCCGAGGCCGTGGACGTACCGGGCGGGGGGTCCTCCAGCGGTGCCGGGGCCGCCCGGGAGCACGGACTGATGCTCTGGCACCGGTTCGCCGACTCCTTCGTGACGGCCGTGCGGACGCGGGGCGGGCACCCGGCCGCGTCCGGGCCGGAACCCGAGGGCACGGCCGCCGGCCCGCTGCCCACGCTCGACGACGGACTCCAGGTCATGCGGATCGTGGAGGCCGTCCATGCCAGTCACCGATCGCGACACGAGGAGCACGTATGAGCGAGACCGCCGAGGCAGGGGCAGTGCCCGAGACGGCAGCGCCCGAGATCCGGCCGACCCACCACGTGGTCACCTACCGGCCGGGGCCGGGCTGGATCGAGGGCAAACCGCTCTTCGAGCAGCCGCTCCAGGGGCACGCCGAGCACAACGCCGAACTGGAGGCCGAGGGGCTGCTGTTCCTGAGCGGGCCGTTCCTCGACCGGAACGGGGGGATGTCCGTGCTCGCCGTCTCCGACACCGATGAGGCGGAGAAGATCGTCGCGAAGGATCCGGCCGTCAAGAACGGCGTGTTCCTGGCCGACGTCGCCCCTTTCTTCGCGGCGTTCCCGCGGGGAGCGGCCGGCCCCGCGGAGGGCGGTGAGGAGGCGGGGGCATGATCCGGTGCCCCCTGACCTGACCGTCCGTTCCGTACACCGACCGCCGTAGGATTCGTTCTTTCGGCCCCCCAGCACCCGGGAGACAGGACGCATGCAGCCCACGGAGCCTGCGGAAACCTCCGCGATCAGAGACTCGCTGGGGACCGCGCTGGTCCGCGCCGCCAGGGAGCATCGCGTCCTCGTCTCCCGGGGGCTGACCGAACTGGGTCTGCACCCCGGCCAGGAGCTGCTGCTCGCCGAGCTGTGGAAGGAGGACGGGGTCACCCAGACCGAGCTGACCGCACGCCTCGGGGTCGAGCTGCCGACCGTGGTGAAGGCGGTCCAACGGCTGGAGGCCAGCGGGCTGGTGACGCGGCGCAAGGACCCGCGCGACCGGCGGGTCACCCGGGTGCACCTCACCGAACAGGGCGGCGGCCTGCGGTTCGCCGTCGAGACCGTGTGGACCCGTACCGAGGACCTGATGCTGCGGGGGCTGGAGGAACGGCAGGTGCGGGCGCTGCGGGAGGCGCTCGACGTCCTGCACCGCAACCTGTCCGAGGAGCGGTGGCCGCAGCACTGACGCCCGGCTGACCGAACGACGTGCCCGTCGCCCACGCGACCGCGCCGCAGCCGGGTTCCCGACCCTGCACGCGACAGACCGAGGATCACTCATGACCTTGATCGACGAACGGGCCGTGACCACTCCGGCGGAAGCTCCGGCGAACGGGCCCGCGCACCACCCCGCCACCACTGCGGACATGTCCGAGGCCGTGGCCGACCTGCACCGCATCCGGGAACGGGTGCGCCGCGGCCCCGGCGACAAGGCCACCCGGGCGCAGAAGGCCCGCGGCAAGCTGACCGTCCGGGAACGCCTGGACCTGCTCTTCGACCCCGGCACCTTCACCGAGGTGGAGGGGTTGCGCAGGCACCGGGCGACCGGGTTCGGCCTGGAGGCCAACCGCCCCTGCACCGACGGCGTCGTCACCGGCTGGGGCCTGGTGCACGGCCGGACGGTGTTCGCCTACGCCCACGACTTCCGGGTGTTCGGCGGCTCGCTCGGGGAGGCGCACGCCGAGAAGATCCACAAGATCATGGACCTGGCCGAGAGCGCCCGCGCGCCGCTCGTCGGCCTGTGCGACGGCGCCGGCGCCCGCATCCAGGAAGGGGTGAGCGCGCTCGCCGGCTACGGGGGCATCTTCCGCCGCAACGTCCGCAACTCCGGTGTCATCCCGCAGATCAGCGTCATCCTCGGCCCCTGTGCGGGCGGGGCCGCGTACTCCCCCGCCCTCACGGACTTCGTCTTCATGGTCCGCGGCACGGCGCAGATGTGCATCACCGGCCCGGACGTGGTGAAGGCCGTCACCGGTGAGGAGATCACGCACGAGGGGCTGGGCGGCGCCGATGTGCACGCGGCGGCGTCCGGCGTCGCGCACTTCGTCCACGACGACGAGGAGACCTGCCTGGAGGAGGTCCGCTACCTGCTGTCGCTGCTGCCCTCCCACAACCGCGAACTGCCCCCGGCCGTCGCCCCGGACGACCCGGCCGACCGGATCACCGAGGCGCTGGCCGAGCTGGTGCCCGCCGACCCCGGCCGCTCCTACGACGTGCGGCGGGTGATCGAGGAGGTCGTCGACGACGGCGAGTTCCTCGAGGTGCACGAGCTGTGGGCGGGCAACGTGATCTGCGCCCTGGCCCGGCTGGACGGCCATGTCGTGGGCGTCGTCGCCAACCAGCCCGCGGTCCTGGCCGGCGTCCTCGACATCACGGCGTCCGAGAAGGCCGCCCGCTTCGTGCAGCTGTGCGACGCCTTCAACATCCCGCTCGTCACGCTCGTGGACGTGCCCGGCTTCCTGCCGGGCGTGGACCAGGAGCACAGCGGCATCATCCGGCACGGCGCCAAACTGCTGTACGCCTACTGCAACGCCACCGTGCCGCGCGTCTCCGTCGTGCTGCGCAAGGCGTACGGCGGCGCGTACATCGTCATGGACTCCCGCTCCATCGGCGCCGACCTCTGCTACGCCTGGCCCACCAACGAGATCGCCGTCATGGGGGCCGAGGGCGCCGCCAACGTCGTCTTCCGCCGGGAGATCGCCGCCGCCGACGATCCGGAGAAGGCGCGCCGGGCCCGGATCGAGGAGTACCGGCGCGAGCTCATGCACCCGTACCACGCCGCCGAGCGCGGCCTGGTGGACGACGTCATCGACCCTGCCGAGACGCGGTCCGTGCTCATCGCCTCCCTGGCGATGCTGCGCGCCAAGCACGCTCCGCTGCCCACCCGCAAGCACGGGAACCAGCCGCAGTGAGCGGCGGCCCCGAGATCCGCGTGCTCCACGGGCGGCCGACCCCGGACGAGCTGGCCGTGGTGACGACCGTGCTCCTCACCGTCCTGCGAGGGCGCCGGGAGGGGTCGTCGGCCCCGGGCCGCGCGGACGCACCCGCGTCCGCTCCCGCCTCGGTCCCCGCTCCCTGGGCCACGCACCCCTACCCGGACTGGCAGCCCCTGCCGGGCCGCTGATCAGAAGGCGTCGTCGCTCCACTGGTCGAGGAGGACGTCGTCGGCGAGCCCGGCGGCTTCCGGCGCACCCTGGAGGGACAGCTCGGCCCAGATGACCTTGCCGGCGGGGGTGTAACGGGTGCCCCAGCGTTCGGTGTACCGGGCGACGAGGAACAGGCCGCGGCCGCCCTCGTCGGTGGTCTTGGCGCGGCGGGGGTGGGGGGAGGTGCTGCTGGCGTCGGAGACCTCGCAGATCAGGGTCCGGTCGCGGAGCAGCCGGACGGTGATGGGCTCGGCGCCGTAGCGGATGGCGTTGGTGATCAGTTCGCTGAGGACGAGTTCGGTGGCGAAGCCGATCTCCTCCAGGCCCCACTCGGCGAGGCGGCGGGCGCAGGCGGCGCGGACCGGGGCCACCGCCGAGGGGTCGCGGGGCACGTCCCAGTGGGCGACGTTCGCGGGGTCGAGCCGGCGCGTACGGGCCACGAGGAGCGCGATGTCGTCCCTGGGCCTGGCGGGCACGAGGGCCTCGATCACCGCGGCGCAGGTGTCCTCGGGTGTGCGGCCGGTCCCGGCCAGCGCCTCGCGCAGGATGTCCAGGCCGGTGTCCAGGTCCCTGCCGCGGTCCTCGACGAGCCCGTCGGTGTAGAGCACCAGGCGGGAGCCCTCGGGGAGGACGAGCTCCCTGCTCTCGAACGGCAGGCTCGCGCTCAGGCCGAGAGGAGGCGAGACCGGCAGGTCGGGGAAGTGCACGGTTCCGTCGGGGTGGACGACCGCCGGGCCGAGGTGGCCGGCGGTGGCGGCGGCCACCCGCCCGGAGACGGGGTCGTAGACGGCGTACAGACAGGTGGCCCCGGTGATCCCGTCCCCGTCGCGCGCGTCGTCGGCGGTCTCGTCGGCGGTCTCGTTGGCGTCGATGTGGGCGACGAGTTCGTCGAGGTGGGTGAGCAGTTCGTCCGGCGGCAGGTCGAGGGTGGAGAAGTTGTGCACGGCGGTACGCAGCCGGCCCATGGTGGCCGCGGCGTGCACGCCGTGGCCGACGACGTCGCCGACCACCAGCGCCACGCGGGCGCCGGACAGGGGGATGACGTCGAACCAGTCGCCCCCCACTCCGGCCTGGGCCGGCAGGTAGCGGTACGCCACGTCCAGCGCGCTCTGCTCGGGCACGCCCCGGGGCAGGAGGCTGCGCTGGAGGGTGACGGTCGTGGCGTGTTCGCGGGTGTAGCGACGGGCGTTGTCGATCGCGACCGCGGCCCGGGTGGCCAGCTCCTCGGCGAACGCCTTGTCCTGCTCCTCGAACGGTGAGGAGGCGCCCGCCCGTCGGAAGGCGGCCACTCCCAGCAGGGCCCCGCGCGCCCGGATCGGCACCGCCAGGAGGGAGTGGAATCCCCGGTCCGGGTCGTCGGCGGTGCCCGGTCCCGTACCCGTGTCCAGGACCGCCCGGCCGCCGGCCACGGCGGCCGCGACGGGGCTGTGGGGACCGAACCGGACCGGCTCGCCGACCCGGTGGAGGGAGGGGGCCCCGTCCGGTCCCGCGCAGGCGGTGCGGCGCATCTCGATGCCCGCCTCCGGGCTCATCTCCGGTGGTTCCTGGCCCCGCAGGACCGGCTCCAGCAGGTCGACGGTGACGACGTCGGCGAACTGCGGCACGGACACCTCCGCCAGCTCCTCGGCGGTACGCGTCACGTCCAGCGTGGTGCCCATCCGCGCCCCCGCGTCGTACAGCAGCTTCAGCCGCTCCCGCGCCAGCTGGGCCCGCCCGGTGACCGTGGCCAGCTCCGTGGTGTCCCGCAGCGTCACCACGCTGCCCGCCTGGCCCCCGTAGGGGGCGGTGGGCCGCTTGTTCACCGCCAGCAGCCGATCCCCGACCAGCCGCACCGCGTCCGTGACCGGCTCCCCCGACGCCAGCAGCCGCGCGGTCTCCCCGTCCAGTCCGAGGTCCGTCACGCGCCGCCGCTCCGTGTCCGCCGGAAGGGCGAGGAGCCGGCGCGCCTCGTCGTTGGCCAGGAGTACGCGCCCCTCCGCGTCGACGATCAGCACGCCCTCGCGCACCGCGTGCAGCACCGCGTCGTGGTGCTCGTACATGCGCGTCATCTCCGCCGGGCCCAGGCCGTGCGTCTGCCGCCGCAGCCGCCGCGACACCAGCGCGGTACCGGCGGTGGACACGACGAGCGCCGCGGCGCCGGTGCCGAGGATGATGGGCAGCTGCCGTTCGACCAGGTCCCCCACGTTCTCCTCGGTGATCCCGGCGGACACCAGCCCGACGACCGACCCGTCGGCCCCTCTCACCGGGACCACCGCCTGCACGGCCGTTCCCGTGCCGGCGGGCACCGGCGGGCCGCCCGCGCGCTCGACGACGGTGCGGCCCTCCAGCGCCGGTTGGATGGTGCCGACGAACTTCTTCCCGATCTGCCGCGGGTCGGGGTAGGTGACGCGGATCCCTTCCGTGTCCATGACCAGCACGAAGTCCACGCCCGCCCGCCGCCAGGCCGCTTCGGCGCGCGGCTGCAGCACGGCCGTCGGGTCCGGTCCCTGGAGCGCCTCCGCCGTGCCGGGGGCGTTCGCGAACATCTCGGCCGCCGTGATCGACAGGCGCTCCGCCTCGCGCTCACTGCCGCGGTTGGCCTGCACGACCAGGGCCGTCATCGCGGCGGCCGCCAGCAGCAGCACGATCACGACCTGGAGAGCGAACACCTGCCCGGCGGCGCTGCGCAGCGACGCCCGCCACCATGGAACTTCTGGGCCTGGGCCTGGGAGGCCCTTTTCCCTCATGGTCACTTTCTAGCACCGGTGGCCGACCCGGGGCGAAGGGACGGGTGGGCTCCGTGCTCAGAGCTTGGTGTCGGGTCCGTCCAGCTCGGGCAGGTCGGCGGTCGCGAGCGGCGGCCGCACGGTGACGTCGGCGCCGATGTCGACGGTCATGCGGTCCAGCGCCATGTGGAGGGGGCCGTCGTATCCGGCCTTCCTGGTCCGGGCCATGATGACGTCGTCGCCCGCCTTGCCGTGCAGGCCCTTCTTGGCGATGTGCGAGAAGACGGCGACGCGCGGCCCGGCTTCGGAGAAGACCCGCGCAGCCTGCTCGGGGGTGGTGAGCTTCTCCTCGACGGCCTTCAGCTTCCCGCTCCTGGTCAGCTCCTCGTCGAAGGCGATGACGTTGTGGACGAGCAGGTCCACTCCCTTGCCGTGTTCCACGACGTTCCTGTGGTACGTGGTGTCGCCGGACAGGAGCACGGATTTGCCGGCGTGGTCGAAGCGGTAGCCGTAGGCCGGGTTGCCGTCCTTGTGCTCGACGGTGAAGGCGGTGACCTTGAGGCCGTCCTGCTCGTAGACGGTTCCGGGCCCTATCTCGTGGACGCGGATGTCCAGGTATTCCTTCTTGAACAGGTCGTTCGAGCGGTGCTCCAGGTCATGCGCGTACATCGCCCGCATACCGGCGACCATCCCCGCGGTCCCGGGCGGCCCCCAGACCTCCAGCCGCTCGGTCCGCCCGAGCATGAACCACGGGTTCAGCCAGAGGCTCGGCAGGTCCTCGTAGTGGTCGTTGTGGAGGTGGGTCAGGAAGACCTTGGTGACGCCCTTCGGGTTGATCCGCGACTCGTACATGTTCTGGGTGGCTCCGCGGCCCACATCGAACAGCAGCCGGTGTCCGCCGGCCTCGATGAGGGTGGACATGCCCTTGCGGCTGGTCGACATCTCCGGCCCGCCGGTCCCGAGGAGGTGGACCCTCACAACGGGCCGCTCACCCTTCGCGTCGGTGGCGCGGGCGGCCGGTACGGGCTCCTCGCCGGAGCGGTTCGACGTACAGCCCAGGAGGCCCAGGGAGAGGGCTGCCGCTCCGCCGAGCAGGGAGCGCCGGGCGGTCGCGGGACGGGAGGGGACGCTCATATCGTTCCTTGGGGAGACGCAGGGGTGAGCAGCGGAGGCGCGGGGGGCGGCTCACGTGGAGCGGCTCCAGTAGAGCAACGCGGGCCTCTGCGGCGACATCAACGGTTCACACGAGACCGGCGGCGGAATCCGGGGCTCCGTTTGTCTGTTCCGACAGGCGGCGTGCCCACCCGAGGGCCTCAAGGGGCGTCGGGCGGGGCATCGAGCGGGCGTCAGGCGGCGACCGCCGGGAGGATGTTCGCGTTGCGGTGGAAGACGTTGTCCGGGTCGTAGGCGGCCTTGACGCGGGACAGCCGGTCGTACTTCTCCGGCCCGTAGGACCTGCGGACGCGGTCCTCCTCGATCTCGACCATGAAGTTGACGTAGCCGCCGGTGTTCGCCGCGTGCGGCGTCAGCTCCGTCCACAGGGCCCGCACCCACGCCGTGTCCGCCGTCAGGACGTCGGGGTCCGGGCTCATGGCGGAGGCGCTCATGACGTACATGGGTTCACGCAGGCCGCCGAAGGCGGTGTCGTCCTCGTGGGGGTCGGTGTACGCCCCGGCCACGTGAAAGGTCGGGCAGAAGGACATGGGCGAGGTCTTGCGCGGCACGTACGCGCTCAGCAGGCCGATCACGTCGTCGTTCAGATCGGTGTAGGCCAGCCCCTTGTCGTACGAGAGGATGCCGGTCGGCGCCGAGTCGTCCAGCATGCACTGGAGCGCGGTGTAGGGCAGGGGGGTGCGCAGCTCGAAGAGCGGCGGGAGGCCGTCGGCGAGCGGGGCGAGGGCCTCGGCGTGCTCCTCGGGGGAGCCGAAACCGGCGACGATCAGGGCGTGGCCCGGCTTGCCCTGGTGCTCGGCCGGGACGAAGGGCGCGGGCGGGGCGCTCAGGCCGACGCCGATCAGGGCGCCGGCGGTGCGCGGCAGGCCCGGGACCAGGTCGGCGATGAGGTGCAGGGCCTGGGGGCCGTCGGCGAGGTCCCAGAAGAAGAGGCCCAGCTGGACCTCCGGGCCGACCGGGTGGGCGCGGAAGGTGAAGGTGGTGACGACGCCGAAGTTCCCGCCGCCGCCGCGCAGCGCCCAGAACAGGTCCGCGTTCTCGTCGTCGCTCGCCCGGACGAGACCGCCGTTGGCGAGGACCACGTCGGCGGCCACCAGATTGTCGACGGTCAGGCCGTGCTTGCGGGTCAGCCAGCCGAGGCCGCCGCCGAGCGTGAGGCCGCCGACGCCGGTGTGACTGACCGTTCCGGCCGGGACGGCGAGGCCGTACGGGGCGGTCCCGGCGTCCAGGTCGGCGAGGCGCGCGCCGCCACCGCAGCGCACGGTGCGGGTGTCCGCGTCCACCTCGACGCGGTTCATGTCGGTCAGGTCGACGACCAGGCCGTCGGGACAGACGGAGGCTCCGGAGAAGCTGTGGCCGCCGCCGCGGACGGAGATCTCCAGGTGTTCGTCGCGGGCGAAGCGCAGCGCGGCGGCGACGTCCTGCGGCGTCGCGCACCGGGCGACCAGGGCGGGGCGGTGGTCGATGGCCCCGTTCCAGAGGGAGCGGACCTGGTCGTAGTCCGGGTCGGCGGGGGTGACGAGCCGTCCTTCGAGGCGGGCGCGCAGGGGGCCGATGGTCTGGTCGGCGAGGGTGGTCATGGCAGCCTCCGCGGGTTGTGCCGCCGCACTGTCAACCTATCGACACCCGAACGGGTGGACAAATCGGGGCAAACTCCTACGTGCCTTCCGTACGCGACCGGGCCCACGTCGAGCGCACATGCCCCAGGTGGCGGGCCATGCACGCCTCGGCCGCCGCCGCGTCGCCCGCCAGCATCAGGTCGAGGAGCTCGTGGTGCTCCTGCGCCGAGGCGACCAGCAGGCCCCGCTCGTCCAGGGCCGTCAGGCCGTAGAGGCGGGAGCGTTTGCGCAGGTCGCCGACGGTCTCCACGAGGCGGTCGTTGCCGGAGAGGGCCAGCAGGGAGAGGTGGAAGCGGCGGTCGGCGTCCAGGTAGCCGATCAGGTCGTGGTCGCGGGCGCGGGCGACGATCTCCTCGGCGACCGGGCGCAGCTCCTCCAGCTGACGGCGGGTGGCCGCGCCCGTGACGACGCCGACGGTGGGCACCTCGATGAGCGCCCGCAGCTGCGTGTACTGGTCGAGGTCCCGCTCGCTGACCTCGGTGACCCGGAAGCCCTTGTTGCGTACGGGCTCGACCAGGCCCTCGCGGGCCAGCTCCAGCATCGCCTCGCGCACGGGGGTCGCGGAGACGCCGAAGCGGGCGGCGAGGCCGGGCGCGGAGTGGACCTCCCCGGGGCGCAGTTCGCCGGCGATCAGGGCGGCGCGCAGGGCGTGCGCGACGCGGTCGCTCAGGCGGTCGTGGGCGGTGAGTGTGGTCAGCGCCGTCGGTCTGCTCATCGTGTTCCTTCCGCCGCTCACAGCAGGAAGCCCGCCGGGAACGGATCCTCCGGGTCGAGGAAGTACTGTGCCGTGCCGGTGATCCAGGCGCGGCCGGTGACCGTCGGTACGACGGCGGGCAGGCCGCCGACCGTCGTCTCGCCGACGAGCCGCCCCGTGAACTCCGTACCGATGAACGACTCGTTGACGAAGTCGCGGCCGAGCGGCAGCAGGCCGCGCGCGTGCAGCTGCGCCATGCGCGCGGAGGTGCCGGTGCCGCACGGGGAGCGGTCGAACCAGCCGGGGTGGATGGCCATGGCGTGCCGGGAGCGTACGGCGTCGGAGCCGGGGGCGGCGAGGTACACGTGCTTGAGGCCGCCGATGGCCGGGTCCTCGGGGTGGACGGGGCGGTCGGTGGCGTTGACGGCGTCCATGAGGGCGAGTCCGGCGGCGAGGAGGTCGTCCTTGCGGGCGCGGTCGAAGGGCAGGCCGAGCGCGTCGAGCGGGACGATGGCGTAGAAGTTGCCGCCGTAGGCGAGGTCGTAGGTCACGGTGCCGTGGCCGGGGACGTGGACCGTGCGGTCGAGGGCGGCGCAGAAGGCGGGGACGTTGGTGAGGGTGACGGACCGGGCGGAGCCGTCCTCGACGCGGACGTCGGCGGTGACGAGCCCGGCCGGGGTGTCGAGGCGGACGGTGGTGACCGGCTCGGTGACGGGCACCATGCCGGTCTCGACGAGCACGGTCGCCACGCCGATGGTGCCGTGGCCGCACATCGGCAGCAGCCCGGAGACCTCGACGTAGAGCACGCCGTAGTCGGCGTCGGAGCGGGTCGGGGGCTGGAGGATGGCGCCGCTCATGGCGGCGTGGCCGCGCGGCTCGTACATCAGCAGCGTGCGGACGTGGTCGAGCCGGTCGGCGAAGTGGCGGCGCCGTTCGGCCATGGTGGCGCCGGGGAGCGTGCCGACGCCGCCGGTGATGACGCGGGTCGGCATGCCCTCGGTGTGCGAGTCGACGGCGTGGTAGACGTGCCGGGTGCGCATGGCTAGGCGAGTCCCTCCGCGAGTGCCTTCCCGGTGGCCGCGCGGACGGCGGCGTACCGCTCCTCGTCCAGGGGGGTGCGGGGCGGGCGGCACGGACCGCCGTGGCGGCCCGCCAGGTCCATGGACGCCTTGATGGCCTGGACGAACTCCGGCCTGGAGTCCCAGCGCAGCAGCGGGTGCAGGGACCGGTACAACGGCAGGGCGGTGTCCAGGTCGCGGGCGGTGGCGGCGCGGTAGAGGGCGGCGCAGGCGGCGGGCAGGGCGTTGGGGTAGCCGGCGATCCAGCCGACGGCGCCGGCCACCGCCAGCTCCAGCAGCACGTCGTCGGCGCCGATCAGCAGCTCCAGTCCGGGGGCCAGTTCGGCGATCTCGTACGCGCGGCGCACGTCGCCGCTGAACTCCTTGACGGCGACGACGCTGCCGTCGCCGTGCAGCTCCGCCAGCAGCGCGGGCGTCAGGTCGACGCGCGTGTCGTGGGGGTTGTTGTACGCGACGACGGGCAGCCCGGCGCGCGCGGCCTCGGCGTAGTGGGCGCGTACGGCGCGCGCGTCGGCGCGGTACGCGGTCGGCGGCAGCAGCAGGACGGATCCGGCGCCCGCCTCGGCCGCCTGCTCGGCCCAGCGGCGGGCCTCGGCGCCGCCGTACGCGGAGACGCCGGGCATCACGCGGGACCCGTCGCCGGCGGCCTCGACGGCGACGCGCACGAGTCGGGCGCGCTCGTCGTCGGTGAGGGTCTGGTACTCGCCGAGGGAGCCGTTGGGGACGACGCCGTCGCAGCCCTGGGCGATCAGCCAGGAGACGTGCTCGGCGTAGGCGTCGTAGTCGATGGTGAGGTCGTCGCGCAGCGGCAGCGCGGTGGCGACCATGATGCCGTGCCAGGGGGAGGTGCGGTGGTCCATCATGCGGCTCCTGGTGGTTGTGCCAGATGGCTGAGCGGGACGGGGCAGGACAGCGGGCGCCGGTCGGGCGCCGGGTCCTCGCCGGCGAGGCGGGCGACGGCCTGGCCGCACATACGGCCCTGGCACCAGCCCATTCCGGCGCGGGTGAGCAGCTTCACGGTGCGGGCGTCGCGGGCGCCGAGGGCGGTGACGGCCTCGCGGATCCGGTCGGCGGGGACCTCCTCGCAGCGGCACACCTCGGTGGCGCCGTCCAGCCAGTCGGTCCAGCCGGGGCCGGGCCGGTGGGCGGCGGCCATCGCCTCGGCGAAGGCGCGCAGCCGGGCGCGGCGGCGCAGGAGGGCCTCCGGCGGGCGCCGTCCCGCGAGGGACAGGGCGGCGATCTCGCCTTCCGTACGGGCCAGTTCGGCTCCGCCGACGCCGCAGGCCTCCCCGGCGGCCCACACTCCGGGCACGGAGGTGCGCTGCCCGTCGTCCACGGCGACGGCGGGGGTGGCGTCGGCGGTGCGCCGCGTGGCGCAGCCCAGGCCGGTGGCGAGCTCCAGCTGCGGTACGAGGCCGTGGCCGACGGCGAGCGCGTCGCAGGGGATGCGGCGCCCGGTGCCCGGGACGGGCCGCCAGTCGCGGTCGAGGCGCGTGACGGTGACGGCCTCGACGCGCGCGGCGTGAGCAGCGCCGTCGGCGGTGCCGTGGACGGCGGTGACGGCGTGGCGGGCCAGCAGCCGGGTGGAGTGGCGCAGCAGGGCGGCGCCGTGCCGCGCGCCCTCGGTGAGCTTGCCGGGGTTGCGGACCAGCGCGCCGGCCCGGCCGGCGTACGCCGTGTAGTCGGCGGCCTCGACGACGGCGGGCACCCGGGCGCCGGCGGCGGCGAGCGTGGTGGCGACGGCGAGCAGCAGGGGGCCGCTGCCCGCGACGACGATCCGGCGGCCGGGCAGGACGCCGCCGGACTTGAGCATCGCCTGGGCGCCGCCCGCCCCGACGACGCCGGGCAGGGTCCAGCCGGGGAAGGGCAGCTGGCGTTCGTAGGCGCCGGTGGCGAGGAGGACGCGGCGGGCGCGGACGGTCGCCGGGGACTCGTCGGGCCCGGTGCCTCCTCCGGCGACGCAGTGCAACAGCCAGCCGTCGCCGTCCCGTACGACGGTCCACACGTGGTGCAGCGGCAGGTGGCGTACGCCGCCGGCGAGGCCCCGCACGAGGTCGCGGGCCGCGCGCGGTACGGGGCCGTGCGCCGGGTGCCGGAAGATCTGGCCGCCCGCCCGCTCCCCCGCGTCCAGGAGCGTGACGCTCAGCCCGAGCCGGGCGGCCGTCCCGGCGGCGGCGAGACCGGCCGGCCCGGCCCCGACGACGGCGAGGTCGGCCGTCGTGCGGTCAGCGGTCACGGCCCGTGCCCTCCTGCGTGGTGACGGTGTCGCCGGGGCGGGCCGGGACCAGGCACGCGCGCTGGTTGGGGCGGCCGTTGACGGTCGCCAGGCAGTCGTAGCAGGCGCCGATCCCGCAGAACGCGCCGCGCGGCGCGCCGCCGCCGCGGGTGGTGCGCCAGGCGAGGACGCCGTTGCCCCAGAGGACGGCGGCGATGGTCTGCCCGGGCCGGGCGGTGAGGGGGCGCCCGTCGAAGGTGAGGGTGAAGGGGGACGGGGACGGTGTCGCGGAGGTCACGCGGTGGCTCCTTCCGGGGCGGTGAACCGGTCCGGGCGGAACGGCCGCGGATCGAGCGGCGGTTGGTCGCCGCACAGGGCGGCCGCCACGAGCAGCCCGGTCGCCGGGGCGAGGCCGATGCCCGCGCCCTCGTGGCCGCAGGCGTGGTGGAGGCCCGGCACACGCGGGTCGGGCCCGATGGCCGGGAGGTGGTCCGGCAGGTAGGGGCGGAAGCCGTGGTACGCGCGGAGGGCCCGTACGCCGCCGAGCACCGGGAAGAGGGCGGTCGCCTGCGCCGCGAGCCGCCGCAGCGCCTCGGTCGACAGCGTCCGGTCGAAGCCGACGCGCTCGCGCGTGGCGCCGATGAGGAGGGGTCCGGCCGGGGTGGACTCGACGACGGCGGAGGACTGGAGGGCGGCCGAGCCGCTGGCGACGTCGGCGACGTAGTCCGCCGCGTACACCTTGTGGCGTACGAGGCGGGGCGGCAGCGGCTCGGTGACGAGGACGAAGCCGCGGCGGGGCAGCACGGGCAGGTGGACGCCGGCCCGTTCGGCGAGCGCCCCGCCCCAGGTGCCGGCCGCGTTGACGACGGCGGGGGCGTGGAGGTCGCCGCGGGTGGTGCGTACGCCCCGGACGGCGCCGCGCCGGTCGGTGAGGACGGCCGTGACCTCCTCCCCGAGCAGGAGGGCGGCGCCCGAGGCGCGCAGCAGCCGGGCGGCGGCCTGGGCGGGCTGGACCTGGGCGTCCTGCGGGTAGTGGAAGCCGCCCGCGAGGCCGGGCGCGAGGTGCGGTTCGAGGTCGGTCAGCCGGTCGGCGGGGAGCTCGCGGGCGTCGACGCCGGAGGCGCGCTGCCCCGCCGCGAAGGCGCGCAGCGCGGTGAGGGCGGTCTCGTCGGATGCGACGACGAGACCGCCCTTGGGCTCGTACTCGGCCTCCGGTGGGAGGGTTTCGGCGAGTTCGCGCCACAGTCGGGTGGACAGCAGCGCGAGGTCGAGCTCGGGGCCCGGCTCCTTGTCGGAGACGAGCAGGTTGCCCTCGCCGGCGCCGGTGGTGCCGCCCGCGACGGGGCCGCGGTCGACGACGGCGACGGCGAGTCCTGCGCGGCCCGCGTAGTAGGCGCAGGCCGCACCGACGACCCCGGCGCCGATGATCACGGCGTCCAGGGCGGCCGGCACATGACTCACATGTCGCGTGGGCACGGCAATAATATTTCACGCACTACTGCCGCTCGTACAGGGTCCGTACGGGTAATTCCCGTCCCGGGAAGTGGAGTTGCACGTCAGGTACGCAAGGGACCCTCGCACGTGTAGGGCGAGGTGCCGCCGGTGCGGTCGGGCCGGATCTCCACCTCCCCGAAGGAGCAGTTCATGTCGGCGAGGTTGGTGGCCGCCGGGCGCGCCCGGTCGAGGAGGAAGTGGTCGACGGTCTCCGCCATGTCGCGGAAGACCCGGTCCGGGCTGTCCGCGTCGGTGAGGCGCGCGGTGACGCGGCCGGTGCAGACGAAGCGGCGCTTGGCGGTGTCGCCGTTGTCGGCGCAGCGCGGGGTGGCGCCGGTCGCCGCCGCGAAGGCCGCGCGGACGTCGTCGGCGGCGGCGTGGTCGAGCCGGTCGTTGGGGACGTAGCGGGTGTTCGGCACGAACAGCTCGTCGACCCGGGCGATCCGTGCGTCGAGGAAGGCGTCGTACCCGCGCTGGAGTGCGGGGTCCTGGCCCGCCCGGTCCCGCCAGGCGTCGAAGGCGGCGGGGTCGTCGGCGCGCAGGTGCCGGTACATCTCGCGCAGCAGGGCGGGCCGTTCGGTCCACAGGTAGGAGAAGAAGGTGCCCGCGTAGCTGTAGAAGCGGAAGCCGTCGCCCGCATAGGTGGCGTGGAGCAGTTCGTCCACGCTCATGCGGGGGCTGCCGTCGGCGGTGTCGGCGATGACGCTCCGCACGAGCGACCTGCGGACGGCGACGCCGTCGTCACGGGTCGCCCCGGCGAAGAACTCCGCGGTCCCCTCGTCCATCGCGGTGGTGCGGTCGCCCTGGTACCAGGGCCCTTCGCCGAAGTAACCGGGCACGGCGAAACGGCCGTTGAGGTAGTGCGCGTACTCGTGGCGGAAGAGCTCCTCCAGGGTGAGCGAGGAGTCCTGCGGGACGCGCCGCTGGTAGGTGTAGAAGGTGGCGCCGCGCTCGATGTAGATGCCGCCGTTGTCGGTGTCCATGCCGGTCAGCAGCGGGTGGTAGTTCTCGTAGTCGGCCCGCGAGGCGTACAGCACGACGGTCAGGGCGGTGTTGGTGTCGCCGGCGAGCGGCGCCTCGCCGCCCAGGACGCGGTGGAACTGCGCCTTCACCTGCTTGCTCGCGTAGTAGAGCTGGTCGACGGTGGCGGTGTCGAGGCCGGTGCGGACCTTGAGGGCACCGGTGTCGTAGCGGTACGCGTGCGGGAAGATCCGCCGCTCGATGTCGTCCTTGCAGACGCGGTACGGCGCGCACGCCTCGTAGAAGACGAGCCAGCCGGCGAGCCGCGCCCAGGGCGCGCTGCCCTCGCCGAAGTTCCGTACGACGGGGTCGAGGAGGGCGCCCACGTCCGGGACGATCTCGGCCTTGAGCGCGTCGATCTGGCCGAAGCGGCCGTACTCGGCGAGCGCGTCGCGCACCACCCACTCGTTGGGCGTGCCCTTGAGGTGCGTGTGGTGGGCGAAGGCGCGGAAGGCGGCGCGGTACGCGGTGTTCCGGGCGGCCAGCGTGTGGAAGGCGGTGTCGCGGTTGCCGGGGTACACGCCGAGGTGGTTGACGGAGAGCGCGGCGAGGGCGGCGCCGCCCCAGGCCGGGTCGCGGTAGGTGGTGGTGTGGTACCGGTCCATGGTGGCCAGCACCTTCTGGACGAGGCCGAGCTGGGAGTGGCGCAGCCCGGCGGCGCTGCCGGTGTAGAGGGCCTCGCGCAGGCTGTCGGCGTTGGCGCGGGTGGCGCGGAAGGAGCGGGCGGCCGAGCCGAAGGCGTGGACGGCGCGGCGCATGGCCTCGGTGGTGGGCGGGTCGGTGACGTCGATCTCGCCGCGCGAGAAGTCGTGGTACACGACCGCGTGCAGGTAGGTGAGCATCTCCAGCAGGTGGGTGCCGTTCGCGCCGTCGTGCGATGGGGCGAGCGCGGAGACGCGGCGTGAGACGGCCTGGACGTGGGCGTCGGACATGACGGGCGCGAGGCGGGCGTCCCAGGTCCACAGGAGGGTGCGCAGGCAGCCGTCGGCGGTGACGGCGGGGTCGGCGAGGAAGTCGGCGAACTCCTCGGGGCGTAAGCCCGTGACGCCGTCCAGGGTGCAGGCGGGGGCGGCGGCCGTGGTCGGCGCCGGAGGTGTCTGTGGCCCGGGGACACGGGCGTCGGCGTGCTGTCCGGGCGCGGGGGCGGGTCGCGGGGCGGGCGGCGGCGCGGTGGCCAGGCGTACGACCTCGTCGTGCGGCTTCTCGTTGGGGTCGGGGGCCGTGAGCGGGCGGGCGTGGGCGGTGGGGGCGTCGAGAACCGTCACGCCGCCGCCGAGGAGGGTCGCGGTGGCGACCGCGGCGGCGAGGAGGGCTCTGCTTAAGCGGCTGCGGCCCGGTGTCGTGGGCTGGGGCATGTGCGACTCCTGAGTGGGGTGGGTTGTCGAGTGCATGCCACTGCTGTACGACGCGTAACATAGTAATGTGATATTGCACTGACAACCCGTCAGGAGCACATCGCCGCCTCGCCGATGTGGAACGGCTCAGTCCAGGACCGCGAACCCGTCCAGCTCCACCAGCGCCTGCTCGTCCCAGAGCCGGACCGCGCCGATCACCGCCATCGCCGGATAGTCGCGGCCCGCCAGCCGCCGCCAGATCCGGCCCAGTTCGGCGGCGCGCGCCCGGTAGTCGGCGACGTCGGTCGCGTAGACGGTGACGCGCGCGAGGTCGGCGGGGGTGCCGCCGGCGGCCTTCAGGGCGGCGAGCAGATTGCCGAGCGCCGTCTCGAACTGCTCCGGCAGGGTCTCCCCCACCACCCGGCCGCCGCCGTCGAGCGCGGTCTGCCCGGCGAGGAAGACCAGGCGCGATCCGGTGGCGACGACGGCGTGCGAGAAGCCGGTGGGCGGCGAGAGGTCGGCGGGGTTGACGCGTTCGATGCTCATGAACCCAACTCCTCGGCGTACGGCTCCTTCGCGTACAGCTCCTTCGCGATGATCGTGCGCTGGACCTCGGTCGCGCCCTCGTAGATGCGCGGCGCCCGCACCTCGCGGTAGAGGTGCTCCAGCAGGTGGCCCCGTTGCAGGGCGCGGGCGCCGTGGAGCTGGACGGCGGCGTCGACGACGTACTGCGCGGTCTCGGTGGCCAGCAGCTTCGCCATGGCGGCGCGCCGGGGCACGTCGTCGCCGCCCCCCGCCTCGCCGTCACCCGCGTCGTACGCGGCGGCCGCCGCGTACACCAGCAGGCGGGCGGCCTCGGTGCGGGTCGCCATCTCGGCGACCTGGTGCGCGACCGCCTGAAGGTCCTTCAGCACGCCGCCGAACGCGGTCCGCCGCGCGGTGTGCGCGAGCGTGGCGTCCAGCGCGGCCTGGGCCATGCCGACGGCGAAGGCGCCGACGCTGGGCCGGAAGAGGTTGAGCGTGGTCATCGCGACGCGGAAGCCCCGGTCGACCTCGCCGAGCACGTCCGCGCGCGTGACGGGTACGCCGTCGAAGCGCAGGCGGCCGATGGGGTGCGGGGACAGCATGTCGAGGTGATCGCCCGTCAGGCCGGGCCGGTCGGCGGGCACCAGGAAGGCGGTGACGCCGCGCGCCCCGGCGCCCGGGGTCGTACGGGCGAAGACGGTGGCGAAGTCGGCCTCCGGGGCGTTGGAGATCCAGCACTTCTCACCGGTCAGCCGCCACCCCTGCCCCTCCGGTACGGCCTCCAGCGTGAGCGCCGCCGCGTCCGACCCGGCGTCCGGCTCGCTGAGCGCGAAGGCCGCCACCGCCCGCCCCGCGGTGACCTCCGGCAGCCAGCGCGCCCGCTGCTCCGGCGTACCGAAGGCGGCGACCGGGTGGGTGGCGAGGCCCTGGAGCGCGAGGGCGGTCTCCGCCTCCGTACAGGCGCGAGCGAGGGACTCGCGCATCAGGCACAGGTCGAGGGCGCCGGAGCCGAAGAGGCGGGAGATCAGCCCGAGTTCGCCGAGCGCGGCGACGAGCGGGCGGTTGACGCGGCCCGGCTCGCCCTTCTCGGCGAGGGGGCGCAGACGTTCCGCGGCGAGGACACGCACCTCCTCGCACCATGCCTTCTGTGCCGGATCAAGTGAGAATGCGGGCATTCGCGCCCCCTCCGAGGAATCCGTCAGAGCCCGGTCTATCGCGTACCGTTGACTGTCGTCACCTTCACGATACGCTCGATGGGCGTTCCCACCACCCACCAGGAGTCACCCAAAGGGGTCACCCACCGGGAGCCCCCCAAGGGACCACCCACAGGGGGCGAATCATGGAGCTGACCGGATCGGCCCACCTCGACACCTTCGCCCGCGACCATCTGCCGCCCCGCGAGCAGTGGCCCGAGCTCCTCCTCGACCTGCCCGAGCTGCGCTACCCGGACCGGCTCAACTGCGGTGCGGAGCTGCTGGACCGTACGATCCAGCGGTTCGGCCCGGACCGGCCGGCGTTCCGGGACGGCGCGGGCGGCGTGTGGACGTACGGCGAACTGCGCGCGCGGGTCGACCGGATCGCCCACGCCCTCACCCACGACCTGGGCGTGGTGCCGGGCAACCGCGTGATGCTGCGCGGCCCGACGACCCCGTGGCTGGCGGCCTGCTGGCTGGCGGTGATGAAGGCGGGCGGCGTGGCCGTCACCGTCCTGGCGCAGGCGCGCGCCGGGGAGCTCGCCGTGATGTGCGAGATGGCCCGGGTCAGCCACGCGCTGTGCGACATCCGATCGGTCGACGACCTGGTGAAGGCCGAGGTGGAGGGGTTGCGCGTCACGGCGTACGGCGGCGACGCGCCCGACGACCTGCTGCGGCTGGCGGCCCGCCACCCGGACGCGTACGACGCCGTCGACACCGCCGCCGACGACGTCGCGCTGATCGCCTTCACCTCGGGGACCACCGGACGGCCCAAGGGGTGCATGCACTTCCACCGCGATGTGCCGGCCGTCGCCGACACCTTCTCGGCGCGGGTCCTGCGCCCCGAGCCGGACGACGTCTTCGCGGGCAGCCCCCCGCTGGGCTTCACCTTCGGGCTCGGCGGCCTGGTGATCTTCCCGCTGCGGGCGGGCGCCTCCGCGCTGCTGCTGGAGCAGGCCGGGCCGAAGCAGCTGCTGCCCGCGATCGCCGAGCACCGGGTTTCGGTGCTGTTCACGGCGCCGACCGCGTACCGGGTGATGCTGGAGAACCTCGACGGGTACGACACCGGCTCACTGCGCCGGTGCGTGTCGGCCGGCGAGAACCTGCCCGCGGCCACCTGGCGGGCCTGGCACGAGCGGACCGGGCTGCGGATCATCAACGGCATCGGGGCGACCGAGCTGCTGCACATCTTCATCTCGGCGGCCGACGAGGCGATCAGACCCGGCACGACCGGCGTGCCGGTGCCCGGCTGGCAGGCCCGCGTGGTGGACGGCTCCGGGCGACCCGTCCCGGACGGGCAGGAGGGCCTCCTGGCCGTGCGCGGCCCGGTGGGCTGCCGCTACCTGTCCGATCCGCGCCAGACGGAGTACGTCAGGGACGGCTGGAACCTCACCGGTGACACCTACGTACGCGAACCGGATGGGTACCTCCGCTACGTCGCCCGCGCGGACGACATGATCATCTCGGCGGGCTACAACATCGCCGGCCCGGAGGTCGAGGACGCGCTCCTCGCCCACCCCGACGTGGTGGAGGCGGCGGTGGTCGGCCGGCCGGACGACGTGCGCGGCCAGATCGCCGTCGCGTACGCGGTGGTCCGGGAGGGGGTCGCGCGCGACGACGCCGCGGCCGAGGCGCTGCGCGCCTTCGTACGGTCGCGCCTCGCCCCGTACAAGTGCCCGCGCGAGATCGTCTTCCTGGACGCCCTCCCCCGGACGGCCACCGGGAAGCTCCAGCGCTTCCGGCTGCGCGCGCCGGACGCGCCCGTAAAGTGACCACGTGGCCGAGCAGCACACTCCGCGTTCCCTGATCGTCTCCCTGTACGGCGCGTACGGGCGGACGCCCGACAACGCCCCGCTGCCGGTGGCCGAGCTGATCCGGCTGCTGGCGGTCCTCGGCGTGGACGCCCCGTCCGTCCGGTCCTCGGTGTCCCGGCTGAAGCGGCGCGGCCTGCTGGAACCGCGCCGCACGGCGGACGGGGCGGCCGGGTACGCCCTGTCGGCGGACGCCCGCCAGCTCCTCGACGACGGCGACCGGCGCATCTACGCGGCCGGTGAGCCGTCCGAGGAGGAGGGCTGGGTGCTCGCCGTCTTCTCGGTCCCCGAGGCCGAGCGGCACAAGCGCCACCTGCTCCGCTCCCGGCTGGGCCGCCTCGGCTTCGGCACGGCGGCCCCGGGCGTCTGGATCGCCCCCGCCGCGCTCTACGAGGAGGCCCGCCACACCCTCACGCGGCTGCACCTCGACCCGTACGTGGACCTCTTCCGCGGCGAGCACCTGGGCTTCGCACCGACGGCCGAGGCGGTGGGCCGCTGGTGGGACCTGGCCGCCATCGCCAAGCTCTACGAGGAGTTCCTCGACCTCCACGGGCCGGTCCTGCGCACCTGGTCGACCCGCGAACCCTCCCCCGAGCAGGCCTACCGCGACTACCTGCTGGCCCTCGACTCCTGGCGCCGCCTCCCGTACGCGGACCCGGGCCTCCCGGCCGCCCTGCTCCCGGCGGGCTGGCCGGGCGGCCGGGCGGCGGCGGTCTTCGGCGGGCTGCACGGGCTGCTGCGGGACCGGGGCGAGGCGTTCGTCAGGGGCGGGGCTGCGCCGTCGGCGTCAGACTGAGCCTCTGCTTCGGGGCGTCCGTGCGGCCCGTCGGGGGCTTGCGGCTGCCCGCGCGGTACGGGGCGGGCCAGGGGGCGGCGGGGCCGTCGTAGCCCTGGTCGGCGGCGGCGTGCAGCGTCCAGTGCGGGTCGTACAGGTGCGGGCGGGCCAGGGCGCACAGGTCGGCGCGGCCGGCGAGCAGCAGGGAGTTGACGTCGTCCCAGGAGGAGATCGCGCCGACCGCGATGACCGGGACCTTCAGCGCGTTGCGGATCTTGTCGGCGTACGGGGTCTGGTACGAGCGGCCGTACTCGGGGCGCTCGTCGGGGACGACCTGGCCGGTGGAGACGTCGATGGCGTCGGCGCCGTGGTCGGCGAAGGCGCGGGCGATCTCGACGGCCTCCTCGGCGGTGGTGCCGCCGGGCGCCCAGTCGGTGGCCGAGAGGCGCACCGTCATGGGCCGCTCGCCGGGCCAGGCGGCGCGGACCGCGTCGAAGACCTCCAGCGGGAAGCGGAGCCTGCGCTCCAGGGAGCCTCCGTAGGCGTCGGTGCGGCGGTTGGTGAGCGGGGAGAGGAAGCCGGAGAGGAGGTAGCCGTGGGCGCAGTGCAGTTCGAGCAGGTCGAACCCGGCCCGGGCGGCGCGGCGCGCGGCGGCGGCGAACTGCTCCCTTATGTCGGTGAGCGCGGCGCGGTGCAGCTCGTGCGGGACCTGGTTGACGCCGGGGCGGTACGGCAGCGGTGAGGCGGCGACCAGGGGCCAGTTGCCGGTGTCGAGGGGCTGGTCGATGCCCTCCCACATGCGTTTGGTGGAGCCCTTGCGGCCGGAGTGCCCGAGCTGGACGCCGATGGCGGTGCCCGGTGACTGGCGGTGCACGAAGTCGGTGATCCGGGACCAGGCCGCCGCCTGCGCGGGCGTGTACAGGCCCGCGCAGCCCGGGGTGATGCGGCCCTCGGGGCTCACGCACACCATCTCGGTCATGACCAGCCCGGCGCCGCCCAGGGCGCGGGCGCCGAGGTGGACGAGGTGGAAGTCGCCGGGGACGCCGTCCACGGCCGAGTACATGTCCATGGGCGAGACGACGACGCGGTTGCGCAGCGTCAGCCCGCGCAGCCGGAAGGGCGTGAACATCGGCGGGGTGCCGGGCGGGCAGCCGAAGTCGCGTTCGACGGCGTCGGTGAAGCGGGGGTCGCGCAGCCGCAGGTTGTCGTGGGTGACGCGGCGGCTGCGGGTGAGCAGGTTGAAGGCGAACTGGCGCGGCGGCTGGTCCAGGTATCCGGCGAGCTCCTCGAACCAGCGCAGGCTGGCGGCGGCCGCGCGCTGCGTGGACTCGACGACGGGGCGGCGTTCCGCCTCGTAGGCGGCGAGCGCCTCGCTCAGGGAGGGCTGTTCCTCGACGCAGGCGGCCAGCGCGAGGGCGTCCTCGACGGCGAGCTTGGTGCCGGAGCCGATGGAGAAGTGCGCGGTGTGGGCGGCGTCGCCGAGCAGGACGGTGCTGCCGTGGGACCAGCGGTCGTTGACGACGGTCCGGAAGGCGGTCCAGGTGCTGTTGTTCGAGGTCAGGGGGCGGCCGCGCAGGGCCTCGGCAAAGATCTTGGCGCAGCGGTCGATGGACTCCTGGGTGTCGAGCTCGTCGAAACCGGCCGCCCGCCAGACCTCCTCGCGCATCTCGACGATGACGGTGGAGGCGCCGGATTGGTTCTGCGGCCCGGAGGGCCTCGTTGAGGGGTGGTGGTCGGGCGACGGGCGGGCGAAGGGATAGCCGTGGAGCTGCATCACGCCGTGCTCGGTCTCGGCGACCTCGAAGCGGAACGCGTCGAAGGCGAAGTCGGCGGCGAGCCAGATGTAGCGGCAGCGGTGGGTGGTCAGGGCCGGGCGGAAGACGTCGGCGTGGGTCTCGCGGGTGCGGCTGTGGACACCGTCGGCCGCGATGACCAGGTCGTACGAGGTCGCCAGCTCGGCGGCGGGCGGCGCCTCGGTGCGGAAGCGGAGCCGTACGCCCAGCTCGGCGCAACGGGCGTGGAGGATCTCCAGCAGCCTGCGGCGGCCGAGCGCGGCGAAGCCGTGGCCCCCGGAGGTGAGGGTGCGGCCGCGGTGGACGATGTCGATGTCGTCCCAGCGGACGAACTCCGCCTGGAGCGCGGCGTACACCGCGGGGTCGGCGTGCTCGATGCCGCCGAGGGTCTCGTCGGAGAGGACGACGCCGAAGCCGAAGGTGTCGTCGGGGGCGTTGCGCTCCCAGACCGTGATGTCACGGGCGGGGTCGAGGCGCTTGAGGAGCGCGGCGGCGTACAGGCCGCCGGGCCCGCCGCCGATGACGGCCACGCGCAGGGCAGGGCGCACGGCAGGTCACCGCCCCCGCCACTTGGGCGGCCGCTTCGCGGTGAAGGCGGCGTGGAACTCGGCGTAGTCCTCGCCGTTCATCAGCAGGGCCTGGGTCGCCGCGTCCAGCTCGACGGCGGCCGCGAGCGGCATGTCGAGCTCGGCGGTGAGCAGCGCCTTGGTCTGTGCGTACGCGAGGGCGGGGCCCTCGGCGAGGCGGCGGGCGAGCGCGGCGGCGCGCTCGTCGGCGCGGCCCTCCTCGGTGAGCTCGCTGATGAGGCCGATGCGCTCGGCCTCGGGGGCGCGGACCGGTTCGCCGAGCATGAGCAGCCGGGTGGCGTGGCCGAGGCCGACGACGCGGGGCAGGAGGTACGCGGCGCCCATGTCGCCGCCGGAGAGGCCGACCTTGGTGAAGAGGAACGCGAAGCGGGCGGTGGGGTCGGCGATCCGGAAGTCGGCGGCGAGTGCCAGGACCGCCCCGGCGCCCGCGGCGACCCCGTGGACGGCGGCGATCACGGGGAAGGGCGCCTCGCGCAGCGCCCGTACGACCTGGCCGGTCATCCGGTTGAAGTCGAGCAGCTCGGCGGTGTCCATGGCGAGGGTGGCGCCGATGATGTCGTCCACGTCGCCGCCGGAGCAGAAGCCCCGCCCCTCCCCCGCGAGGACCAGCGCCCGCACGGCACGCTCCCGGGACAGCTCGGCGAGCAGGTCGCGCAGGTCGGCGTAGGCGCCGAAGGTGAGCGCGTTCAGCTTGGCGGGGCGGGCGAGCGTCACGGTCGCGACGCCGTCGTCGACGGTGAGCCTCAGATGGCGCCACTCGGGGGTGCGGGGCGCGGAGCTGGTGAAGGGGCTCATGGGGTGCGGCCTCCCTCGGCGAGCGGATTGCCTGGCGAGTACCTGCCCGTCGACGCTATCACTCAACCGTGACTGCCGTCACGTACACGCGATAGAGCGAGGCGGCGTGCCGAGCGCTCCGTAACGGGTGTGGTGCAGGTCTCCTCATGGGTGCCGTGGGGCTCTGGTGCCGCCGGTTGCGGTCCGTAAGGTGGAAGGGAAGGACTGGACCGCTGAAACCGAAGGCGGCTCCAGGAGACCCGCCGACCGGAACGGAGGACCGCCACCGTGCTCAAAGCCTCCGGTCCCGCCTACTGGCGCCTGGCCCTGCCGCACTCCGCGGCCGCCGTGCCGCTCGCCCGGGCGCTGGTGCGCAAGGCCCTCGCGGACCTCGACGCTCCGGCCTCGGCGGACACCGACACGGCGGAGCTGCTGACGGCGGAGCTGGTGGCGAACGCGGTGAAGCACACCGACCCGGGCGACCCGCCGATCGAGCTGGTGGTGGAGCTGCTGGAGACCGGCTGCCAGGTCGAGGTGCACGACCGCGACCCGGCCCCGCCCGGTGATCTGTCGCCCGGCCACACCGCGCCGCCGGACCCGTGGCAGGAGCACGGCCGCGGCCTGCTGTTGATCCGTACGCTCAGCGCGGCGTGCGGTCACCGCCGTACCCCGCAGGGCAAGGCGGTGTGGTTCACGCTCCCTGGGCTCGGGACGGCGTGACCTCCTCCGCCTCCGGTGCCGGCGTGGCGGCCAGCCGCGAGTTGCGGCGCCCGTAGAGCGCGTACACCAGCGCGCCGGCCAGCAGGAAGACGGCGAACTGCACCCAGGTGGTCCAGCCGGTGCCCCACATCAGGTACAGGCAGAAGGCGACACCCAGGACCGGGCTGAGCGGGTAGAGCGGCACCCGGAAGCTCCGCTCGATGGAGGGGTGGCGGCGGCGCAGGGCGACCACCGCGATGTTGACCACGGCCATGACGGCGAGGGTGCCGATGGTGGTCAGGTTCATCACGACGTCGAGCGGCACGACGGCGGCCGGGACGGCGAAGACGGCGGCGACGATCCAGGTGTTCGCGACGGGGGTGGAGGTCTTCGGCGAGACCTTCTCGAAGACGCGCGGGATGAGCCCGTCCCGGGACATCGACATCAGGATGCGGGTCTGGCCGTACATCACGGCGAGGACGACGGAGGCGATGGCGACGACCGCGCCGAAGGCGATGATCCCGCCGCCGAGGGCGGAGCCGGTGACCTTGTCGACGATGAGCGAGAGCGCGGCCGGCTGGTCGGCGACGTCACCGGCGGACATCGCGCCGATGGCGGCGAGGGCGACCAGCCCGTACAGCAGCGTGACGGCCCCGATGCAGATCATGATCGCGAGGGGCACGTTCCGGCGGGGGTTCTTGACCTCCTCGCCGGCGGTGGTGATCGCGTCGAAGCCGATGTACGAGAAGAAGGCGAGCGACGCGCCCGAGGTGACCCCGGCGAGGCCGTGCGCCGCGAACGGCGTGAGGTTGTCCGAGTGGAAGGCGCTGAACGCGAGCGCGCAGAACAGGATCAGGATCGCGATCTTGATGACGGCCATGGCGGCCGTGGCGCGGGCGCTCTCGCGCACGCCGCGCACGAGCAGGACGGCGGCGAGGGCGATCACGACGACGGCCGGGACGTTCACGACGCCGCCGTCCCCGGGCGGTGCGGACAGCGCGGCGGGCAGCTGGACGCCGATGAGGCTGTCGAGCAGTTCGTTGAGGTACTGGCCCCAGCCGACCGAGACGGCGGAGACGGACACGCCGTACTCCAGCAGCAGGCACCAGCCGGTGAGGAAGGCGACGCGCTCGCCGAGGGCGGCGTAGGCGAAGGAGTACGAGCTGCCGGAGACCGGGATGGCGCTGCCCAGCTCGGCGAAGGAGAACGCGGTGAAGACGCAGGTGATCGCGGCGAGGACGAAGGAGACGACGACCGCGGGGCCCGCCTCGGCGACGCTGTCGGAGAGACCGACGAAGATGCCGGTGCCGACGATGGCGCCGACGCCGAAGCACACGAGCTGGAAGAGGCCCATGGTGCGCTTGAGGCCATGTCCCTCCAGGTCGGCGCCGGATTCGGCGACCAGTTGGGCGGGGGTCTTGAGGCGCTGCATGGGTGGTTCTCCCGGCGGGTGGTGCGGGCTCGTGCAGGGGTGGCGCACAAGCGGAAGGGGTCCGGACATGTGAGCCCGGACCCCACCTTCTGTACCGAGACTAACCGGTACCTCGCATATTCACCCCATCGCCCGCATGGCCATCCCGGGCACGGCGGCTCCGTCAGCCAAGGGTGGCCACCAGGACCGCCTTGATGGTGTGCATGCGGTTCTCGGCCTCGTCGAAGACGACCGAGTGCTCCGACTCGAAGACCTCGTCCGTGACCTCCAGCTCGGTGAGCCCGTGCCGCGCGTGGATCTCGCGGCCGACCGCCGTGCCCAGGTCGTGGAAGGCGGGCAGGCAGTGGAGGAACTTCACCCCGGGGTTGCCGGTGGCGCGCAGGACGTCCATGGTCACGGCGTACGGGGCGAGGGCGGCGATGCGCTCGTCCCACACCTCCTTCGGCTCGCCCATCGAGACCCAGACGTCGGTGGCGACGAAGTCGGCGCCCCGGACCCCCTCGGCGACGTCCTCGGTGAGCGTGACGCGCGCCCCGCTGGCCTCGGCGAGCTCGCGCGCCTTCGCCACGATGACCTCGGCCGGCCAGAACTCCTTGGGTGCCACGATCCGTACGTCCATGCCGAGCAGGGCGCCGGTGACGAGGTAGGAGTTGCCCATGTTGTAGCGGCCGTCGCCCAGGTAGGCGAAGGCGACGGCCTCCAGGGGCTTGTCGGTGTGCTCGGTCATGGTGAGCACGTCGGCGAGCATCTGGGTGGGGTGCCAGTCGTCGGTCAGGCCGTTGTAGACCGGGACCCCGGCGTACGCGGCCAGCTCCTCGACCGTCGCCTGGGCGTCGCCCCGGTACTCGATCGCGTCGAACATGCGGCCGAGGACGCGGGCGGTGTCCTTGACCGACTCCTTGTGGCCGATCTGCGAGCCGGAGGGGTCGAGGTAGGTGGTGGAGGCGCCCTGGTCGGCCGCCGCGACCTCGAACGCGCAGCGCGTGCGCGTGGAGGTCTTCTCGAAGATCAGCGCGATGTTCCGACCCCGCAGCCGCTGGACCTCGGTCCCCGCCTTCTTCGCCGACTTGAGTTCTGCGGCCAGCTCGATCAGGCTGCGGAACTCGTCGGCGGTGAAGTCCAGCTCCTTGAGGAAGGGGCGGCCGGTGAGATCGGTGGCCATGGGGCGCTCCTGGGTTACGGGGGTCGGGGACTGTGGAAGTCTATACGAAGGTCAGAATTTCTATTCGTCCGCTTCCGTAAGGCGCGGCGCGACCCGCCGGCACGGCTCATGGCGCCGCCCGCATCGCGGCTCACAGGGCGTCGCGCTCGACCGGGCAGCTCATGCAGCGCGGGCCGCCCCGCCCCCGCCCCAGCTCGCTGCCCGGGATCTCGATCACCTCGATGCCCTCCCGCCGCAGGTGCGTGTTGGTGGTGACGTTGCGCTCGTACGCGACCACGACCCCCGGCTCCACCGCCAGCACGTTGCAGCCGTCGTCCCACTGCTCGCGCTCGGCCGCGTGCACGTCCTGCGTCGCCGTCAGCACCCGGACGGAGGTCATGCCGAGCGCCGCCGCGATGGCGCTGTGCATGTGCTCGGGCGGATGGTCGGAGACCTTCAGCGTGCCGATCCGGTCCCCCGGGTCGATGGTGTACGAGCGGAGCATGCCGAGCCCCGCGTACTGCGTGAAGGTGTCCGGCGCCACCATCGTCATCACGGTGTCCAGGTGCATGAACGCCCTCCTCTTCGGCATGTCCAGCGCCACGATCGTGCGCGCCGAACCGGCCGCGAACATGCCGCGGGCCAGCATCTCCACCGCCTGCGGGGTGGTCCGCTCGCTCATCCCGATCAGCACCGCGCCGTTGCCGAGGACCAGCACGTCGCCGCCCTCGATGGTGGACGGGTAGTCGTCCTGCCCCTCCGACCAGTGGTGGAAGGAGCCCGCCTCCGGTCCGGTGAAGAGGGGGTGGTGCTTGTAGATCGCCTCGAAGTGCACGGTCTCGCGCTGCCGGGCGGGGTAGCGCATGGCGTTGATGGCCACCCCGTCGTAGATCCAGGCGGAGGTGTCCCGGGTGAAGAGGTGGTTCGGCAGGGGCGGCAGCAGGAAGTCGTCCAGGTCCATCACATGGAACCGGACGGACGTCGGCTCGGGGTGACCGGCGAGGTACTCGCGCTTCGTCATCCCGCCGACCAGCGCCGCGACGAGCCGGGCCGTCTCCATCTCGTCGAAGACGGCCCTGAGGTGGTCCGTGGCGAGCGGCCCGTACTCCTTCTCGTCGAAGACCCGGTCCAGGACGAGCTTCCTGGCGGCCGGCAGCTCCAGCACCTCGCGCAGCAGGTCGCCGAAGAGGTGGACGACGACACCACGGTCCCGCAGCACGTCGGCGAAACCGTCGTGTTCCTGACGGGCCCGCCGCACCCAGAGCACGTCGTCGAAGAGGAGCCGCTCCTTGTTGCTGGGCGTGAGCCGCTTCAGCTCCAGGTCGGGCCGGTGCAGGATGACGCGGCGGAGCCGCCCGGTCTCGGAATCGACATGGAATCCCATGCACCCATCCTGGCCGAGCCGCGCGCTCGGCGCGCCCCCGCGTACGGCACGACGTGCCACCGGGGCGACCGGGTGGTGGGTGTGCGGCGGCGGTGGACCGTCCCCTCCTTCGGTCCACCGCCACCGGTAAGGGGAGACACCGCCCCTCCCAACTAAGCCTTGTTCAGGGGTAGTTCGGGGGGCATCACTCCACGCGGTCACGAACGTAAGGGCTCGTCCCGACCTGCGTCAACAGGCTCCGGGAGCCACGAAGCGGTGCACCTTCCCCTGCTCCCCGTGCGCCTCCCCGCGCCTCGGCACGCGCCTCCTCCGCCCGCCTCCCCCACCTCACGGCGGCCGGTGACGAAATTCCATGGTCGGAGACGGCACGACGGCCGATACTCGGACACGTGTTCCTGACGATCAGTACGACCGGCACCCATGAACGCCCCGCCACCGATCTCGGCTTCCTGCTGCACAAGCATCCGGACAAGGCGCAGGCGTTCTCCACCTCCTACGGCACGGCCCACGTCCTCTACCCGGAGGCGACGCCCGAGCGCTGCACGGCGGCGCTGCTGCTGGAGGTGGACCCCGTCGCGCTCGTACGCCGCGGCAAGGGCAAGGGCGGCAAGGGACGCGGAGGCGCGCCCGACCAGGCGCTCGCGCAGTACGTCAACGACCGGCCGTACGCCGCCTCCTCGCTGCTCGCCGTCGCCCTCGGCAACGTCTTCTCCAGCGCGCTCAAGGGGCAGTGCCAGGCCCGGCCCGAGCTCGTCGGCCAGGCGCTGCCGCTGCGCGTCGAGGTGCCGGCGCTGCCCGCGCGCGGCGGCGCAGAGCTCGTACGGAAGCTGTTCGAGCCCCTGGGGTGGGCGGTGACGGCGGAACCGATCGCACTCGACGAGCGGTTCCCGGAGTGGGGCGCGTCGCGGTACGTCCGCCTCGTCCTGGAGGGCGAGCAGCGGCTCTCCGACGCGCTGCGCCACCTGTACGTGCTGCTGCCGGTCCTGGACGACGCCAAGCACTACTGGGTGTCGCCGGACGAGGTCGACAAGCTGCTGCGGGTCGGCGAGGGCTGGCTACCCGGCCACCCGGAGCACAAGCTGATCACCAGCCGCTACCTGGCGCGCCGCTGGTCGCTGACGCGCGAGGCGATGGAGCGCATCGAGCTGGCGCGGCTGGCCGCGGCGGACGACAGCGACGTCGAGGAGATCGACAACGCCGTCGACGAGGACACCGACACCGAGGAGCGCCCGGTGGCGCTGGCGGTCCAGCGGCGTGCGGCGATCGTCGAGGCGCTGCGCGGCGCGGGCGCGAGCCGGGTGCTCGACCTGGGCTGCGGGCAGGGCCAGCTGGTGCGCGAACTGCTGAAGGACCCCCGCTTCACCGAGATCGTGGGTGTCGACGTGTCCATGCGGGCGCTGTCGCTGGCGGCGCGGCGGCTGCGGATCGAGCGCATGGGCGAGCGGCAGGCGGAGCGCGTCCGGCTCTTCCAGGGCTCGCTCACGTACACCGACAAGCGGCTCAAGGGGTACGACGCCGCCGTGCTCAGCGAGGTCATCGAGCACCTGGACCTGGAGCGGCTGCCCGCGCTGGAGTACGCCGTCTTCGGGGCGGCCCGCCCGGCGACCGTGCTCGTGACGACGCCGAACGTCGAGTACAACGTGCGCTGGGAGACCCTCCCGGCCGGTCACGTACGCCACGGGGACCACCGCTTCGAGTGGACCCGCGCGGAGTTCCGCACCTGGGCCCTGGCGGTCGCCGAACGGCACGGGTACGGCGTGGAGTTCCGCCCCGTCGGACCCGACGACCCCGAGGTCGGCCCGCCGACGCAGATGGCGGTGTTCACGCTGAACGCCGCACCCGCAACACCCCTGTCCGAGGAGAAGGCCGCATGACCACCGACACCACACCCCGCAGGCTGCTGCCGGTCACCGACCTCTCCCTCGTCGTCCTCATCGGCGCCACCGGCTCCGGCAAGTCCACCTTCGCGCGCAGGCACTTCAAGCCGACGGAGATCATCTCGTCGGACTTCTGCCGCGGGCTCGTCGCCGACGACGAGAACGACCAGAGCGCCAGCCGCGACGCCTTCGACGTCCTGCACTACATCGCCGGAAAGCGCCTCGCGGCCGGCCGGCTGACCGTGGTCGACGCGACCAGCGTGCAGCAGGAGAGCCGCCGCCAGCTGGTACGGCTGGCGCGCGAGCACGACGTCCTGCCCATCGCCATCGTGCTGGACCTGCCGGAGGAGGTGTGCGCGGCGCGCAACGCCGGCCGGCCGGACCGGGCGGGGATGCCGCGCCACGTCATCCAGCGCCACCGGCGCGAGCTGCACCGCTCGCTGCGCGCCCTGGAGCGCGAGGGCTTCCGCAAGGTGCACGTGCTGCGCAGCGTCGAGGAGGTGGAGGCGGCCGAGGTCGTCCTGGAGAAGCGGTTCAACGACCTGCGGCACCTGACCGGGCCGTTCGACATCATCGGCGACATCCACGGCTGCTCCTCGGAGCTGGAGACGCTGCTCGCCAAGCTGGGGTACGTCGACGGCCACCACCCCGAGGGGCGCACGGCCGTCTTCGTCGGCGACCTCGTCGACCGGGGACCTGACAGCCCGGGTGTGCTGCGGCGCGTCATGGGCATGGTCGCCGCGGGCGACGCGCTGTGCGTGCCCGGCAACCACGAGAACAAGCTGGGCCGCTGGCTGAGCGGAAAGAACGTCCAGCACACGCACGGTCTCGCCGAGACCGTCGAGCAGCTGGAGCGCGAGAGCCCGGAGTTCCGCGAGCAGGTGCGGGAGTTCATCGCGGGGCTGGTCAGCCACTACGTCCTGGACGAGGGCCGGCTCGTCGTCTGCCACGCCGGACTGCCGGAGAAGTACCACGGCCGCACGTCGGGGCGGGTGCGCTCGCACGCGCTGTACGGCGACACGACCGGCGAGACGGACGAGTTCGGCCTGCCGGTGCGCTACCCGTGGGCGGAGGACTACCGGGGCCGGGCGGCGGTCGTCTACGGCCACACCCCCGTGCCCAGCACCTCATGGATCAACAACACCATCTGCCTCGACACGGGCGCTGTGTTCGGCGGAAAGATGACCGCGCTGCGCTGGCCGGAGCGCGAACTCGTCGACGTACCGGCCGAGAAGGTCTGGTACGCGCCGGTCAAGCCGCTCGCCACCGAGGCGCCCGGCGGCCACCAGGGGCGGCCGCTGGACCTGGCCGACGTGCACGGGCGCCGGGTCGTCGAGACCCGGTACGCGGGCAACGTCGGCGTGCGCGAGGAGAACGCCGCGGCGGCGCTGGAGGTCATGAGCCGCTTCGCCGTCGACCCGCGGCTCGTGCCCTACCTGCCGCCGACCATGGCGCCCACCGCCACGTCGCGCCGCGAGGGCTACCTGGAGCACCCGGCCGAGGCGTTCGCCGCGTACGCCGCCGACGGTGTCGCCCGGGTGGTGTGCGAGGAGAAGCACATGGGGTCGCGCGCCGTGGCCCTGGTATGCCGTGACGCGGAGGCGGCCCGGGAGCACTTCGGCGTGGAGCCGGGCCCGGCCGGGTCCAGCGGGCCCACCGGGTCCCTCTACACGCGCACCGGCCGGCCCTTCTTCGACGACCCCTCGGTCACCGAGGAGATCCTCGGCCGTCTGCGCACGGCGGTGACGGCGGCCGGGCTGTGGGAGGAGCTCGACACGGACTGGCTGCTGCTCGACGCGGAGCTGATGCCCTGGTCCCTCAAGGCCTCCGGGCTGCTGCGCTCGCAGTACGCGGCGGTGGGCGCCGCATCCTCGGCCGTCTTCCCCGGCGCGCTCGCCGCGCTGGAGGCGGCCGCCGCGCGCGGGGTCGAGGTCGACGGGCTGCTGGCACGCCAGCGCGACCGCGCGGTCGACGCGGCCGCCTTCACGGAGGCGTACCGTCGTTACTGCTGGACCACCGACGGCCTGGACGGCGTGGAGCTGGCGCCGTTCCAGCTGCTCGCCGCCCGGGGCCGCAGCCTCGCCGCGCTCCCGCACGACGAGCAGCTCGCCCTGATCGACCGCATGGTGGAGCACGACACCACCGGTCTGCTCCGGACCACCCGCCGCCTCTACGTCGACACCGGCGACGAGGCGTCGGTCGCGGCCGGCGTCGACTGGTGGCTGGAGATGACCGGCCGCGGCGGCGAGGGCATGGTCGTCAAGCCGCTCCGGGCCCTCGCCCGCGACGGCAAGGGCCGCCTGGTCCAGCCCGGCATCAAGTGCCGGGGTCGCGAGTACCTCCGGATCATCTACGGCCCCGAGTACACGCGCCCCGACAACCTGGACCGCCTGCGCTCCCGCTTCCTCGGCCACAAGCGCTCCCTCGCCCTGCGGGAGTACGCCCTCGGCCTGGAGGCCCTGTCCCGCCTCGCCGACGGCGAGCCCCTGTGGCGCGTCCACGAAGCGGTCTTCGCGGTCCTCGCCCTGGAGTCGGAACCGGTGGACCCCCGGTTGTAGGTTGTGGGGCGAGCCGAGGGCGGGGAGGCATCAGTGAGGGTACGGCGCGTCGACTTCGGCGTAACGGCGCTGTTCGCCGCGGTGTATGGGGCTGCCTTGTTCCTCGTGGTGACGAGCTTCACCGTGGAGCCGGGCGGTTGCGGCGGGCGCTTCCGGGAGGCCTGCTCCGGCGAGGCGTACTGGCGCTTCGGCGTCGGCTTCGGTCTCGTCTTCCTGGTGGCGCCCGTCCTGTACAAGGTGGTACCGAACATCCCCCTCGAGGAGGGTGTCGGCAGGACGGCGGCTGTCGCCGCCATGGTGGTGGGCGCACTGGCTGGTATCGCCCTCACCATGGTGGCGATCCGCGCGATGACCTGAGGCGGGTGACCCGAGACGGGGTCCTCGTGGACCGAGTGATCCGCGAAGGGCCCCGGCCCGGCGGCCCCGCCCCCTCCGGTGCGGCGGCTCAGTCCAGCTGCGACTGCACCTGCGACGAGATCAGCTCCAGGTGGTCCAGGTCCGTCAGATCCAGGAGCTGGAGGTAGACCCGCGACGTGCCCAGCGTCGCGTAGCGGCCGATCTTGTCGACGACTTCGGCGGGCGAGCCCGCGAGGCCGTTCGCCTTCAGTTCGTCCACGTCCCGGCCGATGGCGGCCGCGCGGCGGGCGACCTCGGCGTCGTCCTTGCCGACGCAGACGACCAGCGCGTTGGAGTACACGAGGTCGTCCGGGCGGCGGCCGAACTCCTCCGCGGCCGCCCGGACCCGGCCGAACTGCTCCCGCGTGGCCTCCAGCGAGGCGAACGGGATGTTGAACTCGTCGGCGTACCTCGCGGCCAGCCGCGGGGTACGCGTGGCGCCGTGGCCGCCGATCAGCACCGGCACCTTCGCCTGGGCGGGCTTGGGCAGGGCGGGCGAGTCGGTCAACTGGTAGTACCTCCCCTCGTACGAGAACGTCTTGCCGGCCTCCGTCTCCCACAGGCCCGTCACGATGGCCAGCTGCTCCTCCAGGCGCCCGAACTTCTCCTTCGGGAAGGGGATGCCGTACGCCTGGTGCTCCTCCTCGAACCAGCCGGCGCCCAGCCCGAGCTCGACGCGGCCGCCCGACATCTGGTCGACCTGCGCGACCTGGATCGCGAGCACGCCCGGCAGCCGGAAGGTCGCGGCGGTCATCAGCGTGCCGAGGCGGATCCGCTTGGTCTCCCGGGCCAGGCCGGCCAACGTGATCCAGGCGTCGGTCGGCCCGGGCAGGCCGTCCACGGACCCCATGCGCAGATAGTGGTCCGAGCGGAAGAAGGCGTCGAAGCCGAGGTCCTCGGTCGCCTTGGCGACGGTCAACAGGGTGTCGTAGCTCGCCCCTTGCTGGGGCTCGGTGAAGATGCGGAGATCCATGCCCCCATCCTGCCCGTTCGAACGGACGTCATTTCGCGGGCTCGCCCGGGTGAAGATCCACGAACCCGGTGACTCGCCGCCCGCACCCGTCGTTGGCTCGGCTGGAGCCGGACCGCCCGGCCCGCGTGCCGGCGGCAGCTGTCGGCACGTCGTTGCCGAGGAGGCCCCTCATGTCCCAGGAAGCAATGCCCGATCACCAGGGCGCCGGCGCCCCCAAGGGTCTGCTTCAGCAGATGGAGGAGTTGATGGCGGCGCTCACCGCCGACCTCTCGCAGCTCGACGCCGACCTCCAGGGCTCGGCCGACCGCGGCCGCACCGCCGGCGAGGCCGTTCCCGAGCAACCCGCCTGACGCGCCGTCCCACGTCCCGGTGGCGCACGCCCGGTCACGACGGACCCGCCACCGAGTCCACCGAGTCCGCAGAGCCCTCCGCGTCCGTCAGGTCCGTCAGGTCCGTCAGGTCCGTCAGGTCCGTCGACAGATCGGCCGACAGGTCGGTCAGCTCCTTGAGTTCCTTCAGCTCCGGCGGTTCGGGCGGTCTGCCCGACTGCCGCGCGGTGAGTCTGCGCAGCATCACGCGCACCCGGTCGCTCGACTCGTCGGCGGCGTCGATCGCCTCGATGCACTGCCAGTACAGCCCCTCCTCGTCGGTGGCGCAGGCGACGCCGACGAGCGCCATACCCACCTCGCCCAGCAGCGCGCCCAGCGCCCGTAACGTGCCCCGCACATCGGAGACCTCCGTCAGGCGGGCGGCTCGCACGCCTCCGCCGCGCAGCCCCGGATGGTCGGGCACGGTGCCACCGCGCCCGCCGATCTCGCTGAGCCCCCGCGCGTCGTTGCGCAGCTCCAGCGGCCCGAACAGCGCCAGGTGCCGGCCGATGGCCTGCGCGAGCGCCTGTGCCTGCCACGCCTCCGCCACGATGTCGAGCGCCACCCGGCTCTCCGCCAGCCCACCCCGACCCGCCACAATCAGTCGTTCCGCATCCATCCGGGCCGCCCCCGTTCGTACGTCTGTCCGCCCACTGGTTCACTACCCAGAGTGAGGCTGAACGGACCCAAAAGCCAGGGGAATTCGGAAATCTGTGGACAGCAAGCTCAGTGCGAATAACTCGGTCACTCCGGAGAGTGACGATCTCCTGATGCGGCGCTTCCCGGCGGCCGCCCCACCGGGAAGCGGAGCTCGTTCCGGTCGATCTTCGCGGAGAGCGCCGCCAGCGGGTCGACGCCCAGCACCCCGCAGAACTGCAGCAGGTAGGCGAGCACGTCCGCGACCTCGTCGGCGACCCGGTGCGCCGTCTCCGGCTCCTCCATCACCCGCGCCGCTTCCTCGGGCGTCAACCACTGGAAGATCTCCAGCAGTTCGGCGGCCTCGACGCTCAGCGCCGCGGCCAGGTTCTTCGGCGTGTGGTACGGCTGCCACGCGCGTGCCGCCGCGAACTGCGCCAGTCGGCGCTGCAGTTCTCGTACATCCGGTTCCGTCACGGCCCCAGGTCTACCACCGTCACCCCCTCCCGCCCGCGCACGGCCCCCGCCACCGCCTCACCGGCCGTTCCCACCAGCCGCATGTGGCCCTCCGCGCAGATCAGCGCGGCGAGCCCCACCAGTTCCCGCGCCTGTCGCGCGTCCAGGTCCCGGTCGAAGCCGTCCGCGAGGACGGTGAGGGTCTGCAGCGCTCCGGGCACCTCCACCGCCTGGTCGACGGCGAGCACCCGCGGCCCGGTGAGCAGGACCAGCGCGAGCGCCAGGTACCGCAACTCGCCGTCGCCGAGCCGCTCCAGCGGCGTGCCGCGACGCGACGCGCCGGCGCCCCGGTCGAGCACGGCGCGCACCCTGCCGTCCGCGAGCCGCTCCACGCCCACGTCCCGTACCGGCCCCGCGCATCCCGCACGGGCCGCGGCCGCCAGCCGGGCGTGGCGCCGCGCACAGTCGGCGCGCGTGCGGTGCAGCACCTCCGCGAGGTTCTCGCACCCGCGCCGCAACCGGCCGTCCCCCGGCTCCACCGGAGCCCGCATCCGGTCGGGCCGCGGCTCGCACGGGAAGACGGACCGCAGCGCCAGGACGACCTGCTCGGCGGCGGCCAGCACCCGCCGCTGCCCGTCCGTCCGCCCCGCCACCCGCAGCGGCAGCAGCGCCGTGCCGAGCAGGTCGTCGGGAAGTGATTCGCGGGTCACCCGCGCCTCCCGGGCACCCGGCGCCGGGCCCGCCGTGAGCCATTCGGCCCGCACGGTGCGCCGCCGCGGGTCGTGCGGCGCGGTGGCCAGCAGCACCCGCCCGTCGGCGTCCGTCAGCCGCTCGCTCACGATGCGGGGTTCCGGCTCCGCCTGCACGGTCAGATCGAGCCGTACGGGACCGGCCGGGCCGTCCGCCGTACAGCCGATGCGGAAGCCCCGCCTCCCCTGCGCGTCCGCCACCGCGCCCTCCGGTACGCAGCCGGCCGGGTCCGGGAACGCGCTGCCGACCGCCGCTCCCGCGCCGAGCAGCGCGAGTGCCTCGTACGCCTGGACCGCGCTGGACTTGCCGCTCCCGCTCGGGCCCGTGAAGAAGGTGACGGGACCGAGCGGGAGGACCGTCCCGCGGTGCGCTCTGAAGGCGGGCAGCCGCAGCTGCGTGAGGGCGGGGCGGGCCGGACGGGTGGCGTGGGCGGAGTCCATGGCCGGACCGTACGGTCACGGCCGCGCGCCGAACCGATTCACCCGGACGGGCTCCTACGAATGGGGGACGGCCGTCTCCGCCGCCGCGCCCTCGACCTCGGTCCCCACCGGCGCCAGCAGGAAGACGTTCCGGTCGACACGGTGCATGCCGCTGCCGAGCCCGAAGACGACGCCGCTGCTGAAGTCGAGGATCCGCTTGGCGACTTCGGTGTCCGCCCCGGTGAGGTCGAGCAGGACCGGGATCTGGGCGATGAGGTACTCGGCGACCTCACGCGCGTCCGCGAAGACCTGCACCCGCAGTACGACCATGCGGCGCTGCTCGGCGGCCTCGTAATCCTGCGGGATCGTCCGGTGGTCGATCCTGGACGGCCACTCGTTGCGCCCCCGAAGCGGGACGACCTGGGCCAGGCCCTCCCACTGTTCGTCGGTGACGTCGTACCTCTCGTACCTACTCATGGGCCCTATCCTCGCCCGCCTCACCCGTTCGGCCCAACTGCGACACTCGCCGTGTCCTGCCCGCGGGAGGCCCGAGAACCCGTATGAGAAAATGAGACATGGCCGGACCTTTCGGCCGCTTGCGCTCGCGCTTGAGCGCGCGTGCCGTCGCCAGCCAGGTGTTCGCCCTGCAGGCGGCGGTGGTGCTGCTGCTCGTCGTCGCCGTCGTGGTGGCGCTCCTGCTGCAGTCGCGCACCGACAGCGAGCGGGAAGCGCGTCAGCGCTCGGTCGCCGTGGCCGAGACCTTCGCGAGGGCTCCGGGCGTCGCCGCCGCCCTCACCGGACCCGACCCGTCCGCCGTCCTCCAGCCCCGCGCCGAACGGCTCCGCGAGGCGTCCGGCGTGGACTTCGTCGTCGTGATGTCGCCCGAGGGCACGCGCCTCACCCATCCGGACCCCGACCTGATCGGCGGACTGTACGCCGGCACCATCGCGCCCGCCGCGGCCGGCGGCACCGTGACGGAGACCGTCGACAGCGCCCTCGGACCCGCCGTCCAGCACGTCTCCCCCGTCACCGGCCCCGGCGGCCGGGTCGTGGGGCTCGTGGCGACCGGGATCACCATCGACCGCATCAGCGGCGTCGTCGAGCACCAGCTGCCCGTCGTCTTCGCCTCCGCGGCCGCCGCCCTCGCCCTCGCGACGGCCGGCGCCGCCCTGGTCAGCAGGCGGCTGCGGCACCAGACCCGCGGCCTCGGACCGGCCGAGATGGCCCGGATGTACGAACACCACGACGCCGTCCTGCACTCCGTACGCGAGGGCGTGCTCATCCTCGACGGCGGCCACCGGCTGCTGCTCGCCAACGACGAGGCACGCCGGCTGCTCGGTCTGCCCCCGGACGCGGAGGGCCGCCACGTCCGCGACCTGGGCGTCCACCCGGAGACGGCCCGGCTGCTGGACTCCGGGCGGCCCGCCACCGACGAGGTGCGCCCGGCCGGGGACCGGCTCCTCGCCGTCAGCCTGCGGTTGACCGGCGACCGCACCGGAGGGCCGCCCGGCGCCGTCGCCACCCTGCGGGACACCACGGAGCTCCGGCTGGTCACCGGCAGGGCCGACCGCACCCAGAGCCGCCTCGAGTTGCTGTACGACGCGGGCGTGGCGATCGGCACCAGCCTCGACGTCGTACGAACCTCCCAGGAGCTCGCCCGGTTCGCGGTACCCCGGTTCGCCGACTTCGTCACCGTCGACGTCCCCGAGCCCGTGCTGCGCGGTGGCGAGCCCGCGGACACCGGCTCCCTCCGGGAGATGCGCCGGGTCGCGTACCGCGGCATCGGGGACGACACACCGCTCCACCCCGCCGGCACCCTCATCCGGTTCCTGCCCGACACCCCGCAGGCGCGCGGCTTCGACACCGGCAGGGCCGTACTGGAGGCGGACATGACCGCCTTCCACGGCTGGCAGGCACAGGAACCGGACCGGGCCCGCCGGCTCGTCGCGTACGGCATCCACTCGATGATCGCCGCACCGCTGCGCGCCCGTGGCGTGATCATGGGCGTGGCCACCTTCTGGCGCGCCGACGCGCCCGAGCCCTTCGACGAGGGCGACGTGTCCCTCGCCGAGGAGCTGGTGGCCCGCGCGGCCGTCAGCATCGACAACGCCCGCCGCTACACCCGCGAACACGCCATGGCGGTCACCCTCCAGCGCAGCCTGCTGCCCCGCTCCCTGCCCGAGCACACCGCCCTGGAGCTCGCGCACCGCTACCTGCCCGCACAGGCCGGTCAGGGCGGACAGGGCGGCGTCGGCGGTGACTGGTTCGACGTCATCCCGCTGCCCGGGACGCGGGTCGGTCTCGTCGTCGGAGACGTGGTGGGGCACGGGATCCGGGCCGCCGCCACCATGGGGCGGCTGCGCACCGCGGTCCACAACTTCGCCGCCCTCGACCTGGCCCCCGACGAACTGCTCTGGCACATGGACGAACTGGTCGCCCGGATCGACCAGGACGACAGCGGGGACGGCGACGCGACGGCGATCACCGGGGCGACCTGCCTGTACGCCGTCTACGACCCGGTTTCGGGGGTGTGCACCATGGCCCGCGCCGGTCACGTCGAACCCGCGATCGTGTACCCCGACGGCCGCGCGGAGTTCCCCGGTCTGCCCACCGGGCCGCCCCTCGGCCTGGGCGGCCTGCCCTTCGAGAGGGCCGAGGTGCGCCTGCCCGAGGGCAGCAGTCTGGTCCTCTACACCGACGGGCTCCTGGAGGACCGCGACCGGGACCGCGACCTCGACGAGGGCCTCCGGCTGCTGCGTCGTACCCTCGCGCACCCGGGCCGGACGCCGGAGGAGACCTGCCGTGTGCTGCTGGACGCCCTGCTGCCCGAGCGGCCGCGCGACGACGTCGCGCTCGTGGTCGCCCGGACGCGGACGCTGGCCCCGGACCGTACCGCCACCTGGGACGTGCCCGCGGAGCCGGCCGCCGTGGGACGCGTGCGGGCGGAGGCCCGGCGGACGCTGGAGGCCTGGGGGCTGGCGGACGAGGTGTTCTCCACCGAGCTGGCCCTCGGCGAACTGGTCGCCAACGCCGTGCGCCACGCCGCCGCCCCGATCCGCGTACGCCTGATCCGCGACCGGGTGCTGGTCTGCGAGGTGTCCGACGGCAGCAGCACCGCCCCGCACCTGCGGTGGGCGGCGGAGACGGACGAGGGCGGGCGGGGACTGTTCTTGGTGTCCCAGATCGCGGAGCGCTGGGGCACCAGGTACACCGGGACGGGCAAGGTCGTCTGGGCGGAACAGCCGCTGCGCCGGCGGGCCTCGGCGACCTAGGGCGTCTCGCCGAGGGCCCTACTCGGGCGCCTCACTCGGGCCGAGACCCTCACTCGGGGCCGCGGTTCTCGGCCGCGGCCCGTTCGATGCGGGCCTGTTCGACGAGCTCCGCGTACGCCTCGGAGTCGTCGAGGTCCGACCCGTGCAGCAGCATCACCGACCACGGGACCGGGCACGGCGGCGCGTGGTCGGGGTCCGGGCACAGCAGCCTGGTGATGCGCTCCTTGACCTCTTCGGCCTGCTTCTCGGTGGCGTAGATACCCAGCCGTACTTCCCAGACACTCGAGTCCTCGGACATCGCACACCTGTTTCCGTGCAAGTTTCGTGCAAGCGAGAAAGGGACGTTCGACGCTACCAGACGCGCTTGGTGTCGCAGTGGCGCTTGTAGTGGCCCTGCGGGACGGGCACGTTGCGCTGGGCGTCGTGGATGGCCGCTTCCTTGCTGTTGCCCGTGCCGTCGGCGCGCTCGTACCCGACGACGTTGTTGTCGCTGATGCGGACGATCTGGCACTGGACCGTGGCGTGCCAGGTCTTCAGGACCTGGATTCCGCCGACCGGGGCCGGTGCCGCGGGGGCGGCGGGGGTCGCGGAGGCGGCCGGCGCGAGGAGGCCGCCGAGGGTGAGGGCGAGGGTGGCGGCCACCAGGGTGCGGTGGAGCGGGCGGAACGTCTTCATGGGTCCTCCCTGAGGAATGGTGGGACGAGGATCAGCCACGCCGGGGACCGGCCGACGGGGGATTCGGCCGGTCCGCGGCTCTACGACCCTCGCACTCCGGCACCGGCCCGTGCGCCCCTTGGCAGCGGGGTTGGCAGTCCCGTGTCAGCTGTCCGCCGGCTGCCAGCGGATCCCGTCCACGGTGGCAGCATTCCGCGTTCCCGACGGTGAACCGGACCGCGCGGCCACGCTACGTACAGGGCGTAACCGAAAGCGGCCAGGCCCACGCGGCCGGGTAGGAGAACCCATGGCGTACGACACGGCTGCCCCGCCCCTCGCGGGTCGGCGCGACAACCCCTCGCTGGTGACCGTGGTGGGCACCGAGCTCGCCCGCCACAAGCGGGGCTTCCTTCCCTGGTACCACCTTCTCGCGCCCGTGATCATCACGGTGCCGCTGTTCCTCGGCGCGCTCGGCTCCTCGGAGGCGAAGGCGGGCCAGACGTTCGAGGTCTTCCGGAACGTGACCCTGGAGTTCTGGGGCGTACTCGTGCCGATGACGGCGGGCCTGGCCGCGGCGCTGTCGGTCCGGGCCGACCAGGACGCCTGGCGGCTGCTGCTGTCGTACGGCGTGCCCCGCGGGCGGTACTTCGTGGGCAAGGTCGCCGCACTCGGCGTCCTCGGGTTCGTCTCCTCGACCGTGCTGCTGGTGATGCTCTCCCTCGGCGCGGCGGTCAGCGGACGGTTCCCGGGCGCCCTGGGGACGGTGGTCGCGGCGGTCTACCTGCCGTGGCTGGTGGGCCTGTCCATGACGGCGCTGGCGGTGCTCGTCGCGATGGTGTGGGGCATGGGCCCCAGCATCGGCGTGGGCGTGGCCGGGCTGCTGAGCGGGGCCCTCGTCTCGGACAAGGACTTCTGGTACGCGGTCCCCTTCGCTTGGCCCATGCGGGTCGTGCTGCCGCTCGCCGGGATCGGGCCCAACGGCGTACCGCTGCCCAAGGACAGTCCGGTGACGGCGATGTCGGCCATTCCGGTCGCCGTAATCCTCGCCTTCGCCCTGACCGCGATCCTGCTGGTCGTCGGCAGTCTGCACATGCGCCGTAAGGAGATCTGATCATGACCACGCCGACCACGCCTGCCGCAGCGGGCACCCCCGTCACGCCGGCGCCCGCGCTGCGCATTCGCGAGCTGCACAAGCACTACGGCTCCCACCGCGCCCTCGACGGTGTCGACCTCACCGTCAGGACGGGCGAGGTCTACGGCCTGCTCGGGCCCAACGGCGCCGGCAAGACGACCCTGATGAAGGCACTGCTGGGCCTCCAGCGGCCCACATCGGGATCCATCGAGATCTTCGGCAAGCCCGTTGGGCGGGAGTCGCTGGCCGATGTCGGCGCCCTGATCGAAGTACCGGGGCTGTGGCCGACACTGACCGGGGACGAAACCCTCAAGGTCCACGCCAAGCTGCGCTGCGTACCGGAGGAGTGGATCGAACCGGCGCTCAGCCTCGTCAAGATGACCGACGCGCGCAACCGGAGGGTCGGCGCCTACTCCCTCGGCATGCGGTGGCGGCTGGGCATCGCCGTCGCCCTGCTGGCCCGGCCGCGGCTCATCGTCCTCGACGAGCCGACCAACGGCCTCGACCCGGTCGGCATCCGCGAAATGCGCGGCATCATCCGGTCGCTGGCCGGCGAAGGCGTGGCCGTGCTCATCGCCAGCCACCAGCTCGCCGAAGTCGCCCAGGTCTGCGACCGGGTCCAAGTCCTGGCGGCAGGACGCACCCAGTACGAGGGACCGCTGGCGGGCCTCGCCGTCGACGGAGACGTGGAAGCCGGCTTCTTCCGGCTACTGGAACGCGCCGATGCGGGGATCCACTGACGACCAACCCGGTGACCGACACGACTGTTGAGCCCCGCCGACGCGAGCGTCACGGGGCCCAACAGCGAGGGATCAGCCCGCGCGGGCCGTCAGCGCCTGGCGGCCCGAGCCCAACACGGCGGCCATCGCCATCAGTTCGGCGCGGCCCGCGACCCCGAGATCGTCATACAGCCTGCGGATGCGGCGGTACATGGACCGCTCGGAGCAATAGTGGCGGCGGGCGATCTCCGACACGGTCATCGACGTGCACAGCATGCGCGCCAGCTCCAGGTCCCCCTCGCACAGAGCCGGCGGGTGCGACACGTGCTGATACGTCCTGGGACGGGCCGGCTCCTCAGGGTGGTGCTCGTCGTGGCTGCGGATGGCCTGGAGCCAGGGCGCGGCGGGTCCGGCCGGCTCAGCGGTGGGCTCTAGCCGGGTGGTGGTCATGCTGTGGGCCCTCAACTGCGCGTACAGCATGTCGATTTGACTTTCGGCCGGTATGGCGAGGTTGAGGACGAAGTTCGCACCGGAGCGGATGGCGTAGTAGGTGCGGTATCCCGAGACGTCGGTGGTGACGGCGATGAGCAGGGAGAGGGGGTGGCGTACGCGGATGGCGCGGAGGCCTTCGGCCTGGAACTCGCTGGTGACAGGTATCAGTACGGGCAGTTCGATGGCCTCGCCGGGTGCGGTGAGGTCGTCGTCGTCGACGAAGTCGACGCGGTCGAGGATGGTGCGGACTGTGCCGAGTGGGGCGTTCGGGGAGTCGAGGTGGGTTTGGAGGCCGGAGTGGGCGAGGACGTGAATGTCGCTGGTGTGTGTGGCGTGCGGGTGCAAGGGCGTGTCCCCCGTGGTCGTCCCGTGGTCATCGGTGGTCGGGCCGATGACCGGGTGCGTGGTGTTGCTGGTGGGTGCGCGTGCCCGGCCGTGTCACGTGCCGGGTTCGGTCACCGGGAGAATCGGCAGAGTTTCATGGTGGTGCTGAGGAGGGTGCCGAGGCTGACCTTGTCGCCGCCTTCGCCGGTGGCGCGTACGGCGTCGATGGTGCGGTAACCGGCCTTTTCAGCACGGTCGTTGAGCGCGTAGGTGGTGCCGTCGGGGGTGGTGAAGACGGCCTGCTCGCCTTTACGGCATTCGGCGGTGCCGTGGTCGACGGTGAGGGGCCACATGTAGCCGAGGTTCTTTTCGCTCATCTGCTGGCTGGCCGCTGTGGGGCTGGGCAGGGGGACGGGTTCTTTGGTGGCGGGGTCGGTGCGGCCGCCGCCTCCGCAGGCCGTGAGGCTGACGGTGAGCGTGAGGGTGAGGCCGCTGATGAGGACGGCCAGGCCGGTGTGGGTGCGGTGGCGGCTGTGGTTGCGGTTGTGGGTGTTGTGGGTGTGCGTTGTGTTCACGGGTGTTGCTGCCTCACTGTCGGAGTGTGCTGGTGGGGTGGTGGGTGGCGCCGTCGGCGGCGAGGAGGGCGGCGTAGCCGTCTTCGAGTGAGGGCTCGACGGGGCGTGCTCCGGCGGGCGGTGTGGTGGTGACGATGCGGTATTCGGTGCCTTCGGCGGTGGTGACGGCGCTGACCACTTCAGCGCCGGGGGGTGGGCCGCCGGCACCGGTGGCGCGGGTGAGGTAGGTGCAGCCGGCGGCTTGGCTGACGAGGGCGGTGGTGGTGTCGTGGAAGACGAGCCGGCCGGTGGAGAGGACGGCTACTTCGGGGCAGGTTTGGGCGACGTCGTCGAGGATGTGGGTGGAGAGGAGGACCGTGCGGCCGCGGCCGAGTCCGGCGAGGAGGGTGCGGAAGCGCATGCGTTCGTGCGGGTCGAGGCCGGTGGTGGGTTCGTCGACGATGAGGACGGTGGGGTTGCCCATGAGGGCTTGGGCGATGCCGACGCGGCGTTTCATGCCGCCGGAGAATCCGGCGAGTCGTTCGCGGGCGCGGTCTTGGAGGCCGACTTCGGCGATGTGCTCGTCGACTTGTCGGCGGCGCTCGCGTTTGTCGTGGATGCCTTTGAGGACGCCGATGTAGTCGAGGAATTCGCGGGTGGTGAGGTCGGGGTAGAGGGCGAGCTCTTGCGGGAGGTAGCCGAGGGTGCGTTTGACGGCGGTGAGGCCGGCGCTGGTGGACAGGTCGTGTCCGGCGACGGTGACGCGCCCGGAGGTGGGGCGCAGGACTCCGGTGAGGATGCGCAGGAGGGTGGTTTTGCCCGCGCCGTTGGCGCCGAGGAGTCCGACGGTGCCGCTGTCGATGTGGAGGTCGACGGCGTCGAGGGCACGGCGGCCGCCTGGATGGATTTTGGTGAGCTGCTCGGTGGTGATGTTCATGATGCTCCGTGGTGTTTGGCGCGGGCGACGAGGTGTCCCAGTGCGTAGCAGACGGCGGCCATGGCCAGGACGAGGGCGATGTTCAGCAGGGCGGTGGTGTCGCTGACGGCGGGGCGCAGCGCGCCGGTGCCCTGCCGGGTCGCCCACACCTGCGGCGCGTGTGCCCACGCCACCAGGGCGTAGCCGCCGAGCGGTGACAGGACGGTTCCGGTCGCTGTGGGGAGCGGTGAGAAGGTCGGGGGGAAGTGACAGGCCCATAGCCACAGTACGACCGTGACGGCGCGGGCGGCGGCCACTGGCAGGAGTACGCCGAGGAGTCCGGCGAGGGCGGTGACGAGGAGCGCGGCGGGGAGCACGGCGGTGGTCAGGGCGACGGCGGCGGAGCCGAGTGGGGTGAGGGTTCCGCTGGTGGCCGAGACGACGGTGGCGTAGAGGAGGAAGAGGGCGGCGATGGGGCCGAGGGCGGTGAGGAGGGGGCCGGCGAGGGTTCCGGTGGTGCGTGGGAGGGGGCGCGCCGGGGTGGCGGCGAGTAGTTCGGGCATGCCGCGGGCTTCGATGTCGCGGCGGAGGCGGTCGGCGAGGGCGAGGCCGACGCCGAGGGTGCAGAGGGTGTTGACGAGGACGGCGGCGGCGCCGGTGCGGGCGGCGGGGTCGCCGTGTCCGGTGACGACGGGTGAGGTGGCGGCGAGCAGCAGGCTCAGCAGGGCGAGCGGCAGGACGGCGCCCCAGACGACTTTGCGGCGGGCGGCCATGAGGGCCTCGTACCGCAGGGTCCACAGCAGTGCGGTCATGCTCCCTCCCGGGTGCCGAGGTGCGATTCGTGCGGTCCGTGCGGTCCGTGCGGTCCGTGCGGTCCTGTGGTGGGGCGGAGGTGGGCGCCGGTGTGTCCGCCGGGGCCGAGGGCGCGCAGCGCGAGGGCGGTGAGCCAGGCCCCGGCGAGCAGCGCGGGCACGGCCTGCGCGGCTCCGTCGGGTACGACGCGGTCGACCAGCAGGAGTTTGGCGAGGACGGCCGCGACGACGAGGCCGGTGGCGGGGGCGGCGGAGCCGGTCCGAACGGTCGCCCAGACGGCGGCGCCGCTCAGCAGGGCGGTGAGCCCGGCCAGTTCGAGCAGGGTGGGCACGGGGTCGAGGTCCCGGCCGGTGGTCGCGAGGAGGCTCACCAGCGCGACGGCGGCGAACGCGGTGACGGTGGCGGGCCAGGCGAGGCGGCGGGCGACGGTGCGTGCGTACGGCGTGGGCAGGGAGAGGTGCAGTTCGAGCAGGGGCTCGCGGGCGACGATCGCCGCGCTGGCGAGTGCGGTGGCGGCGGGCAGCGCGGTGGTGAGCAGGGCGCGTCCGAGGAGCGCGCCGCCGCCGGGGCCGGTGGCCATCGCCGCGTACGCGAGGAGGGCGGCCAGCAGGGGCAGGGCGTACGCCTGCCTCCCGCAGCGGCGCACCTCGTGGGTCCACCACGTCGCAGCGGTCATGTCGGCTCCTCCCGTTTTCGGCTCCCGCTCAGGGGTGCCGGCCGTGCGTGGTGTACCGCCGCCCGGCGGCGGCTACCGGGATGCCGGCCGAAAGCGGCGGTACACCCTGTACGTAGCGGTGCGGCCTGGGGTGGTTCACGGCCGGCGCGGAAGAATTCGCCGACGTGTGCGGGCCGCCGGAGCTACGACGGCTGTGTGCCCGTGGCGCCGAAGGAGCGCATGGCGGTGGCGGCCCAGGCGAGGAGGGCGGCGGCCGCGAGGAGGGTCCACGGGGTGGTGGACAGGAGGATGTCGAGCAGGCCGTCGAAGGGGGTGGCGAGGATGCCCTGGGGTCCGCCGAACACTCCGAGCATCCAGAGGGTGGCGCCGGATGCCGCGCCGACGGCCGGTGAGTGGCGGACGGCGAGGGCGAGGGCGAGGGAGGCGGCGAGCAGGGCTTCGCCGAGCCAGCTGGAGACCACGGGCCACCATCCTGGCCCGTCGACGAGGGCGGAGCAGGCCATGGCGAGGGTCACGTCGACGGCGAGCACCACGGTGAGGCGGGCGAGGAACACGGCGGCGGGCGGCACGGGGAGGGTGAAGAGCAGCTCGCGGCGGGGGTCCCGACCGGGTGAGGCGACCATCAGCGCGCCGAACATCACCAGCAGGACGGCCACGGCGCCGAAGAGCCGTACGGCGAAACGGTCCGGTACGTGCGTGGACGCGAGGAGGGCGGCTCCGACGAATCCGGCGGCGCTGAGGGGTGCCCAGAGGCTGGGCATCAGTGTGGCTTGTCTGACGGCGAGTTGCCATGCGGTGCGCCAGGGGCGGGCGACGCCGGGGGTGCGGACCTGGGGCTTGGCCGGGGGCTGGGGCTGGGCCGGGGAGTGGGCCGGGGCCTCGGTGAGGCCGTTGAGGTCCGTGGTGCCGGCGGGGCGGGTGAGGTCGGCGAGGGCGGGGCCGAGCAGGGTGTCGAAGGGGGGCGGGGTGGGGGCGGCTTCGGCGTGGGTGGTTGCTTCGGCCGGGGTTTCGGTGATGCGTACCGCCGCTCCGATGTCCTGCCAGATGGCGAGGCGGGTTCGGCAGTCGGGGCAGTGCGCCATGTGCGTGTGGTGGGGGGTGGTGTGGTCGGGGTGGGGTGTGGGGGTGGCGGCGAGGCGCGCCAGGACGTCGTCGGTGAGGTGTTCGGTGGTGTGGTGGGGGTGGTGGTGGTCGGTCATCGTCGTCCCGTTCCTTCCAGCCGCGTGGCGGCGAGCATGCTGCCCAGCCGCCTTCGCGCGTGGGACATCCGGCTTTTGACGGTACCCACGGGGATGGCGAGCACGGTGGCCACTTCGGGGTAGGGCAGTTCTTCGATGAGGACGAGTGCGAGCACTTCGCGGAGGTGTTCGGGGAGGGCGCGTACGGCTGCGGCGAGTTCGGTGCGTTCGGCTTCTTTCAGGATCTGGTCCTCCACGCTGGGTGCGGGGTCGGGGACGTCCTGGGCTTCGGCGATGTCGGTGAGTTGTGGGCGGGATCTGCGGAGCTGGTTGTGGGCTTGGCGTCTGGCGACGCCGAGGAGCCACCCGCGCACGCTGGAGTCGCCCCGGAAGCCGCTCGCCGAGCGCCATACGGCGAACCATGCCTCTTGGAGGATCTCCTCGGAGACTCCCTGGTCGGAGGTGAGCCTGCGGATGAGGCGGAGCATGGCGGCGGCATGCCGCTCGTAGAGGGCGCGGAGGGCGGTTTGGTCGCCGCGGGCCACGGCGGTCAGCAGAGCTTCGTCCGAACACACATCACGTACGTATCCAGAACTGACTCATCGGTTCACGGTCCCGTGCCACCGAATTGATGTACGACCGGAAACCGATGTGCGCGCGATCGCGGTGCGGCCGTCCCGTCATGGCCGTCCTGCCAGCGAACTGCCAGGACTGCCAAGCCGGGCGGAAGCCATTGAACGGGCATCACGCGGCGTGATTCCGTGAGGCACCGGATCGCGATCCACGAACATCCATTCGGTTTCACGGAGGAGTTCAGCATGGGAATCAACACCCCTGCTCAGTCGCAGAACGACGGAAACCTGTTCGACCTCGACCTGGAGATCGGCGTGGAGCAGTCCGTCGCCGGCCCGGCCATCACGAGCATCTCCTACTGCACCCCGGGCTGCACCAGCGAGGGCGGCGGCTCCGGCTGCAGCCACTGCTGCTGAACCGCAACCGCGACGCGTCCGTGGGGCCGGGGCCGGCGACTGCCCGCCCCGGTCCCACGGGCGTTCAGGTCCGTTCGGAGGAGGAGAGGGGAGACCCGTGGGGGAAGCGGCACCGGAGACACCGCCGACACGACCGACACCGCCGGCACCGCCGGCACGACCGGCACTGTTCGAGGCGAAGGACGTCTTCCTGTACCGGGCCCCGCTGGCCCCGGGGACGGCCGGGACCGGCGGGACCGGCGACGGTCCCCCGGACCTCGGCGCGTGCGCCGCGGTGCTCGACCGCGCCGCCGCCGATCCGCTGCTCGCCGAGGCGCTCGAACTCGCCTCCCCCAGCCTGAGCGCCCTCGTCCGCCGCGTCGCCGCGCACGGGCCCGCGGGCGTCAAGGCGGCCCGGCTGCGCCGGGCCGCGCTCGCGGTGGCGCGCTACGACATCAGGATGCGCACCCGCCCCACGCCCTTCGGGCTGTTCGCGGGCGTGGCGGCCGGGCACTTCGACTCGACGGCCAAGGCGGCGCGCGGCACGGCCCACCTCACCCGCACGCACGTCGACCTGCAGTGGCTCACGCGGGTCGTCCACCGCCTGGAGCGCGACCCGGCCGTCCTCGCCGCGCTGACCGTCCAGGCGCACCAGGCCCTCGCCGTACGCGGGGACCGTCTGGTCCTCACCGCACCCTCCAACCAGGGCGTACGGCTCCCGGAGACCGGCGAGGGCCGCTCCACGGTGTCGGTGCGGCACACACCGGTCGTCGCGCGGGCGGTGGCCGGGGCGGTGGCGCCGGTGCCGTACGAGGAGCTCGTGCCGCACACCGCCCAGGGGTTCCCCGGGGCACCGGTCGAGCGGATCCGGGGGCTGCTGGCGGAGCTGGTGCGCCAGGAGATCCTCGTCACCGCGCTGCGCCCGCCCCTGGACGGTGGCGACCCGCTGCACCATGTGCTCGGGCTGCTCGCGACCGTGCGGGGCCCGTCCGCCGAGACGCGCCGCGTCCACGAGGGCCTGCTGGCGGTCGAGCGCGAGCGGCACGCGTACGACGACCGCCCCGTCGGCGCGGGTCACGCCGAGCTGACCCGGCTGCTGGCGACGGCGCGGGCGGTGGAGCCGGACGACACGCCCCTGCACGTCGACACCCGGCTCGACGCCGCACTGCACCTCCCGTACTCCGTACGGGAGGTGGTCGAGCGGGCCACCGAGGTGATGTGGCGGCTGTCCCGGCCCAAGCTCGGGCTGTTCGCGCTGCGCGACTACCACCGCCGCTTCCTCGACGTGTACGGCGCCGACCGCCTGGTGCCGGTCCTGGAGCTCGTCGACGAGTCGACCGGGCTCGGGGCTCCGGCCGGTTACGGCTGGCCCAACAGCGAGGCGGCGCCCGTGGAGCCGCACGATCCGCGCTCCGCGCGCCGGGACCGTGCGATGGCGCGGCTGGTGGCGGGCGCGCTGCGCGCCGGGCGGCGCGAGGTCGTCCTGGCCGACGAGGACCTGGCGGAGCTGCGTCACGAGCACGTGGGCCCCGACGATCCCGCCGAACTGCCGAGTTCGTGCGAGGTGACCGTCCAGGTGGTGGCCCCGTCGGTGGAGGCGCTGGACGACGGGGAGTTCCGGGTCTTCCTGGCGCCGTCGCCCGGGTCGCACCGCGCCGGGTCGACCTTCGCGCGCTTCGCGGACATGGACCCGGTCTGGCGCGCGGAGTTCGCGGCGCTGCACCGTGACGATCCGGTGCACGTCGCGGGGGCGGTCCCGGTGGACCTGGCGTTCCGGCCCCGCTCGGGCCGGGCGGCGAACCTGGCGCACACCGTCCCGGCCACCGGCCGCCGCATCGGCGTCGGCGTGCCCGACGTGCCGGGCGGCGGGGTCGAGGAGCTGCGGCTCGCCGACATCGGCATCGGGGCGACGCTGGAGCGGCTGACCGCCGTGCACCTGCCCACGGGCCGCGAGATCGTCCCGGTCCTCGGCAACATGGTGAGCGCCCCGGCCCAGGCGCCCAACGCCGTACGGCTGCTGTGGGAGATCGGCCTGGAGGGGCAGCGGCTGTGGGAGCCGTGGAACTGGGGCACGCTCGCCGACGCGCCGTTCGTGCCGCGCGTGCGGTACGGGAGGTTCGTCCTGGCGCCGGCCGTGTGGCGGCTCGACGCGCTGCGGGACCCGGCGGGCGGGGACTGGTCGCGCGCGGTGGCCGATTGGCGCGCCACCTGGGACGTGCCGCGCCGGGTCCTGGCCGTCACGGCGGACCAGCGGCTGCTGCTGGACCTGGACGACGCGTTCCACCGGGAGCTGCTGCGGGACCAGGTCGCCCGTCACCCGGACCTGATCGCGCAGGAGGTGCCGGGCGAGTACGAGGGGTGGCTGGACAGCCCGCTGGCCGGGCATCTGGCGGAGCTGGTGGTGCCGTTGACGCGCCGCGACGCGGAGGGGCAGCGCCGCCGCCCGTACGCGGGGAGCCACCAGCCCGCGCGGACCGTGCACGGCCTGGGCGGCGAGTGGCTGTACCTGAAGCTGTACGGCTCGGCGCGGACGCAGGACGACCTGCTGCGGGACCACGTCCCCGAGCTGGTCGCGACGGCGGCCGGGCACGGCGCCGACGGCTGGTTCTTCATCCGCTACACCGACGAGGGCGGCCACCACCTGCGGCTGCGGTTGCACGGCCCCGACCCGGCGCGGCTGTGGGGCGAGGGGGCCCCGGCCGTGGGGGCGCTGCTGGCGCGGTGGCGGGAGCGGGGGCTGGTACGCGGGCACGCCCTGGCCGCGTACGACCCGGAGGTGGAGCGGTACGGCGGTCCGGCCGCGCAGCGGCTCGCGGAGCGGGTCTTCCAGTGCGACAGCGAGGCGGCGCTCGCGCTGTTGCGACTGGCGAAGGACCCGGCCAACGCGTACGGCGTCGACGACCTGGCCGTCCTCTCCTGCGCCGCGCTGGCGCACGCCTTCGGGCCTCCGGACCCCGGTCATCCGCTCCTCGCGGAGGACTGCGGCGACGACGCGGCGGCGGCCTGGCTGTCGATGACCGGCGGGCGCCGCGACCTGCCGCCCGCGTACCGGGGCCGCGCCGCGCACTGGCGCCGTACGGTCGATCCGTACGGCGGCTGGCCCGGGCTCACCGGGGACCGGGACCCGGCGGGTGCGGGCGCGCTGGACGCGCTGCGCCCGCGTGACGAGGCCGTACGGGAGCTGGCCCGTGTCGTACGGGAGGCGGGCGGCACGCCGGAGGGGCGGGTCGTGGGCAGCCTGCTGCACATGGTCTGCAACCGGCTCTTCGGCGGGGAGAGCGCCCGCGAGCTGACCGTGCTGGGGATCGCCCGGGGCGCGGTGCAGGATCACCTCAACCGCCGGAGGCACCGGTCATGACGACAGCGGTCCGTACGGCCCAGGCCGTGGAGCTGGTGGCGGAGCGGCTCGCCGACCCCGACCGGGTGGCGGCGGTCGCCTCGCGCGACGACAACCGGGACCCGGTGTACGACGCGGTGATGTGGGGGCCGTTGACGCTCGCCAACGGCCTGCCCGGGACCGCGCTGCTGTACGGCGAGCTCGCGCGCGCCGACGAGGCGTGGCGGCCGGTGGCGCACCGGCATCTGGCGGCGGCCGGGCGGGCGATGGCCACGGCGCCGAGCCGGGGGCTGTTCTCCGGTCCGGCCGCGCTGCTGGCCGCCGCGCAGACCTGCGCCGGTCCGGAGGGGCATTACGCCGGGCTGCGCCGGAAGCTGGCCGCCTGGCTGGCCGAGGACCAGCTGGACCGGCTGGCGGTGTTCCGAACGCGTACCGGCCCGGGCGTGGACTGGGCGGCGTACGACCTGATCAACGGCCTCTCCGGGACGACCCGGTTGCTGCTGGACGCGGCGGCCGATCCGGCGGAGGCCTCGCCCGCCGTCGAGTCGGCGCTGACCGAGTCGCTGCGGCACCTGGTGCGCCTGACCAAGCCGGTGCGGGTGGACGGGCACGAGGTGCCGGGGTGGTGGGTGCCACCGGAGTTGCAGGTCAGTGAGCGGGACCGGCGCGACTATCCGCGCGGTGACCTCAACCTCGGGATGGCGCACGGCATCGCGGGCCCGCTGGCGGTGCTCTGTTCGGCGTACGAGGCGGGGCGCGACGTAGACGAATTGCGCGAGGCCGTCGAGCGGATCGCCAACTGGCTGCTGGGCTGGACGCTTCGCGATGAGGCGGGGCCGTACTGGCCGGCGCGCGCAGGGCTGGAGTACGAGGTGGCGGAGCGGCGCCCGAACGCGCTGTTCACGCGGACGGCGTGGTGTTACGGCACTCCGGGTGTGGCCGCGGCGTTGGTGCGGGCAGGGCGGGCGATGGAGCGGCCGGAGTGGTGCGCGGCGGCCGTCGAGGGGCTGCGTGCGGCGCTGCGGCGCGACGAGGCGCTGTGGGCGATCGAGGGCGCGACGGTGTGCCATGGCTACGCGGGCCTGCTGCGGATCGTGGCGCGGGCCGCGGCGATGACGGGTGACGCGGAGCTGGCGGCGGGGCGGGAGCGGCTCGTGGACAAGGTGCTCGCGTGTGCCGAGGAGGAGGCGCCGTTCGGCTTCCGGCATCTGATGCGCTTTCCGGCGGCGGCGCGTTCGCCGGTGCCGCACCGGGCCGTGGACACGGCGGGGATGCTGGAGGGCGCGGCGGGCGTGGCGCTGTCGTTGTTGCCCGTCGAGGACGGCGTACCGCTGCCGTGGGACCGCACGCTGGGGCTCGCGTGAGTGCCGTGAGGGCGGCGGAGGTGAGCGGGACGGGCGGCGGAGCGCCGGCGTTCGAGCTGGCCGACGTGGTGGTGCGCCACGGCCGGGTGACCGCCGTGCACGGTGTGTCGATGGCTTCTCCCCCGGGCCGGATCACGGCGCTGCTCGGGCCCAATGGCGCGGGCAAGTCCAGTCTGCTGGGCGTGTTGTCGACGGCGGCGCGGCCCGACGCCGGGACGGTGCGGATCTTCGGGCACGACGTGCGCGAGGCGCCGATGGCGGCGCGGCGGCGCCTGGGGCTGGTGTTCCAGGAGCGGACGCTGGACAAGGAGCTGTCGGTGGAGCGGAATCTGTGGTTCCATGCGCGGCTGTTCGGGATGCGGCGGGCGGACGCGCGGGAGCGGATCGCGCTGCTGCTGGAGCTGTTCGAGCTGGTGGACCGGCGCCGTCAGCCGGTGGAGGAGCTGTCCGGCGGGCTGGCCCGGCGGGTGGAGATCGCCCGTGCCCTGCTGCACCGGCCCGGTCTGATCGTCCTGGACGAGCCGACCAACGGCCTGGACCCTGCCGCGCGCGCGACCGTCTGGGCGGACCTGCTGCGGCTGCGCGCCGAGCTGGGCGTGACCGTGCTGTTCGCGACGCACTACATGGACGAGGCGGAGTACGCCGACGAGATCGTCATCCTGCGGGCCGGCCGGGTCGTGCGCCGCGGCGGTGTGGCCGAGCTGAAGAGCAGTCTGGAGGCGTCGCGGATCGTGGTGAGCTGTGCTGACGAGGAGGCGGCGGTGCGGCAGTTGCGGACGGCGGGCTTCGAGCCGCTGGTCGAGCCGGGCGGGGTGGCGGTGCACTGCGCCGATCCCGAGGCGCGGATCGCCGCGGTGGTGCGGGCCCTGGACGTGCCGGGGCTGACCGTGTCCGTGCGCCATCCGTCCATGAACGACGTGTACGTGGCGGCGGCGGGGAGTGCGTCGTGAGGGCCGTGACGGCGGGGCCTTCGCTCGCCGCGATCGGTGTCATCGCCCACCGCGATCTGCTGCGCCAGGTGAAGCGGCCGGGTGTGCTGTTCAGCCAGGCCGTGCAGATCCTGTTCTTCGTGCTGGTGTACGCGGTCGGCTTCGACGGCATGATCGGCTCGGTCGGCGCGGCGGGCGCCGAGCCCGTGCCGTTCAGCGCGTACGTCTTCCCGGGCATCATCGCGATCCAGGTGGTGTCCATCGGGGTGGCGTCCGGCCAGTCGTACGCGTGGGACCGGGAGTTCGGGGTGTTGCGCGAGTTGCTGGTGGCGCCGGTGCCACGCGTGTGCCTGCCGTTGGGGAAGGTGGTGGCGGGGGCCGGGACGGTGACCGTGCAGAGCGTGCTGATGCTCGCGTTCGCGCCGCTGATGGGTGTGGAGCTGACGCCCGGGCGGTTCGTGGCGGCGGTGGGGTGTTACGCGCTGGCCGCGACCGTGTTCAGCGTCATCGGGCTGTGCCTGGCGACCGTGATCACGCGGATGCAGACGCTTCAGGCGACGGTGCAGCTGGCCATGTTCCCGATGCTGTTCCTGTCGGGCTCGGTCTTCAGCGCCGAGGACGCGCCGCGGTGGCTGGCGTGGGTGATGTACGCCAACCCGATGACGTACGCCGTCGACCTGGCCCGGCAGACGCTGCTGGGCGGGGGCGGGCTGCTGCCGTGGTGGGCGGATCTGGGCGTGCTGGGCGGGGTCCTGGTGGTGGTGCTGGCGCTGCTGCGGGTGCGGAGCGGGCGGTGAGCGCGGGGCCGGGACCGGCGGACCGGCGGGTGCTCGCGGGGGCGCTGCGCTGGGTGGAGGCGAACCTGGAGTGGTTCGCGCCGGGCCGCTGGGAGGAGTTCCTGCCGCGGCGGCCGTTCCGGCCGGGGCCGCTGCTGGAGTTGCTGGGCCTGGTGCGGGTGCTGGACCGGGCGGGGGTGGTGGCGAAGGACGCGCCGCTCGCGCGGCGGGCGCTGGACCTGGCGGAGGACGCCGCCGGGGAGGCGGAGTTCGCGCGGGGGCTGCGCCGCGGTGACGAGCTGTTTCCGTACCACCTGAACCTGGTGGCGCTGTTGGAGGTGCTGGGCCGGCCGCAGCCGCGGTTGCGTGCGGTGTGCGGGGAGCTGCTGGCGGCGGACGCGGGGGGCCACTGCCGCGCGTACAAGCCGGTGCTGGGGCGGCTGGAGCTGCGGTACTTCGCCGACCGGGGCGGCTTCACGGCCCCGGCCCGGCTGCCGGACCTGGGGACGCTGTACCGGGGGAGCGTCGCGGCGCTGGACCCGGACGTGCTCCAGCTGACGGCGAGCGAGACGTACGCCCTGACGCACGCGCTGTTCTACGCCACGGACTTCGCCCGCCGCCGGGACCTGCTCGGCGGGGCCGGGGAGGTGGCGCGGCTGCGCGGGACGGTGCGGGTGCTGCTGGGCGCGCAGCTGGTGCGCGGGGGCCTGGACCTGCTGGCGGAGCTGCTGCTGTGCGACACGGCGCTGGAGCACCCGCCGGGGGCCGGGCCCGCAGGGGCCACCGGTGACGCGCTCGTGTACGACGCGTGGGCCGCGCTGGCGGAGGCGGCCCGTCCGGACGGCGCGGTGCCGAGCCCGGTGCACCGCGCGGAGGTGTGGGCCGGTCTGGACGGCGCCAAGGCGGCGGCGTACGTCTTCGGGACCTGCTACCACACGACGCTGGCCGCGGCCCTGGCCGCCGCCGTCCGGTCCGGGCCCGTTCCGGTCGAGCGGCCGCCGGGACCGCCGCCGCTGCCCCAGGCGGAGCCGCGGGACGTCGCCCGCTGGGCGGGCGAGGTGTCCGGGGCGGCCGGACCGGAGGTGTGGGCGCCGCTGCTGGCGGCGGGTGTCCAGCGGCGGGATACGGAGGTCGTGGCCGCCGCGCTGGCCGCTGCCCAGGGGCTCGGCCACGGTGACGATCCGCTGGTGGGCGCGGCGGCGGCGCTGCTGGCCGCGTGGGCGGGAGCCGGACCTTGAGGTGGCCGAAACCGGTCATTCCGCAGGCCGGTCGCGTGCGGATGTGTACCGCGGGTAGCACCTGACGCGACATCGCCTCGCCGAAAGGATCAGCACCGTGACCTCACGCCGCCGTACCCACCGAAGACGCGTCGTCGCCTTCGCCGTCGCGCTGGCCGCGGCCGCCGGGACCTCGGTCGCGCTGCCGCCGCAGCACGCGGTCGCCGCTCCCCCGAACTACACCGGTGACCCGGTGCACTACTGGAACGACGTGCTCCTCCAGCTCATGCGCACGCGCGGCGGCGCCCCCGGCCCGCTGGCCCGTGCCGCCGCGATGCTGAACGCCGCGATGTACGACGCGGAGAGCTCCTACCGCCTCCGCTGGCACCGGATGACCTCGGAGCCGTACATCGCCGCCTCGAACTACGCGGCCTGGAACGAGGGCCCGGGCGAGGAGGAGCGGGTGGTGGGGCGCACCGCCTACAACGTCCTGCTGGACCTCTTCCCCGAGCAGAAGGCGTACCTGAACAGCACGTTCACGCAGCGCTTCGGGACGCAGCCGACCGACTTCGACCTGCTGGACACCACGGTGGTCAACCAGATGGTGACCCAGCTGCGCAACGCCCGCGCCGGTGACAAGGCCGACGACCAGCGGGTGTACACGGCGGAGGGGGTGCCCGGCGCGTGGCGGCCGACCAGCTACCCGGACCTGCCCGACCCCGGCTGCGACCAGGCGAGCGAGGCGGCCACGCCGCGCTGGGGCGAGGTGAAGCCGTTCGCGCTCACCTCCGGCGCGCAGTTCCGGCCGCCGACGCCGGGCATGTACGGCACGTACGAGAAGATGCTGGCGAGCCCCGCGTACAAGAGCCAGGTCGACACGGTGCGGCGGCTGGGCGCGGCGGACTCGGCGGAGCGGACGACCGACCAGACGGCGATCGCCTGGTTCTGGGCGAACGACCTCGACGGCACGTACAAGCCGCCGGGGCAGCTGCTCCAGCACACCAAGGAGGTCGCGCAGGCGCGCGGCCTGAACACGTACCAGAACGCGCGGCTGTTCGCGCTGGTGTCGATCGCCATGGCCGACGCGGCGATCGCTGAGTGGGACGTGAAGTACCTGACGACGATCGACCTGTGGCGGCCGGTGTCCGCGATCCGGGAGGGGGGTCTCGACCCGGCGTGGAAGCCGCTGTCGGCCAACCGGGCGGGGGTGAACACCACGCCGTGCTTCCCGGCATGGGCGTCGGGCCACGCGGCGTTCGCGGGCGCGTGGGCCGGGATCATGAAACGTTTCTTCGATGGTGACGGGGTCTCTTTCAGCCTGACGACCGAGGATCCGCACGCGCCCGTGCGGACGCGGTCGTACACCAGTTTCAGCCAGGCGGCGCGGGAGAACGCCGACAGCCGCGTGTATCTGGGCGTCCACTACCCGTGGGACGCGACGGACGGGCTGAAGCTCGGCGAGGACATCGCCGAGCACGTCTTCACCACGAAGCTGAAGGCGATCCCGTCCTGACGGCCCCGCCGAGGGGTGAGGTGCCGCTCACCCCTCGGCGGCGGTACGGCTGCGGCGACGGCGCCGCAACACAAGTGCGGTCACCACCAGCAGCCCCAGGACGGCCGCCACCACCGGTACGCCGATGCCGTCGAGGGCGTCGGCGATCGTTCCCTGCACCACTCCCGCCGCGTCGACCACCGGGTCGTCGGCGGCGCCGCCGCGCAGGACGCGGATCTCGTACCAGCCGTAGTACGCCACATAGGCACCGACCAGGAGCAGCAGGGCCCCGCCGAGGCGGGAGGCGGCCGCGCCCAGCTTGCGCAGCCCGCTGACGCGGGTGGTGCGGGTGAGGGCCACCGTGAGGGCGGCGGCGCCGACGATGGCGCCCATGCCGGCGGCGTACGAGGCGAAGAGCAGCGTGCCCTCGGCGGTCGAGCCGCTGCGGAAGGCGGAAACGACGATCGCGAGGAACGGCGCGATGGTGCAGCCGAGCGAGGCGATGGCGTACGCGGCGCCGAACAGGGCCATCGAGGGCAGCGAGCGCGTGACGCCGGGCGCCCGGCGGATCTTCGGCAGCATCGCCGGGAGCGTACGGCCGGCCAGCAGCCAGCCGCCGACGAGCGCGAGGACGACGCCGAACACGACGGTGAACCAGGGCAGGTGCTCCTGCACCTGGCCGGCGACCGGGGCGACGGCGAGGCCGAAGAGGGCGAAGACGGCGGTGAAGCCGGCGGTCAGCCCGGCGGTGGCGACCAGGGCGCGGCCGACGGCGGCCGTGCGGGTGGGTGTGTCGTCGCCGAGGACGAGGAGGGAGAGGTAGGCGGGGAGCAGGGCGAAGCCGCAGGGGTTGACGGCGGCGAGCATGCCCGCGGACAGGGCGAGAGCGAAGGGCAGGTCGGTCATCAGTGGGTCAGCCGACGAGCTTCGCGACCTTGTCGGCGAGTCCCTCGCCGCCGGGGAGCGACCCGGAGAAGGTGGTCTTGCCGTCCTTGTCGAGGACGACGTACACGCTCTGCTGCGTGACCTCGAACTTCTTCCAGATGTCGCCCATCTCGTCGGAGAGCTGCGGGAAGGCGTCCACCTTGTTCCGGGTCACGAAGTCCTTCATGGCGGCCTGCTTGTCGAGCCCGGCGACGCCCACGACGTTGGCCTTGCCGACGTACTCGGCGGCGACCTTGGCGGTTTCGGCGGACTGGGCCTTGCACTTGGGGCACCAGGGGGCCCAGAACCACAGGACGGTGGGCTTGCCGGCCAGGCTCGTACCATCGAAGGGCTTGCCGTCGACGGTGGTGCCGGTGAAGCGGAGGGCTTCGGGGGCGCTGGGGCTGGTGGTGCTTTCGGTGGTGCTGCCGGCGGTGCCTCCGGTGGTGGCGCTGCTGGTGGCCGGGGCGGCCGGTGGCTTGTCCGCCGACGGCTGCGTGTCGCCGCCGCAGCCGGTCAGGGCCAGAGCGGCGGCAGCGGCGAGGACAGTGGCGGCGAGGGACTGGGCGCGCATGGTGAACTCCTGTACGGGAAAGGGAGCTTCACCGTAGGCGCGGAGAGGTCCGTTCGGGCGGGTCGGCGGCCTTACGAAACGGTGACGCCACTGCCGCGCAGGAAGCGGCGCAGCCTGGTCAGCGGCCAGGTGTTGACGACGTCGTCCTTGGTGAGCCAGCCGCGCTGTGCCGTGCCGATGCCGTAGCGCAGGTAGGGCAGGTGCGTGACGGCGTGGGCGTCGGAGTTCACGGCGAACTTCACGCCGTACCGCTTGGCCCGCAGGATGTCCTCGTCGCGGAGGTCGAGGCGGTTGGGGTGGGCGTTGATCTCCAGGGCGGTGCCGGTGCGGGCGCAGGCTTCGAAGACCGCGTCGAAGTCGGCGTCGATGGGCGGGCGTCTGCCGAGCTGCCGGGTGGTGGGGTGGCCGAGGACGGCGATGTGCGGGTTCTCGCAGGCGCGGACGAGCCGGCGGGTCTGGGCCTGGCGGCCGAGGGTGAAGTGCGAGTGGACGGAGGCCACGCACAGGTCGAAGCCGGCGAGGAAGTCGTCGGGCCAGTCGACGGTGCCCTCGGGGCCGATGTTGAGCTCGGTGCCGTGCAGGAGGCGCATGCCGTGGTGGGCGCGGTCCAGTGCGCGTACGCGTTCGCGCTGGGCGAGGATCTTCTCCTTGGTCATGCGCTGCATGGCGAGGTCGGGGGCGTGGTCGGTGACCGCGTAGTAGGCGTAGCCGCGCTCGGCGGCAGCGGCGACCATGTCCTCCAGCGGCGCGAGGCCGTCGGTGAGGTCGGTGTGGGTGTGCAGGTCGCCCTTGATGTCGCGTTCCTGGACGAGGTCCGGGAGGTCGCCGCGCAGTCCGGCGGCGATCTCGCCGCGGTCCTCGCGCAGGGTGGGCGGGATCCAGGGCAGGCCGAGGCGGGCGTAGATGTCCTCCTCCGTCTCGGAGGTGATCTTCTTGCCGCTCTTGGCGTCGAAGAGGCCGTACTCGGAGAGTTTGAGCTTGTGGCGCACGGCGATCTCGCGGGTGCGGATGTTGTGCGCCTTGGAGCCGGTGAAGTACTGCAGGCCCGCGCCCCAGGAGTCCGGGGGCAGGACGCGGACGTCGATCTGGAGGCCCTTGGTGGTGCGGAGGGAGGTCTTCTTCTCGCCGTGCGCGATGATCTCCGCGGTGTACGGGAGGCCGGCGAGGGCCTCCATGAACGGCGCGGACCGCTCGGCGGCCACCAGGACGTCGATGTCGCCGATGGTCTCGCGCATGCGGCGCAGTGACCCGGCGTAGCAGCAGCCGGCGCAGCCGGTGATGCGGGACAGCTCGGCGACGATCTGCTCGGCGGTGTCCATGGCGGCGTCGAGGAGGATGCGGTCGCCGGCCTTCTGCAGCAGGGCGATGCCGTGGAGGATGTTCTCCTCGGTCTTCTCGCCGAAGCCCTTCAGGTCGCGCAGCCGCTCGTGGTGGAGGGCGTCGAGGAGCTGGTCGACGGAGGAGACGCCCAGCTCCTCGTAGAGCACGATGGCCTTCCTGGGGCCGAGCCCGGGGATGGTGATCAGCTCGCGGACGCCGGCGGGGATGGCGTCGCGGCGCTCCTCGATGGCGGGGACGTGACCGGAGGCGAGGTACTCGGTGATCTTGTCGGCGATGGACTTGCCGACGTTGGGGATCTCGCGCAGTTGCTTGGCGTCGAGCGTGGAGACGTCCCGGTGGTACCCGCCGACGGCGCGGGCGGCCTTCTCGTAGGCGCGCGCCTTGAAGGCGTCGCCTCCGGTGATCGCGATGAGGTCGGCGTACTCCTGGAGCAGCGCCTGGACCTCGTCGTTGACTCGGGCCATGACTCCAGGATGCGACGGCCGGGCGGGTCAGGCGAGGGGGGAGCCGTGGGGCGCCACGGACGGCCCCGAGGACCTGCCGCCGACGACGACCGCCTGGTAGTAGATCCAGGCGACGCCCTGGCAGCGGGTGCGCAGGGAGGCGGAGTACGTCGCGCAGACGCGGTTCATGTCGGCGTGGAAGGCCTTGTCGAGGCGGGGCTTGTTGGCCGGGAAGGCGCCGGCCGCCTTGTAGTTGCGGTAGCCGAAGTCGTGGCGCGCGCAGGCGTCCTTGAACGGGAAACCGAGCGGGTTCTCGGGCGCGCCGGAGCAGTAGTCCGTCGTCCAGTCGAACGCGTACGCCCGCCAGGCGGCCTGGTTCCTGCGGGCGGCGTCCCAGGCCTGGTAGCTGCTCAGCTCGGGCTGGGTCCAGGCCTGGAGCACCTGGGGTTTGTCCGCCGGGACCGCCACCGCGTCGGCGGCGGGCAGGAGGGCGGCGGGGACGGCGAGGACGACCGCGGCGAGCGGTCCGGCGAAGGGACCGGCGAGGCGACGGCGCATGGGGGCCTCCGAGTGGGGGACCGGCGGGCCCGGAGGTATCCGGCTGAGTGGAGCTTCACCGGCGTGGCCGGGCGTTGAACCTCGGTGGCGAGTTGACGCCACGTCAGTGCCGAGGCGGCGTAAGTGTGTTCGCCGCGAGGGCCGGTCCTAGGCCGTGTCCGGAAAGTCGATCGCTCGTTGCTCTGTTCGTGGTACGTCGGCATGAATTGACGGATGAGTCGTGGGCGTTGATCGCTCCGTTG